>JAJZRG010000001.1 GCA_021802825.1 Chloroflexota bacterium
GTGCGAGTCGCCGCACACGATGGTCATGCCCGGCTGGGTGAGCCCGAGCTCGGGGCCGATGACGTGGACGATGCCCTGGGTGTCGCTGCCGTAGGCGTGGATGGGGACGCCGAAGTCGGCGCAGTTGGTCTCGAGCTGCTTGATCTGGGCCGCGCCCATCTGGTCCAGGATCGGCAGGCCGCGCGGCGTCGTGGGCGTGCTGTGGTCGGCCGTGGCCACGGTCTTGTCCGGGCGCCGGACCGCGATGCCGCGCTGGCGGAGCCCGGTGAAGGCCTGGGGGCTGGTCACCTCGTGGATGAGGTGGAGGTCGATGGCGAGGAGGGCAGGCGCGCCCTGCTCCTGCGCGACGACGTGGTCGTCCCAGATCTTCTCGACCAGGGTTCGCGGTGCGGTCATCGGTGAGGTTCGATCCTGTTGTGCTTGGGCGGGCGGACAAGGGTACCGCGGATGCGCGGCGTCCTTCTTCGGCAGGTCCTTCTTCGGCTGACCCTCAGCGGCCCGACAGCAGCCGCGCCTTCGAGCCCGTGACCTCCACCCAGAGCAGCGTCGCGCCAGGCCACGGGGCGTGCGGGGTCGTGATGGCCGCGAGGGCGTCGTCAGGGTGAGCCGGATAGGCGACACGCAGCTGCTGCGGATACTCCGCAGCCACGGACCGTGTGGCACGCGTCCGGCGGACAACGAGGAGACGGCTGATCTCGGGCTCGGTCTCGAGCCTTGGCCAGCCGTCCCAGCTCGGCAGCGAGGCGGCCTTCTCCGCGTGCCAGCGGATCTGCTGCTCCAGGCGTCGCAGCTCGGACTGGAGCTCGCCGGCGACGATCGTTCGTCCATGGGTGTCAAGCAGGGCGGCGTCGATCCATCCTCGAGATGGCCTGCGCACGGCCACCTCGGTGAATGGTCGCCAGCGCCGATCCAGGACTCCGAGGATCGCCTCGAGCATTGGCGCGCTGTGGCGGTCGCGGATGGCCGGCCCAGTGTTCGGGTAGAGGTGGACGCTCAGGTCCGCCCCGAGTACCGCGGCGAGTCGCTCGGAGGTCTCCAGCGTCGGCTTTAGCGTGCCCTCGAGCGCGCGGCAAACCGTCGATTGCGCGAGGCCTGCGCGCCGCGCAAGTTCGCGCTCCGTGACGCCCGCATCCGACATCAATTGCTGCAACTGCTCGGCCAAGGCGCGGCGCTTCGCTCGCGACCTCGCGTCGGCGTCACGCATCAGCTTTGTCTGTGACATGACCGAAGTGAAGCAGAGGCCGCTTACCTGCCACTTTCGCGTCAGGTACGGCTGAGCAGATGCGTCGTGCGCATCAAGGGCCAGACTCGGCGGGCCTCTCGTTGCGTGCCACGCATCGGACTGTCCGACAACAGACGAGAAATCGCTTCGGGCCCGTCTGGCTGATGCGCGCCCAGCATCGCGCCGACACGGGACGTGCGGCGTTGATGCCCATGACGCATCTGGCGGCTGCAGGGTTGAGTGGCATGAGAGTGGCTGCAGGGTTGAGTGGTATGAGAGCCCGCGGCCGCTGGTATCCCCACGAACGGGGGCGCAAGGTTGCGGTTCGGGTGGTTGCGCCCTACCCGAGTATGCCGTTACACTCCGCAGACCCCGTCAGAGCGACGGGCGAGCAGGAGCACGCGTGGGCTTGATCGAGAACCGGGATCGCCGAGCCGTTGCCGTCGTCGTGACGACGGATGGCCGCCGCGTGACCGTGCCCACTCGCGACCTCCAGCTCGGCGTATCCGTCCTTGATCTTCTTCGCTCGCTCCTCCTGGGCCTTGAGGGCCTTCTTGGCCTCCTCATTACCGGCTCCCGGCGGGAGAACGGAGGAACACGGAGGATCGGGCGCAGCTAGCGCAGGAACCACCGAGAACCGAAGGGACCCTCGCCGGGCGGCGAGGGTCTTTTGCATGTCCGGGGCGGTCAGGGGGCCGTCAGGGCGCCAGCGACCGAAGCGATGACACCGAAGGGACCGAAGCGATGACACCGAAGGGGCCGAGCCGATGACCGTGACGAGAGGCGACCCGCCGGCTGGCGGCACCACTGCGGACGCCCGACCCGAACGCGGGCGTCGGAGCCACGTGCCCGGCGAGGGGTCGGCGACGGCCGTCGCCGTCGAGCAGGCGCGCCGCGCGATGCTCCACGACGTGCGCCAGCGCAAGCGCACCCGGATCGGCGCCGACGTGCTGATGGAGGCCCTCATCCGCCAGGGCGTGGACACGATGTTCAGCTACCCGGGCGGGGTCATCCTCCCGATTTACGACATCCTCGGCGACTACCCAGAGGTTCGCCACATCCTCGTCCGCCACGAGCAGGGCGGCGCCCACGCCGCAGACGGCTACGCTCGGGCCAGCGGCAAGGTGGGCGTGTGCATGGGCACCAGCGGTCCCGGTGCCACCAACCTCGTGACCGGCATCGGCACGGCGATGCTGGACTCCGTCCCGATGGTTGCGCTCACCGGCAATGTCGCGAGCCCGCTCCTGGGCAAGGACGCCTTCCAGGAGATCGACATCACCGGCATCACCCTGCCGATGACCAAGCACAACTACCTCGTCCGCCACGCCGACGACATCCCGCGGGTCGTCGCCGAGGCGTTCTACATCGCCAGCCACGGTCGCCCGGGCCCCGTCCACGTGGACTTCACCAAGGACGCGCTCCAGCAGGAGACCAGGGCCCAGCACCCGAGCGAGGAGGAGGTCATGGCCGGCCTCCCGGGCTTCCGCCCGACGATCGAGGGGCACCCCAAGCAGATCAAGACCGCGGCGCGGGAGGTCGCGGAGGCCAAGCGGCCCCTCATCCTCGCGGGCCACGGGATCCTGGTCGCCAACGCCGAGGAGGCCCTCCGGGCCTTCGCCGAGAAGACGCAGATCCCGGTGGCGTGGTCGCTGCTGGGCATCGGCGCGATGGACGAGGACCATCCGCTCGCGTACGGCTACATGGGGATGCACGGCTGGAAGCACGTGAACCGGGCGATCCAGTCGGCCGACCTGCTCATCGCCATCGGCATGCGCTTCGACGACCGCGTGACCGGTAGCGTGAGCACGTACGCCCCCTACGCACGGATCATCCACGCCGACATCGACCCCGCCGAGATCGGCAAGAACGTGGCCGTCGAGGTCCCCATCGTCGGCGACGCGAAGCGCGTCCTCGAGGCCCTGACGCACGCGGTGCACCCGGTGACGCGCGAGGCCCGCGCCGGGTACCTCGACCAGCTCGCCGCCTGGCGCGAGGAGTCCGAGGCCACGAGCTGGCACGGCTCCGGCCGGTGGCGCGAGGGCGTGCTGACCGCCGACCTCGTGGTCGAGCGGATCGGCGAGCTCACGAGTCATGTGGGCACCTACGTGGCCGATGTCGGTCAGAACCAGATGTGGACCGCGCGCTACACGAAGTTCAAGCGCCCGAACAGCCACATCAGCTCGGGCGGCCTGGGCACGATGGGCTATGGCGTGCCGGCCGCGATGGGCGCGGCGCTCGGCAACCCGGACGCCGAGACCTGGGCGATCGTCGGTGACGGCGGCTTCCAGATGACGAGCCAGGAGCTGATGACCCTCGTGGCCGACCGGATCCCGGTCAAGATCGCCATCCTGGACAACAAGAAGCTGGGCATGATCCGGCAGTGGCAGGAGATCGTGTACGCCGGCAACTTCCACAGCTCCCACCTGCCGGGCCCCGACTTCTGCAAGCTGGCGGAGGCCTACGGCATGCCCGGCTGGAAGGTGAGCCGGCCTGAGGACGTCGATGGCGCCATCAGAGCCGCGCAGGCCACGGACGGCCCGGCGCTCATCTGGTTCGAGACCGAGGAAGAGCAGAACGTCCTGCCGATGATGCCGGCGGGCAAGGGTCTGTCTGACCTGATCGAGACGTGGGGAGGCCCCGAGGAATGACCCCCGAGACTGCCGCGCACGCTGCACCGCCGCCGCGCGCGCTCCCCGGCTCCGGCGAGGCGCGGCGCCACGCGCTGGTCGTGCTGGTCATGGACCGTCCCGGCGTCCTCAACCGCGTCGCGAGCCTCATGCGGGCGCGCAACTTCAACATCGACTCGCTCGCGGTCTCGCGCACCGACCGGGAGCACGTCAGCCGGATGACCATCACGCTCCATGGAGACGACGTCGCCGTGGAACAGGCCGCCAAGCAGTTGTACAAGCTGATCGACGTGCTCAAGGTGCAGGACGTCACGGCTGACCAGGTCGTCGAGCACGAGCTGGCGCTCATCAAGGTGCGCGCGACAGACGCCAACCGGGCCGAGGTCATCAAGATCGTCGAGCTGTACAAGGGCCGGATCGTGGACATCGCGCCGGAGTCCGTCATCGTTGAGGCGACGGGGACCGAGTCCGAGATCGACGCCTTGGTGGCGCTGACGCGCAGCTACGGAATCAAGGAGCTGGTCCGCACGGGCGCCATCGTCATGCTGCGCGGGGCGGGGTCCATCGAGGAGGCCCTCAAGCTGTGAACCCTCCGGCCGAGGACTTCGCGAGAGCGTCGGGTCGGCCAACGGCGCGCCCAACTCCCCCATCGCCTGAAAGGATCTGATCCTGTGACAGCCCGGATGTACTACGACGCCGATGCCGACCCGTCGGCGCTGGAGGGCCAGACCGTCGCCGTCATCGGCTACGGCAGCCAAGGTCACGCCCATGCGCTGAACCTGCGCGACAGTGGCGTCAAGGTGGTCGTGGGGCTTGCCCGGGGGAGCAAGAGCTGGCCGCTGGCCGAGGCGGCGGGCCTCGAGGTCAAGACCGTCGCCGAGGCTGTCAAGGCTGCCGACGTGGTCATGATCGCGGTCCCGGACACCATCCAGAAGCACGTCTACGACACGGAGATCGCACCCAACCTGCGGCCCGGCATGCTGCTGATGTTCGCCCACGGCTTCAACATCCGGTTCGGCCGGATCCAGCCCCCGAACACCATCGACGTGGGCATGGTGGCGCCCAAGGGCCCGGGCCACCTGCTCCGCAGCGTGTACGAGCAGGGTGGCGGCGTGCCCGCCCTGTTCGCGGTGGAGCAGGACCCATCCGGCACCGGCCGGGCGCGCACCCTCGCCTACGCCCGGGGCATCGGCTCCACCCGCGCCGGCGTGCTCGAGACCACGTTCAAGGAGGAGACCGAGACCGACCTGTTCGGCGAGCAGGCGCTCCTCTGCGGCGGCGTGTCCGCGATGGTCAAGGCGGCGTTCGAGACGCTCGTCGAGGCGGGCTACCAGCCAGAGCTCGCCTACTTCGAGACCATGCACGAGCTCAAGCTGATCGTGGACCTGATGTACCGCGGCGGCCTCAACTACATGCGCTTCAGCGTCAGCGACACGGCCGAGTTCGGTGACTACGTCTCCGGCCCGCGTGTGACCGAGGGCGCCAAGGCGGCGATGAAGGACGTCCTCGCGGACATCCAATCGGGCGCGTTCGCCAGCCGCTGGATCGCCGTCCAGGACGCCGGTGGCGGCGAGTTCGCCGAGCTGCGGGCGCGCGACCGGAACCACCAGATCGAGCAGGTCGGCGCGGACCTGCGCAGCAAGATGCCGTTCCTCAACCCGGTGGTGGTCGAGGCGGGCGCAGCCCAGGCCTCCACGAGCTCGGTAGCCGGGAAGGCGAAATGAGCATGTTCGAGCCCACGCGCCCGCGGTTCGGCGGCGGGGTGGCCGCCGGCGCCGTCCGGATCTTCGACACCACGCTGCGCGACGGGGAGCAGGCGCCCGGCGCCGGCCTCACCGCCGCCGAGAAGCTCGAGGTCGCCCGCCAGCTGGTGCGGCTCAGGGTCGACGTCATCGAGGCGGGCTTCCCCTCGGCCTCGCCCGGCGACTTCGAGGCCGTCCGGCGGATCGCCCAGGAGACGCGGGGCGGGATCGCGGTGGCGGCCCTCGCCCGCTGCCGGGACGGCGACCCGCAGCGCGCCGTGGAGGCGATCAGCGTCGCCGAGCGCCCGCACCTGCACCTGTTCATCGCCACCAGCGACATCCACCTAGCGCACAAGCTGCGCATGACGCGCGAGCAGGCGCTCGACGAGGCGGTGCGCTGGGTTGGCTGGGCGCGCAAGACGCTGGGCCGCGATGCCGAGATCGAGTTCTCGGCCGAGGACGCGTCGCGCACCGAGATGGACTACCTGCTCGACGTGTACGAGGCCGTCACCGAGGCCGGGGCCTCCACGCTCAACATCCCGGACACCGTGGGCTACGCGATCCCGTCCGAGTTCGGCCGGATCGTCAGCGCCGTCCACGACCGCGTCGGCGACGCGGCCACCATCAGCGTCCACTGCCACAACGACCTCGGGCTGGCCACGGCCAACACCCTCGCTGCCGTCCAGGCGGGCGCCCGCCAAGTCGAGGTGACCATCAACGGCCTGGGCGAGCGGGCGGGGAATGCGAGCCTCGAAGAGGTCGTGATGGCCCTCCGGACGCGCCCCGCGCAGTTCCCGGACCTCGCGGCGTCGGTCGCCACCGACCAGATCACCGCGGCCTCACGCCTCGTGAGCTACCTCACCGGCTTCGCGGTCCAGCCCAACAAGGCGATCGTCGGCGCCAACGCGTTCTCCCACGAGTCAGGGATCCACCAGGACGGGGTCCTCAAGAACCCGCTGACCTACGAGATCATGACGCCCCAGTCGGTGGGCCTTGCCGGCAGCACCCTCTCGATCGGCAAGCTGTCCGGGCGCCGCGGCCTCCAGGGCAAGCTGCGCGAGCTGGGCTACGAGGTGGAGGGCGAGCAGCTCGACGCCGTGTACCGAGCGGCGATCCAGCTGGCGGACACCAAGAAGGACGTCACCGACGCCGACCTGATCGCGCTCGTCGAGCAGAAGAAGGCGGACGTGCCCCGCTCCATCGAGCTCCTGGGCTGGAGCATCAGCTCCTCCTCGGGCGGCCACTCGGTGGGCTCCGCGAGCCTGGTCGTGGCGGGCGAGGCGAAGGCCGGCGACGCCACGGGCAACGGCCCGGTCAACGCTCTGTTCAAGGCCGTGGACGCGGCGATCCTGCCCGTCCTGGGCTGGAACCCGGTCCTCACCGAGTACGAGATCAAGGCGGTCTCCGGCGACGGCGACGCGCAGGGCCAGGTGCTCCTCCGCGCCCGGCGCTCGTCTGACGAGGGGCACAACGCGCTCATCGTGACCGGCCATGGCCTGTCCACGAACATCATCGAGGCGTCCCTCGAGGCGTACCTGGTGGCCGCGAACAAGCTCCACGGTGCCGAGATCAACGGCATCGAGGTGGCGTTCGTCGGGCGGCGGACCGTGGAGGAGGTGCCGTGACCCCGGCTGGCGCGGCCGGAGAGGCGAGCGCCGGCGAGGCGTCGCGCACCTACCGGGTCGCGCTCATCGGCGGCGACGGCGTGGGGCCCGAGGTCGTGGCGGGCGCCGTCCACGTCCTCGAGGCAGCCGGCCGCCGCTTCGGCTTCGGCTTCGAGTGGCGGGAGCTGCTGGTCGGCGGTATCGGCATCGACACCTACGGCGTCGCGATCCGGCCAGAAGACGTCGAAGCTTGCCGTGACGCCGACGCTGTGCTCCTGGGCGCGGTGGGCGGCCCGAAGTGGGACGACCCCGACGCGACGGTCCGCCCGGAGCAGGCGCTGTTCGCCCTGCGCGGCGGTCTCGGCCTGTTCGCCAACCTGCGCCCGATCACCGTGGCGCCCCAGCTGATCGCGGCCTCGCCGCTCAAGCCGGAGCTCCTCGCGGGCGTGGACTGCCTCATCGTCCGCGAGCTCACCAGCGGCCTCTACTTCGGCAAGCCGTCCGAGCCGCGCACCACCCCCGACGGCGAGCGCGCCGCCATCGACACCCTGTGGTACACCGAGGGCGAGATCCGCCGAATCGTCGCGCTCGCGTTCGAGATGGCGCGCGGTCGCCGCCGCAAGGTCACCCAGGTGGACAAGGCGAACGTGCTGGCGACAAGCCGGCTGTGGCGCAAGGTGGCCGAGGAGATCCACGCCGACTTCCCCGACGTGGAGCTCGAGCACCGCCTGGTGGATTCGGCGGCGATGACGCTCGCGAAGTGGCCCGCCGGCTTCGACGTGCTGGTCACCGAGAACCTGTTCGGCGACATCCTGTCTGACGAGGCGGCGGTCATCGCGGGCTCGCTGGGCATGCTGCCCTCGGCGTCCATCGGCACCCGGACGACCGCGCACGGCCGGCACGGCCTGTACGAGCCCATCCACGGCTCGGCTCCCGACATCGCGGGGCAGGACCTGGCGAACCCGCTGGGGACGATCCTGTCGGCCGCGATGATGCTGCGCTGGTCGCTGGGGCAACACGAGGCGGCCGCGGCGATCGAGCAGGCGGTCAGCAGCGTGCTCGACGGGGGCTACCGGACCAGGGACCTGCTGCCGGCCCACCCGTCCGACGCGGTGGCCCTCACGCTCGTCGGCACGCGGGAGATGGCGCGCGTCATCGGGGACCGGATCGCGATTTGACGGCCGGCGCCCGCCGACGAGCGGGTGGCCGGCCGGCCCACCTCGACGACCACCCTCCCCGACCAGCGCACGAAGGCAGCCCATCCCATGACCGACCAGCCCGTTGTCCTCTACGACACCACCCTCCGCGACGGCACCCAGGGCGAGAACATCACGCTCTCGCTCGCCGACAAGCTCCGCGTGGCGCGGATGCTCGACGAGTACGGCTTCCCGTTCATCGAGGGCGGCTGGCCCGGCTCGAACCCCAAGGACATTGAGTTCTTCGCGGCCGCGCGCAAGGTGCGCTGGGAGAACGCGAAGCTGGCGGCCTTCGGGTCCACCCGCCACAAGGGGAACAAGCCCGCAGACGACGCGAACCTGCGCGAGCTCGTGGCCGCCGAGACGCCGGTCGTCACGATCTTCGGCAAGAGCTGGCTGCTCCATGTGACCGAGGTGCTGGGGGCGACGCCAACGCAGAACCTGGACATGATCTCGGACTCGGTGGGCTGGATCGTGGACCACGGCCGCGAGACCGTGTATGACGCCGAGCACTTCTTCGACGGCTACCGCGCCGACCGCGACTACGCGCTCGCGACGCTGCGCGCGGCCCGCGACGCCGGCGCCCGGACGCTCGTCCTGTGCGACACGAACGGCGGCACGCTCACCGACCAGCTGGTGCGGATCCTCGACGATGTCCGGGTCTCGCTCGCGGGCGACGACGGGCCGGCGATCACGTTGGGCATCCATACGCACAACGACGCCGAGCTGGCGGTCGCCAACTCGATCGCGGCGGTCAAGGCCGGCGTCCGCCACGTCCAGGCCACGATCAACGGCTACGGCGAGCGCTGTGGCAACGCCAACATGGTCTCGATCCTGGCCAACCTCGCGCTCAAGACCGACAACGTGCTGGCGCCCCTCGGCGGTGGCGACCTGCCCGCCTTGACCGAGCTCTCGCGCTCGGTCGCCGAGATCGCCAACGTCAACCCCAACGACTACCAGCCCTATGTCGGCCGCTCGGCGTTCGCCCATAAGGGCGGCGTCCACGGGGCGGCGGTGGCCAAGGTTGAGCGCTCCTACCAGCACGTCGAGCCTGCCGCGGTGGGGAACACAGGCCGGCTGGTGGTGTCGGAGCTGGGCGGCCGGGCGAACACTGAGATCCGTGCGCGCCAGCTGGGCCACGAACTGGAGGGCGTGCTGGACGCCCGGGAGCTGAGCCGGCTGATCAAGCGGCTTGAGCACGAGGGGCTCGCGTTCGAGGGCGCCGAGGCCTCGTTCGAGCTGCTGATCCACCGCCAGACGCCCGGCTATGAGCCGCCGTTCCGGATCCTTGACTACACCTGCCTCGTTGAGCAGCGGTCCGGCCGCGAGCTCCTCGCCGAGTGCACGGTCAAGGTCGAGGTGGCGGGCGAGGTCCTGCACACGGCCGCCGACGGCAACGGCCCGGTCAACGCGCTCGACGGTGCGTTGCGCAAGGCGCTGGGCGCGTTCTATCCCGTGCTCGACGCGGTGCACCTCGTGGACTACAAGGTGCGCATCCTCGACGGGGCGACCGCGACAGCCGCGAAGACCCGCGTCATCATCGACTCGCAGGACGGTTCGCGAACCTGGTCCACCATGGGGAGCGACACCAATATCATCGCGGCCTCGGCGCAGGCGCTCGCCGACTCGCTCGAGTACGCGGTGTGGAAGTCCGGTGGCGAGGTGCGGCGGCGCGACGAGCGAGGCTTCACCGCGGTCAACGGGCACTTGGAGGTTGCGGGATGAGCGATGCAGCGGCTCGCGAGCCCCTCCGGCTCGTGCGCTGGACCGCGACGTCGGGCAGCAACATGAACAGCAGGGCCGCCGTGGTGATCCACGGCGCGGGCCACGACTGGCGAGCGTCGGCTGAGGGCAACGGCGCGGTCGACGCCCTCCTGCGCGCCGTCAACCTGGCGCTCGCGGACGTGCTGGGGGAGGCACCGCTGCTGCTGGCCTACGACGTCCACGCGCTGTCGGAGGGTCCGTCCGCGGAGGGCCGCGTGAACGTTCGGATCGCGCCGCCTGTCAGCGCGAAGGGGGAGCGCTCGGACGGGCGGTTCAGCGGCGAGGCCACGAGCACCAACATCGTGGCTGCGTCGGTCGAGGCGTACGTCGCCGCGCTCAACGCGATGCTCGGCGCAGGCTCGTGGGTGGGCGCGACCGAGGAGGCGGCCCGGCTCAGGGGGGAGGCCGGCACGGAGCCCGACCCGGCCGAGGCCGAGTACGAACACGGCACCAAGATCGACACGACGGCGTGGTTCAACCGCTGAGCGGCGTGGCGGGCGCGGCATCGCCCGCCCGACCCGCGCCGCGCGTCGCGTACACGGGCGAGCCGGGCGCCTTCGCCGAGGGGGCCGTCCTGCGGTTCTTCGCCGACCCGGAGGCGGTCCCGATGGGCTCATTCCGGGCCGTGTTCGAGGCGGTGCGGGACGGGGATGTGGCGGCCGGCGTGGTCCCCGTGGAGAGCTCGCTGTTGGGGACGATCCGCGAGAACCTCGACCTGCTGTGGGCGTTCGACCTGCCGATCGTCGGCGAGGTGACGGTGCCCGTGCGCCTGGCGCTGCTGGCGCTCCCGGGCGAGCGGCTCGAGTCGATCGAGCGCGTGTACTCCATCTCCGCCGCCCTCGCCCAGGCCGACGAGTTCCTGCGCTCGCGGCCCTGGGTGGTCGAGACGGCGTACAACACGGCCGGCGCGGCCAAGGGGATCGCCGAGCGGCGCGAGCGCGGGGCGGCCGCTGTCGCCTCGGCCCGGGTGGCGCCGATCTACGGGCTCGAGGTCATCGCCGACGACATCCAGTCCGGCTCCGACAACCGGACGCGGTTCGCGGTGATCGCCCGCCGGGGCGAGGAGGCGGCGGTGCGTGGTGCGGCGGCCCCGTTGTCGGTCGCGGGCGCCCCCCGGACCTCGCTGGTGTTCGCCGTGCGCAACGTGCCCGGGTCTCTGTACCGCTCGCTGGGGGCGTTCGCGACGCGAGGGATAAACCTTTGGCGGCTCGAGTCGCGGCCCTGGACCGAGCGCGGCGCGCGCTGGGAGTACGTGTTCTGGGTGGACCTCGACGGGGACCCGGCGGAGGCGTCTTGTGCCGCCGCGCTTGAGACCCTCGCCACCGAGACGGAGCTGGTGCGGATCCTGGGCACCTATCCGCGCGCCGCCGAGGAGTAGCGCGCGGCGAGCCGCCGCCGCGTGGTGACCGTGAGTCACCAAATCCAGGCTGATCGCGGCAACTCAGCCCGGTTTCTGCCCTGATTGGTGACCCTGCGTCACCAGACTCGCCCGAATGGTGACCCACGATCACCATGGCGGAGGTGGCGGGCGTCCCCGCTCAAGTTTGGTGACCCACAATCACCACGCCGACACGCGGAGCGGGGCCCGGGACGGGCGGACGTCCCGCCTCAGCGCGAAGTCGCCGGCGAGGGCTCAGCCGCCGGTGCCCGTCCCCGCGAACGGGCTGGCGTTCGGCGTGCCGCTGCGGGCTCCCGGGGCGCCTCCCGCAGCCCGGGGCCGTGAGCGCCGAACCCGTCAGGCCCGCCGTCCACCCGGGCCAGGCCCGGTCCGTCAGCGCTGCCGTTGACCCCTGCCCGGTCCCGCCCGCGCCCTTGACCCCGGCCCGGCCCGCCGGCCGCGCTCCTCCCCTGAAGCACCGGGGCGCACGTGACCGACGAGGTCGACGGCGGTCCTTGCGCAAACCGGGCTCCTTGCCGAGCTGCGTGCGACGCCGGTGGACTGCACGCAAACACGGTCGGGCTGGCTGCCTGTCCGTCGCACGAGGGGCCGGCGCTACCGGTGAGAAGGCCCACGAGGGCCAGCCAGGGCCGCTCGTCGGCGTCAGGGCGCGACGTACGCCCGCCAGGCGTCGATCCAGTGCGTCGCGATCAGGTGCTGCGCCGTCGCGAGCGGCATCTTGCCCGAGCACACCAGGTGGTTGAGCCGGTTCTCGAGCTGGTCCTTCACGCGCGCCCCGACCGGGGTCCCGTCCGAGAGCTTGGCCGTGTACGGCTCCGGCCAGAGATTGGCAGGATCGCGCGGGGCGCCGCCGAGCTCGAGAGAGACGAGGTGGTCCTCCTCGTAGTGGGCGAGCGCGTTGTCCGTGTAGCCGTACTGAGCGATCTGCTGGCGCTTGAGCGCCGTGGTGTACGAGGAGGGCGGGCGGATCTTAGCCGTCCATCCCTTCGCGCAGATCGTCGAGGCCAGCGTCCCGGGCGTGACCGCCGGGTTGAGGGCGCCGGGCGTGAGGCTCGGGTCGGGCGTGCCGGGCTCGCGGCCGGCGGACGGGGGCGTCACGCTTGGCGTGGGTTGCGATACCGACGTCGTCGAAGGCGCCGCTGGCGACGGCGAGGAGGACGTTGAGGACGACGGCGAGGCTTCGGCCGCGGCAAGGGTCGGGCTGGCGAACAGACCTGCTGTTCGCGACGCTGCGGGGCGCATGGCTGCCGAGACCACCACGGATCCCAGCACAACCACAAGCAGGACGACCGCAAGCGCGGCCATCCCACGCCAGCTTCGCGTCGTCCTCATTGCGCAACTGTGCGGCTTGGAGGGCGGCCGCGGCAAGTCGCGGCGACCCCGACCGCGCGCGGCCCGCCGCCCGAGGCCGGCGGCCGCGGCAAATCGCGGCCACCCGGGCCGCCGAGTCGGGCCAGACTCGAATCGGCGGGTCTTGCGCACGGCCCACCGCCCGAGGCCGGCGGTTTGCACGGGGGTCACGCGGGACGGGGCCGCGGGCGAGTCTGCTGTGACTCAGGCTCGGCGGTCGGTGTGGGACGACGAAGGCGCGGCGATGCGTGCGCGCGAAGCCCCGGACCGGGCCGCAGGACAATCCCGATGACATAACTCGGAATTCGCGGGATCGCCGTAGAATCGCGGCGTCTGAGATGCCAGAGCCCCCAGGAGCCTCGCCATGACCGTGTCTGTCGGAGCCACGCCCCGAAAGATCTTCCTCGCCGGCCAGTGGGTCGAGTCGCCGGATGTCCTCGTGGTGTCGAACCCGGCCACCGGCGAGGAGGTGGGCCGAACCTATCTCGCGACGCCGGAGCAGTACGAGGAGGCCGTCCAGGCAGCCGAGCGCGCCTTCGAGGTCACCCGCAAGCTCCCCGCCTACGAGCGCGGCCACATCCTGCGCGAGCTGTCCGCACGCGTGGCCGCCCGTCGCGACGAGCTGGCTGAGCTGATCGTCGCCGAGGCCGGCAAGCCCATCCGGGACGCGCGGGTCGAGGTGGACCGGGCATCGCTCGTGTTCCGCCTGGGCGCCGAGGAGGCCGAGCGCATGCACGGCGAGGTCATCCCGCTCGACCTCATGCCGTCCTCCAAGGAGCGCGTCGGCATCACGCGCAGGTTCCCCATCGGCCCCATCGCGGGCATCAGCCCGTTCAACTTCCCGCTCAACCTCGCAGTCCACAAGCTGGCCCCGGCCATCGCGTCGGGCAACCCCATCGTCCTCAAGCCGGCCTCGAAGGACCCGCTGGTCATGCTCAAGATCGCGGAGATGCTCGAGGAGGCGGGCGTGCCCGAGGGCATGGTCAGCATCCTGCCGATGACGCGGGACATGGGCGACCGGATGGTCGGAGACGACCGGTTCAAGCTGCTCACCTTCACCGGGTCGCCCGCCGTCGGCTGGCGCATGAAGACGCGCGCCGGCAAGAAGAAGGTCGTGCTCGAGCTGGGCGGCAACGCCGGGCTGATCGTGGACAAGTCCGCGAACCTCGAGTGGGCGGTCAAGCGCGCGGTGACCGGCTCCTACGCCTACTCCGGCCAGACGTGCATCAGCGTCCAGCGCATGTTCGTGCACGAAGACATCTGGGACGAGTTCATGAGCCGCTTCGTCGCGGCCTCGGCGACGCTCCGGGTGGGCGACCCGATGGACCCGACCACGGACGTCGGGCCGATGGTGGACGAGGCCAACGCCCGGCGGACACAGGACTGGGTGGACGAGGCCGTGGCGATGGGCGGCAAGGTGCTGCTCGGCGGCCGCGCCCAGGGCACCTACTTCCCGCCGACCGTCCTCACGGACGTGCCGTTCAACGCCCGGGTGTGCTCGTCGGAGGCGTTCGCGCCCCTCGTCGTGGCGTTCAAGTTCAGCTCCATGGACGAGGCGATCCGCAGGGTCAACGACTCGGACTTCGGGCTCCAGACCGGCGTCTTCACGGCCGACCTCGCCGATGCCTGGAAGGCGTTCAACGAGCTCGAGGTGGGTGGCGTGATCATCAACGACATCCCGTCCTACCGGATCGACCACATGCCCTACGGCGGGGTCAAGGATTCGGGCCAGGGACGCGAGGGCCTCCGCTGGTCGATCGAGGACATGACCGAGTTGCGGATCATGGTGCTCGCCTGGCCCCAGTAGGGCGCCAGTGGCGTCTCGCGACGGGGCTCCGCGGCCTCGAGCGCGCCGAGCCCGCCATGCGCCCGGGCGGGTGTCAACGGCCCGGGGACACAACGGCCCGGGGCCTTGACTGCGCGAGAACCGGTGCTTAGCATTCAGAATCATGCTAAGCGTCAAGGTCAGTGCTAAGCACCAAATCGCCGTCCCGAGTGAGGCACGGCGGCAGCTCGGCATCAAGGCTGGCGACCGTCTTGACGTCCAGGTGGCGGACGGTGCCCTGATCCTGCGGCCGGCGCCGTTGCGTCCCTCGGACCGGCTGCGCGGGGTGGCAGAAGGCCGGGCCTGGTACGGCTCGGACCCGGTGGCGTTCGTTCGGCAGCTGCGCGACGAATGGGAGGAGAGGGCCGGTGAGCGAAGCGGCCGACTCGGTGGCGGATCTGCTGACGAGGCACCCCCGGCTCGCCCTTGACAGTAGCGTCCTGATCTACCTGCTCGAGGATGACCCCCTTCGTGCTGGGCTGGTCGCGGCCCTGATCGACGAAGCGGCCGCGCGGCACTGTAGGAGCATCCTCGCGACCGTCGGGATCGCCGAGATCCTGGCAGGTCCGGCCCGCGCCGGTGATTGGGCGGCGTTCGAGATGCTCGCTGCGGCGGTGCGGGAACTGGGGCTTGACCACCCAGGGCTGGACGTCGCGACGGCCGAGGACGCCGCGTGGATCCGGGGCGCCACGGGCATGGGCCTTGCCGATGCTGTCCACCTCGCGAGCGCACGCGCCTCGGGCGCCACGGCGTTCCTGACCAACGATCGGCGGATTCGCTCCGGGCCGGGGCTCGAGGTGGCGTACCTCGACGACATGATCTAACGAGGCACCGCCGCGAGGGCTCCGTGCAGGCAGCTCGGTGCGATCGTCCGTCGGCCTTGGTCTGTGGGGCGAACGGTGTCCGTGGCTACCCTCGCCGCGGACGACCGGCCCTCGCGTTCGGATCGCCGACGAACAGCACAAGAGCCGCCCATATGGTTAGTGAAGTCTCGCCCAAGTAAGTCGTTTAGTCCTTGACATAGTACTTCTGGGCTACTTGACATAGTACTTCTGGGCTATCAGACTCCCGCCTGCCAATGCCGTCAGACGGGGGTCCGGCGCTGGTCGGCATGGGGCGAGGCCACAGCAGAGCCCGTCCCTGAGGACTGAGGTAGTGCCAGGGGAGCCTGCGCTGCGGATGACCGACGACCCCCGCTCGATCTTTCTGCCCGCCGCGATGTCACCACCACGATCGCGGTGTTTCGTCCTGTCCTTCACCACGTGGGCTGCGAGCCCGTCGACGAACAGCCGGCTGGAATGGGGGCAATGGCGCCTATAGGGAGGTGGGACAGACATCGAGGTCGGGACGGCTCAAGCGCGAGCTGGCTAGCGATCGGAGGACAGGCGCCACAACTTCGGCGCGATCGCAGACGGGGAGAGGAGACCGATATCGATGACCGGATCGACTGACGAGCCGGCAGGTCGCCGGTGCTTGGCGGACGGGATCCCCGCATCGACGCTCAATAGGCCGCGGCGAGGGCACCGCGGGATAGCGATTGGAGCCGGGATCGCCGGCGTTGCCCTCGCCGCCGGCATCGCGCTGGCGGTGGCCCCGTTGCCCACCCACATCTTCCAGATCAGCGACGCAAACGTTGTCCATGACTCGGGTCCCGGGGTTGCACCCGTCGATTGGGCTGACGTGTTCTCGGGCTCGGGCGGGTCGGCCACGACACTGCCGACCGTCGACCACACATCTCTGAGCCCCCTGAACATCGGCGGCAGCACTGTCACGCCGGTGACCGGCACCCAGACCTTCATTCGGGACGCACTCGCGTTCGACCCGCTCACGGCACCCTGGCAATCCGAGGCGTGCACGAATGCGACGAGCACCAACAAGGGTGACACGACGGTCTTCACGGGCGCGGGCTCGGAGAAGAACGGCGACCCTCTGAGCACGATGACGTGGGGTGCGGGGAGCATCCCCAACAATAAGGATGACCTCGGGAATCTGTACGCAACGGCGTACAAGAACTCCGAAGGCCACGTGATCATCTACTTCGCGGGCGAACGCGTCGACAATCTCGGCTCGGCGTTCCTCGACGTGGAGTTCTTGCACAGCCCAGTTGCGCGGACGGTCACCGGCTACAACAGCACTGGCTGCCCGCAGGGCTCGTTCAGCGGCACGCGCACCGATGGCGACATCATCATCGGCCTGACGTACCAGCAGCAGCCAGGCGGCAAGACCCCGGCCAAGCTCGGGACTCCGCAGGTCTTCGAGTACAGCACGACCGCGGGCGGCTACGTGCCGGCGACGGGCCTGCCGCCGAACACCATCGCCGTGTTCTCGAATAACCAGCCGATCGACTGCGGCACTTGGCTCTGCCGAACATCGTCAGCCACCCAACTGACGTCGCAGACGGCCGCCGCCAGCCAGTTCTTCGAGGGGTACATCGATACGGGTAACCTGCCGCAGCCCCTGACTGGCTGCCTCAACACCTTCTTCGGCCATACCCGGTCGTCGAACCCGATCACCTCCACCCTCAAGGACTTCGCGCAGGGAACGTTCACCACGTGCACCACGGGGCTCGTGACTGCCCCGAGCGCGACGACCGTCGTCGCGGGCACCTCCGTCACGGATACCGCGACCCTGAGTCTCGGCGGTGGCCTCGGTGGCGTCCAGCCGGCGCCGACCGGCACGATTGCCTTCGGCGTGTGCCCCGGTGCGGGCACTTGCACCACCTCCACCACCGGATACATCTCGCTGGGTGACGGTTCCGCGCTCTCGGGCGCCGGGACGTCGTACACGTCGACGTCGGCAGCCTTCGACACTACCGGCAAATCCGGGACGTTCTGTTTCCTCGGGAGGTACGTGCCAGGCGCAAGCGATGCGTATCCGGCGGCCTCGGACGGCAGTGCCAACGAATGCTTCAACATCGTCAACGGGACGATCTCCGTGTCGCCAACGGCCACCAACTCGGTCGGCCGCCCGCACACGTTCACGTTCAGCGCTACGGCGACGGGCAATGCGACACCCAGCAAGATCGTCATCACACCGACCATCAGCGACCCGACCAAGGTCACCGCGAACACCTGCGCCGACCCAACGTCCACCGGTTCCACGACGGCCAGTTGTACGGTGATTGTGGACTCGTCGACCGCGACGCAGATCACGGCCAGCGGCACAGCGGATTTCTACTACAGCGGAAGCAAGCTCTTCAGCCGGTCAACGGACGGCTCGAACGGCAACAGTGGTACCGCGACCAAGACCTACGTCGACGCGCGGATCCACATCACCCCGAGCGCGACCAACTCGGTCGGCCGCCCGCACACGTTCACCATCCTGCTCGAGGAGGACCTCGGGCTCGGCGGCGGCTGGGTCCCGTTCGCGGGCCAGTCGGTGACCGCGACCCAGACGGCCGGGAGCTGCGCGCTCACCCCGTCCGACGGCCAGGTCACCACCGACGCCAACGGCCAGGCGACCGTCTCGGTCAACTCGAGCGCCGCCGGCCAGTGCACCGTCTCGGCGGCGTTCTCCGGTGACATCGTCCCGGGCGACGGCAACACCGCCGTGACCCGCACGACCGACGGCACCGGCAACGACGGCCCGGCCGCGACCAAGACCTACGTCGACGCGCGGATCCACATCTCGCCCAACGGGACCAACTTCATCTACGACAGCCACACGTTCACCATCCACCTGGAGAGGAACCTCGGCTCCGCCTGGAGCGACTTCGCGGGCCAGTCGGTGACGGCGTCGATCTCCAGCGACACGGCCAACAGCTCGTTCACGGGCAGCCCGACCTGCACCACGGACAGCAGCGGCACGTGCACCGTGGCGATCACCTCGGACAGGACCGGGACCACCGTGGTCTCGGCGGCGTTCTCCGGTGACATCGTCCCGGGCGACGGCAACACCAATGTCACCCGGACCACCGGCGACGGCGTGTCCGGCGACGGCGACAGCGCGACGAAGACGTGGGTCGCGGCGAAGATCTCGATCTCGCCCAACGGCACGAACGCCGTCGGGGTCCATCACACCTTCACTGTCCACCTCGACTTCGACCTCGGCGACGGTAGCGGCTTCGTGGCCGCTTCCGGCCGGACCGTGTCGACGTCGGTCACGAGCGGTACCTGCACCTTCGTGGGCGCGAGCAGCGGCACCACGAACGCCAGCGGCAATCTCGACGTGACGATCACCTCGTCCACGCCACAGGTCTGCCAGGTTGCGGGCTCCTTCTCGGGCGACATCGTCCCGACCGTCGACACCACAGCGGTCGACATCTCCACCGACGGCACGGGCGGGAGTTCAGGCCCCGCGACCAAGACCTACGTCGACGCGCGGATCCACATCTCGCCCAACGGGACCAACTTCATCTACGACAGCCACACGTTCACCATCCACCTGGAGAGGAACCTCGGCTCCGCCTGGAGCGACTTCGCGGGCCAGTCGGTGACGGCGTCGATCTCCAGCGACACGGCCAACAGCTCGTTCACGGGCAGCCCGACCTGCACCACGGACAGCAGCGGCACGTGCACCGTGGCGATCACCTCGGACAGGACCGGGACCACCGTGGTCTCGGCGGCGTTCTCCGGTGACATCGTCCCGGGCGACGGCAACACCAATGTCACCCGGACCACCGGCGACGGCGTGTCCGGCGACGGCGACAGCGCGACGAAGGTCTGGAAGTCGGCGCAAGTGACGCTGACCAAGACGTTCGAGGTCGGGCCTCTGACCTCACCCGGACAGGCGTGTTTCACGCTCACCCGGACGAGTCCGACTGGCGCCGGCACCCCGCCGCTGTCGACCGATGTCGCCACGCAATGCGACACCGGCGCCTCGATTTCCTTCACGTGGCACAACCTGGTCGCCGGCGACTACACGATCGCCGAGACCACGACCCCAGCCGGCTACACGAAGATGGCCGACATCAACTTCACAGTGGCTGCCGGCGACTTCAGCTCCGGTAACCTCAGTCAGTCCTTCACCCGCAACGACCCGTTGAACCCGGGCACCCTCAAGATCGCGAAGACGATCCTGGATAGCTCGAACCTCGGCATCTACAGCTTCGAGTTCACCGTCCAGCCGTGCGGCTCGGACAGCAAGTGCGCAACCCCGGGCACCTCGCTGGGGACGTTCACGGTGGACAACACCCATAACCCGGTAACCGTCGGCACGAACCTGAGCGAGGGCTACTACCTGGTCACAGAGCTGCCGGCGACCGGCTTCACGCCCGAAACGCCCACGCAGATCGCTTCGGTTCCGGCGGGCAGCACGGTCACGGTGACGTTCAACAACAGGCCCTCAAGCTACAGCCAGCTCGCCCCGACGCAGACGACCTGCCAGCAATTCGCAGCGGGTACGGCATCGACCGAGAGCGTCATCACCTACGGCGTCAAGTCCGGCGTCATCAACAACGTCGCCCCTGGCGTCCTGTTCTACTACACGAAGGTGAACGCACTCGCCAACGGGACATTCACCTTCGATATGGTCCAGACCAACGATCAGGGCTACGTCCTGTTCGGCGTCAAGAGCGTCCAGGTCTTCGACGCTTCGTGCAACACGGTTTCCGCCACCGTTTCCACGCCTTCGGCGGGGGTAGTGCGCGTGTCGATCGCCGGCGCCACGACGGGCCAGACGTACTTCGCCAACATCAAGCTCGATCCCAGCACGGTCACGGGCTTGGTGCCGCCGAGTCCGACGATCCTGAACTTCACCTACGCGACGAAGATCGGTGGCACCACCGTGTCGAGCGCGTCGGGGACACTGCAGCCGAAGTGATCACGTAGCTCGCTCCGCGGGCGCGGACGAGAGGGCCGGCCCTGTGGCCGGCCCTCTCAGTTGTTACCCAGACCATCAAGCCAGTGCCGTCCGCGACCAAGAGCATGGGCGGAGCGGAAGCGATCTTCGGGGTTACTGCACCAATACGCTCGTCGATGCCATCTTGGTCGCCCGTCGGCCTCCAACCTGCCAGACGTTGATCTGGGCGCTCCCAGCAACCGAGATGCTCGTCTGCAACGAGAACTTGCCCGAGGCGTCGGAGGCGGCGTAGATGTAGCCGTCGGAGAGGGATGTCACCACCTCGACCTGGAGCTGCGTGGTGGGGCGGTAGCCTGATCCGCTGATGGTGAGCGTTCCACCGACTGAGACCGGATTCGGACTTGCCGTGACAGTGGCGCTGCTGGCAGAGCCAGTCGGCTTGCCAGCGAGCGCGGCGCTGGGCGCGGCGAGGACGAGTGACCCGACCAGGCCGAGAAGGACGATCCTGCCAGCGAGGGGCAGGCTGTGCCGGCGATTGGCCACAGCGTTATCTCCGATCACTGCACGGTTACCGTGCACGAGGACAGTGGCAAGGATCGATTGTTGGAGATTTGGTAGAGGTCCACCCGTGCGGTGCCGGAAGTTGGGAACGACAGATCCGCAGCATAGCTTCCGTCGGCTGCGACCTGGATGTTCACCCACCCGGTGGCAGTTGCAGTCTCGGTCTTGATCCAAGTCTGGCGCGTCGGATCGAGGCCAGATCCCTGGAGGTGCAGTGTCTGGCCGACTGCGACAACGAGTGGCGAGGCCGTCATGGTGACCTTGGCCTTTTGCGCGGCGTTGACGCCACTCGCGCCAGCCGGATGGCCGAAGACCAGGGCGGAGCCGAACGCCAGGGCTCCGACAATCGCGACGATGACTGCGGCCTCCGGCAGGCGACCAGCGAAGTGGCGGGCCGCCGAGCCTGCAGCGGAGGTCGCCCTCGGCGTCCCCGCCGGCATCT
Organism: Chloroflexota bacterium; assembly: GCA_021802825.1. Lineage (GTDB taxonomy): Bacteria > Chloroflexota > Limnocylindria > Limnocylindrales > CSP1-4 > CAIXZV01. Next base: position 21,472 of record JAJZRG010000001.1, read on the forward strand.
CGTTGACCCATCGTGCCCCGTCCCAGAAGTCCTTGCGCATGCCCATGACCTCCCCGCCGCCTTCCGACGGTGACTGCATTCGGTAACCCGGCTGACTCGCATGGATCCGCGAGCCCCGTGGCTTTGCGTCCCCGGGTCGCCCCGGGTTTGCCCTTGTCGTGCCGGTCAGACGTCGACGACTCTGGGTCGAACGGGCGTCCCTCTCCGGGCCATGCACAACGATACCGAGACGTGGGCGGCGGGCCATCGCTGGATGGTCATGGCACCAGTCCACTGCGCCGAACCGGCCAGCAACACCCCGGACCGATCCGAACTGCTGGGCTGGCTTGGTACTTCTCACTTAAGGCGGGCGAGGCGGGCGAGGCGGGCGAGGCGGGCGAGGCGGGCGAGGCGGGCGAGGCGGGCGAGGCGGGTCAGCTCACTGTGTCACCGGGCTGCCAGTGGTGGACGGTGGCCGTCCCGCCGCGGGACCGGATCGCCGCCTCGAGCTGCTCGGGCGTGCCCGCGAGGGCCGGGAAGGTGCCCCAGTGGATGGGGAGCACGTGGGACACGCCCAACAGCTCGGTCGCGATCGCCGCACCCGCAGGGTCCATGGTGTAGTGCCCGCCGATCGGGAGCAGCGCCACGTCGGGCCGGAACCGCTCGCGGATCAGCGCCATGTCGCCGAACACGTCTGTGTCGCCGGCGTGGTACACCCGCAGCCCGTTCTCGAGTTCCACGACGAAGCCGGCGGGCTCGCCCAGGTACACGGTGGTGCCGGCGTCGTTGTCCCAGTCGCCGGCGGAGTGCACGGCGGGGGTCATCGAGACGCGCACCCCGGCCGCCTCCACCGTGCCGCCCCTGTTCATGCCCATGACTTGGTCGCTTCCACCGGGCAGCCGCCGCGCGAGCCACAGGCTCATCTCGTGGATGCACGGCCACGCCGGCCGGAACCGCGCGGCGAGGGCAACGGCGTCGCCCATGTGGTCGCTGTGGCCGTGGGTCACCAGCAGCAGATCGCACGCCCCCTGAGCGGACGACGGCCGCGGGCTCCTGGGATTGCCCAGCCAGGGGTCGAACAGGACCACCTTGCCGCCCGGCGTCCGCACCTCGACCGCCGCATGGCCGAGCCAGGTGAAGGTCGTGTCGCGCCCGATCGCCATCGCTAACCTCCGAAGCCTGCAAATGGGGCCGTGGGTCGCTGGGGGCCGTCCCGGCAACAGGTTGACTTCGACCATTATCCGTCCCGGGCGCATGAAACGGGGCGGGCGGCTCGCCCGGCTACACTCCCAGGAGTGCTTGCGTCCCAGATCGCCTCGAACCTCTCGCTTATCAACTGGACCGTCCTGGCGGGCCTCGCCGTCGGGTCCTTCGCGTTCGTGCTGCTCACGCGGCTCCGGACGCCCGTCACCCGCGGGTACCTCGCGTTCACCGCGTTGTGTGCCGCCGGCTTCGGCTTCCTTGCCTGGCTCTCCGACGACGGCCTCGCCCCGGCCGCCACCGGATCGCCGGTCGTCGCCAACGTACTGTTCGACGGGCCGCGCCGGCCGCTCATGGGCCTGTTCGTGGTCCTTGCCCTGGTGACGATGGTCGCGGTCGCTCGAGGCCGGCCCGGGGTTCGCCCGGCGTTGGCGGGCCTGGCGATCGGCGTGGCGTCGCTGGTCTGCGGCGCGCTCGCCTGGGGCACGGGTGGCGCGATGGCGACGCTGATGCTGGGCGTGCAGCTGCTCGTGCTCGCGGCGGCGACGGGCGGCGTGTTCGCGGCGATGATCCTGGGCCACTGGTATCTCGTGACGCCGCGCCTGCCGGAAGCCCCGCTCGTGCTCGCGAGCCGGGTGCTGCTCGGTGTCATTGCGCTCCAGATCGCCCTGTTCGCGGTGTGGGTTGGCGTGGGCGTCGGGCCGGGCGCCTCTGGCGGGCCGTTCGCGGCGCTGGTCGGGCCGTGGGCGCTGTTCGTCTGGCTGCGACTGCTGGTCGGGCTGGTGTTCCCGTTGATCGTCTCGTGGGCCGCCGTGCAGACCGCGCGCTCGCGGTCCATGGAATCCGCGACCGGACTGCTGTACATCAACGTGGGTACGATTGCGGCGGGGACGATCCTCGCGGCCGGGCTCTACTTCGGCGCCGGCCTGCTGGTCTAGGAGTTGGCGATGCTGGTCCAGGTCCGCCTGTTCGCGATGCAGCGCGAGGCCGCTGGCACCAAGGAGCTCCAGGTCGAGGTGCCCGACGACGCGACGGTGGACGACGCCTGGGCTGCCGCGGTGGCGGACGTCCCCGCCCTGGCACCCGGTCGCGCCACGCTCCGATTCGCGGTCAACGGCGCCTATGCCGAGCCCACCACGCGGCTGGCCGAGGGCGACGAGGTGGCCGCCATCCCGCCCGTGAGCGGGGGCGATGGCAGCGACGAAGCCGGGGCCCGACGCCGGATCGTCGAGATCCGCACGGAGTTGTTCCCGCCGACCCTCGCCGACGACCTGGGCCGCCGCCTCGCGATCCCCGAGGACGGAGCGGTGGTCACGTTCCTGGGCCGCACGCGGGTCACGCCCGGCACACCCGCCCCCGGCCAGGAGGCGGAGGCCGCGCGCCATGCCGGCGCCCGGGTCGAGGGCCTCGAGTACGAGGCGTTCGAGCCGATGGCGCTCGCCGTGCTGGGCCAGATCGCCGACGAGGTCGAGACGCGCTTCGCCGTGGCGCGCCTGGCGATCGTCCACCGCACGGGCGCCGTGCCCCCGGGCGAGGCGTCGATCCTCGTCGTCGCCGCGGCGCCCCACCGCGACGCGGCCTTCGCCGCCGCCAGGTACGCGATCGACGAGACGAAGGCGCGGGCGCCGATCTGGAAGGCCGAGCGGTTCGCGGACGGGCGCGTGTGGATGGGCGCGCCGGCGAGGACCGCTGCCGAGGAGCCAGGCTGACCGCCAGCCGCTGACCCCGCGCCGCCGCCCGGGACGATCCCGCTGGACGCTTCCCGGCATACTGAGCCCATGCAGCGCGACCAGGAGGGGAATTCGGTCAGCGCGCTCGTGGAACAGGCCGCAGCGATCGCCGCGGCATGGGGTGCCGGCGCGCGCGCGACCACGACGGTCGGCCAGGAGCGGGCGGTCTTGCGCCTGCTCGGTGTCTCCGGCGTTGACCGCGACGGGCGGCCGCTCGCCGCCTCGGTGCTCGACCGCTACCTCGCCCCCGACGCGCGGCGGCTGGGCGGCGGGATCACGCTCCCGATGGTCATCGCGATGGCCGAGTACGACCTGCCGATCCACGAGGTGGCGCTCGAGGTGGCCGCCGGCAACATCGACCTCGGCCTGGAGGCGGAGCTGCTCGAGGATCCCGAGCGTCGCGCGAAGGCGCAGAAGACCGCCGCGGCGATGGCGGCCGCGGCCCTAGCTCGCGCCGACGCGAACCGCACGGCCCGACGCGAGCTCGTCGCGCTGCTGGGCGAGCCCCGTCGTCCGCTGCTGGGCGTGACACTCGAGTCGCCTGCGATCGTGGATGCCGCTGACGAGGCGGTCGCCGCCGTGACTGCCGGCGCGGGCGCGGTCCGCGTGCTGGTGCCGCCCAGCCGAGAGCTGGCGGAGGTTACGGCACGGAGCGGTGCGCAGGTCGAGCCCTGGCACCCCGCGCCCGGCTCCCGTGGGGGCCTGGCCAGCTTCGACCCGGCCGGACCGCCCGTGCCGACCGGATCGCACCGCGCGCTCGCAGTGCTGCGGGCCGTCCTCGACGACGCCGGCGCCCGGAACGGCCGCTACGTCCGCCTCGTGACCGAGTCGCCCGCACTGGCCGCGCCCGACCAGGCGGTCATTGCCGCCTTCGAGCGCGTGGACCTCGTGATCGCAGATCCCCTGCGCGAGATCGTGAGCGGTCTCGTCGACCCCGACCGCGCCCTCGCCGATCACGGGTTCGCCCACCGGCTTCTCGCCCGCGCCGGCACGCGCGTGGTCATCCCTGCGAGCTCGCTCGTGGTCGCGTCGGACCTTGCGTCCGGCGTCCCGTCGAACCCCGCCACGCGCTCAGGCCGGGCACTTGCCCTCCAGCTGTTCGCCGTCTCGCTCGCCCTCGCCGACGGCCTGCTGCCCGACTCGGTCGTGGTGGGAGCGCTGCCCGCGTGGCTGGGCGACGAGCCGAGCGCCGCGGCACTCGCCGTCGCGGAGGTGGCCGTGCGTCGCGAGCTGTTCCCCTCGCACCGTCTCGCGTTCCTCGAGCCGAGCAGCGCGTCCGCGAACGAGTGGCAGGCACTGGTCGCCGGCGTGCTGCCAGATGCCGGCGACGTCAAGCTGCTGCTCTGCTGCTCTGCTGCCAGCTTCGTCACGCGGGCCGCGACGATGCGGGCGGCTGTGGACGTTGCCGACGCGATCGCGAGGTCCAGATCGCGGGCCGCGCTGACGGGTCTCGCCGCCGACCACCGCGAGGCAATGCTCGCGGTCGCTGCGCAGACGCTCGACGGGCTGGCGGACACCGGGTGGCGCTGGCTCGTGGACGAGCGGTTCGGGATGGCGACCATGCGGATCGGCAGCGAGGCTGTCGCGGACCGGACGAACGGCTTCGACGTCCTCGCGCCCGCCGTCGGCGGGGGCTAGGCCGCCCAAGCGTCGTGCATTCGCGTTCCGGTGCTCCCGGGCGCAGGGCAGGCGATCACCGCGCCGGAGTAGCCTTCCGGCATGCCGCGCCAACCCGCCCCGCGCCGCGCCCGGATCTCGGCCGCCCCGCTCGAGCACCAGCCCGCCGACGACCTCGGCGCCGCCCACGACCCCGGGCCCGAGGCCGCGCGCGCGAGGCTCGAGGCGGCCGGCCTGGACGCTGCGGCGACCGAGCCCCTTGTGCTGCCGTCGGGCCACCGCATCCGGATCGGCACCGCCTCCTGGACCGACCCGACGATGACCGCGTCAGGCGTCTTCTACCCGTCCGACGCCAGCACCGCCGAGGATCGGCTCGGCTTCTACGCGTCGCGCTTCCCGGTGGTCGAGGTGGATGCGACCTACTACGCGCTGCCGACCCGGCGGCTGTCCGAGCTGTGGGTCGAGCGGACGCCGCCCGACTTCGTGTTCGACGTCAAGGCGCACGCGCTGCTCACCGGCCAGCCCACCGAGACGAGGCGACTGCCCAAGGCGATCCGCGAGGCGCTCCCGGGCGACGTCGCCGCGAAGGCCACGCTGTACGCCAAGGACCTGCCCGAGGAGCTGCGTGCCGAGGTCTGGCGCCAGTTCGCCGACGGGCTTGCGCCGCTCGCGGAGGCCGGCCAGCTGGGCGCCGTGTTCCTCCAGTACCCGCGCTGGTTCTTCACCTCATCCCAGAACCGCGACGCGATCCGGGAGGCGAAGGCCGCCCTCGAGCCCCACGGGCTGCGCGTTGCCGTCGAGTTCCGCAACGCGACCTGGTTCAACGAGAAGAACCTCGATCGGACCCTCGGATTCCTCGCCGACGAGCAGATCCCGCTCGTCATGGTGGACGGCCCGCAGGGGTTCAGGTCGTCGGTCCCGCCCATCGTGGCCACGACGTCGCCCGACCTCGCGATCGTCCGGTTCCACGGGCGGCGCAGCGCGACCTGGGAGGCGATAGGGGGCCGGCCGACGGTCGAGCGCTTCCGGTACCTGTACGACCGAACCGAGCTGGAGCCGTGGGTCCCCCGGCTTGCCGAGGCCGCCGCCTCGGCCGAGGAGACCCACGTGCTGATGAACAACTGCTATGCGAACTACGGGTCCACCAACGCCCGCGAGCTCGCCGCGCTGCTCGAGCGCGAGCTGGCGGGTGCCGCCGACCCGGGGCGAGCCGCCGACCCGGGGCGAGCCTTCGAGGCCAGCCAGCCCTCCGAGCGCTCCTGACGGCTCAGGCGCGCAGCCCCTCGACCGGCGGCACGTCCGACGGCAAGTGGACGCGCGGCAGCGGGGACAGGACGAGCAGCAGGATCGAGACCGCCATCCCGGCCCAGCCGATGGCGATCCCGCCGCGGACGCCCACCCAGCCGGCGACGCCCGCCGCGAGGAGCGCGCCGAGCGGGTAGGCGATGCCGTGGGAGAAGACCTCGAGCGTGGCGTTGACCCGGCCGAGGATGCGGTTCGGGATCACCGCCTGGATGAGGGACAGCTCGGCCACCCCTTCGATCGTCTGCAGCCCGTCGCCGATCAGCTGCGGCAGGAACACCATCAGCGTCGCGAGGACGAGCGGGCCACCCGCGAGCGGGGTCAGCACGCCGATGGCCGACGCGGCCGTGGCCGTCGCGATGAGGGCCGGGCCGAAGCCGAACCGCCCGATCACGCGGGCCGCGAAGAAGGACCCGACGAGCGAGCCGACGCCCCCGGCCGACACGACCACACCGAGCAGGAGCGGGCTGAGGTGGAGGTCCTCGATGAGATAGATCGTGTACAGGACGCCGTAGAACGAGCCCGCGACATGGGCGATGACGGACCGCAGCGTCAGCGGCAGCAGGATCGGGTGGCGGCGGACGAGCGCCAGGCCCTCGGCGATCTCGGCGCGGATCGGCACGGGCGAGGTCCTGGCCGGTTGCGCCGGCTCGGGGCTGCGGATCAGGCCCAGCGATACCGCCGACACGCCGAAGGAGACCGCGTCCGCGAGGATTGCGAGGGGCGCCCCGATCAGCTGCACGAGGGCGCCGCCCAGGCCCGGGCCGCCGATCTCGGCGAGCGACGAGCTCGTGGCGAGCTTGCTGTTGCCCTCGACGACGCGGTCCACGCCGATGAGGGAAGGGACGTAGGCGGGGTACGCAGCGTCGAACAACGACCCGAAGCAGCCCTCGAGGAACACGACGGCGCAGAGCTGCTCGATGCGGAGGGCGCCGGCGAGGTAGGCCAGCGGGATCGACGCCAGCAGGATGGCGCGGATCACGTCGGCCCCGATCAGCAGCGGCCGTCGCCGCAGCCGGTCCACGCAGGCGCCCGCGAAGAGGCCGACGAGGAGCACGCCGAGGCTGGCCGACACGACGAGCAGGGCCATCTCGAACGGCCCCGCGCCGAGGACGAGGAGCGCCACGAGCGGAACGGCCGTGCGGGTGACGACGGAGCCGAGCTCGGACACGGTCTGGCCGGCCCAGAGCCTCATGAAGTCGGCGTGGCGCCACAGGGATGCGGTCACGATCGGGGGAGGGTACCCGACTGCCCCCGGCTCGTTGGGGGTGGCTTCGTTGAGGCGGGCGCGGCCGAGCGTCGCTGCCCGTCAGCGCAGGACACGCCGCGTGGCCGAGAGCTCGCTCCGGTAGGGGAGGCCCGAGAGGGCCACGATCCGCACAGGCGACCCGACCTGCGGCGCCTCGAGGATCAGGCCCTCGCCGACCCAGATCGCGACGTGGTGCATCTCACCCGCGCGCGCGAAGAAGACGAGGTCCCCGGGGCGTCGCGACGACGCCGAGACCGAGGCGCCCACCCGCGACTGCGGATCCGCGTCGCGCGGGAGCGTGACGCCGTGGACCAGGTAGACGAGGTACACGATGCCCGAGCAGTCGAGGCCGAAGCCTGAGGTCCCGCCCCACATGTAGCGCAGTCCCAGGAGGGTTCTGGCTGTCGCCACGACCGAGGACGCGGTCTGGTCGAGGGCAGGCTCGTCGCGCGGACGGACCGAGACGCTGGCCGCCGGTAGCCACGCGGTCCGCCCGCCCGGCAGCGCGACCCGCACCAGCGTCTCGGTGCGGGCCAGCAGCGGCAGACGCGTCCCGAAGCCCGCCTCCGCAATGTGCGTGCCCTGCTGGGTCGCGAGCCAGGCGGTTGGCACGATGACGGTCGCGACCTGAGCCGTGGACGGCGCCGCCGGCGCGGCCGCAGTCAGCTGCCGGCGCGGGATCCAGACCGGGTAGCCGCGGGGGTCGAGCGGCGTCCCCTGGTCAGGCACCACGACGCGAGCCCAGCCGGTCGTGAGCTCGGTGACCAGCACGCGGTCCCCGAGCAGGACCTGGGTGTCAACCCGTCCGATCAGCCCCTTCTGCTCGTCCACGCTCAGCCCGGCCAGCCACGCGCGGATCAGGACGGGGTTGGCGAGTGCCGGAGCGTCCACGGCGCGCGGCGATGTGGGGGCATGCCACCCGGTTGCCACCGTGACTGCCACGTAGGCCGCCTTGCCCACGCGAAGCTGCGGTGTCGTCTCGGGCGCTGGTGAGGCGGTGGCCATGGGTGTCGGCTCCGGCAGGGCAGTTGATGGCGGTGTCGGCTGTGGCTCTGGGCCGGAAGTCCCGGTTGCCACCGGGGTGGCTGCCACAGGTGTGGGGGAGTGCTCGGCGATGGACGAGGGCGATGGCGTGGAGTTGGTCGCGGCGACCGACGCGAGGGCCGGTGAGGAGGCGCCTACCGGCACGGCGGCTGGCGAGGCGCGCGCGCCGCCACAGCCGGCAAGGGCAAACAGCGCCGCGAGTGCCAGCGGGAGCGGCCATCCGCGTCGGGCTGACCTCATCGGCTGATCATCGCCCGGTGCTTCACCGTCGCCAGTGCCGAACTTCCCGGCCGGCCCCGGCCCGCCGGCGCGTTCCCCGCGATCCTGCGATCGTGGCCCGAACACCGCACCCTCGAAGCCTGGTCAGGAGGGCGTCCGACGCCATGACCGTCCTGCAGCCCCACCATACCGCGTTCCTCAACACTGCTCGGCGGGCGGTCCTGGGCACGGTGGCGGCCGACGGCGCGCCCCGGCTCGTGCCCGTCTGCTTCGCCGTCATGGACGCCGCGGGTGGACCGATCATCGTGTCTCCGCTCGACGAGAAGCCCAAGCGCGCGGCGGACCCGCATGCGCTGGCGCGGGTCCGCGATCTCGAGGCGCGCCCGCGCGTGAGCCTCCTCGCCGACCGATGGGAGGAGGACTGGGCGCGACTCGCCTGGATTCGCATCGATGCGGCGGCATCGCTGATGGAGCCGGGCGACCCGCAGCATGCCGAGGCCGTCACCGCCCTGCGGGCACGGTATGCGCCCTATCGCACCCAGCGGCTCGAGGCCAGGCCGATCATCCGCCTCGAGCCGATCCGGGCCGTCTCGTGGTCTGCCGCCTGATCCCATCGCCGAGTCGTTCGGGCCCGACAGTCGTTCGGGCGCGGATTCGCGCCATCGAACATGTGTGCTATGATGACCGCCTCGTCGCACTGCGCGACGTGCTTCGTGTGGTCGACCCCCTTCTCGAACGGACCGTGCGTCAGGGTTCCCTGTTCGGGAAGCGTGGAGGTCATCATGGCCACCGGTACCATCAAGAAGGTCGTCGCTGATCGCGGCTTCGGCTTCATCACGGCCGAGGACGCGAAGGAGTACTTCTTCCATCGCGGCGCTCTCGACGCATCGCTCGACTTCGACCGTCTGGCCGGCGGCGAGCGCGTGGAGTTCGAGGTTGAAGCCAGCCCCAAGGGCCCTCGGGCCTCGCAGGTTCGCGCAGCCTGATCCCAGAGGCGGCCCGTCATCTGACGGGCCGCCTTTTGATTCCCGGCGAGATCTTCGTGCGCGACCGGCGCTCGGGGACGACGACGCGCCGGGGCGAAGCCGCATCGCCGATGCGCGGCTGGTCGACGAAGATCCTTCGGTATTGTTTCGTTCCTTCAGAAGGAACCGGCAGCCGGAGCATTCCACGTGGTACACCCCGCCCGTGACGAGATCGACGACGCCATCCTCCGCGAGCTCCAGGCTGATGGCCGGCTCGCGAACGCCGACCTCGCCCGCCGAATCGGCCTCTCCCAGGCGGCGACCCACGCCCGCGTCCGGCGCCTCGAGCGCGATGGCGTCATCGCGGGCTACGTCGCCCTCGTCGACCGGGAGCAGGCCGGCTTCGACCTCCTGTGCTTCGTCGAAGTCGGCCTCCGCGCCCACGGCCACGACGACGTGGAGCGCTTCCGCGACGCCGTCATCGCGATGCCGGAGGTCCTCGAGGTCCACCACGTCACCGGCGAGCACGACTACGTCCTGCGCGTGGCGCTCCGCAACCGTCGGGACCTCGAGCGGTTCCTGGTCGAGCGCCTGTCGCCCATCCCCGGCATTGCGCGGATCCAGACCAGCCTCGTCGTCCGCGAGGTGAAGCGCACGACCGCACTGCCCGTCACCGCCGAGCCCGCGAGGACCGCCCGCGCCTCCACCTGATCGACCAACCCCGCCGAACCGGAGACCACCGATGCCCCAGGACCATTCGACCTCGCTCCACACCATGGGCCAGCAGTATGGCCGACGCAGCTGGGCGGAGCCCTGGAAGATCAAGATGGTCGAGCCGCTCAAGGTCACGACGCGCGAGCAGCGCGTGGCTGCCGCTGCGGACGCCGGCTACAACACCTTTCTGCTCCGCAGCGACGACGTCTACATCGACCTGCTGACCGACTCCGGAACTTCAGCGATGAGCGACCGCCAGTGGGCCGGGATGATGCTGGGCGACGAGGCATACGCGGGGAGCGTCAACTTCTACCACCTCGAGTCGGCGGTCCAGCGCTTCTACGGCTACAAGCACATCGTCCCCACGCACCAGGGGCGCGGGGCGGAGCACCTCATCAGCCAGGTGATGATCGAGCCGGGCGATCACATCCCGGGCAACATGTACTTCACGACCACCCGCGAGCACCAGGAGATGGCGGGCGGCACGTTCCACGACGTGATCATCGACGAGGCCCACGACCCGCAGTCTCTCCACCCCTTCAAGGGCAACATCGACCTCGCCAAGCTGCAGGCGCTGATCGACGAGGTGGGCGCCGACAAGATCCCCTACGTCTCGCTCGCGGGCACGGTCAACATGGCCGGCGGCCAGCCCGTCTCGATGGCGAACGTCCGCGCCGTCCGCGAGCTGTGCGAGCCGCTGGGCATCAAGGTCATGCTCGACGCCACGCGCATGGTTGAGAACTCGCTGTTCATCCAGGAGCGCGAGGAGGGCTACGCCGACCGCTCCATCGCTCAGATCCTGTTCGAGTTCTGCTCGTACACCGACGGCGCCTGGATGAGCGCCAAGAAGGACAACCTGGTCAACATCGGCGGCTGGCTGGCGGTCAACGACTGGGACACCTTCGAGGAGCTGCGCAACCTGGTCGTGGTGTTCGAGGGGCTCCACACCTACGGCGGGATGGCCGGGCGCGACATGGAGGCGCTCGCGATCGGGATCGAGGAGGCCGTCAAGGACGAGCACGTGCGCTCGCGCGTGGGCCAGGTCCGGTACCTCGGCGAGCTGCTGACCGAGTGGGGCATCCCGATCGTCCAGCCCATCGGCGGGCACGCGGTGTTCCTCGACGCCAAGCGCTTCTATCCGCACCTCGCGCAGGACCTGTTCCCCGCCCAGACGCTGGCGGCCGAGCTCTACCTCGACTCCGGGATCCGCTCGATGGAGCGCGGCATCGTGTCCGCTGGTCGCGACCCGCAGACCGGCGACCACAAGCGCCCGAAGCTGGAGCTGACGCGCCTGACGATCCCGCGCCGCGTGTACACGCAGGCGCACATGGACGTGGTGGCGGAGTCCGTGAAGGCGTGCTTCGACGCCCGCGAGTCCGCGCGCGGCCTGCGGATGGTCTACGAGCCCAAGTACCTGCGGTTCTTTCAGGCGCGGTTCGAGCCGATCTGAGCGGCGGCTCCGTGGGTGCGGGGCGCTCGGTTCGTCGCGCGCTCAGTCCCCGCGGGCGAGCCGCACCAGCGCCCGTGCCGCTGGACTCGCGGGGCCGTCTCGGCGCCACGCGATGGCGACGCGCCCGCGCAGCTCCGGTCCATCGATCGGGAGCGTCCGGATTCCCTCCGGTCCGGCTGCGGCCACGGACGCGGGGACGATCGCCACGCCCAGACCGCGCGCCGCGAGCCGGGCGACGGTCCCGAGGTTCGACGCCTCCAACCCGACCTTCGGGCGGAACCCGGCGGCAGCGCACGCCTCGTCGACGAGGGCGCGGACCCCCGTGCCCGGCGGCAGGCAGATGGCGGCCCGCTCGCGAAGGATGTCGAGCCGGAACACGCCGGCGCCCGCGAGGGCGTCCTCGGGACCGACGACAGCGACCATCACCTCGTTGCCCAGGACCCGCACCTCGATCCCCGGTGGCGTTTCAGCCCCGAGCGCGACATACGCGAGGTCGAGCTCACCGGCGAGCAGGTCCGCGATCAGCTGGTCCGAGTTCGCCTCCGTGAGGCTGATCTCCACCCCCGGGTAGGCCGCGTGGAAGGCGGCGAGCAACTCGGGCACGTCGACGGCCGCGCAGGCGACCACCATGCCGACGTTCACGCGCCCGCGTACGAGCCCGGCGATCTCGTCCACCGCAAGGCGCACGTCCGCAGCCGCATCGAGCGCCGTGCGCGCATAGCCGAGGACCGCCTCGCCCACCTCCGTCAGCCGGACGGTCCGCCCCGACCGGTCGAACAGGTCCTCGCCCAGCTCGCGCTCGAGTAGGCGAACTTGGGCGCTCACGCCCGGCTGCGACACGTGGAGGCGGGCGGCAGCACGGGTGAAGCTCTCCTCCTCGGCGACGGCGACGAAGTACTCCAGATGGCGCAGTTCCATGATGTCGGATTATGACATCGATCAGATCCAGCAGTTGGACTTCTGGACGAACGCGGCCGACACTCGACCCGTCGACCACCGCGAGTGAACGGAGCAGCCACCATGACGACCCAGCGCGAACGGGCCATGCAGCCCGAGGACCTCACCCGCCTCTTCGTCGAGTTCGCCAACGCGGGCGACGCGGAGGGGCTCACGGGCCTGTACGAACCGGATGCCGTGGTGGCATTCCCGCCCGGCCAGATGACCGTCGGACACGCGGCGATCAGGGCGCTCTACGAGCAGATGGTGGCCGCCCGACCGCACTTCGAGGCGGAGGCACCGCTGCCCACCCTCCGCGTGGGCGAACTCGCCCTGACCGCCACGGCCGCCCGCGACGAGGCCGGTGCCCGCGCCCAGGTCGCGCGGCAACAGGCCGACGGCTCGTGGCTCCGCGTGCTCGATCGGCCCGACTTCCGGGGCTGACTGGGCGCGCGGTTCGTCACGGCGCCGCCGGCGCTGACGGACTCGGGATGAACCCGCCGACCTGCGTCCACGAGGCGCCCTCGTCGTCGCTGCGCATGAGCCGCGCGGCGCCGACGGGGTCCGTGCCGATGTTGCTCCCGGACTGGACCACGAACCATGGGCCGCCCGGGACGATGGCGGCGCCCGACGTCTGGAAGGCGTCGAACTCGCCCGGCGGGCAGCTGACCCAGGTGCGGCCGCCGTCTGAGGTGCGGAATGTCGAGTTCCGCAGCCCGACCCACATGCCGCGGCCGTCTGCGTCCATCGACAGGAAGGCGAGATAGTCAGTGATCGAGATCGACCCGATATTCGTGCTGCCGCTCGGGCCGTAGACGCGCGACCGCCAGGTCCACGTCCGGCCGCCGTCGATCGTCTCCATCACTCCCTTCGACGCCTCGCCGGCTCCGCCCATGCCCTCGCAGCCGAGCCAGCCTTGGGTCGCCGAGACGAAGCTCACCGATACGGGGTCGAGAGAGCCGCAGGGCCGAGAGTTCGCGAGCGGGCTCCAGGTCGCCCCGCCGTCCAGCGTCGTATACGGGCCGAGGCCGTTGCCGCTGGTGGTGTCGCCGGACGCGGAGTGAGGGAGCGGGCCGATCCCGAACCCGACCTTCGCGTTGCCGAAGCTCATCGACGTGAGGGTCGCGTGGCCGATGACGGCCCAGGTCGCGCCGCGGTCGTCACTCCGCTCGATCGAGGCGGTGCACGCCGAGTCACCAGCCTGCGCGCCTGCCGGGCATGTGGACACCGCCATCCACGCACGGTCTCCGTGGATCGCCATGATCGAGGCCGAGGTCCCGCCGTGTGCGGAGACGCTCCACGACTTCCCGCCGTCCGCGGTCCGCCAGAGGTAGGCGTGGTTCGCATCGCCGCCGGTCGCGATGCCGTGAGTGGCGTCGAAGAAGGCGACGGAGCTCGCCAGGGCAGGCTGGGGCGGCGACGCGGGCTCGAGTGTGGGGCTCGTCCCGGGGGCCGGCAGGCGGGCGAACTCGCCGTAGGGCTTCCAGTCACGCCCATCGGTGAGGCCCAGGTTGAAGGTCGCGGAAGTGTCGTTCGAGGTCACGTCCATGGTCAGCGCAAACAGCCCGCCGTCGCCGGTGATCGCGGCGCCGGGCCACTGGAGGCTTCCACCTACAGCGCCCAGCGGCAGCCGGGTCCACGTCGCGCCTCCGTCGGTCGTGCGGATGAGGCCCTCGTTCCAAGTCGCCGCGACGCCGGTGCCGCTGGCCAGCATGTCGAGGCTCCGGAAGGTCCCCGGCAACGGCAGGCTGCCGACGGGCGAGTTCCCGGCCAGCCGGATCCGCGAGCGGACCGTCCAACTCGCCCCGCCGTCGCTCGTGGCGACGACCTCCTTCGAGCTGTTGCCGACCGCCGACTCGGCTTCGCACGCGACCCAGCCGTTGTTCGCGTCGGCGAAGCTGACCGCTGCGGCAGCGAACCCGGTCTCGCACGGCGCCGCGCCAGCTGCGGTTGCCCATGTGCGCCCACCGTCTGTGGTCGCGAGGACATGCGTGGATCCCTGCGACCCGGCGTCCACCCCGAACCCGTGCTGTGCGTCGACGAAGCTGAGCGAGCCGACCGACGTCGCAGCGATGACCGCCCAGGTCGCGCCGCCGTCCTGGCTCTCGAGCACGGCCGGGGTGCAACCGGGATCGGCCCCCACGCAAGTTGCGCTCGCCCACGCCAGCGAGCCGAGCACGGTGACGGAGTCGAGCGGTGCCGTCGGGACGATCGTCGAGGTCCAGTCCTGGCCCTCGTTGGCGGTCGCCCAGACAGCGCCCTGGCCTTGGTACCCGCCCACCACGATCCCGTGGTTGCGGTCCGCGAAGGCGATGGCGCGCTGGTCCGAGGCCGAAGCCGTTGCCGATGGCGCATCCGTGTCTCCCGACGGGGACGGGACGCCCGATCCGGCCGATGCGCCGGGCGATGCGACCACCGGCGCGGACGCACCCGGTGACAGCAACGCGCTCGGCGACCCGGCGACTGGCGGTCCCGCCAGCCTGCCGACCGCGATCCAGCTAACCACCAGGAGCGCAACCACCGCTGCCGCTGCAAGCGACCAGCCCAGCCCTAGTCGACCAGTCAGCGAGGCGCCGCGGACCGGGTCCAGTCGGAGCTGAGTGGGTGCTCTGCCGCGATGACCAGCCGCCGCCTCAAGCTGCGCCCGGATCTGCGCGCTCGTCTCGGGGCGCAGCGCGCCGGGGTCGAGTTCCGCGTAGTGGGCGCGAAGCAGCGCCTCGGCCCGCGCCAGGTCCAGCTGCTCGCTCATGCCCGTGCCTCCTCAGCTCGGATCGCCGCCGCCCGCTCGGCCGCCATGGCCCGTCGTGCCGCGTCGAGGGCGTCCCGCAGCCGCGTCTTTGCCGTGCCCTCGGGTATGCCCAGCCGGGCCGCGATGGCCGGCACGGTTAGGTCGGCGCCGTAGCGCAGCGCGAGGACCACGCGCGCGTCGGGGTTGAGCCGCCCGAGCGCCCGCGCAACCTCGTCGCGATCTTCGGGATTAGTGCGGATCGACGGGTCGGGCAGGGGATCGGCGAGCCGCAGGTCCGCCACCGACGGTCGACGCCCGCGCCGCCGAAGCTCGTCGCGACAGGTGTTCACCACGATCCGCCCGAACCACGCAGGCATCGTCGCGTCGTCGCGAAGGCTGTCCCGCGAGCGCCACGCCCTCGCCGCCGACTCCTGCACCGCGTCCTCGGCCGCGGTCGCGTCACCGAGGATCCACGTGGCGACGCGGTTGGCATCGTCGAGACGGCCGGTGAGCAGCGCGATGAAGCCCGCCTCGTCGATCGCCACCTGGCTCGCGATCCTCGCTTCGTCTCTGCGCCGCGGCGCGGCGTCGTCACCCATCCTGACGCACGAGGCCGCCCGAATCGATTGGCCGGACGCCGAAACGGGCGTCAGCGCGGTGCGCTACGGTGCGCGCGAGGGCTTCCGGGCCCTCGTGGAGAAATGGCCGCCGCGCCTCGGGACCGGGGGGCGCGTCATCGCCCGCTGCCGCGCGGCGCACCGTCGAGGATCCGTCCCCTGCCACCGGCGACCTCGGCCCAGAGCATGGCCTGGCCCGGCCAAGGTAGGCCTGGCAAGGTCAAGGCTTGGAATGCTGCCGCCTCGGGGGTGGGGTAGGCGGCATGGAACAGCTCGGGCAGGCTGCGGACGAGCGCGCGGGTGTCTGAGGTGGAGCGAAGGACCAGGAGGCGCGAGATCCGAGGCGGCCCGATCGTCCACGGCCAGCCCTTCGCCGAGGGCAGGCTGTTCGCCTTCTCGCCGGCCCACCGCAGCTGCTGCTCAACCCGCCGTAGCTGACCCTGGATCTCGGTTGCCACGACGTCGAACGCAGCGCGCTCACTCAAGACGACGTCGATCACGCCCTTGGCCGGCGTCAGCACGAAGACCTCGAGACGCGGCGACCAGCGCGGGTGCGCCAAACCGAGCAGCGCATCGGTGATGGGCGCGGACACGCGATCGTGGATCCGCGGTCCGACGGTCGGGTAGAGCCGCAAGCTGACCTCAAGGCCCAGGGCCGTGGCCAGCGCGGTGACGATTGCCATGCTCGGGATCTTCTGACCCGCCTCGATCCGCGACAAGTCGCCGTGATCGACGCACGCGGCGACAGCCAACGCCCGCTGCGACACGCCGCTGTCGATCCGCGCGCGCCGCAGGTCGGCCGCGAGACCTTGTACCAGCTGACGGTGCCGGGCGCGAGCTGCCCGTTCGATGAGGGTGGTCGCCATGCCGCATTGGACCGCAAGTCGATCATCGCGCGCTTATGCCGGAACCGGCGTTGGCGCGAGACCACCAAATCGACGTCCCTGCCCCGCGAATGGCTCGTGCCGTTGGCGTCTCGCCAGCAGATGCGGGCGACGATGGCGCCATGCCACCAATCGGAGGGCGAGAAGGCCGGCCGGCCGCGAATTGGTGGCGCTGTGCCAACACGACGGGCTTGGCGAGGCACGACCGCCCCGGGCGACGCCGGACGGCGGACCGACGAACCAGGGCCGGATCATGGTGAGGCAGCCTCGCCCGGGGGACGCGGCCGAGGCGCCGCCCAAGAACCGTCAGCTCCGGCCGAACCCCTCCGGCACCCCCGGCAGCGCATCGCCCAGGCCGAACGGCGCCCCGACCTCGCGCACGCACGCGACCATCGAGGCCGCGACGGCCGCGTCGACCACCGGCAGCGGGTGCGTCGCCATCAACTCCTCGACGCGCAGGCGCGCCCGCCCGAACGCATCGAGCCCGCCCGCGTCGAGCCAGGCCCGCCGCGACGAGCGGTCGATGATCCGCGACGGCAGGAACTGCTCGGAGCGGAAAAGCCGGCGCGTCTCGGGCAGCTCCAGGAACCGCCCCTCCGCACCGGCCGCCTCGAAGGACTCCGTCGCCAGGGTGGCCGTCGGCGTCGCGATGCCCCGGAGCAGCCGCTGGGCCATGCCGATCGCCTCGGCGTCGATCACCAGCTTCTCGGGCGACTGCGCCAGCAGGAAGTCGAGCATCCCGGGCCCCGAGATGAGATCGACGCCGGCGAGGGCGCCGACAACCGCGGTCAGCCCGGCCTCGAGTCCCGCCTGCGCGTCGATGACCTTCGAATCGGTCGCGCCCATGTAGGCGTGCGTCGGCAGGCCCAGCGAGTGGCCGACCGCCGCATACCCGCCGTCGATCATCGCGGTCTCGATCGCGCCCATCGGCGTGGCGCCCGTCCGCATGTCCACGATGGCCGGCGCCCCGCCCCACACGATCGGCGCGCCCGGCGCTGCCTGCTGGTGCAGCACGATCCCCGCGAGGCACTCGGCCGCGTGCTGGACGATCGACCCGATCAGCGTCACCGGCGCGGCCACGCCCGCGAGGGGCATGGAGACCATCTCGGCCGGGACCCCGGCCCGCCCGAGGTCCATGATGTTCCGGCAGGCGAACTCGGACCAAGTGAGGGGCGGCGAGGGGCAGACGTCGAACACGGCCCGGGGCCGATCCGCCAGCGCTGCACGCCCGCCCGCGTCGAGCGCAAGCAGGTCGAGCATCGCACCGGAGCCGCGCGGCGTGAACGCGCCCGTGACGATCGGCTTGTCCGAGTTGGCGAGGCAGACGAACAGGCGGTACAGGTCGCCGATCTCGGTGGGCACGTCGTGGCAGACGACCGCGGTCGAGACGGCGTCGTAGGCGGGGAGCGTGTCGGCGACGCGCGTGATCCGCGCGAGGTCGTCGGCCATGGACGCCCGTGTCTCGAGCGTCTCGGGATCGAGCACGGACACGCCCGACGAGCCTGGGTCGAAGTGGACGGCGCCCGAGCCGTAGCGGACGGACGGCCGGCCCGAGCGGTCGTACAGGTCGAACGCGTGGGGGACGGTGTCGAGCGCCCGACGGACCATCGGCTCCGGAATCGACACGCGGGCGCCGTCCGCCGACGCGCCCGCGCCGACGAGGAGGCGGATCGCCTCGGGCTCCTCGACCTTGACGCCGGGACTGGCCAGCAGGGACAGGGCCTCGTCCACGACGCGGTCGATCAGGGCGGGCTCGAGGAGCTCGAAGCGGGGTCGCATTGGCGGTCTCCGGAGGTGTGAGGAGGGGGCGCCCGGCCCAGTCGTCGGGTCGGGCGCCAGGAACGGGCGACGGGCGATAGGCGAAGGGGCCGGTCAGCCCGCCACGAGGGCCGCGGCCCGGTGTCGCCTGACCAGGCTCACGAGCTCGGCGTCGAGCGCCGGGTCGAGCGGCTCCGGCTGGTGCTCGCGAATGAGCCGGCGCGCCTTCTCGAGCGCCTCGCGTTGGAACTTGTCCGGGTCGTCGAGCCACTGGCCATACGTGCGCCGGTCCATGTACGTGGCCTTCCAGAGCCCCTTCATCGCCTTGCGCGTGTGCGGGAGCGTGAGGTACTCGCCACCCGGGCCCACCTCGGCGATGGCCTCGAGCGCCAGGGCCTCGTCGTCGAACGGGATCCCGCGCAGCATCGCCTCCACGATCGACGCGATCTCGCAGTCGAGCACCATCTGCTCGAACGACCAGATGCGCGAGCCGTGCAGCAGCCCCACACCCAGCAGCATGTCGGCGCCCGAGATGGACGCCATGAACGACGACAGCCCGTTCTCGAGCCCGGACTGCCAGCCCGAGCGCTTGTCGCCGGTCGCGAACGCGCCCATCGAGAGGGGCACGTTGTAGAAGTCGGCGAGCTCGTTGGTGGCGGCGCCGAACAGGAAGTCCTCGGGGCCGCCTCCGGTGTAGGCGCCGGAGCGCAGGTCCATCGCCGTCTGCGCCGCCGCGTAGTACACGGGCGAGCCCGGGTACGCCAGCTGCATCAGCGCCATCGCGCTGATGACCTCGGCGTTGCCCACCACCAGGGAGCCCGCGATCGTTGCCGGGCCACTGAAGGCGCACGACGCCATCGTCATGAAGCCCACCGGCACACCGGCCTCGGCAGCCACGAGCGACGCCTCGATCGGCCCTCCGTCATGGGCGAGCGGGCTGATCGTGCACTGCATGAGTGAGAGGACGGGGCGTGCCCGCAACGCCTCTCGCCCACCGGCCACCACGGCCGCCATCTCGATCGCCGTGCGCGCGTCCGGCCCGGTGACCACGGTCTCGGTCTGGACGTGCTTGGTGGAGTTCCGCCAGACCGCGAGCAGCTCCTCATGGGTGCGCGTCGCCGGGTCCACGTCCTGCGCGGAGACGGCGACCCAGTGGAAACCCACCTCCGGCAGTGCGTCGGCGACGCGGGCGATGTCGCCGACGTCAGCAAGTGTCGACCGCCGGACCTCGAGCGTCCACGGGTCGAGGACCTCGATCCCGCAGCCGTCGGTGGCGACGTGGACGTGGTGGCCGTCCAGCGGCAGGTCCTGAGCCGGGTTGCGGGCCGCCAGGGTGTACGCGGGCGGGGCGGTGCGGAGGGCTGCCTCCATGATGTGCGCGGGCACCTTGACGATGCTCGTCGCGCGGTCAACGGTTGCGCCGTGGGCCGCCCAGAGGTCGAGCGCCTGTTCGGACGGGAAGCGCACGCCGACCCTCTCGATCACCTCGAGGGTCGCCTCGTGGATGCGCCGGATCGCGGCCGGCGAGAGCACCTCAAGCCGAGGCCGCACGCCAGCGGCCGTTGCCGAAGCTGTGTTCATGTCTGCCTCCGACCGGGTCGAGCTGACGGCCCGGCAGCCGTGTGCAGGGGCGGCATCGCCGCCGGAGAGGGGCGTTCGACCGCCCGGGGAGGGGCCGCGGGTCCGAGACGTGGCCGGTTCGGCCGCCCCCGACGGACCTGCTGGTCCGCGATCAGGCCCCGACCAGCCCGCGGATCAGCGCGACCGCGCCGATCGCGTCCTCGCTGTACCCGTCGGCGCCGATCTCGCTCGCCCACGTGGACGACGCCGGCGCGCCGCCCACGACGACGCGGCACTTCGGGCGTAAGCCGGCCGCTTCGATCTGCTCCACCACCGTCCGCTGTCCTGCCATCGTGGTCGTCAGCAGCGCGGACACGCCCACGATGTCGGCGTTGTGCTCGTGCGCTGCGCTGACGAACCGCTCGGGCGCCACATCCACGCCCAGGTCGTGGACTTCGAAGCCGCTCGTGGCGAGCATCATCCCGACCAGGTTCTTGCCGATCTCGTGGATGTCGCCCTTGACCGTGCCCAGGACGACGCGGCCCACGACGTGGCGCTGGGTCGACTGGCGCTTCATCTCGGGCTCGAGGATGGCGATGGCCTTCTGCATCGCGCGGGCGGCCAGCATCATGTCGGGCAGGAAGAGGTCGCCCGCGCCGAACTGCTCGCCCACGAGGGTGAGGCCGGGCACGAAGCCCTTCTCGATTGCGTCGAGGGGCGGGACGTTGTCCGCCAGTGCCTGCTCAGCCAGGGCTGCCGATGCGGCCGAGTCGCCGTCGATGACGGCTTGGCGCATCTGGGCGAACAGTTCCTCGCTCATGTGTTGTCTCCTCCGGTGTCTGCCGACCGCATGTCGGCAGACGGCACCTCACGTGGACTCGGATCGGGCTGGTGCGTCGCCCGGGGGACGGGCTCAGCGCGCTCCAGGGTTGTCCCGATCCGCGGGATGGGCTCCCCGTCCAGTGGTGGCGGCTTGCGCGGCAGGCCGCCAAGGCTTGGATACCACCGCAGGAGGCGTCTGCGGCCCATCTGATCCAGCGAGGGGAACGGCGCGCCGAGGCGCCGACAGACAGCCGGAACCTGGGCAGGGAGCAGCGAGAGTGCGTTCGGGGTGCCCTGAAGCACAGACCCCTCGACGAGCGGGCGGAATTGCGTCGAGCGTCCGGCCCAGACGGGGTCCCCGGGTAGGGCAGAAGGTCCCCTCGCCGCGGGCCGCTCGGCTGGCGGCCGCCGACGGGACTCACCTAGACTCACTCGGTGCCCGAGTTCATCCACGGCTCCCAGCGCTGCCCGCTCTTGGCCGGCGAGTCGCTGTTCGACGTGGCCGGCGAGTTGTCGGTCATCGTGCCCGCGTCGTGCCGCAGGACCGGGCGCTGCCACGAGTGCGTGGTCGAGATCCGCTCCGGCGGCGAGCAGCTCAGCCCCCGCTCCGCCGAGGAGGTCTTCCTGGGGCCCGCATTCCGGCTCGCCTGCCAGGCCCGCGTCGCCGCGGCCGAGGGCGACGTGGAGTTCAGTGTCCTGCGCCGCCGGCTGCGGATCCTGCTCGCGCCGGACGAGCAGCGGGCCGATCCCGATCTCGATCCCGCCGTGCGCGAGGCCGGCGGCCGCGTCGTGGCCGACGACGGCACCGACCTTGGCCCGGTTCGTGGGGCCATCGTCGGCGCGGCGCTGGACGTGGGCACGACGACGATCGTGCTCGAGTTGGTGGACCTCCGATCGGGCGCCGTGCTGGCGATCGCGTCGCTCGAGAACCCGCAGCGGTTTGGCGGCAGTGACGTGATGACCAGGATCAGCTACGAGGCCGAGGTGCCCGGCGAGCTGCGCCTCGCGCTGCGACGGGCGGTCAACCACGAGCTCAAGCGCCTGTGCGCGGAGCTGGGCCTCGACCGCCGGCAGCTCGCCGAGATGGTCGTCGTGGGCAACCCCACGATGCGCGACCTCGCGTTCGGCCTCGAGGTCGCGCCGCTCGGCCGCCTGCCGTACCGCTCGGTGGCCGAGGCGGCGTGGCGCGCCGGCGCCGCAACGACCACGATGGTCGCCCGCCGCGCCCACGAGCTCGGCATCCTGATGCACCCCCAGGCCTGCGTCGTGGGCGGGCCGCTCATCGCGTGCCACGTCGGCGCCGACGCCGCCGCAGACCTAGTCGCCGTGGACGCGATCGAGCGCGGCGGCTCGTTCCTGCTCGTGGACATGGGCACCAACACCGAGATCGTCGCCTCGGACGGCCAGCGCGTGCTGGCGGCGTCGAGCCCCGCGGGTCCCGCGTTCGAGGGCGGCGGCGTCCGCTACGGGATGCCGGGCGCCGAGGGCGCGATCGAGCGCGCGCGCCTGGTGGACGGCCAGTTCGAGGTGGACGTCATCGGCGGCGTCACGCCCCGGGGGATCTGCGGCTCGGGCCTGGTGGACCTGCTGGCGATCCTGCGCCGCGCGGGCCGCATGACGGACCGTGGCACCTTCCGCGGCGGGTCGGCTGAGCTGCCCATCGTTGAGGAGCCCAGGATCACGTTCTCGCGGAGCGACGCGAGCCACCTGTCGGTCGCGAAGGGCGCCACGGCGGTCGGGCAGCGCGTCCTCCTCCGACGGCTCGGCCTCCGGCCCGAGGACCTCGACCACGTCTACCTGGCGGGCGGCTTCGCCAATGCCCTCGATGTCCGGACCGCGGTGGAGATCGGGCTCCTAGTGGATGCCCCGCCCGAGCGCATGATCCGGGCGGGCAACGCCTCGATCGCGGGCGCGCGCGCCCTGCTCCTCTCGAGGGCGAAGCGGGCGGCGCTCGACAACCTCGTGCGCCGGGTTGAGCATGTGGAGCTGGAGACCGAGCCAGACTTCTTCGACCTGTTCACCGACGGCTGCCTGTTCGAACCCATCCCCGCCTGAGGTCGCCCTCCATGCCCCGCAACCCGAAGCCCGCACCCGACTCCCCGTCCCCCTCCGTCGCCGCCAGCGGTCCCGGCGCCCTCCGTCGCGCCCTCGCCGACCCCGCGGGCTGGGCGACGGTCGTGGAGCTGGTGCCGTGGGCCGGCGAGCTGTCGGACGCCAAGGGCGCGAACCAGCTCAAGGCGGCGCAGGACCTGGCGGGCAACCCGCGGATCACCGCGGTGTCCATCACCGACAACGCGGGGGGCCACGCCAAGCTCTCCCCCTCGACCCTGGGCGAGAGCGCCAAAGCGCTGGGCCACGACGCCATCGTTCATGTCGCCTGCCGGGATCGCAGCCGCAACGCCCTCCAGAGCCTGGGCTGGGAGCTGGTGAGCCGGGGCCTGACGTCGGTCCTCGCGCTGACCGGCGACTACCCGGAGTCGGGCTACGAGGGCCTGTCACGGCCCGTCTTCGACATCGACTCCGTGGCGCTGCTCCAGATGTACCGCGGGCTGGGCGACGAGGCCTTCGCGAAGGCCGCGGCGGCGGACCCGGACGCTGACCCCAACCAGCACCGGTTCCTGCTGGGCTGCGCCATCGACCCGTACAAACGCGTCGAGCGCGACCTCGTGCCCCAGTACCTCAAGCTCGCGCTCAAGGTGCGCAGCGGTGCCGACTACGCCATCGCGCAGGTGGGCTACGACGCCCGCAAGCTGGCCGAGCTGCTGGCCGTCATCCGGCGCGACGGCCTCGGCATCCCGGCGATCGCCAACGCGTACATCCTCGCGGCGCCCGTGGCGCGCGCGTTCAACGCCGGCAAGGTCGCAGGCTGCGTGGTCACCGACGAGCTGCTGGCGGTGGTCGAGCGCGAGGCCAAGGCCGCCGACAAGGGCCGCGCGTTCTTCCTCGAGTTCGCCGCCAAGCAGGCGATCGTCGCCCGCGGCCTGGGCTTCCGGGGCGTCTACCTGTCGGGCCACCGCAATGCGGGGGAGATCGCGCGCATCCTCGAGATCGTGGACTCCCACCCGGCCGACGACTGGAAGGCGCTGCTCAAGGACGTGTCCTTCGGCCTGCCCGCGGCGTTCCACCTGTTCGAGCGCGACAGCGACGGCCTGCCCACCGACCAGCCGGCCAAGGCCTATGCGCGGTCGCTCACGCCGCTCGCCCGCAAGGCTGCCCGGACCAAGGTTGACCCGCTCTATCGCTTCAGCCGGATCGTCCACGAGCGCGCCTTCGACCCGGACTCGCCCGGCTTCCCGGTGTGGAAGAAGGTGTACCAGAAGGTCGAGCAGTACGGGCTCGACAAGCCGGTCCACGCCATCGAGCAGGCGGTCAAGGTGCCGATGTTCGACTGCCGCGACTGCGGTGACTGCTCGCTGCCCGACATCGCGTACCTGTGCCCCGAGAGCCACTGCCAGAAGAACCAGCGCAACGGGCCCTGCGGCGGCGCGCACGACGGGCTGTGCGAGGTGCCGGGCCACACCTGCATCTGGGCGGACGCGTACCAGCGCCTCAAGCCGTACGGCGAGGAGCTCACGATGCTCGACCGGCCGCCCGTCATCCAGGACAACTCGCTCCAGCGGACGTCCGCCTGGGGCAACGCCTTCCTCGAGCGCGACCACATCGCGCGGCGGAACGGGCGGGCGGCGCTGCCGATGGCGCCCGCCGGGGCGCCGAAGCCCGCGCTGGCGGCGCCCACGCCCGAGCGCCAGCCGGCGAAGGCCGAGCCCGAACCGGCCCCGGAGCCCGAGCTGGCTGCGCCCCAGCCCGAGTCCGCGGTCGCGAGGGCTGACCGCCCGACGTCGGACGTCCCATCGTGAGGCTCGACCGCCTCGGCCAGCCGTTCCTCGTCATCGGCGAGAACATCCACGCCACTCGCGTCCTCAAGCGGACCGGCCGCCACGCCGCCGAGCTGCCCGACGGGACCGTGGGGATCGGCTTCGACGACGCGGGGGAGTGGCGCATCCTGCCCGTCCACCCCGCCCTTGTCGCCGCCAAGGACTACGCGAACGGCCGGATCAAGCACGTCGCCAGCGCCATCCGCTGGGGCCTTGACGGGGGCGAGCACGCCAAGACCGCCGCGGCCTACGTCCGCGTGATGGCGGCCCGCCAGGAGGCGGCCGGCGCTAACTGGCTGGACCTCAACGTCGATGAGGTGTCCGCCGACTCCGGCACCCGCGCCGAGGCGATCGCGTGGCTCGTGAGCACCGTGGAGGGAAGCGCCGGAGTCCCCGTCGCGATCGACTCGTCCGACGTGGCCGTGATCGCGGCCGGCGTGTCGGCCTCGAGCCAGCCGCGGGGTCCGCTCCTGCTCAACTCGGCGTCGCTCGAGCGCCCTGAGGTGCTCGATGTTGCCGCGGAGGCCGGCTGCGGCGTGGTCCTCGCGTGCAGCGGGACGTCGGGGATGCCCGCTGACGCCGACGAGCGCGTCCGCAACGGGATCGCGATCGTGGAGCTGGCCGTCGCGCGCCAGATCCCCTTCGATGCCTGCTTCGTGGACCCGCTCGTCCTGCCAGTGGCGGTCGAGCCCAACGCCCCGGCGCACGTCCTGGAGGCGGCGCGCCAGCTGCGGGCCGAGTACGGCCCGGACATCCACCTGACCGCTGGCCTGTCGAACGTCTCGTTCGGGATGCCGGCCCGCCGGGTCCTCAACGACGTGTTCATCGACCTCGCGGCCGACGCCGGGATCGACAGCGGGATCGTGGACCCGGTGGCATCGGACCTGCGACGCGTCTTCCGGGCTGACCGGTCGTCGCCGTCCTACCGGCTCGCGGCTGACCTCCTGCTCGGCCGTGATCCGTACGGCGCGGCGTACATGGCGGCGTTCCGCGCCGGCCAGCTCGCCGAGGAGGGGTAGGAGAACGAGGGCGTGGCCGTCCCCGGCGTCCCGGCTCGGAGCGTCCGGGCCAGGGCATGCGTTACCCCGCGTGCTGCCGCCAGACGTCCAGGCTGACGGCCGGGCGGGGCTGACGGCCGGATGGCAAGCCCGCCCCATCCGTCGCCCGCCAGGGCGCGCAAGGGCGATGTCGCACCTTTCGGCCGCGCAGGGCATCCTTACGCGCAATGACCGAGCCGCAAGCTCCCTCGCGCAATCCACTGCGCGGCGCGCGATCCCGCTACCCGCCCCCCAACCAGGTGCCCCAGGCGCCGAGGCGCCGGCCGTCGGACGAGCGGGCAGAGCTCGCCGCGTCCTCGCGGACCGCGACCCAGCTGGCCGTGCTCGCGATGGTGATCGCGGGGATCGCGCTGGGCCTGGTCGTCTGGCGGACGTTCGCAGCGGCCGGTTCTGGGTGCCAGAGCACCGTGTGGAGCGCCCAGCCCGATGCCAACCGGATGCCCGCCGGGTGGCTGATGAAGGGAACCACCTTTGACACCAACCGACGGTCGACCACGTTCGCGGCGTCGGACTCGGGCTCGGGGAACCCCGTCCCCAACGTCCTGGCCACGGTGACGTGCATCCAGGACGGTGCCGCCGAGGCGGTCTCGCGCGGCGCGGCGGCGGCCCGCGAGATCGGCCAGACGGTCAGCACCAGGAACGACCTGTCGGACGGCGGTTTCGAGGCGACGGACGCCTCGGGAGCGATCTTCCTCGAGTTCCGGCGAGGCTCGATCCTGGTGGACCTCGCGGCCTCAGGCGGCGCCACGGCCACCGACATCGAGACCATCGCGTCTGCCTACGACCGCGCCCTCGGCGGAGCTGGCGGCACGATCACGCCCCCCGAGCCCTCGGGATCCGACTTCAGCGGCCTCGGGAGCCCCGGGGCCTCGGGCGACACCGGGCTCAGCCACAACGCGCCGGAGCTTGAGAAGCTGCTCCCCACGAAGGTCGGGACGATGGACCTGACGGTCGCCAGCGAGCTCGGCGGCGCCGCGCTGTCCGGCGGCGACCAGGACAGCCGCGCGGCGACGGCGGCCCTCACGGCCGACGGCAAGCAACCCGACGACCTCCACCTCGCCCAGGCGGCGGGCTACGACGCGAACGGCGACCCGCTGCTCGGCGTCAGCGCGGTGTCCGTCTCGGGGCTCGATGCCGCCAAGGTCCGCGCCGTCACGCTCGACTACTTCGGGCTGACCGGGTCGGCCATCAAGCAGAGCACCGTCACCCTGGCCGGCAAGCCGTGGACGAAGTTCGACCTCGGAGACGGGGGACTGCTCTACTACCTGCGGGCGCAGGGGGACATCGTGCTCGTGATCACGACCGCGGACCCCAAGCTCGCTGATCAGGCGGCCGCGGCCATCCCCTGAGGGCGCGCCCGCGCCCACAAACGGGGGGTGTGAAGAGGTCGGAAACCACCCCGGACGGCCCGTTTCCGCAGGGTTCGAGCGGCGTATGCTGCGCCTGCAGGTCGACGGTCGCACCACCGTCGCGCGCAGGCTGGAGATCTCCATGCGCGAGCAGCTGGTCGCCTGGGCAGGCGATTGTGTCGTACGAGGAGACGTGAGCCTCGGTGAGGGGCGCGTGAGCGACCACGTCAACCAGGCAGACCTCATTACCTTCTTCGGCGCGACCCTCGAGGCGCTCGAGGACGGGCACGAAGTGACTGTGGATGAGCTCGATGTGGAGCGCCGTGAGCTGCACATCATTGAGGTGGACGGGCATCGCGGCGACCCAACCCGCCGCCTCCGGACCGTCACCGACCGGGTGTCGATGCTGGTCGGCCCGTTCGAGGTCACGGGCAACCTGCACCGCTCACCGAGCGCTCCGCCGATGGCGTCGCTCGCCCGATGGGTGCACTTCGTGCCGATGACCGAGGTCGAGCTCCGGTTGGCCGGGCGCGACGAGGCGGCCGTGCACCGCGATGTCGTGCTCGTCAACCGCGATCGGATCACCCGCACCGAGGTGATGGCCTCGATCCCCGTCCTCGCGGTCGAGGCAGCCACGGCCGCCGGTTGACCTTCGCCAGCGCGCTCGGGCGCGGTGAGCCGTCGCCAAGTCTTGGCCACCTCGGGTCCGGCGCGTCCGCGCCGGACCAGCCGTCAGTCGCGGCGCCGCGGGCGGCGAGCGAGCGGCCCGACGGCCAGCAGGGCCAGGGCTGCCAGGGCGACGGTGATCAGGACCATCCCCGGGCCGCCGCCTGACCCGGGCGTGCCCGCATCCGTGGCGGGGGGCGTCGGCTGCGCAACGGGTGCCGTGCGCCGCACCGCGGGTGTCGCCGTCGCGCTGCACACGCGCGAGTTGATCGGGTGGTCGAGCGCGAGCGTGAGCGGGGCCAGCGGCACGGCGTCCACGGTCACGCTCGCCGAGCCGGATGCCGCCGTGTAGCTGACGCACCCGTTCTCGTCGGGCGGCGACTGCGTGGTGGGGCTGACGGCCGTGATCTGGAGGTGTTGCCCCACGGCGATGTCGGCGACGACGGCCCACGCCCCCTTCGCGTCGGTCGTGGTGTGCCACACCATGTCATTGCCGATGACCAGGACGCCGACGTCCACGCCCGAAGCGGGCGCGCCGTCGCGGGTGACGGTGCCGCTGACGGTGGTGCCGCCGGCCGCGAAAGCCGAGCCCGGCACGAGGCCCAGCAGGGCGAGCGCAACTCCGGCGATCGCGACGAATCGGCGGGTGGGCATCGCGTTGGTACTCCCGGCAGTGGTTGCGGCGCCAACGGTACGCCCTCGCCAACCCGGAGGCAACGGGCGCAGCGCCCTGGGCGGGTCGCGGACCGCGCGGCGCGGCCATGCCCGCGCGGCAGACACGCCCGTGCGATGGCCGCCGGCCACGCGCGCTCGTCAGTTGTCCTTCGGACGCGGTTTCGGGCCGTTCGGCACATCGTGCGAGGCGTGCCTGCCGCCGACCCTATGCCCATGGCAGCAACCGTCCAGCCGGACGTGCGCGTCCCAGCCGCCGACCCGTACCACGCCGCCCGCGCCCTCTTCGTCGAGGGGGTGGTGCAGGGCGTCGGCTTCCGCCCGTTCGTCTGGCGCCTGGCAACCGAGCTCGGGCTCAGCGGTCGGGTTCGGAATGCTGCCGGCAGGGTCGAGATCGAGGCCGTCGGCACGGTCGAGGCGCTCGACGCGCTCGCGCGACGCCTGCGCACCGACGCCCCTCCCCGCGCCCGGGTCGAGCGCGTCACCTCAGCACCCCTCGACCCGGCCATCGCCGCCGCGCTCCCGACCGGCTTCGGGATCGACGAGAGCGTCGCGTCGGCGGCCCCGGACCGCCTGTTCCCGCCCGACATCGCCACCTGCGACGACTGCCTGTCGGAGCTCTTCGACCCGACGGACCGGCGCTACCGCTACCCGTTCACCAACTGCACCAACTGCGGCCCGCGCGCGACCATCATCGACGAGCTCCCGTACGACCGGGCGCAGACGACGATGCGCGCGTTCCCCCTGTGCGCGGCGTGCGCAGCGGAGTACCGCGACCCGGCGAACCGCCGGTTCCACGCGGAGCCCGTCGCGTGCCCGGCCTGCGGGCCCCGCATCGCCTGGCAGGCGACCGGCGCGCCCGTGCCCTCGGCGGTGGGGGCGCCGGCCCTGGCAACGGCCGTCCTCGCGCTGCGCGCGGGGCAGATCGTGGCGGTCAAGGGCCTCGGTGGCTATCACCTCGCCTGCGACGCCACCGACGAGGACGTCGTCCGCCGGCTGCGTGACCGCAAGCGACGCTGGGCGAAGCCGTTCGCCGTCATGGTCCGCGACCTGGAAGCGGCCGAGACCCTGTGCCGCGTGGGCGCGCTGGAGCGCAAGCTGCTCACGGGCCCAGCCCGGCCGATCGTCCTCCTCGAGGCGCTCCCGGCGGCGCGTGGCCTGCTCGCCCGCTCAGTGGCGGCGGGCAACCGGCGGCTGGGGGTGTTCCTGCCGTACACCCCGCTCCACCACCTGCTCCTCGCGCACCTTGACCGCCCGCTCGTCCTGACCTCGGGCAACCTGACCGACGAGCCGCTCGCCACCGACGACGAGGACGCGCTCGCGCGGCTGTCGGGCCTCGCTGACGGCTTCCTTGTCCACGACCGCGAGATCCGCGCCCGCTACGACGACTCGGTGACGCGCGTCGTCGCCGGTCGCGAGTCGGTGGTCCGGCGGGCGCGCGGCTATGCGCCCGAGCCCATGCCGCTGCCGATCGCGACGCCGGTCCCGTTGCTGGCCGTTGGCGCCGAGCTCAAGCACACGTTCACCCTGGCGCGCGGCAAGCGGGCGCACGTGGCGCCCCACAACGGCGACCTCGAGGACCTCGCGACCCACCGCGCCTTCACCCAAGGCCTCGAGCACCTCTCGCGGCTGCTCGCCCTCGCGCCGGAGATCGTCGTCCACGACCTCCACCCTGAGTACCTGTCCACGAAGCACGCCGTTGCGCGGTTCCCCGCTGACAAGCGGATCGCCGTCCAGCACCACCACGCGCACGTCGCCTCCTGCGCCGCGGAGCACGGCATCAGCGATCCGTTCCTGGGCGTCGCCTACGACGGGCTGGGCATGGGCGACGACGGTACGCTCTGGGGCGGCGAGGTGCTGCTGGCGGACCTGCGCGGCTACCGCCGGCTGGCGCGGTTCGCCCAGGCGCCGCTCCCAGGCGGGGCGCTCGCGGTCAGGCGCCCGTACCGGATGGCGCTGGGCTACCTCTACGGGGGCGAGGACGTCGACGACGGCACGGCCCCCGGCATTGCCGCCGCCGACGAGCTCGCGGCCGGGTTCCTCGAGCGGCTCGACCCGCGCGAGGTGACGCTGGTGCGGACGCAGATCGCCCGGCGGCTCAACGCACCCGTGGCGTCGTCCGCGGGCCGCCTGTTCGACGCCGCCGCGGCGCTGCTGGGGATCCGCGACGTGGCCGAGTTCGAGGCGCAGGCGGCGATGGACCTCGAGCTCGCGGCGGGTGACCGGCGCGCGGACCCGCTGCCGTACCGGCTGGCGTACCGCGACGACCTGCTGGTGTACGACTCGCGCCCGACGCTCGCGGCCATCCTGACGTCCCGGGCATCGACCGCCGCGCTGGCGGCCGGCTTCCAGGCGACCATCGCGCACGTCACCCGCGAGCTCCTCTCCGACGCCCACGCCCGGACCGGCGTCACGACCGTGTGCCTGTCGGGCGGCGTGTTCCAGAATCGGCGGCTCGCCTCGTCGCTGCTGCGCGAGCTGGCCGCCGACGGCTTCGACGTCTACATCAACCGACAGGTCCCCGTGAACGACGGCGGGGTCAGCTATGGACAGGCGGCCGTCGCCGCCGCGCGTCTTGCAGCCGGTGCCTCGGGCGCGCCGGGCCAGGAGGGCTAGGAACGATGTGCCTTGGGATCCCGGGGCGGGTCACCGAAATCCGCGACGAGGCCGGGCTGGCGATGGGCAAGGTGGACTTCGGCGGCGTGCGCAAGGACGCGTGCCTCGCCTACCTGCCCGACGTCCGGCTCGGCGACTACGTCATCGTCCACGTCGGCTTCGCAATCTCCAAGGTGGACGAGGCCGAGGCGAGGAAGACGCTCGAGATCCTCGACGGCATGGGCGTCCTGACCCCGGAGCTCCAGACCTTCGGGCCGGGCATGGACGCGCCGGCGGTGGTCTCCGACGACGCTCCCGAAGCGCTCACGTTCAACCCGGCGCTGCCGCCGAGCACCATGGCCGGGCCGGCGTCATGAAGTACCTCGACGAGTATCGCGACCCCGTGCTCGCCAAGAAGCTCCTGGCCGAGATCCACCGGATCACGACGCGGCCGTGGACGCTCATGGAGGTCTGCGGCGGCCAGACCCACACGATCGTCAAGCAGGGGATCGACGAGGCGCTGCCCGAGGGCGTCCGGATGATCCACGGGCCCGGCTGCCCCGTCTGCGTGACCCCGCTCGAGCAGGTGGACAAGGCCCTCGCGATCGCCGCCCGCCCCGACGTCATCTTCACCAGCTATGGCGACATGCTGCGCGTGCCGGGCTCCACCACTGACCTGCTCGCCCTCAAGGCCCGCGGCGCCGACGTGCGGATTGTGTACAGCCCGCTGGACGCGGTGAAGATCGCGCTCGCGAACCCCGCCAAGCAGGTGGTGTTCTTCGCCGTGGGCTTCGAGACCACCGCGCCCGCCAACGCGATGGCAGTGGCCGAGTGCGCCCGGCGCGGCATCGACAACTTCAGCGTCCTCGTCTCGCACGTCCTGGTGCCGCCCGCGATGACCGCGCTGCTCGACTCGCCCACGAACCAGGTAAAGGGGTTTCTGGCCGCCGGCCACGTGTGCGCGATCATGGGCTGGACCGAGTACGAGCCGATCGCCGCCAAGTACCGCGTCCCGATCGTCGTGACCGGCTTCGAGCCGCTCGACCTGCTCGAGGGGATCTACATGGCGGTCCTCCAGCTCGAGGAGGGGCGGTTCGAGGTGGAGAACCAGTACACCCGCGCCGTCACCCGCGAGGGCGTGCCGCTGGCCCAGCAGCAGGTGCTCAAGGTGTTCGAGGTGGGACCGCGCAAGTGGCGCGGCGTTGGCGAGATCCCGATGTCCGGCTACCGGCTGCGTGCCGAGTACGCCCGCTTCGACGCCGAGGAGAAGTTCGACGTCGGCGACATCAACACCAACGAGCACCCGGCGTGCATCGCGGGCGCCATCCTGACCGGTGACAAGCTGCCGCTCGACTGCACCGCGTACGGGACGCTGTGCTCGCCGCAGAAGCCGCTGGGCGCGCCGATGGTATCGTCCGAGGGCACCTGCGCGGCGTTCTACACGGCCGGTCGCGGGCTCAACACCGCTGGCGGCCTCGCGCCCGTGATGCCGCTGATCCAGGTGGCGCCCGGCGCGGAGGGCGCGCGATGACCGCCCAGCCCGAGCCGCTGGTCACGATCGACGCCGAGGGAGTTGCCTGCCCGGCACCGATCCCCGAGGACCAGCGCGTCATCCTTGGCCACGGCTCCGGTGGCCAGCTCTCCGCGGCCCTGATGCGCGACCTGCTGGGCCCCGCGCTGGCGTCGGCGTCGCCCGGCGGCGCGCTCAACGACGCGGCGGTCATCGACATCGGCGGCGCGCGGCTCGCGTTCACCACCGACTCCTTCGTCGTGTCGCCCATCCGGTTCCCGGGCGGCGACATCGGCGAGCTGGCGGTGAACGGCACGCTCAACGACCTCGCGATGATGGGCGCCGCGCCGGTCGCGATCAGCCTCGCCTACGTGATCGAGGAGGGGCTGCCGCTCGAGGAGCTGCGGACGATCACGATGTCCGCGGCCGCGGCGGCGCGCAAGGCGGGCGCCAAGATCGTCACCGGGGACACCAAGGTGGTGGGTCGCGGGGCGGCCGACCGGCTGTTCGTCAACACGGCGGGGATCGGCCTGGTGCGCGAGGGCGTGGCGCCAGCCGCCGATCGCGCCCGCCCCGGCGACGCCGTGATCCTGTCGGGCCCGATCGGGCTCCACGGCGTGGCGATCATGAGCGTCCGCGAGGGGCTCGAGTTCGAGGTCGAGATCGCGTCGGACACCCAGTCGCTGGCCGGGCTGGCGGCGGCGATCACCGCGGTCGAGCCCGGCGTCCACGTCCTCCGAGACCCCACGCGCGGCGGCCTGTCGTCCGCGCTCAACGAAATCGCCCAGGCGTCGGGTGTGGGCATGGTCCTCGACGAGCCGGCGATCCCGATTCCCGGGCCCGTCCGGGCCGCCTGCGAGTTCCTGGGCCTCGACCCGCTCCACGTCGCCAACGAGGGCAAGCTGGTCGCGATCGTCCCGGCCACGTCGGCCGATGCCGTGCTGGCGGCCATGCGAGCCACGCCCGAGGGCGCGGAGGCCTCGCGGATCGGCATGGTCGTCGCGGAGCACCCGGGCATGGTCACGATGCGCACGATCGTCGGCAGCGAGCGGATCGTGGACATGCTGGTGGGGGAGCAGCTTCCCCGCATCTGCTAGGCAGGTCCCGTGGCGGGCACATCGAGTTGTCGCGCTGGAAGCCATGAATCGACCGATCAGGCGCGAATACATGGCCTGCGGTGCCACACCGTGGAGTGCGAGACGCTCTCAGACGGGTTCGCTGGTCGCCGCTCGCGCAGCCCCGGACCGGGCCGGCAGCAGTGTTGCCGCGCCGATCCCCGCGAGCACCAGCCCGAACCCGGCCAGGTCCGCGAGCCCGAGCTGCTCGTGGAGGAGCAGCGCGCCCGCCAGGAGCCCCACGACGGGCGTGGCGAGGAACCCCATGGCCGAGGAGATCGGTCCGAGCGAGCGCGTGATCGACTGGCTCGCCCAGAACGCGAAGGCCGTCGCCAGCGGGCCGCTGTAGAGCAGCACGGCGACGGCCGCCGGCCCCCACCGGATCGCCCGGCCCGGCTCCACGAGCAGCGTGGCCGCCAGCACCGGCAGCAGCGCGACCAGCAGCATCCAGGGCTGGAGATCGAGCGGTGAGGACCGCCAGTGGTGGCGCCGGATGTGGATCGTCACGATCGCCCACAGCACGCCGTTGCCGACCAGCGCCAGCGTGCCGGCGAGCTCGGCCGGGACCCCCCAGTCGATGACCGACGGGTTGACCAGGATCACGATGCCGACCACGCCCAGCGCGAGGCCGAGCAGCTCGTTCCGCCGGGGCGCCGCCCGGAACCGGAGCCAGAGCAGCGCCGCAACCCAGAGCGGCATCGTGTAGACGAGCACCGACGACCGGCCTGCCGGCACGGCCTGGAGGGCGAAGTTCATGATCAAGACGCCGGCGGCCATCTGGAGCAGGGCCACCGATAGGATGACCGGCGCATCCTCGCGGGGCGGCCGGCGGAGGTGGCGTCCTGGGGCCAGGATGGCCAACATCGTGAGCAGCGCGGTCGCGAGGCGCAGCGAGGCGTAGGCGAGCGGCGGGAAGTAGCGCAGGCCCTCCTTGACCACCACCCAGTGCACGCCCCACACCAGGGACAGCAGCACCAGGAGCGCGAGGGCGGCGGGTCGGCTGTGGACGGAGCTCGAGGGTCCTCGCGGCCGGCCAGCGGCGGCAGTCACGTCGGCAGTCAAGATGTGGCACCGGCTTGGTCCAGCCGCGGGGCCCCGATCACAGCCCAGCCAGAGCTAGCGCGCGCGGGTCGCGAGTAGCAGGGAGACCACTCGGCCGATCCCGTACCCGATCATCACCGGGCCCATGAACCAGACCGTCGCCACGACGCCCGTGAAGAAGTCGGGCGGCACGGGGCGGCCCGCCAGGTTGGAGATCCCCAGGATCGCGAACATCCCGCCGGTCACGCCGACCAGCGTCGCGAACAGGCCCGTCCAGCCGCGGGTCGCGATCCCCGCGATGGCGCCCGCCGCCAGGAGGATCAGCGGCGAGGTGAAGACCATGGTGCTGGCGCACGTGCCCTCGAACCTGGGCTGGCCGACGCAGCCCAGGTTGGCGCCGCCGAACACAGACACCGGGCAGGCCACGAAGGCGACACCTAGCGCTATGAGGTCGCGTGCGAAGGATGCGATGGAGCTTTTCATGCGGCCAGCACCTCCGTCCGCAGCATAGACGGATGCCTGCGCCGTGTTTGGCCGCTCCGGCGTGGCATGCCAGGAGCTACAGGCCCCAGCGCTCCTCGACGGCCTCGTCCTCCACCAGCCGCAGCAGGTCCACGGTGCTCGCGAGCTGCGAGTTGTGGAGCCGGCGGGCGACGTCGAGCAGGTCGAAGACCGCCTCGTCGGCGACCGTTCCTCGCGAGTAGCTCGTCCCCCGTGACTCGCCGCACGGGCCCAGGTCCCCACTTTCCGGAAGGAACGAACAGCGAGGCCCCGTTTGGGGCGCCGAGCCGTGCAACGGGCGGGCACCTGGGCGCGGACGCCGCTCGAGGACGGGTCCGGTCACCGATCACGCGGCGGAGCCTCGAATCGCCCGTCTTGTTCGGAAGGTCCGAAAAGTCGGGGCCGACGAGCCCGAATCGCTGTCGCGGCCAG
The DNA here is from genome assembly GCA_021802825.1 of Chloroflexota bacterium. GTDB lineage: Bacteria > Chloroflexota > Limnocylindria > Limnocylindrales > CSP1-4 > CAIXZV01. The sequence goes on from JAJZRG010000001.1 coordinate 57,060, forward strand.
CTGCGGCACCGACTGCGACCGAGGCGTGTGCCGCCCGACGCGTTCCGCCCCGGACGCCCACCCGTGCGAAACTGGCCACCCGCCCCCGAACCCTCGACTCCTCAGGAACCGTGTCCCGCAGCAGCGTCCGACTCCGACCCTGGCAGCACGCGGCCGTCGCCCGCTTCGCGGCCTCCCCGCACCCCGACTTCCTCGCCGTCGCCACGCCCGGCGCCGGCAAGACGACGTTCGCGCTCGCCGCCCTGCGCACCGCGCTGGCCAAGCGGCCGGGCCGCGTCGTGGTCGTGGCGCCCACCGCCCACCTCAAGGTCCAGTGGGCAGCCGCGGCAGCGAGACTCGGCCTCCACCTCGACCCAGCGTGGACGCCGTCCGACGGGCCGATGCCGCCCGACATGCACGGCGTCGTGACCAGCTACCAGCAGGTGTCGATGTCGGCCGACGCCATCCGCGCCCAGGCGACCGGCGCCCATGTCGTGCTCGACGAGGTGCACCACGCGGGCGAGGACCAGGCCTGGGGCGACGCGCTCCGCCACGCGTTCGCGCCCACGCACCGCCGGCTGTCGCTCTCGGGCACGCCGTTCCGGTCGGACACGCGCGCCATCCCCTTCGTGCGCTACGAGGCCGACGAGGCCGTGCCCGACTTCGAGTACGGCTACGGCGACGCCCTGCGCGACGGCCGGGTCGTGCGCCCGGTCTATTTCCCGCGCACCGGCGGCGAGATGGAATGGAGCGCGCCCGACGGCGTGGTCCACAGCGCCACGTTCGACGACTCGCTCGCGAGCCAGCTCGCCAACCAGCGGCTGCGGACCGCGCTGTCGCTCGATGGGGAGTGGCTGCCGTCGGTCCTGCGCGAGGCCGTGGCGCGGCTCGAGGCGGTCCGCAGGCACCAGCCCGACGCGGGCGGACTCGTCATCGCGATGGACCAGGACCACGCGCGGGGCATCGTGACGCTGCTCCGGCGCGAGGTGGGCGTGGGCGCCACGGTCGTGACCTCGGACGATCCCGACGCGTCCGTGAAGATCGCCGCCTTCGCCGCGGGCCACGAGCCGTGGCTGGTCGCCGTGCGGATGGTCAGCGAGGGCGTGGACATCCCTCGCCTGCGCGTGGGCGTGTACGCGACCACTGTGACCACGGACCTGTACTTCCGCCAGGCGGTCGGGCGGTTTGTGCGCTGGGTGCCCGGGATCCGCGACCAGCGCGCCTGGCTGTTCATCCCCGACGACCTGCGGCTGCGCACGCGAGCCTCGGAGATCGCCGAGCAGCGCCGCCACTCGCTGCGGCGCGTCGCGCGGCCGGGCGAGGATGACGATCCCGACGCGCAGCGCCGCGCGGAGGCGGCCGAGCTGGCGGCGGGGGAGCAGCTCTCGCTGTTCGCCGCGCTGTCAGCGGTCGCTGTGGGCGACGCGTCCACGGGCGAGGCGTGGAGCGAGCCGCTGCCGGGCGAGTGGGATGACGGCGCCGACCCCTCGATCGAGCTCGAGCTCGGGCCGCCCCCGCCGCTCGTGGCGCCGCCCACCGGCCTGGTCCTCGACGGGCCGACGCGGCGCGCCGTGAAGGACCGGCTCCGCCTGGCCAACGCCGAGGCGGCGAAGGACATCGCGCGCTGGTCGGCGATGGGCTACGCGGCCGTCAACCTGGAGCTCAACCGCTCGGCCGGCATCCGACGCGTCACCGAGGCCACCGAGGCCCAGCTCCAGACGCGCCTCCAGGCCGCCCGACGCTGGCAGTGGCGCCTGGGGAAGTAGGCCCGCGGGTGCTGCGGCGACGCCCAGCCGGCCCGCCGAGGGGACTGGGGATCGATATGCTGGCTGGCGACGCCGGGAGCGCCAGCATCACGCGGAGGGCGCCCGTGCACCGCTGATCGCCAGGTGAGCTCGCCCATGTCGATGGACACGTGGATCACGGCTGCTGTCTTCGTCGTCGTCTACGGCCTCATCGTCATCGATCGCTGGGATCGGACGCTGCTGGCGATGATCGGCGGCCTCCTGGTCGTCCTCCTGGGCATCCTCGACCAGCAGCAGGCCTTCGCCGCGGTTGACCTCAACGTCATCTTCCTGCTCGTCGGGATGATGGTGATCGCCGCGGTACTCGCCAAGACCGGCTTCTTCGACTGGCTGGCGATCCGGTCCGTCCGCCTGTCCGACGGCCACCCGATCCGGCTGCTGCTGATCCTGTCGCTGGTGACCGCGATCGTGTCCGCGTTCATCGACAACGTGACCACGGTCGTCCTGATGACGCCGATCACGCTGTCGGTGGCGAAGCGGCTCGAGATCTCCTCGAAGCCGTACCTGATCGCGCTGATCTTCGCCTCCAACATCGGCGGGACGGCCACGCTCATTGGCGACCCGCCCAACATCCTAATCGGCTCGGCAGCAGGGCTCGGATTCGACGCGTTCCTCACGAACCTGGCACCCGTGGTCGCTCTCGTGTTCATCGTCTTCTGCGGGATCATGTGGCTCTCGTTCCGGACCCATCTGCGGGTTCCCGACGAGCGGCGCCTGGCCGCGGTTGAGCGGACCGAGGAGAACACCATCAAGGACCGGGGCCTGCTGGTCCGGGCGCTGATCGTGACCGGCGCCACGATCGTCGGGTTTCTGCTCCACTCGGTCCTCGGCATCCAGCCGGCGACGGTCGCGCTGCTCGGGGCTGCCGTGCTGATGCTCGTCGGCGGTCTGGACGTGCACCGGACGCTGAAGGAAGTCGAGTGGTCCACGCTGTTCTTCTTCGTCGGCCTGTTCATCCTCGTCGAGGCGCTGATCAAGGTGGGGATCATCGGCTCGATTGCCGACGAGCTCGCGCGCCTCACCGCCGGCCAAGCCGCGGTCGCGACGCTGGGGACGCTGTGGTTCTCCGCGGCGGTCTCGGCGGTCGTGGACAACATCCCGTACACCGCGACCGCTATCCCGATCGTGGAGCGCCTGGGCGCGGGCGGGATCCCGATCGAGCCCCTGTGGTGGGCGCTCGCGCTGGGGGCATGCCTCGGTGGCAACCTCACGATCGTGGGCGCGTCGGCGAACGTTGTGGTCGCCAACATCTCCGACCGTGCGGGCGAGCCGATCCGGTTCGTCGAGTTCGTGAAGTACGGCACCGCGGTCGTGGTCGCGTCGCTCGTCGTCTGCACCGCGTACCTGTGGGTGCGCTACCTCGCCTGACGACGTCCGGCGTGGGGGACATTGCGGAGCCCCTCCCGGAGGAGGGGCCCCGATGCCAGTTGCACTGATGGGTCGGCGGTGCCGACCCATGTGGTGGACCCTAGGCGAGCTGTTCGTCCACCGTCTTCTTGCCGACCGTGAGGGTCAATCCCCCGTACAGCACGAAGGCGACGATCAGGCCGACGACCCAGCTGTAGTCGTAGAACCCCTTTAGTGCGGGGATGATGCCGGCGGCGGGGAACGGCTGTCCGTCGGTCGCCGAGTACGCCCCGCCGATCGCGAACAGGATGCCCACGAGCAACGACACGACCGCGATCCAGTTCCAGCCCCTGACGTACCTGTAGACGCCCTCCGACCGATACAGCTCCGCGAGCTTGAAGTTCTGGCGGCGGACCCACCAGTAGTCCGCCATGATGACCCCCGCGATCGGGCCCGTGGCGCCGCCGTAGGTGCCGAGCCACGTCCAGATGTACTGGTGCGGATCGGCGAGGAGGTTCCAGGGCTGGATCAGGATGCCAAGGATGCCAGTGATGATTCCGCCCGTGCGGAAGGAGATCATCCGCGGCCAGAGGTTCGAGAAGTCGTAGGACGGGCTCACGACGTTCGCCGCCACGTTCGTGGTCAGTGTGGCGAGCGCAAGCGCGGCCAGCATGATGAGCAGCGCGATGGGGTTGTCCATCTTGCCCGTGAGCTCGACGGGGTCCCAGATCGCCTTGCCGTACACGATCACCGTCGCCGACGTCGTGAGGACGCCGACGAGCGGAAACAGGGTCATGGTCGTGGGAAGGCCCAGGATCTGGCCCCTGACCTGGTCAGCCTGGCTCCGGCCGAACCGCGTGAAGTCCGGCATGTTGAGGGACAGCGTGGACCAGAAGGCGATCATGCCCATCAGGGAGATCGGGAAGACCGCCCAGAAGTCACCGCCCCAGCCGAGCTTGCCCGGGTCCTGTACGACGGGACCAAGGCCGCCGGCCGAGGTGACCATGACCAGCATGAGGCCCAGGAAGACGATGATCAGGAACGGGGCCGCCCAGTTCTCGAACTTCTTGATGGCCTCCATGCCCCATACGACGATGACCATGTTGAGGGCCCAGAAGATCGCGAAGCTGAGCCAGGTGGACCACGGGTGGCCGCCGATGACCGACGCGTTGACCCAGCCGTCATTGCCGCCAGTCAGCGACTTGAGCAGTGCCCCGACGACCGCGAACAGCGCGGTGCCGCCGATCCAGGTCTGGATGCCGAACCAGAAGCACGCGACGATCGCGCGGATCAGGGCCGGCAGGTTGGCGCCGTACGTCCCGAATGACGCTCGCGCGATGATCGGGTACGGAATGCCGTACTTGGTGCCCGCATGGCTGATCGCGAGCATGGGGATCAGGACCAGGACGTTCGCGAGGAAGATCGTGAACAGGGCCTGGTACCAAGCCATCCCGAGGGCGATCAGGCCCGAGGCCAGCAGCCACGTCGGGATGTTGATTGACATCCCGATCCACAGGGCGAGGTAGTTGTAGGTCGTCCAGGTCCGCTTGGCGATCGGGACCGGGGCGAGGTCCTCGTTGTGGAGCGCTCCCTCGAGCGCCGAGTCGACTTCCGGTTTGAGCTCGACGCGACCGTCCGTGAGGATGGTCTGCTCCATCGACGCTGCTGTCATTGAGCCTCCTCCCGCGTGGGTTGACCGGCGCCTCGCACCTTCAACGGGCGGCGATCCAGCTCCCCATGGTCCCGGAACCCTCCAGCCCGTGCTCTCACAGGCTCCTCCGGGAGCGGGCGCGCGAGGCGCACCCTGGGGTCAGGCACCGAGGCCCCCGGGGATCGGCAGGGAGGGGGCGGCAGTCGTGGTGCAGGCAGGGGCCGGGCTCGCATGGCCGCACGACTGGGCGTCGAGACGGCTCGGAGGCTTGGCGGCCGATGCCTGGTGCACGTTCACCCTTGCACGATCGCGGACCTCGACGACTGGACGTCGCGAGTAGGCCCGGCCTTTGGCCCCCACGGCCGCTGGTGGACCTTGGGCCGGATTGTGCGCCGCCGGGCGCCTGCTGTCTTGCCCGTCGCGCATCGCCCCGTCGCGCGCCCCCGGACGCCTGCTGTCTCGCCCTCGCGCACGGCTCGCGGTGGCTATGTCGCGTCGCCGCGTGCGGTGACCCACGGTCACCAAAGTCCGGCCTGCCGGCTCGTTGGCCTTCGGTTTGGTGCACCAGGGTCACCACACGGCCTCCTTGGTGACGGTGCGTCACCAATCTCGCGCCGAACCGCCGACCAACCGCCGAATTGGTGACGCAGGGTCACCAACGGCGGATCAGAGCCATCCTCACGCAACGCCGGTCGCTGGACATGGGACGGGCCCGGCCGCCTCCTCGACGACCGGGCCCGCCCGCTCCTCCCACCCTACGCGGGCACGGTGCCGCGAGCGTAGCCCTCGGCCTCCTCCTCGTGCCCGCCGTGGTAATCGACATCGACGGGACGCCGGATCTCCGACTGGGCGACGACGCGATCGCGGCGCAGGCCCCGGAAGTCCTCGAGGCGCGTCCAGCCGCGGTCTGCATGGCGATCGAGGAACGCGGCCATCCCCTCGGTCAGGTCGCGGATGACGTTGGGGCCGATCGCGTGGTCGAGCATGGCGGCTGTTGCCACCTGGACCGTGCCGCAGCCCAGCAGGAAGTAGTCGAGCGCCTGCGCCCAGCCGGACACGCCGCCTATGCCACTGAACTCGCGGTCCGGGAAGGCCTGGGTCAGCTCGGCCATCTTGGCCAGCGACAGGGGCAGGATCGCCGGGCCGCCCATCCCGCCCGGCGAGACCAGGCCGTCCACGTTGATCTCGAACTCGAGCGTGTCGGGGTCCACGAGCGGCAGCGCCGGGAAGGTGTTGGACGAGCTGATGGCGTCGGCGCCGCCGCGGAAGGTCGCCTCGGCCTCGTCCACGATCTTGGCGGTTGCGGGTGTCAGCTTGACCCACACCGGGACCGTCGCGACCGCCTTGACCGCCTGCGTCGAGACCGAGCACAGGACCGGGTCCTTGCCCACGTTGGCGCCCATGTCCACGCGGTCCATGTGCGGGCATGAGAAGTTGAGCTCGATGGCGTCGGCGCCGGCCTCCTGGACCGCGCGCGTCAGCGTCTGCCAGTGCTCGAACTCCTTGTCGTCGCCCGAGCCGGCCATGATCGAGGCCACCAGCACCCGGTCGGGCCAGTTGCGCTTGATCCGCTCGAGGCGGGGGACCCACCAGTCGACGGGCTTGTCGCTGATCAGCTCCCAGTTCCACGAGGCCATCAGCGTCGAGTCGGGCCGCTTCGCCATCGAGACCCGTCCCCCGGCCGCATCGCTGCGGAGGAACTTCGTCCTGGGTCCCGCCACGTTGACCACGGGGTGCATGCCGATGGTCTTGGTGACCACGCCTCCCCAGCCTGCGTCGAAGGCGCGCTCGATGTTGCTCTCGGACTCGGTTGGTGGCGCAGAGGCGAGCAGGAAGGGGTTGGCGAAAGGGATTCCCGTGAAACGCGTGGACAGATCGGCCACCGACTCGCTCCTCCTAACGCCGCGGACGCGGTGCGGCTGCGGAAGGCGGAATGGTCGAGCCGAACGGGCGGCGCGGCATAGGGCCGATGGTCACATCGGCCCCTCCCGCCCCCGGTACACTTCGCGATCGCCGACATCAAGGAGGGGCAGACCGCCGCCGACGGGGCGCGTGCCCGCCCGAACCAGCCGCCCAGCCGCCGGAGGAATCCAGGAGGCCCCCCGTGGAACACCGCAGGCTCGGCAAGACCGGCCGCAACGTCTCGGTCATGGGCTTTGGGGCCTGGGCAATCGGCGGCGACTGGGGCGCCCACGACGACGTGACCTCCCTCAAGGCGCTCCACGCGGCGGCCGACGCGGGCGTGGACCTGATCGACACTGCCGACGTCTACGGCGACGGCCACAGCGAGCGGCTCATCGGCCGGTTCCTCCGGGAGCGGCCCGGCGAGACGTTCTTCGTGGCCACCAAGATGGGCCGCCGCGTGCCGCAGGTCCCCGAGAACTACGAGCCGGACGCCTTCCGCGCCTGGAACGACCGCAGCCGCGAGAATCTGGGGGTCGATACGCTCGACCTCGTCCAGCTCCACTGCCCGCCCACGCAGGTCTACTACACGCCCGAGGTCTTCGCCGCTCTCGACGAGATGGTCGCCGAGGGTCGCATCCGCAACTACGGCGTCTCGGTCGAGAAGGTGGAGGAGGCGCTCAAGGCGATCGAGTTCCCGGGCGTGGCGTCAGTGCAGATCATCTTCAACATGCTTCGCCAGCGGCCGGCCGAGCGCTTCCTCGCCGAGGCCGCGCGGCGCGACGTCGGCGTCCTCGCCCGTGTCCCGCTGGCGTCGGGGATCCTGACCGGCAAGCTGCGCGCGGACTCGTCGTTCGACGCCACGGACCACCGCGCCTACAACCGCAACGGCGAGGCGTTCGACCGCGGCGAGACGTTCGCGGGCGTGGACTACGCGACCGGGCTCCAGGTCGCCGATGCCCTCCGCGACCTCGTCCCGCAGGGCGCAACCATGGCCCAGATGGCGCTCCGCTGGATCCTGATGCACGAGGGCATCACGACGACGATCCCGGGAGCGAAGACGCCGGAGCAGGCCATGGCCAACGCCGCCGCCGGCGACCTGGCGCCTCTACCGCCAGCCACGATGGAGCGCATTCGCGACCTCTACGACGCCAGGGTCCGTCCGCTCGTCCACCAGCGCTGGTAGGTCGGCTGCGGCCGACACCCGTCGGCCATCCGGTTCACGGCGACGCCGAGTATCGTGGCGGCCATGAGCCTTGCCTTCCGCGTGCCCGGCGCGGTCCTCACCGAGCGCGAGCACACCGTTCCCCTGGTCCACGGCGACCCCTCGCGGGGCACCATCACGGTCTTCACCCGCGAGGTGGCGGCGCCCGACGGCCTCGACCGGCCCTACCTGGTGTTCCTCCAGGGCGGCCCGGGCCACGAGGCGGCACGCCCGACGAGCCCCCTGTCGGGCTGGATGGCGCGTGCGGCCCAGGAGTACCGCATCCTGCTGCTCGACCAGCGGGGGACCGGCCGGTCGGCCCCCGTCGGGCCCCTGATCCCAGGCGCCACGCCCGCCGAGCAGGCGGAGTACCTCACCCACTTCCGCGCCGACTCGATCGTCCGAGACTGCGAGCTGATCCGACACGAGCTGGGCATCGAGCGGTGGAGCCTGCTGGGGCAGAGCTTCGGCGGGTTCACGTCGCTCACCTACCTCTCGATCGCGCCCGAGGGCCTCCGCGAGTCCCTGATCACCGGCGGCCTCGCGCCCATCACCCATCGCCCCGTCGATGACGTCTACGCCGCCACCTGGATCCGCGTCCGCGAGGCGAACGAGCGCTACCACGCCCGCTACCCCGGCGACCGCGACCGGCTCCGCTCCATCCTCAGGCGCCTCGACGCCGAGGACGTCCGGGTGCCGTCCGGGGACCGCCTCACCGCCCGTCGCTTCCGGCAGCTGGGCATGTTGCTGGGGAACCATGCCGGCTTCGAGAGGCTCCACCACATCCTCGAGCTCCCGTTCGGCTCGCCCGCGTTCCTCCACGATGCGCACGACGCGCTGAACTGGGAGCGCAACCCGCTGTACGCCACCCTGCACGAGTCCTCGTATGCGGACGGCGGGCCCACGCGCTGGTCCGCGGCGCGCCTGGCGCCCGAGGACGCGACCAGCGGCGACCTGCTGGGCGCGGAGCATGTCTTCCCGTGGATGTGGGAGGAGTACGCCGGGCTCCGCGAACACCGCGAGGCGGCCGAGATCCTGGCCGAGCACCCCTGGCCGCGCCTGTACGACGCGGACCGGCTGGCCCGAAACGAGGTCCCGGTCGCGGCGACGATCTACCACGACGACGTGTACGTCGATCGCGTGTTCGCCGAGGAGACGGCAGGCGGCATCCGGGGGCTCCGGCCGTGGATCACGAACGAGTACCCCCACAGCGGCCTGCGCGCCGACGGCGAGCGCCTCCTCGGGCGGCTGATCGACATGGTGCGCGGCCGGGCATGAGCGGTCGCGACCGGGCCGCCACTCCTGCATCGCGCCCCGGTCCCGAGGCCGCCGCGCGTCGCGACGTCGGGCTGCTGTTCGCCACGCGCGTCCTGCGCATGTTCGGCTACGGCTTCCTGGCCGTGGTACTGGTGCTGTACCTCACGGCCATCGGCCTGTCGGGCGCCGAGGTCGGGCTCCTGCTGGGCCTGACGCTGCTCGGGGACGCCGGGGTCTCGCTGTGGCTGACGACGCACGCGGATCGCATGGGTCGGCGGCGGGTCCTCGTGGCCGGCGCGGCGCTGATGCTCCTCGCGGGCGTCGCGTTCACCGCCACCTCGCTCCTGCCTGTCCTGCTCGTCGCCGCAACGCTCGGGGTCATCAGCCCGTCCGGCAACGAGGTCGGCCCGTTCCTGGCGGTCGAGCAGGCGTCGCTTTCGCAGCTCGTCCCGAACCGCGGGCGGACCCAGCTGTTCGGCTGGTACCAGCTCGCGGGCTCGTTCGCCACGGCTGCGGGTACCCTGGCCGGGGGTGCCGTGGCGCAGGCGGCCCTCGCCGGCGGCGCCCAGCCCGCCGACGCATACCGGGTGGTCATCATCGGCTACGCGCTGGTGGGCATCGCCCTCGGCGCCCTGTTCCTGCTCGTCTCACCGCGCGTCGAGGTCCCCAGCACCGACGTCCGCGACGACACGATCGCTCGGCGCCTCGGTCTCCACCGCTCGCGGGGCGTGGTCCTGCGCCTCTCGCTGCTGTTTGCCCTCGACGCGTTCGCGGGCGGCTTCGCCATCCAGAGCTTCATCGCCTTCTGGTTCCACCAGCGCTTCGGGGTGGATCCCGCGGCGCTCGGCGCCGTCCTCGCTGGCGCGAACATCCTGGCCGGGTTCTCGGCCCTGGCAGCCGGTCGGCTGGCGGCGCGGTTCGGGCTCGTCAATACGATGGTGTTCACGCACCTGCCGTCGAACGTCCTGCTCGCGCTGGTGCCGTTCATGCCCACCCTGCCGCTCGCGGTGGCCTGCCTCCTCGCGCGGTTCGCGATCAGCCAGATGGACGTGCCCACGCGCCAGAGCTACACGATGGCGATCGTCGAGCCCGACGAGCGCTCGGCGGCGGCTGGGGTGACCGGGATCGCCCGCTCGCTGGGCGTGGCCGCGGCACCGCTGATCGCCGGGCCCCTGTTCGCGACTGCCGCGCTCGCCTCGGTGCCCTTCGTGATCTCCGGGGGCCTCAAGGTGGTCTACGACCTGCTGCTCTACCGCTCGTTCCGGCAGTTGCGCGAACCCGAGGAGACGCCGACGAGGTGACGCGCACAGCCCCCAGCGCCCGGCGTGGGCCGATGCCGATGGGCACGGCACGTGCGGCCACCCCGGCTCGGCGAAGCCGACCTCAGGGCGGCAACGGCGACGCCGACTCAGGGCACCGGCGGCGAGGGTGACGCCGAGGGCTTGGGCTGTGGGGACCAGCCCGGTGCCGGCGAGTCGAACAGGTACTGGAACTCGGGCCCGTTGTGGCAGATCCAGCAGTTGGCGCCGCGCCCGGCCATGTCCGACGGCAGCGGGGCGTGCCTGTCAACGCCGTGGCAGGCGGTGCACGTCTGGCCTCCCATGTGCTCGGGGCGCATCGGCGGCGCGCTCATCGACGCGAGGTTCGGGTTCTCCTGATGGCAGACCAGGCAGTCGCTCGCATGGAGGCTCGAGTGCCCGGGGGCCGTCTTCACCAGGCCCTGCGGGTTGTGGCAGGCGGTGCAGTTGGCGAAGCCCTTCAGCGGGTGGGCGAGGTAGGGGATCTTCTTGAGGCCCACCCCGCCCGTGGCCGTCGTGTGGCACGCCGCGCAGTTCGCGTCCGAGGGCATCGGGATCCCGATCGGCGACCGGGCCATCCCCGAGGTCGGCGACGGACTGGGCGAGGGCGAGGCGTCGGCACCCCCCCATGGAGACGATGCTGACCCGGTCCGGATCAGGTCGGGCAGGGCGACCGTGGCCAGGAACCCGCCCACGACGACGATGCCGACGACCAGCGCGAGCACGCTGACCGGGTAGGCGAGCCGCACGAGCGCCCCGCGCGTCATCGTGCCGTCACCCCGCCCGCCGCCTCCGGTGCGGCCATCGAACCGGCTTCCGTGGCCGTCACGGCGTGCGGCGCGTCCCCGGCCTCGGCCTGCGGCCCATTCGCGCCGTCGGGCTCCAGGTTGCTGCCATCGTGCTTCTTGATCCAGGGCCAGGGCCAGAACGCGTGGACGTCGCCCTCGCCCATCGGCAGGTAGCGCTCGCACAGGGAGTACGCCATCGCCATGAAGGCCATCGCCCCGAGCAGGATGCCCAGCTCCACGAGCGAGGGCGTGTACTCGGCGAAGGGGTACCCGATGGCGCCCGCCATCGTGGTTCGGGGGACGATCTCGCCCGCGGTCACGAACAGCGTCCGGTCGGCTAGGATCCCGACCAGCGACAGGACCGCCGCGATCCCCGTGGCCGACGGCATGCGCAGGCGCGGGATGGCGAGGATCGCGAGCGGGATCACGATGCCGAGGGCTACCCGGACGCCCCAGAACGCCGGGGCAAGCGGCCCCGTCACCAGCGCCTCCGTGGAGGGCCGGAAGCCCACCACGTCGCTGGCCAGCCCGGCGCCGATCTGGCGTGTCAGGAGGATGGCCGCGACGACGAGCCCACCCGCAAGCAGGATCCGGACCGATCCCAGGGCGGCCCGCGACCGCTCCCAGTCCGCGAGGCGGAACCGGTTGACGCCCCAGAACACGATGCCCAGCAGGGCCGCCCCACCTACGAACGCGGACGCGATCATCTGGACGGGCGTGAAGACGCCATGCCAGAACGGCTTCGCCGCGAGGACGCCGAACACCGCGCCGAGCGTCGTGGGGGCGAACACGCCGATGATCGCGGCGCCTGTGCACGCGTACTTGTGGATCGTCGGGTGCGGGGTGAACAGCGTCCACACCTCCACGATCAGGACCACGAGGTAAGCGCCGTAGAACACGCCCATCCACCACATGGGCGAGCTGGGCGCGATGACGAGCACCGCCCCGAAGACCATCCGGATCGGGTAGCTCAGCTCGAGCGCGATGACCCCGAACGCGGTCGTCAGCGACAGGAGGGCCAGGATCGCGTGGCGCTTCTCGAACGGCAGGAAGCGATCGATGCCGAACACCGTGCCCAGCGAGGAGGCCAGGCACAGGCCGCTGGTCATGATCGCGAAGAACACGTAGGCGATGATCAGCAGACCCCACTCGAACGAGGGCGAGGTCCCCATGACCTCCCAGCCGGGAGGCAGGGCGACGAGTGCGGACACGGCGCCGATCCCGAGCCCCGCGACGAGCAGGCCGTACCAGGCCCGCGTGGCGAGCGACATGGATCGGACCTCGCGCACGAGCGCGCTGCGGGCGGCGCGCGGGGTGGCCGGCAGCGCCAGCGAGCCGAGGTGGAGCGTGCTGCCGGTGACGCGCACCACTCAGGCCTCCTGGAGGGTCGGGCCGAGGTACAGCACGCGCGGTCGGGTGCCGTACTCGGGGTGGAGCGGCTGGCCGCCGGTCGTGTACGCGGCGATGTCGCTGGTCGGGTCGTTCGCGTCACCGAAGCGCCGCGCGCCCACCGGGCAGATCTCGACGCAGGCGGGCCGCTGGCCGCGGTTGATGCGGTGGTAGCACCAGGTGCACTTGTCGGCGACACCGGGCGTGTTGGCGGGCGAGTCCTCGTCGGCCGGCGTGAGGTAGCGGGCGCCGTACGGGCACGAGACGACACAGTACCCGCAGCCGATGCAGCGGCGGGCATCCACGAGGATGACCCCGTCCTCGGTCCGGTAGGTGGCGCTGACCGGGCACACGCTGGTGCACGGCGGGTTCTCGCACTGCATGCACAGCCGCGGCTGGAAGAACGACGATGCGACGGTCTTGCCCTCGGAGCCGGGCGCGGTGCAGGTGGCCGGGAAGCCGTTGATGCCCGCGTCCGGCGCGTCCACGAACCGGGTGCCGTCGGTCATCGTCGTGTGCCGCTCAACCCACGTCCGCGTGAACTCGGCGGACTCGGGGACGTTGTTCTCCTCCTTGCAGGCGACGACGCACAGCCCGCAGCCGATGCACCTGGACGTGTCCACGACGAAGGTCCAGGCCCTGGACTTGGGGTCGTAGTTGGGGACCAGAGGCGCCACCTCGTCTCCGGCGCTGGCGAAGACAGGGAACAGCTGGCCGAGCACCGCCGCCCCCACGACGCCGCCCGCGACCGCGAGCCCGCAGCCCAGGAACGCACGCCGGGTCAGCGACACCTGCTCGACGGCCCGGGCGATCGCCTCGAGCGGGACCGGCACGGCATCGGCGGGCGCCTCGGCGATGGACGGCGCTGAGAGGGGGGCAGCCACCGAGGCTTCGGGTTCTGCGGGGGCAGCCTCAGCCGCTGGCGCGACGGGCGCCAGCTCGACGTCGGGCATCGGCTCGGGCGGTGAGGCGACGGGCGGCATGGCCTCGGCCGGGGGTGTCGCCTCCGCTGCCGGTTCGGCGTCGACATCGGCGGCTGGCACGGCCGGCACGGCCGGCGTCGCCTCGGTCTCGGTCATCGACTCGTGCTGCGGCTCGGGCGTCGGTTCGCCTTCCGGCGGTTCGCCCTGCGGATCGAGGGGCCCGTTGAGCCCGGGTTCGCGCGGCGCGGTCACGGCGCCCCCTCGCCCGGGCCGGCTGAGCTGCTCGGGGCCGGCCGGAGGCTCGCAGATGGAATCGCAAGGCTCCCGGACGGCAGCGCGATCTGCTGCGGGCCGCGTCCGGCGGCGTGGCACTCCAGGCATTCCTGGTCGGTCAGGGTGCCGGCGGGGTGCCGCTCGTTGCGCGCCTTGAAGCCGTCGGGCCCATGGCAGGTGAGGCACGGCGGAAGGTCCTCGAGCGGGTGGGAGACGACCGGCGGGTGCTGCGCCCAGGCGGTGTGCGGGTCGTGGCACTGGAGGCACTGGCCAACGTAGTGGCTGGACGGGATGATGGTCTTGAATGTGGGCGGGCGACCCTCGGCGGCGGCGTGGCAGCGCACGCAGACCTCGTCGGTGGGCACCTTGATCAGCACGTCGGCCTTCGAGGCGTTCTCGCCCGCCTCGACGTGCGACAGCAGCGCCCCATGGCAGCTCTGGCAGCCGATGCCGACATGCGAGTGGCTGGCCAGGCGGCTCGCCTCGGGGAGGTGGCATTGGATGCAGACCGGCGAGTCGGCAAAGGTCATGTCCAGCGCGGCCCACTGCTTGGCATTGCCGTCGGGGTGGAGGGCGAAGTCGAGGTACGGATTCCAGGCCATCGCGGCAGCGACGAAGAGCACGACCGAGACGATGCAGGCGCCGCCCAGGACGCCGGCACCAGCGACGACCCCCCCACGCCGCGTGCGCGGCCGGGTGCTCGCCCAGAGGCGGCGGATGCCCCCTCTCATAGCACCGAAGGGTTCAGCAGCCCGCGCTTGACGGTGTACCGCAGCAGCTCGACCCGGTCGTGGAGGCCGAGCTTCTCCATCAGGTTGGCGCGATTGGAGTGGACCGTCTGCTCCGACAGCTGGAGTGAGCGGGCGATGTCGCGGTTGGTGTGGCCCATCGCCGCCAGGAGCAGGATCTGGCGCTCGCGGTTGGTGAGCTGGTCGTACGGGTCGTCAGCGGCCCTCGGCTTCCCTCGGACGTACGTGTCCACCATCCGGGTCACGATGGCCGGGCTCACGTAGGTGTGGCCCGCGGCAACGGCTCGGACGGCGGAGACGACGTCATCGGCGAGGGCCTCACGGGTCAGGACGCCGGCGGCGCCGGCCTTGAGCGCGACCGAGAACTCGTCCGTGGCGCACCGGCAGTCGAGCGCGATGATCTTGGCGGCGGGCGCCGCGCACCGCACTTCGTCAAGCGCCTCGGGCGTGCCGCAGCCGGCCGAGGCGAACGCCTCGTACTCGAGGATGATCACCGCGGGCCCGCTGGACTTCGCCTGCGCCACGATGGCCTCGCGGCTTGTCGCCTCCGCCACGACCGCCATGTCGCGCTCCCGGTCGATCACGTCCCTGAACGCGGCGCTCAGCATGGGGAAGTCCACAATGGCGAGCATCACGTCGAGGCGAGCTGGCTGCGACCCTCCCGCGTGCGTCATCGCCATCCCTCTCGCCTCGTGTCGGCGCCGGTCCACTCCCGACGTCCGTCATCGTCGGGTGACCGAGCCCCCTGCAAACAGGTCCACCTGGCCGGGATCTGGCAGCCCGCGCGTGTCCAATGGCACCCACGCTGGAGGGCTCCCGCCCCACCGACGTGGCCTCGGGCAACGCGCGTTGGCCGGGACACTCATCTGCGTCGCCCGCACACCCCGCACTTGTGGGGTGTACGGGATCGATACGCCCACGGCCGCCGCCAGCGCGATTCGCCGTCTGGCCGTTATCCTGCTCACATGACGACCCGCCCCCGCCGTGCACGCCGCGGCGCCTGTTGCTCCTGTCCCCGGCGAGTGCCGGCACGGAGCTACGCCTCGGTCGTTCGCTAGACCGCTCGCCGCTCCCCCGGCCTCGCAGTCTCCACCCGCCGCGCGGGTTGCCCCATCCGCCGGCGCGTCCCCTGTCCACGATGTCGCTCGCGGAGGCCCCGTGCTCGCGTCCCATCCGTCCCGTCGTCGCCAGTTTCGCTGACCCGGGAGAGCCCAATGGCTGACAACTTCGACCACGACCGAGACCACGCGTTCGCCCACGTGCTCGCCGGCGATCGCGCGCTCCACGGTCGCATCTACCCGCTCAAGCGCGACGTCGCGGCATTCGCCGACGCGCTGCTCGGGATCCTGTTCCCGCAGCTGTCCGACGACGCCCTTGCCGCGCCCGACGATCTGGCCGCCCGCCTCGTGCTCGTCCGGCGCGACCTGCGCCGCCTCGTTGCACCGCTCACCGGGAGCGAGACGGCGGACCAGGTCACCACCGCCTTCGCCGACTCGCTGCCGCGCGTGCACGCCGCGCTCCTGGAGGACGGGGAGGCGATCCTCGCCGGGGACCCGGCAGCCGAATCGCTCGACGAGGTGGTGGCGGCGTACCCAGGCTTCCTCGCGATTGCGATCCACCGCGTGGCGCACGAGCTCTACGTGCTCCAGGTGCCGATCCTGCCCCGGCTCCTCGCGGAGGTCGCCCACACCCGGACCGGTGTGGACATCCATCCCGGTGCCACCATTGGCCGGGGCTTCTGCATCGACCACGGCACCGGCGTGGTGGTGGGCGAGACCGCGGTCATCGGCGACCTCGTCAAGCTTTACCAGGGCGTGACGCTCGGCGCCCTGTCCGTGGTCAAGACCCTCGCCGGCCACAAGCGCCACCCGACCATCGGCGACCGGGTCGTCATCTACGCGAACGCCACCGTCCTGGGCGGCGACACCACGGTCGGGAGCGACAGCATCATCGGCGGCAACGTGTTCGTGACGAGCAGCGTGCCGGCCGGCTCCGTGCTCTACCAGACCAGCCGGTCCCGCGTCCGCCGGGCGGACGATGGGTTCGACGATATCGACTTCGTCATCTAGGCCAAGCAGCCCAGCGTCCCCAGCGCCCCCACCCAAGGAGGAACCGATCGTGCCCGTCAGCAGCGTTCTCGAGGTCATCGGCAACACACCGCACGTGCGGATCAACCGCCTGTTCGACCCGCGCGTGACCGTGTGGGCCAAGCAGGAGCGCCAGAACCCCGGCGGCTCCATCAAGGACCGCATCGCCCTCGCGATGATCGAGGACGCGGAGGCGGCCGGGACCATCACGCCCGGCGTGTCCACGATCGTCGAGCCCACCTCGGGCAATACCGGCATCGGCCTCGCGCTGGTGGGCGCGGTCAAGGGCTATCGGGTGATCCTGTGCATGCCCGAGTCATTCAGCGTGGAGCGGCGCAAGCTGATGACCGCGTACGGGGCGGAGCTGGAGCTCACCCCGCGCGAGACGGGCATCAAGGGCGCCACCGCCCGAGCCCGCGAGCTGCTGGCGGAGATCCCCAACAGCTGGATGCCCATGCAGTTCGAGAACGACTCGAACCCGTCGGTCCACCGCCGGACGACGGGCCGGGAGATTCTGCACGACTTTCCCGACGGCCTCGACTACGTGGTCACCGGTGTCGGCACGGGAGGGCACATCACCGGCGTCGCCGAGGCGCTCAAGGCCGCCTGGCCGAGCGTCAAGGTGTACGCCGTGGAGCCCACCGCGTCGCCGGTCCTCTCGGGTGGCACGCACTCGCCGCATCCCATCCAGGGCATCGGGGCCGGGTTCATCCCGCCGGTCATGCGGACCGACCTTCTCGACGGGACGCTCCAGGTGGAGGGCGCCGATGCGATGGAGTTCGCCCGTCGCGCCGCGAAGGAGGAGGGCCTGCTGGTCGGCGTGTCGTCCGGCGCCTCGCTGGCGGCGGTGTCGCAGCTGATCCCGTCCGTGCCCGACGGGTCAAGGATCCTCACCTTCAGCTACGACACGGGCGAGCGGTACCTCTCGCTCGAGGCGCTCTGGGGGCCAACGACGGCGTAGCGCGCGGCGGGGAAGTGCGACAGGTCCGCTGAACACGCGAAGGCCGGCGGTCGCTTCGCCGGCCTGTGGCGTGCCGGGCGTCTAGCCAAACCAGGTTCGGGCCTCGACCTCGGTCACGGCGGGTGTCGTCAGGATGCCGAGGATCGTCTCGCGGGGCAGGCTAGAGCGGCGGGCGACGAGTGCTGCGACGCGCTCTGGGTCGCCATTGCACCGACGCAGAGCGGCAGCGTCCAGACGGGGCCAGACGAGGAGCGCTCGACGGCGGATCGCCTCTGCGGCGCCATCGTGCTGGGACATTGCGTACCTCCAGCGCCAATGGTGCGACCGGGATGTTGTCGCGCCCCTACCAGGACTGTGAAGTTTCCGCAAACGTGGTGGCCACAACCCCTGCGGATCCGCAACGACGCCGGGAGTCCGCAGGGCTCTCGCAGCCAACCCGCAATGCCCGGGAGGGATCCATGACCAGACTGATCGAATCGGTCGTCTCTGCGCTCGCGACAACGCCTCCGCGCTGGGCCGCGCTCGCCGGGATCGAGCCTGACCTGCTGGCCCGACGACCCGCGCCGGGCGAGTGGTCGGCGATCGAGTGCCTCGGGCATGTCGTGGACACGGAGGCGGCCGTGTTCCTGGCGCGCGTGCTTGCGGTCCGCGAAGGGCGCGACTTCGCGGCCTTCGACCCCGATGCGGAGGGCGCTCCCGTGGCCCGCTCGCTGGGCGCATTGGCCGCCGACTTCGCGACCCTGCGCGCCGCCTCGCTCGAGGTGCTGGCCACGCTGACGGACGCGGACCTCGACCGAACGGCGCGTCACGCCGAGCTCGGTCACGTCACCCTGCGTGAGCTGCTCAATGAGTGGGCCGCGCACGACACGATGCACCTCGTCCAGGCGGAGCGCGCGCTGATGCAGGCGTTCATCCCGGGGTCCGGGCCGTGGCGGCCGTATTTCGCGGACCATGACGTGGAGGCGACCGGCGCCGCCTGACATCACAGACAGACGGCTGTACCAGCAGCCGCTCGGCGCCGGGGAGCGGCACGGGCGGCCGGATGTCGCTGGCGCGGTCGGACCGCGCCTCCCGGCGCGCCAGGCACGGCCGCCGGTCATCGATGGGACGTCCGCCATCAGCCCCTGCGCGCGGCTGCGCGAGCTGTTGCGCGGGCACAGCGCCCGCCTCGCCTGTGGTCCAGTTCCCTTGTCAGCTGGCACACGCACAGGCGGGACTCTCGCCGGATTGACACAATGCACAAACGACACGATCATGCAAAGACGTGCAGCTGCCAGAGGTGATGCTCCCAATGCTCGAATCCACGCCCACCTGGCAGGAGGTCGCCCATGCGACGGCGGCCGGCATTCGCCTTCGTGTGTTCGAGCACGTGCTGCGCAACGGTGAGGGGTATCTCTCGCAGGCGTGCTCCGCCGCCGAGATCCTCGCCATGCTCTACACGCGGACACTCCGCCTTGCCCCGGTTGCCGCGCCGATCCAGCCTGGTCCCTTCACCGGGGTGCCCGGCAGGGCGAACGCCAACTACGTCACGGGCGCCGTGTGCCACGGGCCGAAGGGGCCGGACCTCGACCGGTTTCTGTTCTCGCCCGCCCAGTACGCCTTGGCCCTCTACGCGGCCCTGATCGAGGTCGGCCGGCTCGCCCCCTCCGCACTCGATGACTTCAATCGGGACGGTGGGACGGTCGAGATGATCGGCGCCGAGCATTCTCCCGGCATCGAGACCACCACGGGATCGCTGGCGCAGGCCCTGTCGCAGGCGTCGGGCATCGCGGTGGCGCGGCGGCTGCGCGGAGACACGGGCAACGTCTGGGTGATGATGTCGGACGGCGAGTTCGAGGAGGGCCAGACCTGGGAGGCACTCGCCAATGCGGCCTTCCACCGGATCGCCAACCTGCGCGTGATCGTGGACGCCAACGGCCAGCAGTGCGACGGGCTGGTCGCGAACGTCGGGCACCTCGAACCGCTGGCGGAGCGGATCCGCGCGTTCGGGGCGACGTGCGACGAGGTGGACGGGCACGACCTCGACGCGCTCGACGCCGCCATGCATCGACCGTCCGGAGGCCCGCACGTCGTTCTCGCCAGGACCGATCCGACCCGGGGTGTGCCGTTGTTGGCCGAGAAGGCGCCGCTGCTCCACACGCTCCGGTTCGCATCCGCCGAGGAGCGCGGCCGATACCAGGCCGCCTACGAGGCTATGAGGCGAGAGGCGGTTCTCCGGTGAGCGTCGAGATGGTCGTCCGTCCCCATGTCCAGAACTTCATCGACTGGTCGAAGGACAGGCCCGAGGTCGTGGTGGTCACCGCCGACCTGACCAACTCCTCGGAGGTCGGCCGCTGGCGCGACATGTACCCCGACCGCTACTTCTCAGCTGGAATGGCCGAGCAGAACATGCTGGGCTTCGCGGCGGGGCTCGCGCGCGAGGGCTACACGCCCTTCGTCCATACGTTCGCCGTGTTCCTGTACCGGCGCGCGTACGACCAGCTCGCCATGTCGATCGCGTATCCGAATCTGCGCGTGCGCCTGATCGGCTTCCTGCCCGGGATCATGACCCCGGGCGGCGTTACGCACCAGGCCATCGAGGACGTCGCCATCCTCCGTGCAACGCCCAACGTGACCATCCTCGAGACGGGTGACGCGACGGAGGTCGAGTCCGTGCTCGACGTTGCCCAGGATGTCGACGGGCCGGTGTACGTTCGGATGCTGCGCGGCGTCGTGCCGCGCCTGTTTCCTCGCGACGAGCCGATGCAGCTGGACCGGGTCCGCGTTCTGGCCGAGGGCGGTGACCTGGCCCTGCTCACCGCCGGGATCGAGACGCAGGAGGGGATCCGAGCCACCCGCGCCCTCGCCCGCCGCGGTGTCGGCGTCCGCCATCTCCACGTCTCGACTCACAAGCCGTTCAACGACCCGGAGATCATGGCGACACTCACCGGCTGCAGGCGCGGGGTGATCACCGCGGAGAACCACACGGTGATCGGGGGCCTCGGCTCGGCGGTCGCCGAAAGGATCGCCGAGGCGGGTCTGGCCAGGCGGCTCGTCCGTATCGGCCTGCGGGACACCTACGCGCACGGAGCGAGTACCAGCTACCTGCTTGCGGAGTACCGGATGGACGCATTGGCGATCGTCCAGGCCGCCGAGGACCTCCTCGGGGAGCGGCTGGGGATCGAGGCGGAGGAACTCGCGGCCGAGGATATCGGCCCGACGGCCCGTGCCGCGCGAAACGCGGACTCGCTGTGATCCCCGCCAAGCGACTCGCCGTCAGCGGAGAGCGGATCCGAGCGACGTACGACCTGGCGCTGCCGGAGGAGGACGCTCGCGATCGGGCGCGGTCGATCGCGGTCGAGCAGACGATCGAGTTCCCGGCCGACCTGATTGCCGATGACGACGACATCCGGCGTCACGTCCTCGGTCGCGTGGAGTCGGTCGAGGGGCTCGGCCCGGTGCACAGTCGTGCGGTGCTGAGCTACGCCGCCGAGACCACCGGCTCCGAGCTCCCGCAGCTACTCAACGTCCTGTTCGGCAACTGCTCGCTCCTGCCCGGGGTGCGGCTGGTGGGACTGGACCTCCCGCCCGCCGTGCTGCATTCGTTCCGCGGTCCCCGGTTCGGCCTGGCGGGCTTGCGCCGACTGCTCCACGCGCCGCGCAGGCCGCTGCTGGCGAGCGCACTCAAGCCCATGGGCCTTGCCGCGGGGGACCTCGCCTCGATCGCGGCCGAGATGGTCCGCGGCGGTGTGGACCTGATCAAGGACGACCACGGCCTCGCCAACCAGCCGTTCGCCCCGTGGGAGATGCGCGTGCAAGCCTGCGCGGCTGCCGTCCGCACGGCCAACGAGGCGACGGGGCGCCACGCCCTCTACCTGCCCTCGCTCAACGGCCCGGCCGACGAGGTGTTCGAGCGGGCGCGCCTCGCCCGCGACGCCGGCGCGGGCGGCCTGCTCGTCCTGCCGGGGCTCACCGGCTTCGACGGGATGCGTTGTCTCGCCGAGGATGACGCCATCGGGCTGCCCATCATGGGCCACCCATCGTTCCTCGGGGCGTTTGTGACCTCGCCCGATGCGGGCATCGAACATGGGCTTCTGTTCGGCACGATCTACCGGCTGGCGGGGGCGGACATCACGGTGTTTCCCGGCTATGGGGGCCGCTTCTCATTCAGTCGTGAGGCGTGCGCCTCCATCGCTGATGCCTGCCGCGCCCCGCTCGGCCACATCGCGCCCATCTATCCGGCGCCCGGCGGCGGCATGACCGTGGGCCGTGCGCCGGAGCTCATGGAGTTCTACGGCCCCGACACCGCCCTCCTCGTCGGTGGAGACCTCCACCGCGGCGACGTGGCGGACAACGCCCAACTGATGCGGGCGGCCGTCGAGAGGGCCGCGACGCCATGACCGATGAGCGTCGCGAGTTTCTGGTCGAGGTCGCCTGGCTCCACCACGACTACCACCTGACGCAG
Source organism: Chloroflexota bacterium (assembly GCA_021802825.1). Lineage (GTDB taxonomy): Bacteria > Chloroflexota > Limnocylindria > Limnocylindrales > CSP1-4 > CAIXZV01. The sequence continues at coordinate 79,117 of JAJZRG010000001.1, forward strand.
GAGGAGATCGCCCGGCGTTTCGGAGTCTCGCGGTCAACGGTGAGCCGAGCGCTGGCAGACGCCGAGCGCCTGGGGATCGTGCAGGTGGTGGTCACCGAGCCCCTGCGCCGGGAGTCGCGGCTGGCCGCGGACATGGCCGTCCACCTGGGCATCGCGGCGGCTGTCGGCGTCCGCGTCGGAGATGAACCGCCGCGCCACGCCGCCGCCCGGGCTGCCGCCCGACTCGTGGAGCGGATCGCGGACGCGGGCCACGCCACGATTGCCGTCAGTTGGGGCCGGACACTCGCCGCAACGGCGGGCCTCGTGCGGCCCCGGAGCACGTCCGGGATCGTCGTCGTCGATGCCGTCGGCCATGCCGCCGGTGCCGGCATGACCCCTGCGGTGGAGGTGACGCGAGGACTTGCCGCCGCGCTGGGCGCCACGATGGTCCACCTGCCGGCGCCCGCATTCGTCGCCGCAGGCCCCTCGCATGACGCGCTCGCGACGACGCAGCCCGTGCGTCGCGCGCTCAACATCGCGCGCTCGGCCGACGTCACGCTCGTCTCGATCGGCCTGGCTGGCCGCGCCTCGCTGCTGCTCGAGGACGGGCTGCTCGACACGGCCGCCGTGGATGACCTCCTCGAAGCCGGCGCCATCGGCGAGATCCTGGGCCGCTGGTTCAACGCCGAGGGCCTCGAGGTCGATGTCCCGGATGTCGCGGCTGTGGGGCTGTCCCTCGCCGACCTGCGCGCATCGCGGCGCGTCATCGGCGTGGCCGGCGGGGCCGAGAAGGCACCGGCCATCCTCGCTGCGCTCGCGGGCGGCATCGTCGGCGAGCTCGTGGTGGACGACGGCCTTGCCGAAGCCCTGCTTGCCGGCCCATCCCTCCGCTGATTCGAGGCATTCCCATGAGCCGATCTGGTATCCCCGCCACGCGCCGCGAGGCGCAGGAGCTCGTCGTCCTCTTCAGTCGGCGGCTCTTGGCGGAGCACCTCGTCTACTACACCGCCGGCAACATCAGCACGCGGATCGGTGACGAGCCCGGCCACGTGGCGGTGACGCCAGGCAGCACCGCCTATGACACGCTGCGGCCGGAGGACATCGTCATCGTCGACCTCGACGGGCGGGTCGTGGACGGCCGCCTCCGACCGACAGCAGAGCTTCCGCTGCACACCCTCGCGTACCGCGATCGACCCGACGTGGGGGCGATCGTCCACACCCACAGCCCGGCCGCAATGGCGATGGCCGCGATGGGCCTGGACCTGCCGCCGATCCTCCACGGCCTCGTTGCCGCGTGCGGGGGCGGGATCACCACCGCACCGTACGCCCGCGGGGCGACGGACGAGATGGCGCGCTTCACCGCGGAGCCCCTGCGCCATCGGAGCGCGTGCCTGCTACGCAACCACGGCACCCTCGCCATCGGGCCCAACGTCGAGCACGCGTACAACGCCGCCTGTGTCGTCGAGGGGGTCGCCGACGCATACCTGCGCGCGCGGGCATTCGGCTCCGTCCCCGAGGTTCCCGGCGAGGACGTCCAGCGGATCCGCACCGAGCAGTGGATGCCGGCCTGGGCCAGCGAGGGGCCCTCCCACAGCGGGTAGGGGAGCCCACCCGCGCATCTACCGAGCGAACGTTGCGTCGGTCGGACCGTCGCCGAGACCCAATCGCAGCGCGCCGAAACCGACTTGACACCGGGCCCACCGGCGACTCACACTGGGTAAAGTTGTAGGACGACTGGTCGTCTGGTGAGCAAACGAACAATGAAGGAGCCGAGTTGACCGAGCCTCTTCGGCCGATCGAGTGGACCGGGAGCTCCATCCGCGTCCTCGACCAGACCGCGCTGCCCAGCGGCCTGGTGTACGTCTCCCTGGAGCGCGTCGAGCAGCTGGTGGATGCGATCAGCCGCCTGGCAGTCCGCGGGGCTCCGCAACTCGGTGCGGTCGGCGCGCTCGGCGTGGTGCTCGCGATGGACCAGGCCGAACGCGAGGCCTGGGATTGGCTGCAGCTCCAGGCGGCGGTGCAGGAGATCCGGGGCGCCCGCCCGACCGCGGTCAACCTCGCCTGGGGCGTCGATCGAGTCCGCCCGCTGATGGCTCAGGGCCGAGACGCGGTGCTCGAGGCGGCTCAGGCGATCGTGGCCGACGACGAGCGAATCAACCGTGCCATCGGCCGCCACGGGGCCGACTGGATCGAGGCCCGGGTCCCGGGACGCGTGCGCGTGCTGACCCACTGCAACACGGGCGCCCTGGCGACAACCGCCTGGGGAACCGCGCTGGGCATCATCCGCGAGCTGTGGGCCCGCGGTACGCTCGAGGTGGTCTTCGCCGACGAGACGCGGCCGCTCCTCCAAGGGGCCCGCCTGACGGCTTGGGAGCTCGCCCAGGACGGGATCCCGCATTTCGTCCAGGCGGACGGCGCAGCCGCGAGCACGATCCTCCGCGGCCTCGTGGACGTGGCGATCATCGGCGCCGACCGGATCGCGGCGAATGGCGACACCGCTAACAAGATCGGCAGCCTGGGCCTCGCCCTCGCCTGCAAAGACGCGGGCATCCCGTTCATCGTGGCCGCGCCGGAGTCGACCGTCGACGTCAGCACGGCGAGCGGGGACGACATCGAGATCGAGATGCGCGGCGAGGCCGAGGTGCTCAGCTTCGCCGGCGTCCGCGTGGCGCCCGAGGCATCGCGCGCCCATAACCCCGCCTTCGACGTCACGCCTGCCCGCCTCATCAGCGCACTCGTCACCGAGGATGGCGTTTTCGCGGTGGACGAGGGGCAGACTCCGGCCGCCCGCCTGTCGGACGTCCCGCGATGACCTTCGGCAGCATCGCCACACCGTCGGCGCTCGAGGAGCTGGTCGCACGGTCGCGCCGGATCGGCGCGGACCCGACGCTCGTGGTCAACGGCGGCGGGAACACCTCGGCCAAGGGCCCGGCGATCGACGACACGGGCCGCGCCCGCCGCGCCCTGTGGGTCAAGGCCTCCGGCGGCGACCTCGCCACGGGCGGCCCGGCTGCCTACCCCGCGCTCTGGCTCGACGAGCTCGAGGCCCTGGCGGGACGGACCGAGCTCGATGACCCGGCGATGGTCAAGGCGGTCCGCCGCGCCCTCGTCGACCCGACGGCACCGCGTCCCTCGATCGAGACGCTGCTCCACGCCTTCCTGCCCTTCGCGCACGTGGACCACGTCCATGCCGACGCGATCTGCGCCCTGACCAATCAGCCCCGCGGGCGCGAGGTCGTGCGCGAGGCCCTGGGCGAGCGGTTCGCGTATCTCGAGTGGCTGCGCCCCGGCTTCGACCTCGCCCGCCTGGTCGCCAGTCTCGCCTCCTACGACGGGGTTGTGCTGGCCCATCACGGCCTGGTGACCTGGGCGGACGAGTCCGAGGCGTGCCTCGCCCGGACGCTCGATGCGGTCAGGGCCGCCGACGACTACCTGAGCGCCCACGCCGTCAGCGCCGTTGCCCGGGACTCCCTGACCCGGCTCAGCGACGATGACGTCGAGGCGCTCCTCCTCCGGGTACGCGGCGCCCTGTCTCGCACGGGGCGCCGCGTCCTCCTCGTCGACGAGCGGCTTCGATCTGTCGCCGACCGGGCCGATGCGGCCGAGGTGGCAGCCGCGGGCGTGCCCACCGGCGACCACATGCTGTGGGTCAAGCCCTGGCCGGTCCTGCTGGGGGACCCCCTCGACGAGCAGGCCGTGTCGGACGCGATCTCGGCGTACGAGGCCCGCTACACGGCGTACTACGACGCGCACCGAGACCTGCTCGAGGCAGACACCCCGATGCACGACCCGCTGCCGCGCGTTGCGCTTGTCCCTGGCCTCGGGTCGATCACCGCGGGCGCCTCTCGCGAGGATGCGAGCCGGGCAGCGGAGGTCGCCTACCACGCCGCGAGCACGCTGGCTCGCGCCAAGGACGCCTTCGGGGAGCTCGCGCCGCTGCACGACACCGAGACGTTCCGCTTCGACTACTGGCCGATGGAGCTCTACAAGCTGTCCCTCGGCAATCCCGCACGGCCGTTCGCAGGCACGGTCCAGATTGTCACCGGCGCGGCGTCGGGGATCGGCCGGACCATCGCCATGGAGCTCGCCCTCGCCGGCGCCAGCGTCGTTGCGGCGGACCTCGATGGCGATCTCCTCGCGGCGTTCGCCGCCGAGGCGGTGGCCGCCGGCGCCCCGGAGCCGGCCGTCGTGCCCGGCGACCAGTCGCGCGAGGACACCGTCATCGAGACGGTCCGGACGGCCGTGCTCCGCTTCGGCGGGCTCGACGGCGTTGTCGTCAATGCGGGGATCGGCGTTGCCGGTCTGCTTGAGGACCTCCAGCTCGCCCGCTGGCAGCATGGACTGGACGTCAACCTGACCAGCGCGTTCCTCCTCACCCGCGAGGCCCTGCGGCGGATGCGCCGGCAGGGGATCGGCGGGTCCATCGTCTACGTCGCCAGCAAGAACGCCTTCGCGCCGGGCGCCGGCTTCGGGGGCTACTCGGTCACCAAGGCCGGGATGCTCCAGCTGATGCGCATCGCCGCCCTCGAGGGCGGCCCCGCCGGGATCCGGACGAATGCCGTGAACCCGGACGCGGTGTTCGACAACTCGCGCCTGTGGGCCGGCGGCCTTCGGGAGCAGCGGGCGGCCGAGCACGGCATCAAGCCCGAGGAGCTCGAGGACTTCTACGCGCGGCGGAACCTGCTGCACCGGCACGTGACCACCAAGGACGTTGCGAACGCCGTGATGTTCCTCCTGTCGGACGCGTCCTCGCGCACGACGGGATCCGTCATCCCGGTGGATGGCGGGGTCGCCGCCGCGTTCCCGCGCTGATTTCCCTGTTCCCCGTATCGGGTTGGAGGAGCACAGAGGAGGAGGAGGCCGACATCACCAGCGCACTCAACCGCCGAACCGCATCCCTCAAGGAGTCGTGAATTGACCCGAAGCAAGCTGTTCTCGGGACTGATGGCATCAGCGCTGTTCCTCGGCGCGTGCTCGCAGACGCCCGCCGCGACAACCGCTCCCGCCACGCCGACCGCCGCGGCGCCGGCCGTGAGCGCTGCCCCCAGCGCCGCGTCCGCCCCCGCCAGCCAGGCGGCTGCCAAGCCGGCACCGTTCGACAAGGGCCCCGTGAAGATCGCCATGGTCCGCCAGAGCGGCGCCGGCGACTATTTCCAGCAGTGGGGCCTCGGCTCCACCAAGCAAGCCGCGGCCCTCGGCTTCGACATGCAGGTCTACGACGCCCAGGCTGACAACGCCGTGCAGGCGACGCAGATGCAGACCGCGATCGACTCCGGCGTTGCCGGCATCATCGTCGACCACGGCCTCGCCGACACCATGAACCCGCTCATCAAGAAGGCGCTCGACGCCGGCATCCCGGTCGTCGTGTACGACGTCGAGACCACCGACCCGCGCGTCATCCACACCACCCAGTCCGACGCCAGCATGGCGACCGCGGTGCTCACCCAAATGGCCGCGGACCTGGGCAAGGGCGCCAAGATCGGCTACGTCAACGCTCTCGGTATCGCCCCGCTTGACCGCCGGAACGTTGTCTTCCAGCAGTTCGTCAAGGACAACAGCTGGAACGTCGAGTTCTTCGTTGGCAAGTTCACCAACGCCGTCGCCACGGACAATGCCGTCCTCGTCGATGCTGCCCTCAAGGCCCATCCTGACGTCGTGGGCATCTTCGCGCCGTACGACGAGCTCAGCAAGGGCACCCTGGTCGGCATTCACAACAACGGCCTGGATGCCAAGATCAAGGTCTACGGCATCGACATCAGCAACGCCGACCTCGCGCTCATGACCACCCCGGGCAACCCGTGGGTTGCGACCGCGGCCACGGATCCGGCCGGTGTCGGCGCCGCAGTGGTGCGTGCCATGGCGCTCAAGCTCGCGAACCAGCTCAGCGGCACGGACTTCCAGTTCCCGGCCCAGCTGATCACGCAGGACTACCTCAAGAAGAACAACATCACCAACATGGATGGGCTCCGCGTCGCGATGCCGGAGCTCGCCGAGGCGAGCCAGATGACCGCCCCCTGGATCACCGTCGCCTACTAGACCGCACGCGCCGCTCCCCGGCCACCTCGGCCGGGGAGCGGTGTCTCCCTACGATCCCTCGAACCTGGAGCCCGACATGGACGGCCCGGCGACCCAGAAAGCAGTCGTGTCCTTGGCCGATGTCAGCATGGCCTTCGGCACCAACCGCGTGCTCTCCGGCGTCTCGATGGAGGTCTTCCCGGCCACGGTCAAGGCCCTCATCGGTGCCAATGGCGCCGGCAAGTCCACCCTGATCAAGATCCTCTCCGGGGTCTATCCGGAGCATGGCGGTGAGATCCGCGTGGACGGGAAGCCTGTCCGCGCCAACAGCCCCAGGCTCGCCCGTGCCCTCGGCATCCACACGGTCCACCAGAAGATCGCCGACGGCGTCATCCCCGGCCTCTCAGTCGCCGAGAACCTGGTCTTCGACAACCTCGCGCTGCCCTCCTTCGGGGCTAGGTTCTCGCTCGCCAAGATCCTTCCCCGCGCGCGCCAGATCGCAGCGCGACTGGAGCTCGGCTGGAGCGACGAGATCCTGCGCCGGGATGTGTTCCAGCTCGGTATCGCCGACCAGCAGCTGCTCCTGCTCGCCCGCGCCCTCGATCAGGAGCCGCGGATGCTCATTCTCGACGAGCCCACGTCCGCGCTCTCGATGGCCGAGGTCGAGCGGCTGTTCGATGTGATCCGCAGTCTCAGGCAGGACGGTGTCGCAGTCCTGTACGTCTCCCACCACCTCTCCGAGATCGATACGCTCGCGGACTCGCTGGTGGTCCTGCGGGACGGCAAGATCCGGCTGGAGCAGAGTCGACCGTTCGGGTGGAACGACGTCGTCCGGGCGATGCTCGGCGAACAGGTCCTCGACGAGGAGCGCACCATCGTCGAGCAGCGCGGCACGCAGGTGCGGCTCGCACTCCGCGGCGTCCGGCTTCACGAGAACCGGCCGCCGCAGGACATCGACTTCCGGGCGGGCGAGGTGACGGGCGTCATCGGGCTGCTCGGAGCCGGCAAGAGTGAGCTCGCCAAGGGCGTCTTCGGGGCGACCCCGTTCACCGTTGGCACGATGACGCTCGACGGCGCCGCCTTCACTCCCCGCAACCCCGGCGACGCCGTCAAGCGCGGTGTCTTCCTAGTGCCGGAGGACCGCTCTGCCGAGGCGCTGCTACCCGGCTGGTCGATCGCTCGGAGCGTGTCCCTGCCGTTCCTGTCCTCGCTGGCGCCGCGCGGCCTCGTCCGCCAGGGGGCCGAGTCGCGCCGCGGCCGCTGGGTGATCGACGAACTCGAGGTGGTGGCGACCGGCGAGGGCCACCTTGTCGACGAGCTGTCAGGCGGCAACCAGCAGCGCGTCGTGGTGGGCCGCTGGCTCGCGGGCAAGCCGCGCGTCCTCGTCCTCGACGAGCCCTTCCGCGGTGTCGACATCGGCGCCCGAGCCGGCATCAGCCACAAGCTCCGCGACCTCGCCGCCGATGGGGCCGCGGTGATCGTCAACTCCAGTGACGTCGACGAGATCCTTCAGGGCTGCGACCGCATCCTGGTGCTCGTGGACGGCGTGGTCCGGTCGGACACCTACATCAGCGAGACGACTCGCGACCAGATCATCGAGCGCATGTCGGAGATTGCCTAGATGGAAGCCCGCATCGGGAAGACCCCCGCCGCTGAGGCGAGCGTCCCCATGGCCGAGCAGGTCCGGGAGTTCGTCGTCCGCTACGGGGTGATCGCGATCACGATCTTCCTGATCGTGTTCTTCGTCGCCACCGAGGACACCTTCCGGAAGTCCACGACGCTGCTGTCGGTGCTCAAGTACGCGTCGGTCATCGCGATCGGCGGGCTCGGCGTCACCACGGCGATGGTCGTCGGGGGCATCGACCTCTCGATCGGCGGCGTGGCCGGCATGGCCGTGACGATCTCCGCGATGACCATGGTCATCTACAACCAGATCGGCATCATCGCGATCGTCGCCGTCCTGATCTCAGGCGCCTTCGTGGGCCTCGTCAACGCCTTCCTCATCGTCAGGCTCCGGATCCCGGACATGCTGGCCACGCTGGCCGTCATGTTCGTGGTCCAAGGTGCAAAGCTCATCTTCGTTAACGGCCAGTCGGTGTCGTCCGGCATGCCGCTTCCCGACGGGAGCTTCGCCATCGGTCACTTCACGCCCGAGTTTCTCGCGATCGATGCCGGTTTCGTCGGCCCGATCCCGATGCCGGTGATGATCCTGATCGTGATCACTCTGGCCATGTGGGTCTTCCTGACCCGAACCCGCTGGGGCCGCATCCTGTACGCGATCGGCGCCAACCCCGAGGCCACCCGCCTGGCCGGCATCAGCGTGAGCCGGTACCGCGCCCTCGCCTATGTGGTCGCCGGCCTGCTGGCAGCGGTTGCCGGCCTCATCCTGTCGTCGCGTATCGGCCAGGGCGATATCTCGGCCGGCAACTCGCTCCTGCTCGACTCGGTAGCGGTGGCGCTGGTCGGCATGTCCGTCATGGGGCTCAATCTGCCGAACGCCTGGGGCACCACGCTGGGGGCCATCCTGCTCGGCACCCTGGTGACAGGCCTGACCATCGCTGCCGTCCCGTACTACGCTCAGGATGTCGTCAAGGGCCTCGTGCTCGTGGTCGCCCTGATCTTCAGTTTCACCCTGTCGCGCAAGAAGGCGCGCTACGTCTCGGCGGTCTGACCCGCCGTGCCCACCGCTCACCCTCCGTCAGCACCACAGGCCAGGACGATGACCGACTACGAGATCCTCAACCCGTCCACCGTCGTCGACTACGTCGCTCGCAACCCGCGCCTCGCGGCAGTCCTGCCGCCGGGCGACATCGCCGCCGTCCGGGAGGTGGGTGACGGGAACCTGAATCTGGTGTTCATCCTGTCGCGTGCCGAGGGGCCGGGGATGGTCCTCAAGCAGGCGCTGCCCTACGTACGCCTCGTGGGGCCCGACTGGCCGATGACCCCGGACCGGGCCGCCAAGGAGGCCGAGGCACTGCGCTCGCACGGCACGCTCGCCCCTGGACTGGTGCCCCAGCTGTACGGCTACGACGCGGCGCGGTACATCATCGCGATGGAGGACCTCTCGGACCACCAGGTCTGGCGTCATGCGCTCAACAAGGGTGAGCGTCACGACGGCGCTGCGGCGGACATCGGCGAGTACGTCGCCCGCGTCGCCTTCGGCACCTCCGTGTTCGGCATGGCGGCCGACGCCCAGAAGGCAGCGCTTGCCGCGGCGGTGAACCCGCAGCTGTGCGAGATCACCGAGGACCTCGTGCTCACCGAGCCCACCCGCCCGGCCCAGCGCAACACCGTGATCCCGGCCAACGAGCCCGATGCCCGCGAGCTTATCGAGGACGACGACACGGTCCGCGAGATGGGCTGGCTCAAGTGGCAGTTCATGACCCATGCCGAGGCGCTGATCCACGGCGACCTGCACACCGGATCGGTCATGGTCCGGGGTGCCGCAGAGGGTCGGCCGCATTCCACCAAGGTATTCGACAGCGAGTTCGCCTTCTACGGCCCAGTGGGCTTCGATCTCGGGCTCGCGTACGCCAACTACGTGATCGCCGCGGCCCGCGCGGACGCGCTGGGCGAGGACGAGCGCGCAGCCTGGGCGCTGTCGCTGCTGGGCGAGACATGGCAGGCATTCGACACGACCTTCCGGTCGCTCTGGCCCCAGCGCGTCGACCCGCGCGTCTACACCGACGGCGTGCTCGAGCGGTTCGTCGCCAAGGTGGCCCTGGACGCGTTGGGGTACGGCGCTGCAGAGGCGATGCGGCGGATCGTGGGGCTCGCCAAGACCGCAGACATCGAGACCCTGCCGGAGCACCTCCGCGAGGGAGCGGCGCGCGGCGTGCTGCGCGCAAGCCGCATGATGGCAACGACACGGCACACTGACCCGAGCGCGGCCGGGATTGCCGCCCGCGCGGGCGAGATCCTGCTCGCCAGCCGCACCCTCTGAAACCGCCATCACGAGGAGTTCCCGATGAGCGACGGACCGCGAGCGGTCGCCGAGGCGTACTGGCGCGACGAGGGCGCCCGCGACATCGACGCGGTCATGTCGCACTACCACCTCGACGCCGCCTTCACTGAGCCGGGCGGCCGGAAGCGCGTGGGGCACGCGGAAATCCGCGACTACTACGAGGCGTCGGCGGCCGCCTACCCACAGCTGTGGGTCGAGATCACCGGCGAGGTCATCGACGGCGATCGCGGTGCATTGGAGTGGATCGCCGAGTTGACCGACCACGACGGGACGCGCATCCCCGCCCGCGGCGTCAACATGGTCGAGGTGAGGGACGGCAAGTTCACCTCGGTGCGCTCGTACTTCGACACGCGCGCGATCCCGTGACGGCCGGATCCGGGGAGCGGAGTTCACGCATGCGAGGTGAGGGTTCGGGTGCGCCGGGCGGGCTGGCCCAGCCGCTGACGCGGGCGCAGTGGCTCGCGAGCGATCTGCGCGGGCGCGTCCTCGGCGGTGAGTGGCAGCGCGGTGCGCGCCTCCCGAGCGAGACTGAGCTCGCGACCCTCTATCAGGTCTCGCGGGTGACCGTCCGGACGGCCCTCAAGTCGCTGGAGGGCCAGGGCCTGGTGGACATCCGGCACGGGGCCGGGACGTTCGTGTCCGACTTCGGCGTGTCCATCCGCGCCGGCCTCCAGGAGCTCGGGTCCATCACGGCCACCATTCGGGAGCTCGGCCACGAGCCCGGGATGGAGTGGCGCTCGATCACGACTCGCCCGGCCACTGACGACGACGCCCGGCACCTCGACGTGCCCGAGGGCTCGCCCGTGCTGAGCATCGAGCGGGCCGTGCTCTCGGACGGCGACGTGGTGGCGTTCTCGTACGACGTGATCCGGCTTGACGTCCTGCCGGCAGGCGCGGCCGACGAGTTCGGGCGGGGAAGCATCTTCGAGCTCTTCGAGCACGTCGGCCTGCGCCCCAAGCGGGCGTTCGCGCGCCTCCACGCCGTCCAGAGCGCCGAGGTGGGCTGGGGCGATGGGCGGCCGGCGAACGGGCTGTACCTGCTCCTCGACCAGGTGCACTTCACCCCCGGTTCCCAGCCGCTGATGTACAGCCGCACGTACTTCGTCGAGGGGCGCTTCGAGTTCGTGATCATCCGCACGGCCTGAAGCTGCGAGGCTCGCCGGCGGCTCGCCTGGCGAGTGGCCAGCCGGACCGGCGGTCAGCCCGGGAGCACCCGAAGCTGCGACGCCATGAACCGGGCGTTCGCCTCGACTCCGGCCGTGCCGTCGAAGACCGCGCTCCCGGTGACGATCAGGTCCGGGCCCATCGCGGCAACCTGCGCCACGTTCGCCCGCGTCACGCCGCCGTCGACCCCGACCAGGATGGGACGGCCTGACGAGGCGACCAACTTGCGCAGCCGTGCGAGCCGACCGGCCGTCGAGGTCGCGAACCGCTGACCGCCCCAACCAGGATTGATGGCCAGCAGCATCACGTGGTCGACCTCGTCGAGCAGCGGCGGCAGCACCTCGAGCGGCGTGCCCGGACTGAGCGCAATCCCGCGCAGGACACCCCGGGCGGGATCGTTCGCATTGGCCGCGTCACCCAGGACTTGGAGAACCCGGTGGGGGTTCCGCGCCGACTCCACGTGGAACGTGATCATGTCGGCGCCCGCCTTGACGAATGGGCCGATCTTGTCGAGCGGCTCCTCGATCATCAGGTGGACGTCCTTGAGCAGGCTCGTCCGCTGGGCGGCGACGAACGGCGCCCCGACGGTCAGCATCGGGCAGAACAAGCCGTCCATCACATCGGTGTGGACCATCCGCATCCCCGCGGCCTCGAGCCGCCGCAGCTCGTCTTCGAGGTGCGCGAGGTCTGCGGTCAGGATGCCGACAGACAGGAATGGCGCGTCCCCGAGCAACTGCGCGAGGACGGCATCGGCGGGCATCCCGGTCAGCGAGCAGCGCGCAGCGTCTCGAACAGCTCGAGCGCCTGGGCTGGCGGCAGGTCCTCGTGGACCACGGCGTTGACGGCCTTGAGCATCGCGAGCGGGGCCTCGCTCTGGAAGATGTTGCGGCCCATGTCCACGCCCGCAGCGCCCTCCTGGACGGCGCGATAGGCCATCGTCAGCGCGTCGATCTCCGGGAGCTTCTTGCCGCCGGCCATCACGATCGGCACGGGGCAGGCCGCGGTGACGGTCTCGAACCCGTCCTCGACGTAGTAGGTCTTGACCATCTGCGCCCCGAGCTCTGCGGCGATCCGTGTCGCCAGCCGAAAGTAGCGCGCGTCGCGGACCATGTCCTTGCCGACCGCTGTCACGCCCAGGACCGGCACGCCGTACCGCAGGCCCGCATCGACCAGCCGGGTCATGTTGTGGATCGACTGGGTCTCGTTCTCGCTGCCGACGAAGACCTGCACGCCCACCCCGCACGTGTTGAGGCGGAGCGCATCCTCCATGTCGACCGCGATCTCCTCGTTCGAGAGCTCGCGCAGGATGCTCGGGCCGCCGCTGGCCCGGAGCACCACCGGGATGGCGGACGACGCAGGAATGACGGACCTCAGGATCCCGCGGGTGCAGAACAGCGCGTCTACCTGGCCGAGCAGCGGCACGATGTCGACGTCGATGCGCTCGAGGCCGGTGGTGGGTCCGAGGAAGTAGCCGTGGTCGATGGCGAGCATCACGGTGCGACCACTGTCCGGGCGGAATACGCGTGCCAGGCGATTCTGCATACCCCAGTCGTACGAGCCCGCGCCCTTGAGCGCATAGCCCGAGTTTCGCTGCGGCACGTCATGGTGGTAGTACTTCGCCTGCTGGATGTCGTCGGCGTCGGCCATCGAACGGTCCCTCTCGATCGGGCGGTGCCGCTCCAGCCGGGCGGCGGCGTCTGGCGACCCGCGCTGACCCCCGAGAATTCTCGCGGTCAGGACAGCAGACGACAGGTCGTCCTACAACTTATGCTAGCGCGGCCGGCACGAGAGTGTCAATGCGCGCCACGTCGATCCGCCCGTTGGTGGGTTCACTCGTGATCGTTGTGGCGGTGTCGCTGGCTGGGCGGAGGCCCGCTCGCCCCTCCTGACGGCTTGCTCCTGCCCGCCGATCGAGGCGGCCGGGGCCGGATCCGGACGCTCGCGCATGCGGCATCCCCCCGGGCGCGTGGCGTGGCACGCTAGGGGCACCGCCGCGCCGCCTGGATCGGGTCGCCGGCGTGTGCACGGAGGTTCGGCCGATGTTCAAGGCAGTCATCCTGCTGACCCGCAAGGACGGCATGAGCAAGGACGAGTTCCGCAACTGGATGCTGGTGGGACACTCGCCCTTGGCCAAGCAGCTGCCGGGCCTGCGGAAGCTCGTGTTCAACGTGGTCGAGAACGACGATGCGCCCTACGACGGCGTCTCCGAGCTGTGGTTCGACACCCGCGAGGCGTTCGACGCGGCGTACGCCACCGAGATCGGCAAGAGGGTGGCCGGCGACTCGCTCGCCAACGTCAAGGCCCGCGTACGCCTGTCCGTGGACGAGCGGCCCCAGGTCGGCTGAGGCGGGCGGCACCGCGATTCCCGGGCCCCCCGTACCAGTCCGCATCGGAACCCCCCGAATGTCCCACTCCCCCAACCGCCCTTCGGCGGCTAGGCTCTCCTCGCGCCCCTCGCCGGCCGTCCCGATCCCTCGCTAGAGGCCCCCGCCAACCCCGATGTTGCGCCTCCCGGACATCCCGTCTGCCGGGATCGCGTTGGTCGTCCGCCGTGCGATCGCGATGGCGGCGGTGCTGGCCGTCCTCGCGTCATCGGGTTGGGCTCCGCCCGCCGCGGCTGTGTCGTCGGCGCCTGCGACAGCTCGGGTAGCGTCAGCCTCGCGGTTGATCCACGCGCCCTCGACTCGGCGGGCGTGCGCGCTTCCCGGGCGCGGCCGCGCGGCCTGCCACGCGGTCGTCCGGACGGACGTCGCCGCCATGCCGGTTCGGCTGGCCGCAGCGTCCAACACCACGCCCACCGGCTACCGGCCGGCTGACCTCCAGAGCGCGTACGGTCTCGCCGCCGCCGCAGCGGCCGGAGGCTCGGGCGTCACCGTGGCGGTCATCGGCGCCTATGACGACCCGACGGCCGAGTCTGACCTCGCGTTGTACCGCTCGCAATGGGGCCTGCCCCCGTGCACGTCGGCGGGCGCCAGCCCATGCTTCCGCAAGGTCAACCAGCGCGGCGCCGCGTCACCGCTGCCGCCTATCGACAGCGGATGGGCGACCGAGACCTCCCTCGACCTGGACATGGTCTCGGCGATCTGCCCGAATTGCTCGATCCTCCTGGTCGAGGCCGACTCGGCCTTCCTCGACGACCTCGGCGCTGCCGTCAACTACGCGGTGAGCGCGGGCGCCAAGTACATCTCGAACAGCTACGGGAGCCCGGAGGACAGGTACGCGCCGACCTACGACCTGGACTACTACAAGCACGCTGGCGTCGTGATCACCGCGAGCACGGGCGACTACGGCTACGAGGGATACCAGGGCGGCACCGGGCAGACCGGCAACGAGTACCCCTCCGTCTCGCCGTGGGTTGTGGCCGTCGGCGGGACGACCCTGCGCCGGGCCGCGAATGCGCGCGGCTGGACGGAATCGGCGTGGTCGGGGGCTGGCAGCGGCTGCTCGCTCTACGAGGCGCGGCCGCCCTGGCAGCCGGCCGCAGCAACCGCCTGCTCGAGACGCATGGTCGCCGACGTGTCGGCGGTGGCCGACCCGACCACGGGCATGGCCGTCGTCTACGCCGGCAGCTGGCAGCAGGTTGGTGGCACGAGCGCCGCTGCACCCATCGTCGCGGCCGCCTACGCGCTCGCGGGGACGCCCGCTGCAGGCTCGTGGCCCGTGTCGTACCCCTACGGCGCCGGCGGCCTCAACGATCCGACGGGCGGGAACAATGCGGGCGGCAGTTGCAGTCCCGACCCCACGCTGTGGTGCACGGGCGTCGCCGGGTACGACGGGCCCACCGGCCTGGGCTCGCTCCAGGGGATCGCCCCCCTTGGCGCACCGGGTCTGCCGGGAGCCCCAACCGGCATCGGCGCGACAGTTGGCGACGCCTCCGCGCGGGTCGCCTGGTCGGCACCGGCGTCCAACGGCGGGAACGCGATCACGTCGTACACGGCGATCGCGCTCCCGGACGGCAAGCGCTGCACGTGGACATCGGGACCCCTCGCCTGCACCATCACCGGGCTCACGGCCGGCACCACGTACGCCTTCACCGTGAGGGCGACGAACGCGGTGGGCACCGGCCCGTCGCTTGAGCTCGCATCGGCCCCCGGCCAGCCGACCGGCGTCACGGGGACCCGCGGCGATGGCCGTGTGACGCTCACCTGGACCGCGCCGGCCTCAAGCGGCGGGCTGCCGATCACCGGCTACACCGCGACGGCTTCCCCGGGTGGGGCGAGCTGTGCATGGACGGGCGGGCCGTTGGCCTGCACGGTGGCAGGGCTCACGAATGGCATCGCCTACACCTTCAGCGTGAGGGCAAGCAACTCGGTCGGGACCGGTCCGGCCTCGGTTCCCTCAGCACCCGTCACCCCATCGACCCTTCCCGGCCCCGCGCAGTCTGTCGCCGGCACGCCGGGGAATGCCTCAGCCGCCGTGACATGGTCTGCCCCCGCCTGGAACGGCGGCGCGACGGTGACGGGCTACACGGCCACGGCGTCGCCGGGCGGCGCCACCTGCGTCTGGACCTCGGGCCCGCTCACCTGCACCATCACGGGCCTGGCGAACGGCACCGCGTACACGTTCAGCGTCACGGCCACCAACGTGGCCGGCGCCGGACCGGCATCCGGCCCGTCCCCCTCGGTGGTCCTCACGCCCGTGCCCGGCGCCCCGACGGGCGTCGTCGCCACACCCGCCGCCTCCATCGCCGGCGCCCTCGCGGTGACCTGGTCGGCCCCGGACCCCGGCGACTCGCCGATCAGCTCGTACGCGGCATTCGCATACGCGCCCGGGACGAGCACGGCCCTCGCCGGGTGCACCTCGGGCACGCCAGTCAACGCACCCACGACGCAGTGCACGATCACGGGACTCGCGAACGGCGTGACCGTCGTCGTCCGCGTCTCGGCCACCAATGCGAGTGGCCAGGGCCTGCCATCGGCTCCGTCCGCCCCGGCCACGACGCTCAATCTCGCCGCCGCCGCCGTGGTCGCGCTGCCGTCCTGGACGACCCTGCCGTTGGTCCAGGTCAGCTGGCGTGCGACGCCGGGGACCTACGCCATCGCCAGCTACCAGGTGCGCTATCGGCAGTCGTCGTGGAGCGGCCCGTTCGGCCTGCCGGTCATCTGGAAGTCGCGCACGACGGCCACCTCGGCCGCTTTCGCCCCCGCGGCCGGCTACACCTACTGCTTCAGCGCCCGCGCGACCGATCAGCGTGGTCTCACTGGCCCGTGGTCGTCGGAGCGCTGCACGGCCGCGCCGCTCGATAACCGGAGCCTCCTGCACTCAGGAGGCTGGGCCAGCGGCACGGGCTCGGCCTACTACCGCGGCACCTGGACGCGCGCCTATGCGTACGGAGCCAAGGCCGTCCGGGCCTCGGTTCGGGCGAAGCGGATCGTCCTGGTCGCGACGAGCTGCCCCACGTGCGGCACCGTCAGGGTGTACCTCGGCTCGACATTGCTGCGCTCGATCAGCCTCTATTCCGCCACCACGATCAATCGACGGATCTTCAGCGTGGCCGTCTTCAACTCGATCCGGAGCGGGACTGTGACAGTCAAGCTGTCATCGTCGAGGCACAGGGTGATCGTCGACGGGCTCGGCATCTCCGGGATGTGAGGCGCGGGGCGCCACTCGCGGTGCCGCCCCGTAGGGTCGGCCGGCCGCCTCCCGTGGGCAGGCGGGTGCGATAGGGTAGGTGCGGTTGCGGCGCGACCGGTGGGCGCGCCGGATGGCCTCGCGGAGGTGTGCATGGCAGGGACCCGCGCGATGGGCGCCGGGACGGGAGCCGCCGCATGAGCGTGCGCTTCCTCCACAGCGCGGACTGGCAGCTGGGCATGACCCGCCACTTCCTGTCCGGCGAAGCGCAGGCGCGGTTCTCGCAGGCGCGCATCGACGCCATTCGCACCCTCGGAAGGCTCGCCGCGGATACGGGTGCCGCGTTCATCGTCGTCTCGGGCGACGTGTTCGAGACGAACCAGGTGTCGCCCCAGACCGTGCGGCGCGCGCTGGACGCGCTCCGGTCGGTGCCGGTGCCGGTGTTCCTGCTGCCGGGCAACCACGACCCGCTCGACGCCGGGTCCGTGTTCCGCACCCCAACCTTCGCCGGCGGCAGGCCGCCCAACGTGACGGTGCTGGAGGACGGGACGCCGCACGCCATCCCCGGCGTCCCCGGGATCGAGGTCGTCGGCGCGCCCTGGTTCACCAAGCGCCCGCTGACCGATCTGGTGGCCGCTGCCTGCGCGAATCTCGAGCCGAGGGCGGGTGTCCGGCGGGTGCTCGTCGCCCACGGCGCCACCGACGACCTGATCGCGCTCGACAACCCCGCGGCGATCCGCGTGGCGGCCGCGGAGGCCGCGCTGGCGGAAGGCCGGATGGCGTACCTCGCGCTGGGTGACCGGCACTCCACCACGAGCGTCGGGCCTACCGGGAGGATCTGGTACGCCGGCGCGCCCGAGCCCACCGACTACGACGAGCTCGACGCGGGGAACGCGCTCGTGGTGGAGCTCCGGGACGATGGGCGGTGCGAGGTGGCGAGGCACCACACGGGAACCTGGCGGTTCGCCCGCGAGCGCTTCGACCTCGACGGCGCGGGCGGGCTCGACGTGCTGGCCGGGTGGCTGGATCGCCTGGCGCCCAAGGACCGCACCATCGTGAAGCTCACGCTTGTCGGCACGGTGTCGCTCTCGGCCAACGCCCAGCTCGAGGCGATGCTCGAGCACCAGCGCGACCTGTTCGCGGCCATCGAGCAGTGGGAGCGGCACACGGAGCTCGTCGTGCGCCCGGACGACGACGACTTCGCGGACCAACGGCTGTCGGGGTTCGCGGCGGAGGCGCTGGCGACGCTTCGGGAGGAGGCCGCGGGAACCGGCGCAGGGGCGGAGACGGCGCGCGACGCCCTGGCGCTGCTCGTGCGCTTCGCCTCGGGTGCGGGGGCCGCCGCGTGAGGCTCCTGCGGATCCGGCTGCGCAACTTCCGGGGCGTCGAGGAGCGGGAGGTGTCGTTCGCGCGCGACGGCGTGACAGTGATCATCGGCCCTAACGAGGTGGGCAAGTCGTCGATGGCCGAGGCGCTGGACCTGCTGTTCAGCCAGCTCGACTCGACAACCAAGGCGGAGGTCAAGGCGGTCAAGCCAGTGGACCGGGACGCCGGGCCGGAGGTCGAGGCGGACGTCGAGACCGGGCCCTACGCGTTCACCTACCGCAAGCGGTTCCTGCGCCAGACCGAGACCGTGCTCCAGATCACGCGGCCGAGGCCGGAGAGCCTGACCGGCCGCCAGGCGCACGAGCGGGTCGAGCAGATCCTCGCCCAGACCATGGACGCGATGCTGTGGAGGGCGCTGCGCATCAAGCAGGGCGAGGGGCTGGGGCAGGCGGCGCTGGGGGAGGCGGCCTCGGGGTCGCTGGGCCAGGCGCTCGACCGCGCGGCCGGGTCCGTCCCGGAGGGCCCGGCTGAGACCAGCCTGTTCGACCGCGCCCGCGCGGAGTACGACCAGTACTGGACGCCCACCGGCAAGGCGAAGGGCGACTGGCCGCTGCGGGAGGCCGTCAACCAGCACCAGGCGGCGCTCGACGGCCTCGAGGCCCAGCTGCGTGCCGTTGCCGCGGACGTGGAGCGCGACGCAGACCTCGCGATCGAGCGGGCTCACCTGCTCGAGGCGAAGGGCCCGGCGGAGGCGCACGTCGTCGAGCTCGAAACCCGGTGGCGGCAGATCGAGGCGCTGGCGCGCAACGTCGAGAAGCTCGAGGAGACGGAGCGCGCGGCACGGGTCACCGCCGAGCGCGCGGCCGAGGCCAGCGAGGGGCGTGACGCCTCGATCCGCGAGCTGGCGGCGGCGGTCGGGGAGCGGGACCGCCAGCGCGCCGCGGTGGAGGAGGCCGCTCCCACGCTCGCGTCGGCGCGGCAGCGGTGCTCGGCTGCGGCAGCGCGGCTGGCCGAGGCGCGGGCCGCCCGCGAGGCGGCCGAGGCGGCCGCCCGGACGGCTCGGGGCGACGTCGAGTTCCTTCGCGCCAGCCAGGCGCTCGCCGAGCTCACCGAACGCCGCGAGAGCCTCGCCGCCGCCCGCGCCGCCCTGGCCGAGGCCGAGGCCGCTGCGCGTGCGACCCAGGTGGACGAGGCCGCGCTCGAGGGCATCCGCGCCGCGGAACGCGAGCTCCAGGTGGCGCGCGCCCTGCTCGAGGCAGGACGCCCGTCGGTGGCGGTGACGGCGCTGCGGGACGTCACACTGCTGTTGGATGGCGCCCATTTCGCGCTCCCCGCGGGCGGGGTGGAGCGGCGGTCGGTCGGCGAGCGGCTCCTCGTGGAGGTGCCCGAGCTCGTCCGTCTCGAGGTGGCGGCGGGTGCCGGCGATGCGGCGGTGGCGGAGCGGGTCGAGGCCGCCGAGCGCGAGCTGCGGGACGCCTGTCGCCGGGTGGGGGTGGGGAACCTCGCCGCGGCCGAGGCTGCGGCCGTTGCCCGACGGGACGCCCTCTCGGCGCGGACGGAGCATCGGCGGCGCATCACGGAGCTGCTGGGCGGTGACGAGCCGGGGCGCGCGGAGCAGCTCGAGACCCGGATCGCGCTGGCCGAGCGACGGACGTCGGGCTACCTCGAGGCGAGGGCCGCGGAGGTCCCCATGCCCGCCGACGAGGAGGCGGCCGCGGCCCTGGCGGACCTCGCTGAGGCAACCGCCGACGCCGCCCGGACGTCGGAGGCCGCGGCGGAGCGCGAGGATCGCGCGGCGCGGGATCGGCTCGTCGAGCTCGAGGGCGCCACGCGCGAGGCCGCGGTGCGGCTCGACATCGCGGAGGCCGACGTGGCAGCCCGCGGGCAGGCGCTCGACGGCGCCCGATCTGTCATGCCCGACGTCGCCATCGCCGAGGCGCGCGCCGCGGCGACGGCCGCCCACGAGGCCGCGAGGAAGGCCGCGGCCGACGCCCGCGCCGCGCTCCAGAGCGAGGGGCCGGAGGCGGCGAAGGCGCTGCTCGATAACGCCCGCCTCGTGGTGGACGGGATGGTGGAGCAGCTGCACAGGCTCGAGATCAGCCAGGCCGAGGTGCGGGCGCGGCTCCGCGACCACGGGGAGGACGGCCTCGCCGAGCGCCGCGACCAGGCCATCACCGCGCGCGACGCGGCGGCGGCGGAGCTCGCGCGCTGGACCCGGCGCGCCGAGGCGCGGCGTCGGCTGTACGAGGCGCTCAAGACGGCGCGCGACGCCGCGCACCTCGCCTACGTCGGGCCGCTGCGCGACAAGATCACCTCGCTGGGCAAGGTGGTGTTCGGCCCGTCGGTCAGCGTCGAGGTGGGCGACGACCTGCGGGTCCGGAACCGCACGCTCGACGGGCGGACGGTGCCGTTCGATAGCCTCAGCGTGGGCGCGCGGGAGCAGTTGGGCGTCCTGACGCGGCTCGCCTGCGCGATGCTCGTGGCCGAGGACGGGGGCGTGCCCGTGATGCTCGACGACACCCTGGGCTTCTCCGACCCGCGACGCCTCGAGGCGATGGGCGCGGTGCTCGCAATGGCCGGCGCCTCCTGCCAGGTGATCGTCCTGACCTGCTATCCGGACCGCTACCGGCAGGTCGGCGGCGCCAGGTCGATCACCCTGTCGTAGGGCTGGCGGCTGATCCGCCGCCATCGCCGCGTTGTCGCCTGCGCGCGTCGCTCACGCACCCTGGGTGCGCTCGCTCCCGTGCTCGGCTCCGCCTTGCGCTGCCGGCGGCTGAGCCGCCGAACGCAGTGAGTTCACCGAACGATTCTACGCGGTGGCGCGGTCGCGGATGCATCTACTACGAGTACGAGCACTGAAGCGATCCGTAAGGAGCTGTCAGGCGTGCAGGTCGCAGCTGATGAGATCTCGATTCGCGCCCACGCGCACCTCCAGGACCGGGTCGTGGATCATGATCTTGGCCTGCTCGTTCACCCGGTCGTCGATGATGGCGCCGACAGCCCGGTAGTCCCCGAAGTATCCAAGGTCGGCCCACGAGCCCTCATTGAAGTCGACGCGTTTCGTGGCCGCGTCACAGGCGAACGCCCAGTGCTCGGTATCGGTCGTCATGGCATAGGTGCCATCGTCATGGATCCACATGTCCCACAGAATCTGCGGCGGATCCATCGGGCGGCTGATGTTCCAACACGTCTATCGGCAGCTGGGGGGCGTCCACCGAACTCTGGACCGGAGCCAGTGCCGATTCCGCCCCGATCGTCGGGGGCTTACGATCCCGGCGCCGGCATGTCGGGCGATCACCACCGCACGCGGGCGGTCGCGGGTTTGGCTCAGCTCGAACGGTCGATGCTCGGCGGGGGCCCGGGGCTAAGAGCGACCGCGGCCGCCGGCCCTACGCGTCGTCGAGCGGAATGGTCTCCCTGCGGCGTCGCGGCTCGCCGGCCTTGCGGTCCACCCGCTCGATCCACGCGTCCACGAGCGAGCGGACCGCCAGCAGCTGCTCCTTGCGAGCGGTGCGCAGGTGACCGCGGGCCTCCGCGGGCAGCACGGCCGTGAGCACCGCATCCACGAGCCCGAGTGGCCCGCCTGCCCGCGCTTCGGCATCCCGCGCGCGAGCCTCCGCCTCGGCGGCCTTCGCCTCCACCTCGGCCAGTCGGAGTTCGAGGGTATCGAGGCGCGCGGCAAGCTCCCTCGCGTGATCGGTGTCGGCCATCGTCAGGTCGCTCCCTTCTTGCCGGCGACCGTCGTTCCGGCCGCCGCGAACTCGATCCGCATGGTGTGGTCGTGGAATCCGCCGCCAACCGTTTCGGCGTCAACGAGGATCCGCGGCAGGATCAGGTTCCGCCGCCACGAGCCGACCGCGATCACCAGCTCGTCGGCGAAGCGCGACAGCCGGACCTCCTCGCGCGAGGTGAAGGGCAACTCCAGCTCCAGGACGAACCGGTCTCCCTCGCGGCGCACCGTGTACGGTCGCCCGCGGTAGAAGAAGCCGGCTGGGTCCTCGCCGCCGAAGACGGCCGTGCCCAGCGTCCGGAGCATCCGCTCGCCCACGACCTCTTCGTCGAAGAAGGGCGCGTCGCGGACGGGGACCGGCGCGAACGACTCCTCGACGAGCGGGCGGTAGCGCCGCTGCGCCTCGCGCCACGCGCCGAAGTAGTCGCCGGCCCCGTCCGGCAGCACCCGGTTGCAGATCACCAGGTCCGTGGGGTAGCCGTACAGGTGGAAGTACGTGAACGAGCGCTGGGCCTCCTTGATGACCATCCGCTCGAGGTTGAGCACGATGCGCACCGACGTCAGCTCCGGGTTCGCGAGCAGGTCGTGCATGTGCTCGAGCTTGCCGAACAGGGCCTCGCCCGCGTCGTACACGTCAGCGGTGGGCGTCGGCATGCCCGTCACGCGGCCCAGGATGGGCCCGGTGAGGGCGGCGATCTTGCGCTGTATCGGGTAGACGCGCTCGAGCCACCAGCGGCCCGCCTCGGGCAGGCTCAGCAGGCGCAGCGTCTCGCCAGTGGGCGCCGCGTCCACGACGATCAGGTCGTACTCGCCCGAGTCGTGGTGCTCCGCGATCCACAGCAGGCTGGCGAGCTCGTCCATGCCCGGCAGGACGCTCATCTCCTCGGCCAGCACGTCGTCGAGGCCGCGCCATCGCAGCAGGCTCGACACGTATTCCTGGATCGTGCCCCAGTACTTGTCGATGTTGTGGAAGACCTCGGACTCCTGGCCCCACAGGTTGGGCGCGATCTCGGTGGGCTCGGGGCCCAGCTGACGGTCGAAGGAGTCGCCCAGGCTGTGCGCGGCGTCCGTGGACAGGACGATGGTGCGGTAGCCCCGCTCCGCTGCGAGGAGCGCCGTGGCGGCCGCCACGCTGGTCTTGCCGACGCCGCCCTTGCCTGTATACACGACGATTCTGACCATGGCGCCACGGTACTCCGGAACCCGCTTGGGGGTCACCGAGCGCCCTGCCGCCCCGGTTGCGCCTGGGTCCGGAAATCCATCAAGAAATCGCAAGGTTGGCTCTCCCGGGCCCGTTTCTCACAGATCCCTCACCCGTGGGCTGTGCCATGGGGTCCATCGGCACCTCCGGGCGCTGCGCCACGCCAACTCGACGAGCCTGGACAGGGAACCATGACCAGCGACACCAACCGACCCGATCCGCTCCTGCCGCCGGCGCCGGGCAGCCTCCCGCCCGGCGCGGAGGCAGAGGACGCCACACAGCCCACATTCCCGGCGGTCCGCCCGCCAGCGCCAGCGAGGCCCCCCGAATCCGCGCCCGCGCCGGCGCCGGCCTGGGCACGGCCCTGGGGTCAGAGCGACCAGACCCCAGGCGCCACGCCACCTCCCGCCTGGTCGAACCCCGAGCCGCCCACGAGCGGCTCCGCCCACGTCGCACCGCCTTCGGCCTGGGCGAGCAGCCCGCCGCCCCCCGTCAGGCGCGCGCAGCCGAAACGGGCCGGAGGCGTCACGCCCGTGATGTTGGCGATGGCCATCGTCGCGACGGCGGTGCTGACCGCGGGCACGACCTACGTCGCGGTCGAGGCCACCCAGCCCTCGGCGACCGCCCCCGCCAACGTGCTCGCCGCCGCCGGGGCCCCCACGGCCACCCCCAGCACGACCATCCGCCCGCCCGCGACGGGGAGCGCGCCAACCCTCGCGCCTGCCAACCCCGTCCCGGCCAACGGTCAGGCCTCGATCCCCGACATCGTCAAGGCGGTAGGCCCGGCGGTGGTCACGATCACCGCTGACGGCGTGACCTCGACCGACCCGACGACCGGCCAGACCGGGACCGGCACCGCCATCGGCTCCGGCGTGATCTTCGACGCGAGCGGTCTCGTCCTCACCAACCACCACGTCGTCGCGGGCAGCCCGAGCAGGCTGACGGTCACCCTGAGGGACGGCCGGACATTCAACGCCTCGATCTACGGGATCGACACCCTGACCGACCTTGCCGTGGTCAAGATCGAGGGCGCCTCGGGCCTGCCCACCGCGACCATCGGCAGCTCTGGGGGGATCCAGGTGGGCCAGCAGGCGATCGCCATCGGCAGCCCCCTGGGCGACCTCACCGGGTCGGTGACAAGCGGCATCATCTCGGCGCTCGGCCGCTCGATCGACGCTGAGGGCGAGTCGCTCGACAACCTGATCCAGACCGACACGCCGATCAGCCGCGGCAACAGCGGCGGCCCCCTGCTCGACGCGGGCGGCAACGTGATCGGAATCAACACGGCGGTCTCGTCGCAGGGCCAGAACATCGGCTTCGCGATCCCGATCGACATCGCCCGCCCGCTCCTCGCCCAGGCTTCCGCCGGACAGCCGCTGGCCCGGGCCTGGCTGGGTGTCCGGTTCCGGACCATCGACCCGGCGCTCCAGAGCAAGGCGGGCCTGCCCGTGGCGAATGGCGCGTGGATCCCGTCAGTCGCGGAACTCCAGAGGCTCGCCGGACAGGGCGCAACGGGCCGCGGCAACGCCGGCAACGGCCGGAGCGGCTCGAACGGCAACAGCAACGGCTTCGGCCCGAACGGCTTCGCGTTGGGCGCCGCGATCATCGCGGGCAGCCCTGCCGCGCAGGCCGGGCTCGCCGAGGGCGACATCATCACGGCGGTTGACGGCACCCAGCTCGACGCCACCCACACCCTGGACCTCCTGCTCGGCCAGCACACGCCCGGCCAGCAGGTGACGCTGACCGTGCTGCGCAACGGGCAGACGAGCACCGTAACGGTCAACCTCGGGACGCGCCCGAAATCGGCGTAGTCCCAAGGGTGTCGGGACCACTCGCCCGGCGCCCGCATTCGGCGGCAGGGGCCTCGGCGGCGACGTCGGGGCCCCTGCCGTGTCTGGGCGGCCGCCGCCCCGCCGGGCCATCGCCAGCGCCGCCCTGCCCAAGCCCTCGTCGGGTCGGCGCCCGGCGCCCCGAGCGTCAGGGCACGGGCACCACGAAGATGAACTTCCCGTCGCGCGCCGGCTCCGGCGTCCACTCGTGGTAGGGCTTGTAGTCGATGTGCAGGTCCGAGACCGGGACGAACGTGTCTGGCGGGTTCGAGTAGCCCCAGATCGATGACAGGCGGGGGTACCAGACGTCCTCGATGTACAGCCCCAGCACCGAGAAGTCATTGGTCACGGCGGGGTCTGCCGTCGCCTTGAACCCGGACACCACCCACGAGTGCCAGCCCTTCCACACGACGAGGCCGGCCGGGCGGTTCGTCAGGCGGATGGCCTTGGCCACGGTCCAGGCCGCCGCGTTGATGCTGCCCCGCGAGTCCTCCTTGAACCTGCCGTACCCGAGCTTGGTCAGCACCTCGGGCCAGGCAACGGCGTCCACGCTGCCGTCGTTGGCCGGCTCCATCGAGTAGGCCAGGTTGAACAGCTTCGTCTGGAAGGCCTTCGAGGTGTCGGCGCCCTCGCTCATGATGTTGATCGAGGTCTGGATGGCCGCGGGTACGCACCACAGGTCCGTGTACTCGCCCACGAAGTCACCGTTCTGGTACAGGTCCATCTGGAAGGGGCCCGGCTTGGCCGTGGGCGACGGCTTCGGCGTGGGCGAGGGTCTGGGTGTCGTGCCGGGCCTCGCCGATCCCGATGGCCGGGCCGACGCGCTTGCCGTGGCCTCCACGGAGGCCTCCGCCGAGGGCGGCACGGTTGGCGCGTCGTACGAGGCGAGCGGGAGCTCGGGGGCCCAGGGCGTGATGACCGGCGCGGCCGCGATCGACGCCGAGTTGAGCGCCTGGCTGGTGGCGAGCGCTGTCCCGGCGAGGACCGCGATCGTGGTCAGGATGAGCGCGGCCTGCCCAATGGACGCCGCACGCCGGCGGGGCGCGGCGGGCGGGCCGTGGACGAGCCGCGCGAAATCCTCCGCCGTGCGCTCCACGCCCGGCGCCGGCACCGGCGGCCGGATCGCGGCGACGCGGATCGTGAGAGCGGCGACCAGCAGCACCGTCCGGACGCCCATCCCGGCGGCGTAGGAGGCGGGGATCGCCTCGAGGCCCAGCACCGGGACCCAGGCTCTGGCCGTCGCGACGACCACGATGAACCCGGTCAGCGCGCTGAGCGTCGGGAGGAGCGTGTTCCGGGTGGCGTACACCGCGCGGGCGAGCAGGTTCATCACGCTCTCGAGCGGCACCGCGAACGCGAACACCGAGAGCACCAGCGCCGTCCGCGCCTGGTCCTCGGCGTCGAACGCGCCGCCCTTGAGGAAGATGCCGATGATCAGCCCCGAGAACACGAACAGCCCGAGGCCAGCGGCGGCGGACAGCCCGGCGATCGGGAGGAGCGTCTTGCGGAACAGGCGTCGGAATGCGGCACGGTCGCCGGCGTTGGCGGCCTCCGAGAGTCCGGGCAGCGCGGCGATCGCGAACGCCATCCCGATGATGCTGACCGGGACGCCGAAGAAGTTGCGCGCGTAGTTGAGCGAGCTGATCGAACCCACGGCGAGGCCGGACGCGATGCTCGTGAAGAACACGTAGGCGAGCGGCTCGAGCGGCTGGCTCGCCATCTTGGGGAGCATCAGGCGCAGGAACTCACCGAGGCCCCGCGTGCGGCGCACGGACGGGATCGGCCGGAAGCCCGAGCCGCGCAGGCCGATCAGGCGGACGAGGAGATGGCCCAGCGCGCCGGCGACGGCGCCCCACGCCGCGCCGTAGATCCCGAGCGGGCCCGACAGCACCAGGGCGCCTGCGGCGATCCCGCCGCTGTACATGATCGGCGCCATCCCGTACCAGACGAAGCGCCGCTGGGCGACCAGCACCTCGCCCAGGACCAGCGACACGGCGAACAGCGGCGGCGTCAGGCACATCACCCGGAAGAGCCCGACGTAGAGCTCCTTCTGGGCATCGGGGAAGCCCGGCACGATCACCTGCACGGTGGCCGGGGCGATGACGATGAGCAGGGCGGAGACGGCGGTCATCGCGCCGGCGGCAAGGCCGAGGACCGTCCGCGCGAAGCGATCCGCGTCGGTGGCCGCCTCCTCGCGGAGGCCGAGGAACATCGGCACGAACGGCGCTACCAGCCCGCCCGCGACGAGCACGTCGAGCGCGAGCTCCGGGAGGATGAACGCCGAGTTGTAGGCGTCGAGCGCCGCGCCCCGGCCGAACGTGTGGGCGAGGACCTTGTCACGCCCCAGGCCCATCAGGTACCCGCCGAACATGAGGACCGACAGGGTCAGGGCGCCGCCGGGCAGGAAGTTGCGGACGAGCGTGGCGGCCCGCGTGGTCTCAAGGCGGGCGATCCATGTCCGGACCACGGAGCGGGCGTTGGGCACGGCCGGTTGACGCGCAAGCGCGAGGGGTCGTGACGCTGGACGATCCGAGCCTGCGGGCGTTCCTTGACGACTCGAGAAGGAGGCGCAGCGTGCCATGACGCTGGTCGACTGGAACCGGCGCGTGGCGGCCATGGCGCCCCGCGAACGACGGTGCCGTGCCCGTGCGGGCGGGGGAGCGCCTCTAGCGTCGGGTCAGGCCTCTCATCGCATTGTGGTTGGTCCCGACGCGGGCGGCATCGATCCCCTCGGTGGGCGGCCGCCTCGTCTCCGACCCCACGGGCACTGGGTCATGCAGGGCTCGCAGAATCGCGAGGCCCGCCGGGAGGGCGGGCCTCGATGGCGATCGCGGGTGGGACTAGTGCTCGAGCAGCGGCGTCATCGAGCGGACGTTGGCGCCGTCCGCCGCGTAGCCCAGGTACGGCAGGCCCCAGACCTGTTCGATGGTCCGCAGCAACGAGTAGTGGTTGTACGGCGTGCTGTCGGTGATGTGGCCTTTCCCGTTGCGGGCGATCACGATGGCCGGCACCTTGCCACCGCCGAACGGGCCGCTCCAAGGGTGCGAGCCGTTGTCGATCAGGACGTAGCCGGCCGGCAGGGCGGGCGCGATCCCGTAGCCCGGCGAGTCGCAGCAGCCCGACACGTCGGCCCACAGGTCTGTGCTGGTCGCCGCGCCGTCGAAGTCGGACTCGTCGGCGAGGACGAAGATCACGCTGTTGCCGGTCCACGCGCGCGAGGTCGTGATCGTGTGGACCGCGCTCCGCACGAAGGCATCGGCCTTGTGCTTGAGGGCCGCGTCATTGGCGTCGTCCACCCCATTGCCGTAGGGGCACGGCGTCTCGGGATGTCCGGCGATCGTCGCGTACACGCCGCCGTGCATGTCATTGCACTGGTCGGGGCTGATCCAGACGAAGTCGGGCGCCTGCGGGCTGGCGAGGTCTGCGGCGAGGTCCGTGTACGGCTTGATGTTCGCGAGCCGCGCCGGCGACGAGACGACGTCGTCCATGTGGACGAACGGGTTGTGCTTGCTCGTGTACAGGGCGACGCTACCCGGCGCCGTGGCGCCGGTGTACCCCGCCGAGGGCATGGCCTCCATGTACGCGCCCCACGTGCGCCCGGCCGATTCCAGCTGGTCCACCAAGTTCGGCCACGCGAAGTGGTTGGCCGCGTTGTCGTTCATTTGGTTAATGTCCAGCTGGCCCGTGATCGCGGCGATGTAGTTGGGCTGGCTGGGGTGGGTGACCCCGTAGTAGTTGGTCGCCTCGCCGTTGGCAGCGGCGAGTGCGGTGAGGTAAGGCGCGTTCGGGTCACCGATCACGGTGTTCTTGCTGTGGTTCTCGAGCATGATCACGAAGATCCGCTTGACGGCCGCGTGGTCGCCCGATGTCGGGCTGTGCGCGATGACGGTGGTGGCCGGGGCGAGCGCGGCGAGCGCGAGGACCGCGGACGCGCCGAGGCGCACGAGCGTGGGTGTGGGACGCACGAGGTCTCCTTCCGGTGCGTGGGTGCAGGGACCACGATTGTGCGCCTGGGGGTCGGCTGGCCGAAACGGCAGACCCGTTGCAGGCGCCTATCAGTTCCTCCCGCTCAGGCCGGCGGCAGCCGCTCTCCTGCCTCGACCCGCACCGGCAACCGATTCTCGGCCGGGGTCAGCGGGCACGAGTAGTCGGGCGAGTAGGCGCAGTACGGGAAGTAGGCGAGGTTGAAGTCGAGCGTGAAGGTCCCGTCGAGCTCCGGCTCCAGATCGAGATAGCGGCCCGCGCCGTACGTCTCGCCGCCGCTGGTGGCGTCCTGGAACGGGACGAACAGCGACCCGTTGCCGAGGTCATAGGCGACGAGCGACAGCGGCTGTCCGCTCAGCTCGAAGCGGAACGTGCCGGCACGCCAGGCGCGACGCATCTCGTCGGTCGAGGTGGGCATGAGGAACGCCTCGGGGCCGTCGCCTTCGTACGGGCTGAGCGCGACGCCCTCGCGTCGGTAGGCAGGGTCGACCGGGAAGTACGCGAGCCCGGTGAACGTGTCGCGGCGCTCGGCGGGAATGGGGCTTTGGGGCGAGCGCCGGAACGCGTCGTCCTTGGCCGCGCGCTCTGCCTCGATCGCGCGGATCAGATGGGCGCGGACGTTGACGTCGGCCATGGTTCCTCTCAGGGGGAACGGAGAGCGGGGGATCGGCCCAGAGCATAGTCGAGCACGCCGAGAGGGGATGCCGATGCCGACCCCACCCCCGGCCAGGCGACAGCGAAAGCCGGCGTCGCCCGGCGGTCGACGAGTCGCCCCGGCGGCTGTTGCCCCTCAACGGGGATCACGTCACGCGGAGGCGCTTCCGTCGGCTCGCCGGGCGATCCTGTGAGGATCCTCATCTGGGCTGTCATGCTTGCCAAAGAATCCAAGGCGAGACTGGCAGTTGTGAACCCGACCATTCCCACCCGCGTCCAGACCCGCAACCGCTCGGATCGCCGCCTGCAGTCGATGACGCTGGGAGCGGCGGTGCTCGGCCTCGCCGCCACGGGCGCGTTCGGCTATGCCGCTGCGCTGACCTACACCGGCACCGCGAACGCGGCCAACGCCACGCCCCCGCCAACCCACTTCGGCTCCGATCAGGGTGGCGACGATCAACCGCTGCTCCAGCAGCCGTTCACTGGAGCGGGCTCGGCGGGGCAGGGCGCGAACGTCAGCCCGCTGTTCGGTGGTCAGCGGGTCACCCCGCCCACGACCTCCGTTCGCCGGTCGCACGTGACCAGCGGCGGCTCCTGAGGCCCATTCTGCGGCGGCCAGCCCGCCGCGCCGTCGCGCCCTGCAGCGCTGCCCAGGAGTCAGCCCACCCCCATGTTTGACCAGTTCCTCTGGTTCGTCGCCCGCGGCTCCGGGATCGTCTCCCTGGTGATGATCACGGCGTCCGTGTGCTTCGGCCTCCTGACCGTCGCGCGTTTCTGGCACGAGACCTGGCCCAGGTTCCTCAACCTCGAGATGCACCGCCGCATCTCGCTGCTCGCGATCGTGTTCAACGCGGTCCACGTCGTGAGCGCGGTGCTCGACCCCTTTGCCAAGCTCGGCTGGTCCGCCGCGTTCGTCCCGCTCGTCTCCGCCTATCGACCGCTGCCCGTCGCACTGGGCGTCG
Organism: Chloroflexota bacterium; assembly: GCA_021802825.1. GTDB lineage: Bacteria > Chloroflexota > Limnocylindria > Limnocylindrales > CSP1-4 > CAIXZV01. The sequence goes on from JAJZRG010000001.1 coordinate 109,496, forward strand.
TCTCGATGTACCTGTTCGTCGCACTGATCATCACGGGCCTGCTGCGCGCGCACATGCCGCAGCGCCTGTGGCGCGCGATCCACTGGACGAGCTACGCGATGTGGCCGCTCGCGCTTGCGCACAGCTTCCTGGCCGGGAGCGACGCCGGGTCCCTGTGGATGCTCGCGATCGGCGGGATCTGCCTGGGCACGGTGGGGGCGTGCCTGCTCTTCCGCATCTCGGTCTGGGACGCCGGCCGCGGGCGCCTCGAGGACACCGTGCTGACCTCGTCCTGGGAGGACGCGACGCGGCGGGCGAACCGTCGATGACTGCCCGCCTGCTCTCGGGGCCGTCCACGACTGCCGGCGCGGAGACCCTCGCCGATCACCTGGCGCGGCTGGGCGACCTGCCGGGCCGCGCGGATCGCGCCCACCTCATCGCGATGCTCGACGCCGCGGGCCTCCTCGGCCGCGGCGGGGCCGGTTTCCCCGTCGGGCGCAAGTGGGGGTCCGTGGCCGGGCGCGCCAAGGGCGAGGCGGTGGTGCTGGCCAACGGCGCCGAGGGCGAGCCGCTCTCGCACAAGGATCGCGTCCTGATGGCCTCACGGCCGCACCTTGTGCTCGACGGGCTGGAGCTGGCCGCGGAGGCCGTCGGCGCGAGGCGGGCGGTCCTGTACGTGGGCTCCGAGCACGCCGAGGCGCGCGCCGCCCTGGAGCGCGCCCTGGCGGAGCGCGCGGCCGGCCGCACGCCAGGCCGCCTCCCGCGCGTCCCCACGACCCTGGTCACGCCGCCCGTGTCGTACCTCGCCGGCGAGGAGTCGGCCGCCGTCCACTTCGTCAACGCTGGCGACCCCCGGCCCACGACGGTCCCGCCCCGACCCTACGAGAAGGGCGTCGCGGGCCGTCCCACCCTGGTCCAGAACGTCGAGACCCTGGCCCACGCAGCGCTGATCGCGCGGTACGGCGACGCCTGGTATCGCGAGGCGGGGCGCGCCGAGACCCGCGGCACGGCGCTGGTCACCGTGAGCGGCGGGATGCGGCCGGGTGTGCTCGAGGTCGACCTCGGCACCACGGTCGGCGAGCTCGCCGAATGGAGCGGCGTGAGCGCATCGGTCGGGAGCCCCGTGCTGCTCGGCGGTTACTTCGGCACGATCGTCGCGGGCGCGAACGCGTGGAGGCTACCGCTCGACCCGGTGGCCATGCGCTGCGACGGCGCCGCGTTCGGCGCGGGCGTCGTGGCGTTCCTGGGCGACGAAGCGTGCGGCGTCGCGACGACCGCGCGGATCATGGACTACATGGCGGGCTCGAGCGCCGCGCAGTGCGGGCCCTGCGTCTTCGGGCTCCGCGCGATCGCCGATGCCTCGGCGCGCGTGGCCACAGGGCAGCCGCACCAGGACGACCTCGCCCGGCTCCGCGGCTGGAGCCAGTCGCTCGCCGGGCGCGGCGCATGCCGGCTGCCCGACGGCACGACGGCCCTGCTCGCGACCTCGCTCCGCGTGTACGAGGCCGACTGGACGTCGCACCAGCACCATCGCCGCTGCTCGGTCCGACAGGGTGCGAGGGTCGTCCAGTGAGCGGGCGCCGTGTGGTCGATTCGGGGTACCGCATCGAGATCGACCGCATTGCCTGCGACGCCTACGGGGCGTGCGCCGAGCTGCTGCCCGAGGGGATCGACCTCGACGAGTGGGGCTATCCCATCCTCGCGCCCGGCAACGTGCCCGCGCACCTGCTCGACCTCGCCAAGCGGGCGGTGGACGGCTGTCCTGTCCTCGCGCTCCGGCTGGTCAAGGTCGCGCGTGCGCGGGAGGCCGACACTCCACCCCCGACGGTGTTTGCCGCCCGTCGGCCCGAGACCCGGCTCGACCGGATGGAGGGAATGCCGCCCTGGCCGCCACGACCCGCGAACCGGCCACCCAAGCGCGGCCCCGACCCGACGCGCCGCCGCTGACCGTGCGCCGCTGACCGTGCGCCGCGAGGGTGCCCGCCGCCACGCCGCGAGGTGCGCGCCGCGGCCCGCTCGCGCAGGCCGGTCAATCGGCGCGAGCGACAACCGGTCGGATGTTGTGGTTCCGGCGGAACACGTTGTCGGGATCCCAGGCGGCCTTCGCCGCGGCCAGCCGCCGGTAGGTGCGGGCTGGATAGGCCTCGCGGACCCGCGCCTCGCCCTCGTCCTCCAGGAAGTTCACGTACGCGCCAATCGATCGGGACCGCAGCGCACCGAGCAGGTCGTCGGCCCAAGCCTCGCACGGGCCCAGCGATTCGGGTGATGGCGCCGTCGCGGTCGCCAGCACGTGCGCGGGCGCCGCCCGGTGCGCGTACGCGGTCGCCTCGCCCGGCCGGTCGCCGATCGCCCCTCCGAGGACCCGAAGCTGGACCATCGCCCGCGTGCCGGGCGCACTCGCGTACGCCTCTCGCAGGGCGTCAACCACCACGTCGTCAACGACCTCGACGAACGCAGAGCGGCTCACGCTGGCAGCGGGCGGGCCACCCGGGGCGAGCCGATAGACGTCGTGGTACGGCATCGGCCCGACGGTGTCGGCGATCGGCCTCGCCAGGGCGCGGAACGGCGCCCACGCGGCCTCGCCCGCGGCGCGATCGCCGTTGTAGACGCCCACCACAAGCACGACGGGCCGCCCGACCGCGTCCGGCGGCATGAATGGCGCACGCGGCGCGGGCATGAGGCTGGCGATGACGCCCAGTTCCCGCGGAGCTGCGCCCGCCAGCGGCGCGACCCCGCGCAGCACGTCCCGGCTGGCCGGGAGCACGAGCGCTCCGCCGTGCACCGTCCCCGCCTCGACCATGTCGAAATCGAGCGAGGTCACCACGCCGAAGTTCCCGCCACCGCCGCGGATCGCCCAGAACAGATCGGGTTCCGAGTCGGCCGAGGCCGTGACGAGGCGGCCGTCCGCGGTCACGAGGTCGGCCGAGACGAGGCGGTCCACGGTGAGGCCGTGCTGCCGGGAGAGGTAGCCGAACCCGCCGCCCAGGGTGATCCCCGCGACCCCCACGCTCCCGCTGTCGCCCAGTGGCACCGTCAGCCCGTGCTCGTGCGCGGCCGCGACCACCTCCCGCGCCAGCAGGCCGGCACCCGCCCGCAGCCGTCGGGCTGTCGGGTCAACCGAGAGGTGGCGCAGGTCGCGCGTGTCGATCACCATCACGCCGTCGCCCGTGCCGTGGCCCGCCGAGCTGTGCCCGCCGCCCCGCACGGCGATGACGAGCCCCTCCTCGCGCGCGAACGCGATCGCGCGCGCGACATCCGCAGCGCACGCGGGTCGGACGATGAGCGCGGGTCGCGCCGGGCGCGCCAGCTGAGTGACGGCGCTGGTGCCATAGAACGCGGGGTGGTCCGGCGCGAGCACATCGCCCGAGATCGCCGCTGCGAGACCGGCGACGGCGGCCGGTCTCATCGGTGGGGTCGGGCTGGCGGACACATGGCCCGATTGTCGCCGGTGGGGCGTCGTCGCCGCAGTGCGGGCGCGCAGCACGGAGGATCCTAGAGCGACGGCAACGCCTGTCGGTCTCCGGGCAGGTCCGCCCACAGGTCGCCGCGCTTGGCCACGCGCTCGAGGATCGTCCGGATCGTCCAGCGGTCGGGCCGCAGGTCCGGGTCGTCCAGCTCGTCCCAGGCGATCGGGGCGGACACGGGCGCGCCGGGCGCGGGCCTCACGGCGTACGGCGCGACGAGCGTCTTGATCGGCTGGTTCTGCGTGTAGTCGAGGCGCGCCTTGCCGCCGCGATCCGCCTTCGACCACTCCCACGAGACGAGGTCGGGCATGGCGGAGCCCACGGCCCGCGACAGCTTCTCGACCCAGGCCGAGGTGTCCGCGTATGCGTACCGGCCGCGCTCGACGGGAATCCACGCGTGGATGCCTCGGCCGCCGGTGACCTTCGGGTAGGCGCGGACGCCCAGGTGTTCGAGCGCGGTGCGGTAGAGGCGCGCCAGGGCGAGCGTCTGCTCCCACGTCGTCTTCGCGCCGGGGTCGATGTCGATGAGGGCGTAGGTCGGCCGCCACGGGTCACCGCACGTGGACGTCCACGCGTGGATCTCGAACGAGGCCTGGTTGCCCAGCCAGCACAAGGTGGCGACGCCCTCGGCCACGAGGTGGTCGTTGGGGTCACGGTCCTCGGGTCGGCTCTCGAGCCCGGTCTCGCGCCATCGCCCGAGCCAGCCGGGGGCGGTCGAGGGGATTTGCTTCTGCCAGAAGCCGGGCCGCCCCGCGCCGTCGGGGTAGCGGTGGAGGTTGAGCGGGCGACCGGCGAGGTGGGGGAGCATGGCCGGCGCGATCTGCGCGAAGTAGGCGATCAGCTCGCGCTTGGTGATCGGTGGTTCGTCCGTGCCGTCGCGTGGCGGGAAGAGGACCTTATCGAGGTTGGTGAGAACGAGCTCGCGACCACCGACACGCCACCTGCCCTGGTTGGGGAGGACGGACAGCGCGGCCAGTTCGTCATCGGTCGCGGAGTCCGGTGCGTGTGCAGTGACCTGAGATCTCGACGAAGCCGACGGGACCCAGGCCGACGAAGCCGAGGCCGACGACCCCGACGGCGTTGCGACCGGGTCGTCCTGCGTGTCCGCCTCTCGGATCACCGTCTTCGGGTCGCGGTCGTCCAGGATCCCCTTGAACGCTGCCTGGCGCACGTTGCCGTCGCGCGTCCAGCCCGCCATCTCGGCTCGGATCGCGAGCTCCGGCCGGATCCAGCGCACGCCCGCGAGGTCCCTGCCCCAGCGGCTTCGGGCTCCCGTTGGCGGCGGAGGGTCGAACGGCGGCGTGTCGGTCCGGAGCGCTGCCAGGCGCTCGAGCAGCTCGCGTCGCGCCCGCCCGTGGAAGCCGGAGCCCACGGCGCCGGAAAACCGCAGCCGTCCGCCCTCGTACACGCCCACGACTAGCGCCCCGAGCCCCTTCGTACCGCCGCCCTCCGGTGTCCAGCCGCCCACCACCAGGTCCTGACTCGGCCTCCCCTTGCGCTTGACCCAGTCGACCGTTCGGCGCCCGGGCTGGTAGCGCGAGCGGCGGCGCTTCGCCACCACGCCCTCGAGCCCGTTGCGCACCGCAGCCTCGAAGAACGCGGAGCCGCCACCGACCACATGCTCGGCGTACTGCACCCGGGGGTCCGGTCGGAGTCGGCTGGCGAGCAGCGCCTTGCGCGCCTCGAGCGGGACGTCGAGCAGTGACCAGCCGTCGAGGTACAGCAGGTCGAACGCCACCAGCACGACCCCGCCCTTCGCGTCGCCCATGCACTCCTGGAGCAGCGAGAAGTCGGGCCGGCCGCGCGCGTCGAGCGCCACCACCTCGCCGTCCACCAGCGCCTCCGCGGCGTCGATCCAGTCCGACGGCCCCCGCAGCCGCGGGAACCAGCCCCCGGCATCCACCCCGTTGCGCGATCTCAGCTCGGTCCGGTCGGCCCGCACCAGCGCCTGCGTGCGGTAGCCGTCCCACTTCACCTCGACCAGCCAGTCGGGCCCGGGCGGCACCGCGACGGCCGGCGTCGCGAGCATCGGGTCGAGGAAGCGGGGCATCGGCGCCTCGACGGCGAGCGCGAGGTCCGAGTCCACGCCCCCGACCGGTGGCGTCCCTGCCAGCTTGGGCGCGGCGCCGTCGCGCGTCTCGTCGTTCGTGCGGCCGGTCTTGACGCTCGCGGGGTGGTCCTCGGCGTCCCAGCCGTCCACCGCGTCCGCGTCGTGCTTGTGGATCAGCAGCCATGGGTCGCCGGACTCCTCGTCGCTGCCCGAGCGGCGGGTGGCCTCGCTCGTCCGCACGATGGTCCAGCGGCCGCGCAGCTTCTCGCCACGGAGGCGGAACTTGAGCTCGCCGGCTGCGAGCGCCGCCCCTGCGTCGGCGGTCTCGAGCTCGGGCTCCCAGGTGCCCCAGTCCCACACGATCACGTCGCCCCCGCCGTACTCGCCCTTTGGGATGGTGCCCTCGAAGTCGTAGTAGTCCAGGGGGTGGTCCTCGACGTGGACCGCCATCCGCCGCGCGGCCGGGTCGAGCGTCGGCCCCTTCGGCACGGCCCACGAGACGAGCACGCCGTCGAGCTCGAGCCGCAGGTCGTAGTGGAGTCTCCGGGCACGGTGGCGCTGGACCACGAAGCGGCGGCGGAGCGCGAACGGGGCGACCGCGCGCTGCCCCTCCGCCACATCCCCCGCGGGCGGTACCGCTGCCGGCTCGGGGGTGCGCGCGAAGTCGCGCTTCCGCCGGTACTCGTCGAGGGGCACGATGCGCGCCCGATCCCGTCGGTGCCGCGCTCGCGCCCTGGCCCTGCGGCTAGGACGCGCGCTTGCGGCGGGCCGGGCGGTGCTCGGCGGCCTCGCCCTCGCGCTCGGCTTCGGCCTCGTCCGACGTCGCGGCTTTGGCCGCCTTCGGCTTCGCGGCCCGCTTGGGCGCGGCCTCGCGCGTGGCCTTGGCATCGGCCAGCGAGACGGGCGCCGCGCCCTTGCCGTCGCGCGAGCCCACCTGCGCCTTGACGCTCGCCTCGAGCAGGCGCATGAGGTCCACGAGGTTGCCCGACGCCGCCTCTTCGGCCTGCGGCGGCTCGACGATCTGCTGGCCCGCGACCTTGGCCTCGATGACCTGCATCAGCGCCTCGCGGTACTCGTCGTGGTAGCGGTCGGGCTCGAAGTCGGCGGTCATCGCGTCGGCCAGCTGGTCGGCCATCGCGAGCTCGGCGGCCTTGAACTCGAACGTGTCCTCGCCTAGGTCGAGGTCGGCGGTCGAGCGGATCTCGTCGGGCCAGTGGAGCGTGGTGAGCATCATCGTGTCCTCGAACGGGTCGAGGACCGCCAGCGCCTCGCGCTCCCGGATGACCACCTTGCACACCGCGGTCAGGCCCTTGCCATGGAGCACCTGGCGGAGCAGCGCGAAGGCGCGGCGGCCAACCTTGTCGGGCTCGACGTAGTAGGCGGCCTTCGTGAAGCCGAGCGGACCGACGCCCGCCTCGCGCGGCGTGAACTGCTCGATCTCGATCGTGTGCATCGTCTTGAGGGGGAGCTTCTCGAGGTCCTCGTCGGTGATCACCACGTACTTGCCCGAGGCGTACTCGTACCCCTTGACGGTGTCCGAACGCGCGATCGCCATGTCCTCGACCGGGCACCAGGTCTTCATCTGGATCCGCGACAGGTCGGTCGCGTGCAGCATGTGAAACCGCACGGCCGCCTCGGCGTCGGTCGCGGTGTAGAGCTTGACCGGGATGGTGATGAGGCCAAACGAGATGGCCCCTTTCCACATGGAACGCGCCACGGTGCCCTATTCCTCGATGCTCCGGCGGCGGCAGGTTCCTGGGACGCGCCGAGCCGGGAGCAGAGGCTACCACCGTCCGCAAGTGGGGCCTCCTGCGCGGCGGAGGAGCGACGTTGCGGGGGCGTGACGAGGGCCTGCGGAGGCTCCAGGTCCGCGAGGCGAGTGGCGGTGCGGTGTTCCGAGCTGTCAGGTGGGCTGCCGGACGGTGGCGTGGCGCGACGGCAGCGTGCTCGCTCCGTTCTGCGCGTGCTCCGCGAAGCGGGCGAGGGCGTTGGCGAGCTGCATCTGGCGTGGCGTCTTGGCGCGGACGCGCAGCAGGCCCGGGCTCGCCACGACGTAGGCGACGCAGCGGGCGCGCGACGTGGCGACGTTGAGGCGGTTGAGCGAGTAGAGGAACTCCATGCCGCGCGGGGCCTCGTCCTGGGAGGACGTGGCCATCGAGTAGATCGACACCGGCGCCTCCTGTCCCTGGAACTTGTCCACGGTCCCGACCCGCGCTCCCTCCGGCAGCGCGGCCTTGAGGGCGCCGACGTGGGCGTTGTAGGGGGTGACGACCAGGACGCCATCGAGGGTGACCGGGCGTCGCCGACCCTGCGCGTCCGCCCAGCGCAGCGCGCCGCCCGCGAGCGCCCCGACCAGCGCCGCGACCGCCCCGACCTCCTCAGCCGACTCGTTGGAGTTGCCGGCGTGCGGGACCTCGAGGAGGCGCACGCCCGATTGCCGGGTGGTGCCACCGTCCCCATCCTCGGCGGCCAGCAGTGCCTGCCGCTCCAGCCCCTCGATCGGCTCCAGACGCCCCTCGTAGAACGCAGCGGAGGTGAATGCGCAGATCGCGGGGTGGAGGCGGCGGGTGCGCTCGAGGAAGATTCCGCGCTCGGCGGGCATCGTGGCCGCGCCCCCGAGCAGGTGCGCGAGCGCGGAGCGCTCAGCGCCCGGAGGGTGCGAGCCCTTGAGTGGCTGGTCGAGCTGCTGCGGGTCGCCCAGCAGGACGACGGACCTGGCCGCCTGCGACACCGCGAGCGCGTTGGCGAGCGACATCTGCCCTGCCTCGTCGATGATCAGGACGTCGAGCAGGCCCGCGAACTCCGGACGCGACCAGGTCCAGGCCGTGGCGCCGACCACGTCGAGCTCGCCCTCGCGGAGCGCTTGCTCCGCTGCCGATCTGTCTTCAAGCGGCCGTGCACCCGGGTAGGAGACCCGCTTCTCGGCGTCGGTCCGCTGGCCGATCCGCGGCATCGGCCGAGCCTCGCGCGCCGCGACGTCCGCGATCTCGCCGAGCAGGTGCCCGATGACCTTGTGGCTGTTCGCCGTGACGCCGACGCGCAGCCCCCGCTCCGCGAGCGCGATCGCGATCCGGGCGCCGATGTACGTCTTGCCCGAGCCGGGCGGCCCCTGGATGGCGAGATGGCTCTCGTCGAGGGCGAGGGCGGCCGTCACGGCGGCATCGACGGCGTCGGTCGCCTCGTCGCGGACGGCCCCACCGTGCGGCTGGCCCGCGCGCGGCGGTTCTGCGAGGAGCAGGTCGCGGGCCGCGCGGTACGGTCCTTCGCCGGTGATGCCATGGTCGGCGACCCACGCGCCGAGGCGGACGAGGCTCTCGTGGAGGTCGCGGGGGTCCACGAAGTCGAACGGGATCAGGGAGCGGACCGCGTCGGGCGCGTCCGTCGCCCGGCGCTTGAGGTCCACGGTGCGGGCAGCCTCGTCGAGCGCGACCACCATGCCGGGGTAGCTCCCGTCCTGCGCCCTGACCGTGCCGCCCACCTTGACCTGGTGCTCCTGCTCCGGGAAGCGGTAGCGGTAGACCACCGAGCGCTTGTCCGGCCCGATCTCGTCCACGAACTCGAGCCCGCCAATGGGCTCGGGCGCGTCGATCCGCTCCTCATCGGTCAGCTCGTCCTTGAGCTCGTACCAGCGGCGCCAGAACGACTTGTCCTCGCGACGGTGCCACCACAGCAGCTGGGCGAGCAGCCAGCGTGCATGGCCGTCGGGGGTGCCGTCGTCGAGGCCGCCGGGCGCAAGCTGCTCGGCGAGCGCCTCTACCCCGGCGAGCTCAGCGGAGAGGGCCTCCTGCGGCTCGGGTTCCCGCGGCGTCTTCCGCGGCGGATCGACCCCGAGCTCCTCGGCCAGCCTCGGCCGGACCGTCGCCTCGAGCCAGTCCCGGAGCAGGAGCGTGGAGATGACGTCGTCGCGGTTGTAGGCCTCGATCCGCGCCAGCGTCTCCTCGCCGTGCTCCGCGTCCACGCCCTGGAGCCACGCCTCGAACGCCGCGATCGACGAGCCCGCGTCGCGCAGGTCGATCTCGCGCCCGAAGCCGTACAGCCGCTCGAGGCGTTTGATCGAGTAGCTCTCGACCGAGGCGCGGATCCCCTGGCGGACCACGTGGTACAGGTCCACGAGCGTGCCCCCCCGGAGCAGGCCGTCCACCTCGTCCTCGCGGGTGCCGTAGCGGCCCATCAGGCGCCGGAGCGCCGTTGGCTCGTAGGGCGCGTAGTGGTAGATGTGGATCTGGGGGTCCTTCGCCAGCCGGTCCGCGAACAGGTTCATCAGCCGCTCGAAGGCCGCCCTCTCTGCCGCCTCGGTCACCGCCCCCTCGGCGTCCCGCGACCAGATGGCGTGGAACTTGGGGGTGTACTCGCCATCCGGCCCGATCTCGACCACGCCCGGCTCGAGCACGCCGAACAGGTAGTCGATGCCGTCGTCGGCGGCATACGGGTCGCCCTCGATGTCGAAGAACAGGTCGCCCGGCCGCGGCTCCGGCAGCGCGAGCAGGCCTCGATCCGGCTCGAGCGTCCCGTCGCGGAGGCGTGACGGCTCGACGAGCTCCCACAGGCGCCCGCCGCCGGGCGTGGCGTCGCGGACCTGGATCGCGGCCTGTTTCTGCACCCGCTCCATGCCCGTGGCGCTCGAGCCCTCGAGCTTGGGCGTCATGGGCAGCGTGGCATGGGCAAGGCCCGTGCGCGTGCCGACGCCCCGCTCCACGAGCGCCCGCCGCTGGCGCGACGTGATGCCGGCCACGAGCGAGAGGTGGTCGTCCGCCCGGCGCTGCCTGGAGCAGACCCCGTCCCAGGGGCACACTTCACAGTGCTCCGTTGGCTCCGGATAGGTGCCCGTCGGCGGGTTCGCGGGCGGCGTCTCGGCCACGTGCGCCTCGAACAGCCGCTTCGCCATCCGGTAGTACGCCATGAAGTCCGCCACCCGGAACGTGGCCGTCTCGCGGGCCTTGCCCCCGAGGACCACATGCAGGTGCTCGGGCTCGGTTCTCTGGACCCGCTGGAGGCCCTCCACGTAGGAGCAGATCTGGAGGATGGCGCTGCCCTTCACGTGGCGGGCGAGCTTGGTGTCCGCCACCTCGTAGCTCCACGGGCCGAGCGCGCTTGGGCGATCAACCCGGAGGAGGAAGTCCGCGTGGCCGCGCCAACGGCCGTCGAAGAACGTGGCCTGGTAGACGACGTCGTCCCCACGGCGGAGTGCGGCCTCCGTCTCGCGTGCCGCGGCCCACAGCTGCTCGGCCCGGTCCGCGATCGACCCGTCGAGCGCGATCTCCGTCACCGTCCGGCCCGCGGCCACCAGGTCCGTCAGATAGCGCGCCTCGTGCTCGAGCCCGCGCTGCTGGATCACCTTGAGCTCGGGGTCGTCGCGGAACGGGCGCTCCACCAGGCCCGCGAGTCGCGCGAGCTCCAGCCCGGTCAGGTGCTCGCAGGCGAGGTACCCCACAAGATCCGTGGCCGCGAAGACGTGGCTGCCGTCGACAAGCTGCATGCGCGTCTATCGTCCGCGATCGGGTGACAGGTTGGGTGTCACGGGCGCGAGAGTCGCGCTGCGAGCGCCGGCGGCGCGACCACCACGAGCTCGGTTGTGGGCCGTGTCAGGGCGCTGTAGAGCAGCTCGTCGAGGCGGTCGCCCTCCGTGGGCAGCTCGCACAGGATGATGACCGGACGCTCGAGGCCCTTGAACCGCCGTACCGTCTCGAACCGCACGACGCCGTCGTCCGGCGGCTCGTCGGGCACGTCCTCCGGCGCGAGGCCGCGCGAGCTGCCGTCATCGCGGATCGACCCGTTCCAGAGCACCGCGTTGCCGAAGCGGCGGCGGGCCCAGACCTCGCTGCGCGCCGCGCTCCCGCCCGACAGCACCGCCACGTCCCAGGATCGGACGTGTTCAACGTGCAGCAGCCGGTGGAGCTCCCGGCGCACGGCCTCGACCGTCTCGCGACCAGGCCCGGCGACGACCACCCTGCATCGGTTTGACCCGGCGGCCTCGCGATCGTCGGCCTCGCCATCGCGGTAGGCCACCACCATCTCGTCGCCGCGATAGAACCGGCTCGCGAGCGCGGCGACCGAGCCGGGGTTGCGGAGGTTCTCGTAGAGCGTGAGGCGGAGCGGCAGGCCCAGCTGGCCGACGACGTCGGGCCCGCGGACGGCCTGCCCGGGGTCGTGGAAGACCCACAGCACCCCCTGGTCGGGATCGTGGAGCAGCTGCTCGAGCAGCAGCAGCCACTCGGCGTCGAAGTCCTGGCCCTCGTCGATCACGATCGCGTGGAAGCGCTCGCCCGGCAGCCGCTCGATGGCCTGGCCGAGGGCGCCCGGCAGCGCCGCGAACCAGCCGTCGGGGACGCGCGGGCCGTGGGGGCCAATGATGCCGGCCCGCACGGCGAGCACCTCAGCGAGCCGATGGAATGTGGCGACGACGAGTCCGCCGCCCGCTTGCTCCGCGGCCGCCGCCGGTTCGGCCAGCTCGCGGCTCAGCGCGGTGGCGAGCGGCTGGTTGAAGCAGGCGAGCAGTGTTCGGTAGCCCTCGGCCGCGAGCCGGCGCGCCTTCTCGGCGGCCAGCATCGACTTGCCCGAACCTGCGGGCCCGACGATCTCCACGCGTCGGGCCGACTTCGTCTGGCCGAGGACGAACAGCTGCTGGCGCGTGGCGGCGACGAGGGTCGGCGCGTCGTCCATGATCCGTCCGCGCACCAGGCGATGGAGCTCGACCACCGGCGCGAGGTAGTCGGCGACCCGCCGCATCCCGGCCTCGCCCAGCACGTCACCGTGCGAGCCGTCGCCGAGGTAGAAGTCGAAGGCCGCATCGACCCAGGCTCGCGTCGATGCCGCGGTCTCGAGCGCCTGGGCGTCGAGGACGATCCGGCGGTCGGCGTCCGGACCGAGCAGCACGTGGCCGGACGGGAGGCTGGCGAGGTCCGCGTCGGGGAGGGCGACGGCATGGCCCGCTCGCGGCCTGGAGCCCGGGGTCCAGTCGGGCAGCGCCGCCAGTGCGCGGACGAGTTCGTGCCGATTGTCCTCGGCCTGCTTGAAGGGCGATTCGCGGAGCTCGACCGGTCCGAGGAACCAGCGACCCCGACGGTCGCGCGACGGGCAACCCGACTTGGTCTCGATGACCAGGAGGCCACGCTCCGGGTGCGCGATGACGAGGTCCGCCTCACCGTCGAGCGCGGGGCGCCCGGGCACCGGGATCGCGGTCCAGCGGACGTTCTCGTAGACGGCGAACGGCGGCGGCAGCGCCTCGCGCAATCGGTTGGTGACTCGCCGCTCGGCGTCGGCCCCCCTGCTCATGGCCCGAGTGTGCACGTTTCGGCGGCCCCGCGCCACGCGGCCCCGCGCCACTCGGCGGGCATGCCACTCGCGCCCGCTCCTGCTCCGGGCTCTCGCCAGCCGCTGGGCGGCTCCGGGCACCGCCCCATGGCGCCGCCGAGCCGCAAGTCGGCGAGGATCGCCGCGCCCGCTCCTGCTCCAGGCGCACATCCAGTCGCCAATCGGCGCGGATGCAGCGTGGCCCGGTCGCAGGAGCCGCCGCGTGGCGACGGGCCGGCCGATCCGCCGCCGGCCCCCTCAATGCCCGCTGGCCGCGTCCTCGGGCTCGCCCTCCAGCGCGGCCACGAGACGCGTCAACGCCACGTGCACGGGTCGCGGCAGCGCCCGGCGGACACGGTTGCGGAGCCCCGAGCGGCGGCGGTTGCGGATGGGGACCGGGAGGATGGCAGCAGCAGCAACCGGCGTCTCCGCCTCGCCTCGCCGCTCCTCCTCCGCCGCCTCGCCCCGCGAGAAGCTGCCGGGGATCTCGTCCCACGGCCGTGGGTTCGACGAGGCGGCCCGCCACCCCTGGGCGTCCACGGGCTCGAGCGCGCCGGCCACGACCCGCTCCAGCTCGTCGCCCGACATCCGCTCCTGCTCGTAGAGGTAGGCGGCCACCCGCGAGAGCAGGCCCATGTTCGCGAGCAGCACCTCGGACGCGCGCCGATACGCCGCGTCCAGGATGGAGCGCGTCGCGCGGTCCTGCGCCGCCGCCACCTCGGAGCTCGGCCGGACCCGATCCGTGACCACGACTGCCGACAGCACCCCGCGCCCCGTGGCCCCGCGCGAGGTGTCGGAGGGGTCACGCCCCATCCCGAGGCGGGTGACCATCACGTGGGCCAGGTTCGTCGCCTTCTCGAAGTCGTTGGCCGCGCCGCCGGTCACGTCGTGGAACAGCAGGTTCTCGGCCGCGCGCCCGCCGAGCAGCGCCACCAGCCGCGCCTGCAGGTCCGACTCGGATGGCAGGTCGTTGTCCTCCTGGCTCGACACCGTGATGCCCAGCGCCTCGCCGTGCGCGTAGAGGCTGATCTCCTCCACCCGGCGCTTCTCGCCCACGAGGTAGCCGGTCACGGCGTGGCCCGCCTCGTGGGCGGCGATGATGCTCCGCTCGCGCTCGTCCATCGACCGGACGCGACTCGTGCCAACGGCCACCTTGAGCCAGCCCGCCTGCACATCTCGCGGCTCGATGACGTCCGAGAGGCGCCGCGCGGCGAGGATGGCCGATTCGTTGAGCAGGTCCGAGAGCATGGCGCCCGAGAAGCCGTACGTCTTGCGGGCGACCGCCGGGAGGTCGACGTCGGGACTCAGCGGCTTGCCCTGGGCGTGCACGCGGAGGATCGCTAGGCGGGCGTCGCGATCCGGCATGGGGACGCTGACCTTGCGCGTGAACCGGCCCGGCCGGAGGATCGCGGGGTCCAGCACGTCGGGGCGGTTGGTGGCGGCCAGCACGACCACGTTGTCGTTGGGGCCGAAGCCGTCCATCTCGACCAGCAGCGCGTTGAGCGTCGCGTCGCGCTCGTCGCTGCCGTTGTCGCCGCCGCGCCGCCGCCCGATGGCGTCGATCTCGTCCACGAACACGACGGCCCGCCCCTCGCGCCGGGCCGCGGCGAACAAGTCGCGGATCCGCCGTGCGCCGACGCCGACGTACTTCTCGATGAAGTCGGAGCCCGAAGCGGCGAGGAACGGCACGCCCGCCTCGGCGGCCACCGCCTTCGCGAGCATCGTCTTGCCGGTGCCCGGTGGCCCTGACAGGAGCACGCCACGCACCGGCCGGGCGCCGACCGCCGTGAACCGGGCGGGGTTGCGCAGGAACTCGATGGTCTCGAGCAGCTCGGTCTTCGCCTCGTCCACGCCCGCCACCTCGTCGAGGCGCACCGATGGCACGCGCGCCTGGATCGAGGGGCTGGAGGGCCGGCCGATCGTGGTGAAACGCCGGCCACGACCCTCGCGCACCAGGCGCAGGACCTGCGGGGCGAGGGCCACCAGCCCCAGGGCCACCAGCGCGATGATGAGGATCGTGAACACCGTCGTCAGCGGTGACGGCGTCCCCCCGACCGCACCCGAGAGCGACTGGGCCTCAGCGGTCAGCAGCCGACCGTAGCCCATCGCCCGCAGCGCATCGGCCGCGTCGCCCGCCGGAACCCCGGCCACGACGGCGACGTGCTGCCCCCCAGTGGTCAGCGCAACGAGCTGCGGGATGCCGCCGTCCCCGTCCGCCGCCGCGCTGATCGCCACGACGTCGCCCGCCTCGACGTGGCGGACCAACTCCGGGAGCGTCCACGAGCCGGTGTACGTGAAGCCGCTGCCCGAGGGGCGGTTCTGCAGCGATAGCCCGCCAACGAGGATGAGACCGATGCCGAGCACGACGAGCGTGACCGTCACGACCGTGGTGCGGGACACGCGACGGGGGCGCAGGCGGCGCAGGCGGCGGAGGCGATCGCGCACGGCTGCTAAGCGTAGCCCGCGGGCGTTCGGGGCGCCGGCCGCCTACCCCAGCGCGCCGGCCGCCGGCCCGCCTCGCTGGGGAAAGCCGGCGACTCGGAAGGCCGCTCACCCCTGGTTGGGCCTGCGGCCGCGCCACCGCCTTCTTCGGGGGGCTTGGGACCCGTCGGACTTCGGCACCACGCTGATGCTCCCGTCCTCCTCGAGCACCACGAGGCGCGCCTCCTCGATTTTCTCGACGCCGTGGCTGCGGAGCGCGGCACCCAGATCCTCGTCGTCGAGCCCTTCGCGGTCGATCGCGGCCTGGTCCCAGACGCCATCCCTGGCCAGCACGGTCGGGTCGCTCTCGAACAGGCGCCGCACGGCACGAAGCCTGCGGCGCGCAGCTGCGACCAGGCCGTTGAGCGCGAAGATGGTCACCAGAATGACCAGGCCTCCGCCGACGCTGTTGTCGGGGCCGGTCATCGCCGGCTGGAGCGCGTTCGTCGCGAGCAGCAGGAGCGCGAGGTCGAAGATCGTGAACTGGCCCAGCTCGCGCTTGCCGGTCAGCCGGAGGATGACGATGAACGTGAGGTACACGAGCGCCGTGCGCAGCACGAGCTCGGGGATGCTGATACTTGGCAGGAGCATGGCTGGGCCCTACCGGCGGCTGGGCTGCCGGGTCAGCCGATGCCGTCTGATGGGTTGGCGCCTCGGCCGCTGCGCGCCTGGAGCTCGTCGATGAGGCGCAACGCATCGGCCTTCGAGAGGTTGTCCGGCACGGTTTCGCCAGCCTCCCGAGCCAGTGTGTGGAGGTAGGAGCGCTGCGGCCCGGTCATCGGCTCGTCGCCGGTGGTCCAGTCACCGGGGTCCTTGGTCGGGTTTGCGTTGGGTGGCGAGCCGCCCGCCGCGTCCGGCGTCCAGCGCGATCCCTGGTCCGTGGCGGGCCCTGGCAGGCGGCTGCCCGCGGATCGCCCGCTGCCGCGCCGCTCAGCGATCCGACGCTCCTGCTCCGGCCGCTCCACCAGCGCCGTCCGCAGGTCGCCGCCGGATCGGCGCTCCTGCCCCTGCCAGTCCGCTTTGCTGGCCATGCCGCACCTCCATGCTGGTTGCGCTAACCATTCGGGGCAGGCAGGGCAGGATCCCGTCCACCGGCCGGGCGTGGCGTCACAGATGCCTAGCAACAGCGGGCTGGGGAGCGTATGGGTGGGCCCGGAGCAGCCCCGGTCAGGCCCCGGTCTCGGGCTCGGCTTCGGCATCCGCCTCGTCGAGCCCGAGGAGCGCCTCGACATCGCCGCCATAGGGCGTGATCTCGTAAAGCCGCGGCCGCAGGCTGATCGCATGGCGGAGCGCTTCGGAGACCTGCGCGTCAGAGCGGTCGATGTCGCCCACCAGGAGCTTGACGGGCAGGATGTGGCCGAGATCCTCGGGGTGCGGGTCGCCCGGCAACTCGAAGTAGTACGGGCCGACCACGCGGCAGACGGAGATCCGCCCCTGTCGGGGCAGGTTCTGGGTCACCACGAGGTCGCCAACGCGCATTCCCGCGGACTCGGTCGCGAGCATTCGGTGCGCCCGCCAGGCCTGGAGCTCGGCCGCCGACAGCTCGGCCTTTGCCCGCCGCCGCTCGGCGATCCGCCGGAGGTCCTGCTCCTGCATCCACCCCCAACCCTGGCGCAGGCGCCCCGCCTTGACCTCGGCCCACATGAAGTCCGGGTTGTGCTGGCTGGTGCGCATGGCCCAGTAGCGGCGGCCGGGCTGCCCTGCCTGCCCCTGCGGCGCGGCCTGGCCCGCTTTCGCGGGCCGCTTTGCCGGCGGCCGCTTCACCCCGAGGCGAACGAACACCTCGTCGATGTCGTGGATGACCTCGCGCGACTCCGCGTCCTCGCGCCCGGCAAGGAGGGCCTCGACCGCCGCCTCGTGGCTGTCCTCGCGCTGCGCCAGCCGCTCGAGGGCTCGAACGGCAAAGCGCGAGTACTCCGGGTGGCCGATCCAGTCGGCCATGGGGGCGACCGCAGCCGGCCCTTCCGCGACCACCAGGTCGCGCAGGTCCATTCGGTTGAGCTTGTCCGCGGCACGGACCTTGGCGAGCAGGCGGTCTAGGCTGTTCAACGAGGCGAACCTCACGAGATCGATCGGCGCGGGACGGCGGCGGCGATCACCAAACGTCGGCGGCGATCACCAATAGGATCGCCCCGTTCGGCCGCGAGCGCTTGCCGATCCCGCGCGCCGCGTGATCGACACTCAATCGCATGGTTCGGGAAGCGCACCGCCGCGGGCGATCAGGCCACGGTGGTACCCGTGGGCCCGTCGCGGTCGAGGTGGAAGACCAGCTCCTCGCCGTCGATCTCGTCCATCTGGCTGCCCACCTGCTCGAAGCCGAAGGAGCGCACGACCGCGAGCGAGGCGACGTTGTCTGGCGCGACCGACGCCCGGAACCGGTGGATGCCCTGCGCCTCAGCCCAGCCCAGGAGCGCCCTGACGCATTCCGTGACGATTCCCTGGCGCCGGAACGCGGGCTCCACGCGATAGCCGATCTCGACCCGCCCCGTCTCGTCGGGCGGCGCGTGGAACCCGATCGTGCCGATGACCTCGCGCCGGCCGTCGGGGTGCGTCAGCACCATCGAGCGGCCGAGCCACGGCCGACTCGAGGGGTCCGCGGTCAGCATCGGGATCCGGTAGCCGAGGAAGCTGGCGAGGTCTTGCGCCATGTCAGCCGGCAGCGTCGCGTCGACCTCGCGCGAGGCCGTCGCGAGGTCTCCCGCGGCGAGCGCCCGCATGAAGGGGAGCGACATCGAGACCAGTTCGAGGCGCTCCGTGCGGATGGCGGGCGCGGGGCCGTCAGCGTCGGCGTCGGGGTCAGCGGTCGGGTGGGGCATCAGCCAAGCATGGCCGTCCGCGGGCGGCGGGCCCACGACGGGCTCACGCCGGCCCCACGAGCGACTTCCGGTAGCGGACCTCGGGGATCTCGCGTCCCGCGATGTCAAGCGTCTTTCTCGCGCCGTCCGGCCGCCACCCGCCGATCTCGTAGAACCGGCGCGCCCGGCGGTTCGCCTCGAGCACCCAGAGCAGCGCCTCGGTGAAGCCCATCTCGATCAGCAGCCGCTCGCCCTGGGCCATGAGGGCCCGCCCCACCCCGGTACCCCACGCGTCGGGGTGGACGTACAGCGAGCGGACCTCGCCCAGGCCTGGCAGGTCCTCGTCCCGGCTCGGGCTCACGGTCACCCCACCGAGCACGCGGTCGCCCTCGGTCGCGATCCACGTCCGGGGATCGGCCGGCCCGGTGGCCCCGAGCGTGTAGCGCGCGGCGCGGGCGACCACGTCCATCGTGTCGAGGAAGCCGTCCGGGACGATGCCGCGATAGGCCACCTGCCAGGCGCGGACGTGCATCGCCGCGATCGCCATGGCGTCGCTGGGTGCCGCGCGCCGAATGCGCCGTGTCGTCGTCTCGGCCATGGTCCGATTGTGGCAGGGGCGGCGTGCACCAGCGAGACCAGCTGGGCCCAGGAGATCCCGGTTCCGACCGATCTGGTGCGCGCGCACGGCTCGCAGATTCGGCTCGCAGATTCGCCTCGCGGTTTCCTTCGCCAGCTCAGAAGAGCCGGCGCCCGGGCGGCAGGAGGGCATCGGGGTCGCGCTCGGCGCGGGCCTCGGCATGACGCCCGCAGCCTGCTTCGAGGTCCCAGCCGATCTGCTCGAGCTCCTCGGCCCGACGGTGCTCGCTCCGTGCGATGACCCAGATGGCGACCCTCTCGGCGAGCCCCCGGCGATGTCCCCTCGGGATGCGCGCTGCGCGCGTGGACGTTGCGGACATGTCGACCATCACCGGCCCTCCGACGCTGACCCTGGAGCGTGTGTTCTCAAAGTAAAGACTCTTCATATCGAACGAAACGGATGCTAGCCCGCACAAACCTTGATGTCAAGAGGTATGATGTAAAGAATCTTGACATGACACGTTATCGGACAGATACTTCGGGCCATGGACGCAGACGACGACGAACTGGACGCGATCGACGCCTCACTGGCGGCCTGGAAGCGCGAGATCCCGGACTTGGACCCGGTCACAGAGGGGATCGTCGAGCGCATCCAGAACCTCGCCAAGGCACTCGACCGGTCCATGGGGGAGACGCTGGCCGAGCACGGGCTCGACCATCGCTCGTATCACCTGCTGGGGAAGCTGCGTCGCTACGGTGCGCCCTATCAGCGGACGCCCGGGCAGCTGGCTGCGGACATGAACCTCTCGAGCGGCGCGATGACCAATCGCCTCGACCGCATGGAGCGCGCAGGCCTGATCCGCCGCCTGCCAGACCCAGCCGATCGACGCGGCATCCTCATCGAGCCCACCGAGCTCGGGCACGCCATGTGGGACCGGACGACCGGTACCCAGGCCCAGCGCGAGGCGAAGTTCGCGTCCGTCCTCGACCCGGCCGAGCGCGAGGAGCTCCACCGCCTCCTACGCCGCCTCATGCGCGCGTTCCCCAGCCGGTTCCACGGGCACCACGCCGAACACGACGGGCGCCACGCGGAACACGACGAGTCGATGGGCGAGGGGAGCCCGACGGCGGGCGGAGCCCTCGGCGACTGAACGAGGTCGGTCGCCGTATTGGCCCGGTTACGCGCGGTCGGCCTTCTCCGCCGACGCGCGCAGGCAGGCCAGCACCCGCGGGTCGATCCAGCCCGGCGCGGCCGTCCGCTCCTCGAGGTTCTCGACGCCCATCCAGGCAAGCAGGCGCTCCTGCCAGGCCGCGTCCCAGCCCTCCGGGAGGGGCCTCGGCTCGCCCACGCTCGGGCGCTGCTCGTCGTCATCGGCGCCCGCACCGGCCTCGTCGGGCCACATGGGCGCGTAGACCGGCTCGCCCACCGTGGTCGGATCCCAGCCGAGGCGCCGGAGGCGCCCGCGCATCTCCGTTGCGAGGCTCCCGTCCAGCGGGACCAGCTCGTCCGGCGACGGCCGCTCGAGGTACAGGTGCGTGAGGTCGAGCAGTCGGGCGAGCTCGCCGATCGGGTCCTCGTGGTCGTCCACGCGGAGGTCGATCCAGCGGTCATTGCCGCCGCCGTACCCGCCGCGCTCGCGCACGATGAGCAGCGCGGCTGATTCCCGCCCGCGCCGGTCGCCGCCCTGCGCGTCCGCGGCCACGAGGCACGCCACCAGGAGCTCCGGGAAGGGGAGGCCCCCGCTCTCGAACGTCTCCGCCAGCGCGTCGACCACGGCCGCCCCCGCGAGGATGTTCCCCTGTGCTGCGTAGTTCGGGCCCGTGCGGCCCCCCGCCCAGGCGAAGCACGAACGGCCGGTGTAGCTGGCCGAACGCCCGCTCGCGTCCACGATGCCCAGCTGGCGCTGCCCTCGCAGCCCGTCTGACTCGGTGAGGCGCGCGACGGCCGCCTCGGCGTCTGCCCCGCCGGCGAGAAGCGCCAGGCCGTCCGGGCCATAGGCGACGTTGGCGAAGGACTGGGTCGCGATGGCGCCGACGCCCGCGCGCGCCCAGGGCACCACGGAACCGACAGCGAGGAACCGCGACTGGACCGCGACGCCGAGGTCGCCGGTCGCCGAATCGCGGGCGACGATCGAGTAGGTCACGGTGGCTCCTCCTCAGGCGGGCCTTGGTCGCCCCGGTGGCTGTCCGCCCACACGGCAGCCCTAGGTCCATCATCGGGCAGGCGGGCCAAGACCGCGACCTGGCACCGCTCCAAACCTGACGAAGCGCGGTTCGCGCAGCGCCGCACCTGAAACAAGACCGCAAGCCCACCCCGCCACCCGTTGTGGCCCCTGACCCCGGACAGGACGTCTACCGGATACGCCCCAGGAGAGGTTCTCGCCCCGCCGTGCGCGGGGCCGATCGGAGGTGCCGAGATAGCCCATGAGCTCAGGGGCAAGCGGATCGCAGTCCTCGCGACGGACGGTGTCGAGGCGACCGAGCTTCAGAAGCCGTGCGATGCGGCAGAGCAGGTCGGCGCCAGTGTCGAGCTATTCTCGATCAGGCCGTGTGCCATCCAGGGCGTGGACGGTATGGACAAGGCCAACACCTTCCCCGTGACGAGCACCGTCGAGATGGCGAGCCCCGATGCGTTCGACGGCCTGGTGCTGCCGGGCGGCGTCGCCGACCCGGACAAGCTGCGTGTCAACAAGGCGGCCGTGGCGTTCGCCAAGTCGTTCTTCGAGGGCCCCCACCGCCCGCGAATCGGCCGCGAGTCACTCCAGACTCGTCGCGGCCCCTCTTGAGCGTGGCCGCCGGCCCGGTTCGGGTTTCTGCGGGGGCCCCGTGCGCGGCCCTCGCCCATGCGAGTCTGGCATGACTCACGTCGCGGGGCGAGGGCACTCGCCGCCCGCCGCCCGCGCGCGTGGCCATCCGCGAGCCCTCGCGAGGCTCGCGGGTCGTGGGGCCTGAAGCAGGGGGCCACCGTGCCAGGACCTTCTGCGGGGTCAACGGCCCAGTCGCCCTGTTCGTCGCCTACGCCGCGGCGGGCGAGGTCTGGAGCCTCCGCTCCGCGGTCGCCCGAGTCCGCATCGTGACCGCCCACCCGCGCCTGGCCGCTGTCCTCACCCTCCTCGGCTGACAGCCCTCGCCGCTCCGCTCCTTGTTGAGAGAGCAGGCCGTCTCCCCGGCCTGCTCTCTTGTTGATTCCCGGGCGCAGGAGGATCAGCCTTCGGTCCCGAACACGTAAAGCTGTCGACGCCCGACACGGCCAGGCCGAGCCGCTCGACCAGCCGGCATCCGCTCCGCCCATGATCGCCCGCACTGCGTCGGCCGGCGTCGCATGGCCGAACCAGCCGGTCGGGACGCCTGGCCCGGCCCCGGGAGTGGCGACTCGGCCCATGCCGCGAGCTGCCCGCGGAGCTGCGCGAAGTGGCCGTCGCGATCCCGGATGTGGCGGGAAGTCGTGGAGAGGCAGACGAGGTCAACGGCTTGGGCTAGGTCAACGGCCTGGGGCAGGGCAGGATCGTGGGGCCGGGCAGGGCAGGATCGTGGGGCCGGGCCAGGCAGGATCGTGGGGCCGGGCCAGGCAGGATCGTGGGGCCGGGCAGCGGTAGGCGGAGACCGTCTCGTCGCGACGCATCGCCGAGCAGTGCGGGTTGACGTGGGAGCGATGGCGTACGAGGTGCGGCCAGCCAGGGTGAGAGGATCGACACCGACACCGCGCCCCTCGTGGCAGCTCGAGGCACGAGGTTCCAGCCACGGCTGCTCCCCGCTCCCTCCCGCCCTCTGCTGGCTTGGGCTCACCAGGGCGGCCGGCGGACTTGGGTCTAGCGGGTTGCGGATCGTCCTTGTTCGGCTAGGAAGGCGTCTGCCTGGCTTCGATCGGGGAATGAGATCTGCGTGCCAATCCTCGTCACGGTGAGGGAGGCGATCCGGACGGCTCGATCCGTGGCCTGGCGGAGGTCGCAGCCTTCAGCGATGAAGACGGCCAGGCTGCCCACGAATGCGTCACCAGCTCCGGTCGGATCGATTGCCTCGACCTTCATTGCGGAGACGTGGTGGGCACCCTCGGCATCGACCACCAATGCCCCGCGGTCGCCGAGCGTTAGCACGACCGCTGCCGGTCCGCGGCCTAGCAGTTCGCGAGCGGCCTCCTCCGCCTGCTGCAAGGTGGCGCATTCGAGTCCCGTGAGCTGCTGGATCTCCACCTCGTTTGGGATGCAGATGTCGGTCAGACTCAGCAGCTCATCAGGGAGGGGCATCGCTGGTGCCGGGTTGAGGATGGTGCGCACACCCCCAGCTCGGGCGATTCGGAAGGCTTCGAGCGTCGTCTCGACCGGGATCTCGAGCTGACAGCAGAGAACATCCGCGGCGAGAATCGCACCCCGCGCGGCGAGTGCGTCGCCCGGTGTGAGGCCCGCGTTGGCGCCCGGAATGATGACGATGAAGTTGTCAGCGTGTTCATCGACAAAGATGGGCGCGACGCCCGACGATCGCTCGTCGTCAAAGGCAACGTGCCGGGTGTCGATCCCTTGATCGTTGTAGTTCTTCAGCGTCCCCTCGCCGAAGACGTCACGCCCGACCCGCGTCACCATGGTGACTCGCGCTCCGAGCCTAGCAGCCATGACTGCCTGGTTGGCCCCCTTGCCGCCGTAGCCCATGTGGAAGGAACGACCGATCAGGGTTTCGCCCAGACGGGGGAGGCGGGGCACCCGGGAGATCAGGTCGATGTTCGAGCTGCCGACGACGCAGATCGTTGCCTGATGGGATCGCTCGTCGCTCAAGGTACGGCCTCCACGGCAATGACATGCTCGTCCGTGTACAGGTGGATGCGCACCTCGGCGAACTCGTCGGCATCCGCACCGGCCAGCCGACCGACTTCCGTGTCGAACGCGGCTTCCATTGCCTCGATGCTTTCCCACCACATCTCTGCGGTCCCGTCGTACAGCGGCTCCTCGCCCACGCCAACTGGCTGTCGCTCCGACGATATGTTGATCCGATAGCTCGCGAGGCCCGGCAGACGCGATGAGATGCGGGTGTGATCCTCGACCCAGCGGCGCGCGAACTCCTCGCGGCTGATGCCGGGCTTGCGCTTGAGCAGGGCAATCAACTTGATCACCACGAACCTCCGCAGTTGCGAGCTATGACTTGACGGCGCCCAGGGTGAGCCCGCGGACCAGGTAACGCTGCAGCACGGTCGCCAGGACGATGCCGGGGATGATTGCGATCGTGCCCACCGCGGCGACCTCGCCCCACAGGATCTCGTGTCCGCCGACAAGGCTGGGCACGATGACCGTCAGGGTCCTGACCTCGTTGCGGGTGAGCAATAGGGCGAACATGAACTCATTCCAACTGAAGATGAATGAGAAGAGACCGGTGGCGACCAGCCCGGGCGTCACGAGCGGCAGCACGATGCGACGGAGGGCGCCGAAGTGCGAACACCCATCAATCAGGGCCGCCTCCTCGAGGTCCATTGGCAGGTCCTCGAAGAAGCCCTTCATGAGCCAGATAACGAAGGGGAGGTTGAACACCGTGTTGGCAATGATGAGAGCCATGTGCGTATCGAGGAGGTGGATCTGGCGGAACAGGAGGAATAGCGGGAGCGCGGATGCCACCGGCGGGAACATCCGGGTCGAGAGCACCCAGAACGAGAGGTTCTCGCCCCCGGTCCGGAATCGTGCGAAGCCGTACGCGGCAAGGGACCCGATGACCACCGAGGCCGCGGTAGAGCCGATGGCGATGATCAGGCTGTCGCGCAGTCCCTGCAATCCGCCTCGGCCATCCGGCGGGAACGCCAAGGCATTCACATAGTTCTTCAGATCGAAGCTGTGCGGGAGGAAGAGGGGAGGGTTAGCGAAGTACTCCGTCTGCGTCTTGAACGACGTGAGGACCATCCAGACGACGGGGAAGAGGAAGAACAGCAGGGCGATCATGATGAGCGCGCCGGGCACGACGCGTCGCACACCGCTCACAGGGAGCCTCGATTCTGCGTGCGTTTCTGGTAGCCGAGGAACACCCGGGCGACGATCGTGATGACCGCCAGCTGGATGAAGGCCATCGCGGCGGTGTAGCCGAGGCTGAAGTACTTGAAGCCCTGCAGGTACGTGTAGTACGCGATCGTTTCCGTGGTGCTGCCTGGTCCGCCAGCGGTCAGCTGATAGACGATGTCGAAGAGCTTGAACGTGTCCATCATCCGTACCAGGATGCCGATCACGATCACCGGCACGATCAGGGGCAGGGTGATATGCGTCGCCTGCTGCCGTGGCGTGGCGCCATCAACCAGGGCCGCCTCGTGGATCTCCTCAGGGATGGCCTGGAGCCCAGCCAGGACGATCAGGATCATGAACGGCGTCCACTGCCAGACATCCGCGAGGAGGATCGAGATGAGCGCGACCGATGGGTCGGCGAGCCACGCGGTACCGTGCCACAGCCCGCCGGTCAGCAGGCCGATCAGGTAGTTGAGCGGCCCGGACTGGTCGTTGTAGATCATCCGAAACTGGAAGCCGGCGACGACGGGTGCGATCATGACCGGGATCAGGAGCAGCGAGACGATCAGCGTTCGACCGCGGCGGACTCGGTTGACGAGCAGCGCCAGGCCCGTGCCCAAGATCACCTGCAGGCCCACCCCGACGACGACAAGCACGGCAGTGTTGCGCATCGCGTTCCAGAATCGCGAGTCCTCGAAGAGGACCGTCGCGAAGTTGCCGAGGGCGACGAACCGCGCCGGGGCATTCGTCGTCAGCTCCCAGGAGAGCACAGTCAGGGTCGCCGTGAACAGCAGCGGGAAGATTGTGATCGCCAGCAGGACGACGAATGCCGGCAGGACGAGCAGAGTTGGCAGGTAGCGGGGCCGGATCGGACTCGCCTTGCCGAGGCGTGGAAGCCGTCTGCGTGACGTGAGCGCAGCCATCGTTTGCCGTCAATCCTCCGGAAGGGGAGGCACGGGAATCCGCACCTCCCCTCCGTGTGTCGCCTTACTTGATCAGGCCGAGGGACCGGTACCCTGCGAGCGCGGAGAGCCACAACTGCGTCTGCTTGTCGCGTCCGAGGTTGTCGGTGATCTTGTTCCATTCGGCGGCGACCGTGTCGAGTGCCACCTGCGGTGTCTCTTCGCCGGCCAGGGCCTTGCTGACGTGCAGGTCGAGGATGTCGTCGTACTGGGCAGCTCCCGGGATCAGGATCTCCGGGAAGCCATCAGCCAGGGCGACTTTGAGCCCATCGAGATAGGTCTGAGCCCCGGCCTTGTCTGCGAACATGGTGTATGCCTCGGGGTGCCCGAGCTGACTGGTCCGGTACGGGTCGAGACCTGTCAAGGGGGTTGACACGTCCTCGAGGCTGCGGTCGTAGGCGACGTGCTTGGCCACCCAATAGGCGGCATCCTTGTTCTTTGAGTCGGCGGCGACGGCCACGACTCGTCCCACTGGCATCGCGCCTCGATGGATCACCTGTCCGCCGACGTTGGTACCCGGGACTCGCCCGACGGCGAGCTTGCCGACAACAGACGACACGCTGGGATCGGCACCCTTCTTGGGGACGTCCGTCCACTGCACGACCATCGCGACGTTGCCTTTGATCAGCGCGTCCTTGAGCTCATCGTATCCATAGGCGCGGACGTCGGGCGGCGCGCTCTTGAGGCTGTCGACGAAGTTCTGGAGTGCCGCGACCGCCTCGGGGGTATTGATCTGTGGGGTCATCTTGTTGTCGAAGTAGAGCTGCCCGCTGCTTGACCAGCGATCGACGAACCATGCGTAGCTGAATCCGCGCTTCGCGAATTCGGCGGACCCGTAGAAGTCATGATCCAGTGTCTGGCCAGCGAGCTTCTCGCCCGACTTGCGCGTGAAGAAGGCCCCGACCTGGAGCCAGTCGGCCCACGTCTCCGGCGGCTTGAGCTGTGTCCCGTACTTGGCCTTGTAGGCGGCCTGCTCGTCTGGATTGGTGAACAGATCGTTGCGATAGACCATGACGTGAGCGTCGCCGTCGATCGTCAGCGCGTAGGTCTTGCCCGCCCACTTGTCGTACAGCTCCCTGTAGACGGGAAGAACGTCCTGCTGATTGGGATCCCAGACGGCCGCCGGCTGCTTGGCCATGTAGGAGTCGAGCGGCTCGAGATAGCCGTTGCTGGCGAAGTCCCCGATGTAGGAGGGGTAGAAGGTCACGACGTCGAACGCACCGGTCCCGGCCACGAACTCGGTCTTGAGCTTCTCGTAGACGCCGTCAAAGGGCACTTCAGTGACCTTGGTCGTGATGCCGGCCTTCGCGAAGTCGTCCTTCCAGAACTGGTAGGGCAGGAGATTCTGCCCGGCATCGCCGACCACGTTGATCGTGACGTTGCCGAAGCTCGGCGGCGAATCCCACTTGACCACATCGAGCGTCTTGGGCGCGGCCGCAGCCGGCGCAGACGCGCTTGCGGCCGCCGGCGGTGCTGACACGCTTGCGGCTGTCGATGCCGACGGACCCGTTGATCCACCACAGGCAGTCACACCAAGGGCAATGGCGATCAGGCCGACGGCGGCCCGGTTGCGTCCGGAGTGGGCCATTCTCTGTCCTCCTCTAAAGTCGCGTGGCGCCCTGCCGCAGGCGCGACGCGCGAGCCTTTGACCGCCCCGTGCACCGTCGGCTGGACCCATTAACCCCATGACTGGGGTGTCGACGTTCTCCTTCGAGTGTTGCGCTCCTTCCTCGCGGACCCGCCTCCCTGGTCCAGCGCTCAGTCAAAACGGGCGAGCAGCAATCCTGCCCGCGCGCATCAGGGGCTAGGGATGCGGCGGCGCGCAGGAGGCGCCCTCAATGAGCTTCACCTCCATTCGGATGGTTCGAGGCGACCCCATCTCGCGACGCTCCATTCGGCTGAGGAGAAGGCGCATCGCGAGGATGCCCTGCTCCTCAGCCGGTCGGTCGATGAACGTGAGCGGCGGGTTCAGGAGCTCGCCGAGGTCCAGCTTGTCGAAGCTGAGGAACGACACATGCTCCGGTATCCGGAGGCCCAGGTCGTGGATCGCACGAAGCGCCCCCATGGCCATGAGGTTGTTGGCGACGAAGACGGCCGTGGGCTGCGGCCGTGCCGCAAGGAGCCGGAGCATCGATTGGTATCCGCCGCCGGCGCGGAAATCGGAGAACTCCGTGTAGAGGTCGCTCAGTTCAAGCCCGGCGCCGTGCAGGCCCTCGACGAAGCCCTCGTATCGCTCCCGGCCAGGTGTCGTCTCGAGCGACCCGCTGATCATCCCAATCCGCCTGTGGCCCAGGGCCGCAAGGTGAGCTGCGGCTTGGGCGGCACCCCCAAGGTTGTCGACCAAGATGCAGTCGAAGGCTCCCTCTGCAAGTTGGCGATCGATGAAGACCGTCGGCACGCCGGTCGAGAGGAGATAGCTCGGCGGCTCACCGTGCTCTGTCGCGGGGGCCATGAGCAGGCCATCGACCTTCTTCGCGATCAGCGTCGCGACGACCCGGCGCTCGCGGTCAACACTCTCGTCGGTGTTGCACAGGAGGAGGTCGTAGTCGTCGTCCCGGGTGACGGACTCAATTCCTTTGACCACGGCCGCGAAGTACGGGTTGGTGATGTCCGGCACGACAACGCCGATCGCCCGCGTGGTTCCGGACTTGAGGCTTCTCGCCAACGCGCTCGGGTGAAAAGCCAACTCCTCGATGGCCTTGGCAATCGCCTCGCCCTGTCGGACCCGCCCGCCGTTCAGGTAGCGCGACACGGTCGCCGCCGACACCCTCGCCTTCGCCGCCACATCGTGGATGGTGGGCGCCTTGCCCGCGGCTCTGATATCGGTTTCTGCAATCGATTCGGGCATGGAGATACACTAGTCGGCCTGTCAAGTGGGCCCTACGTGCCGGATCGGGCGGCCCTCGCCACCCGTCAAGGACGGTCGGTGATTCCCGCCTGCCCCGAGACCAAGGGATCCCCGCCCCGTCGCCCGCCACGTCCACGCGCTAGGCCCCCGGCAGTGGGGAGGGGCCCGCGAGCTTCTGCAGCAACGCGCCGCTGAGTGAGACGGTGGCCCAGTGAGTGACGTCGAGGGGGGCAGCGACACGTGATCGCATCTGCCGGCCTCGAACGGCCGCGCGGTTCGGAGCCCGATGGGCCCGCTTGCTCACGTGGACGACGACCTGACACGCCGAGTCGGGCGACCTGGCGACCCAGAATGGGCAGACGGCCCGCCGTCGCGCCCACGACGCCGGGAGCCCCCTGACTTTGGTCTCGGCTTGTGGATGTCGCCAGCGGGAACGTGCGCTCGAGACCGGACATCCTCCTGCCGGGTCTGCTCCTCAGGGACTTCCTGCCGCTCCTCGAGAGGTGCGTACCAGCCATCGGCTGTGGTGGCCGGCCGCAGATGCCATGGTCCCGCCGCTGGCCGACCACCAGAACGTGCCCGGGATCATCATGCTGCCGGCGAACGGGTCGCCGTCGCGGATGATCGCCGTCGGCGTGGGCGCTCTCTGGAGTTCGTGACCCTCAGGCGGGGATCAGGTCGTCCACGAGGGCCTCGAGGTCGCCGAAGGTGCGGACGCCGCGCATTCCGTCCTCGAGGCTGATGTCGAAGGCGTCCTCCACCGCGACGAAGAGGTCGGCCAGGTCCTCGCGGTCGAGGTTGAGGTCATCGGTGAAGTCGGTCTCGCTGTCGAGCTCGTCGGGCTCGAGGCCGATCACCGAGAGACAGAGGGAGAGCAGGCGCGCTTGGTCGGCGGAGTTCACGCTGGCCTCCTTCTCCGCGTACGACGCCGTTGCAGGCGGTTTGGCTGCGACAGCAGCCCGGATCGGCTCGATCCCCCGACGTTGCCGAGCCTATCAGACCGAACAGGCGATGGGGAACGAGCTCGCGGTCCCTCCTCGCGGTGTCGCTCACACCCCTCCTCGCCGTCGAGGGGCCAGCCGCCACCGCGGGGTGCTCGACGAGAATCGGCGCGCTGACTAGTATCCGCGCGATGGATCAGCGTCCCGATCCTGACCGGTTGCCGACATTGGTCGCGGAGTGGTCCCGGCCGGAGGTGGACCTCGCGCGCCTGCGCATCACCCTGCCGACGCTCGGAGCCGTCGCCCGCCAACTGACGGCCGAGGGGACGCGGGCCGAGCACCAGCGCTCGACCCTCACGCCCGTGGGCCGCGTGGCCTCCTCCCCGATCACCACCAGCGGCCAGCAACTCCTCCGCGTGTTCAACCCCCACGCCAGCCTGCCTGCCGACCGGATCGCGACGGCGAGTGCACTCCTGTCGCGCCCAGCCGGATCGGCCGATGACAACCCCTGAGAAGTCCCCCGAGGAGGCTCTGCCATGCGCGCCGCGCTCCGCCCGTCGTCACGCTGCTCGGTCACGGCGCTTGTCGCCGTCGTCGCCCTTGGACTTGCGGCCTGCTCGGGCTCGGCATCGCCCACCAACCCGCCCGTCTCCGCGGCCGTGGCGAGCGAGGGCTCGGCGGCGCCCTCCGCGGCGAGTCCGACCCAGACGGGCTCGATGAGCCCAGCGCCGACCGATTCCGGCGGCACCGCCTCCGCCCCCGCCAGCGGGCCGACCGCGGTCCCGACCGCCCTCGACCCATGCCAGCTCATCACGAGCCAGGAGGCCGGGCGGCTCGCGAGCACCAGCTTTGGCGCGGGCAAGGAAGAGAAGCTGAGCGGCAACAGCAAGATGTGCACCTACGGCTACCAGACCAAGAACGTGTTCGAGGTGATCGTGGCCGTGGCGCCCGACGTGGCCACCGCGAAGAAGCAAGAGGCCTCCGCGGAGGCCGACCTGCAGGCCAACGCCGCGAAACTGAACCAGGGCCTGACCATCACGAAGCTGCCCGGGTTCACCAGCGACAGCGATGCCGTCCTGCTGGAGCTGAAGCCCAACAGCATCGGCGTCAGCGGACGCGCGATCTACGTCCTGCGCGGCACCGTGTTCTTCGGCTTCAGCGATCTCGTCCTGCTTGGGAGCGCGCCGTCGGCTGACGCGATGAAGGCGGAGGCGATGACGGTCCTCGGCCGGCTGCCCTGACCGTCAGCGGTGGGGCAGCCGCCTCGTGGCGATCGCTGTCCGGAGCACCGGCATGAGACGGCCGCGGAGGATGCGCTCCCGGTGCCGCTCCTCGATCAGGAGCCGATCGCGCGCCCGGAGCAGGTCAGCCTGCGCGACCAGTCCGACGAGACCACCCGTCCCGTCGGCATCCACCACCGGCATGACGCCAACGCGCGCCTCCACCATGCGGTCGGCGGCATGGCGGAGGGTCTCGTCCGCCCTGGCCACCACGGGCCGCTGCATCACGTCGCCCACCCGCATCGGCGTGCCCGCGTGGCGGCTGTCGACCAACGGCTCGTCAGCGTGGGTCCGCCGGGCGCGGCCACGCTGCGAGGCGCGGCTGGCCGCCGCCAGCAGTTCTCGTCGGCCCACGACGCCGACGAGACGCGAACTCAAGTCGACGACCGGAAACAGCCGCTGGCGGCCGTGGCTCGGGTTCGCGAGTTCGGTGTGCAGCGAGGACAGCGTCTGCTCGGGGCGGAGGAGCAGGATGCTCGTCGCCATGACATCGCGAACGAACAGGGCCTCAAGCGGGTCCACCGCATACTCGCGCGTCACGTGGAAGCCGCGGCGGGCGACCTTCTCGGTCAGGATCGAGCGGCGGAGCGCGAGCACCGAGACGAGGTCCGCGGTCACGCAGGCGCCGAGCAGCAGCGGCAGGACGCCGAGGTCGCCGGTGAGCTCAAGCGCGAACACGATGGCCGTAAACGGCGAGCGAGTCGTGCCCGCGAGCGTCGCCGCCATACCGAGGAGCGCCGCTTCGGGAGCGACATTGCCCGGTAGGAGCCCACCGACCATGCCGCCGGCCGCGCCGCCGAGCAGGAGCAGGGGTGCGAGGATGCCTCCGCTCGTGCCGGAACCCAGCGAGATCGCCCATACCGCCAGCTTCACGACGAACAGGACCGCAAGGGACTGGAGCGCCAGCGAGCCGGCGATCTCGGCGCCGATGGAGTCGTAGCCGACGCCCAGCACGTGCGGGTCGACGAGCCCGCCGATCCCGATCACGAGGCCACCGACCGCCGGCCACCACATCCAGTGGACCGGCAGGCGCCCGAACGCATCCTCCGAAGCGTAGACGGCGATGGTCGCCAGCCATGCCACCAGCCCCCCGACGAGGCCCAGACCGACGGCCGCGAGGACGGCGCCGGCATCGACCTGCGGGAGCGTCCCAGTCGCCACGGCCAACGGGAACAGCGGTGCCGGCGCGACGAGGCCGCCCGCCGAGAGGCTCGACCGGAGGACTGCGGCCAGAAGGCTCGCGGCCGCGACGGGGATGAGCGACCGGGGCTTCCACTCGAAGAGCAGGAGCTCCACGGCGAGCAGCACTGACGCGACCGGCGTGCCGAAGACCGCCGTCATGCCGGCGGCGGCGCCGGCGACCAGGAGCGTCTTGCGCTCGGCGGCCGTCAGGTGGATGAACTGCCCGACCATCGATCCGAACGCGCCACCGGTCAGGATGATCGGGCCCTCGGCGCCGAACGGGCCGCCGGACCCGATGCTGATCGCGCTCGAGATCGGCTTCAGGACCGCCAGGCGCGGCTCGACCCGACTGCCGCCGGTCAGGATCGTCTCCATCGCCTCGGGGATCCCGTGGCCGCGGATCTGCCGACTGCCGAAGCGGGCGATGAGCCCGATCACGAGGCCGCCGGCAACCGGGATAGCGATCGCTGTCGGCCCCGGCGAGTAGATGACGGGCGACACGAGCTCGACCGACAGGCGGTGGCCGTAGAAAAGGTTCGTGAACAGGCCGATCAGGTCAAGCAGGACCAGCGCGGTTGCCGTGGCGATCGCGCCGACCAGGAGGGCGAGCGGGATCAGCTTCAGCGCGTCGCGACCCATCGAGAAGTCACGGAGGCGCGTCCCGGCCGCAGCGAAGACTGGCGCAGCGCCCGCCCCGGCGAGCGGCGGTGGCTCCTCGCGGAGGCCGACGGCGTCAGTCAAGGCCGTCGAACGCTGCGGCGATCGCGGCGAGCCCTCCTTCGAGGTCCTTGGGCACATGGCGATCGCTGAGCAGACGCGCCATCGCGTCGCGCCGGTGTTGGACGACTGTGTCATGCAGTTCGAGGCCGGCGTGCGTGACGCGCAGGAGGGTGACCCTGCGGTCGTGCTCGTCGCGCTCCGCGGTGGCGAGGCCGTGGCGCTCGAGGCGGCGCGCGAGTCGGCTCGCCGAGGGCAGCGACATGAGGAGCCGGGCCGCCACCTCGCCGACGCGGATCGGCTCGCCCCGGCCCTCCGCGACGACGGCCAGCGCCCGCCACTGGACGAGGGTGAGGTCAGCCCGCTTGCCCACAACGAGGGAGGCGGCGGTCAGCCCTACGGCTCCCCGCGCGAGCCTGTCGAGTGCGTCGAGTTCGGCACTGGTTACCATGGGAAGCGATCATACGACAATAGTTGTCATATGGTCCATATCCGCCGCGGACATGCTGCCGGCGCTCGTCGGCGGGCGACGGGCACGCGCAGCCGGGTGGATCGCAATCTCACATGCGCCTCGGCGATAGGTACTTGAGGATCCTCCGTGGGACGCCGAGTCGAAGCCCCAGAGCGCACGCTGCCAGCGGCCCCTAAGCAGTGCCGTCGTGCCCAGGCCGTCGCCGCGTCGACGCTCTGCCTTGATCCATTCGGCCGATGACCAGTCGTACAGACCAAGGATGTCGTTCGTCAGTCGCGTTCCGGACGCGATGCAGGCTTCGACCAGCGCTCTTGGACGCAGCAGGAGCAAGTCTCCCAGGTCAAGGGTCGCGATCTCCCCGAGCTGGTCGGCGGCGTAGCACTCGGTTCCGGTCCACAGCTTGTACGTGGACTCCGCCTTCCAGACCCAAATGGCGACCATCTCCGGACCCTTCATGGTCCGCTCGTACTTCACGGCTCTGACCGCTCCGAACTCCAAGCCATCTCGATGATCCGCCAGGTTTCGGATTGCACGAATGGCGAGAGCCCGCCGCGTTGCAGATCCATCCGGCGCGGCACGGAGGTGCGCGATCGGCCGGGCAGCCTCGCACGCCGCACCGGGGGTCTGTGAGACGAGGCGGTCGAAACCGATCGCCGTCGGCTTCGCAGCGATGCCCTCGCGTGCCGAGACGACCCAGGCAAGGTTGTCAAGCGTCGCCGTGAATGCGTTCAGGGCGGCGGTCACGTGGTAGCTCATTGCGATAGACGAGGTCGTTTCCCGAGCCGCCCTCGATCGGCCGATCCCGGGGTGCGTGCTTGGGCCAGTCCGGTCCCATCGCTTCGCGCCTCTCGATACGAACCAATTCGTCGCGGGCCAACAGGAGGTCACGGACGAGGCCGCGAATCGCCAGGAGATGAGGCACCGACAGTTGTTCAGTTCGGTCCGCAGTAGGGCCGAGCGCGCCCGCCAACGCCCGCCTCAGTCGCGGCACGAGGGCGAGGGCGGCGTAGTCGAGGACCCAGCCCGTGTTGACCGAGACGTGCGCTTTGGAGAGCGCATTCGTCCGCGTCATCCGGTACATGCGCGCCTTCACGCCTGCGAGGAACGACGCCTCCTCCGGGGTTGCTGTCCCGACGGCTCCGCCCCAGAAGGCTGTGGTGGCCCGGTGCCTCGCAAGCATGGGGCTCACGAGGTAGTCGTTGCCGAGTGCTTCGTGCACCGCAATGTCGCGCGTCAGCAGGAATGAGCGGTCCAGGCCCAACCGAAGCTGCGAGTCGAGGGTCTGGTGCCAGTCAGGTCCTTGGAAACCGCCGAATGTCGTCGTCGGCTGGAGCGTCGTCCGCACGTCGACGTACTCGTCCCTGGGCTGGACTGTTACCAGACCCACGCCTTTGGGAGGGTGGGCGAGCGATCCCGGAAGCGCGTGGACTTCGACCCCATGTAGCCCACCGAGCCCAGCGAGGATGGCCCGCTCTCGATGGGGCAGCTCCGAGACGTCGCTCGCGAGGGAGATCCGGAGTGGCCGATTCGGATCGCTGAAAGGATCCCCGTCCGCCGATCGGATGCGACCGCTCGGGCTTGCCCCCGTTGGCATCGGCAGGTGCGCTCCGGGAATCTCAGAGGCTCCGATCCCGTCGATCAGCGCGAGGACTTGGTGGAGGCCATGCACATACACGGCGAACCGATCTGTCGCTGAGGAACGAAAGGGGGGCTGGATGCGATCCGCCACGTTCTCGGTCACCGATCGAACCACTCCTAACGCATCGCTTGACCTACTAATCTAGGAGCCGTTAGTAACGCGTTGTCAGCTAGCGAGCCGCGAGGCGGTCCGAGAGGTCGGCGACCGGGCGGAACACGAAGCGCTGGCCGACGGTCCGTCGATTGAGCAGGCCGCGTTGCTCGAGATCGAGAAGGTCAGTCCTCGCGGATTGGTAAACGACTCCGTGACTCGTCTGGTGGGAGCGGAAGGAGTACTCCGCATCGGGATGCCGGAGGGCGTGGCTCAGCAGCGCGATCTGGCGATGGTTGAGGTCCGCCTGGCGGAGCAGCCTCTCGGTCTCGCGGACCTGGCGGGCCTTCCGGGCGAGGTACGCGTGGAGCTCCTCGATCGCGCGGCAGATGACGTTCAGCTGGTTCAGGACGAAGTAGGTCGTATCGAGTCCATCGGTCTCGGTGTACAGGAACGCACGCCCGTATTGTCCCGGCGCCCGCTTGAGGATTGTCGAGATCGACAGGAACTCGGTGAGCCAGTACCCGTGCTTGAGCATCGACCAGTAGAAGATCGCCCGAGCCGTCCTGCCGTTGCCGTCCTCGAATGGATGGTCGTAGGCGAGCCAGAAGTGGAGCAGGATCGACCGGATCACGGGGTGGAGGAACCCCTCCGTCGGCTCGTTGTTGGCGAAGGCGCACATCGCCTCGAGCCGCGCGGGCAGCTGCTCCGCTGGCGGAGGCGTGTGGCGCAGCTCGCCGGTGGCTCTGTCGAAGACGCGGACGCGCTCCTCGTCGGGGCGCTGCAGACGGCCGGCAGCATCTGGGTCGTCCAGCGTTCCGTCGGTCACGATCCGGTGGAGCTGGAGGACGCGGTCCGGGGAGAGCGGCTGGTCCTTCCAGCTGCGGACGGCGTTCATCGCCCGGTAGTTGTTGAAGATCATCTGCTCGCTGCGGTCCCGAGGCTGCCGCCCGGAGCGGAGCATCTCCTTGGCCACCGCGCGGCTTGTGCTCGCGCCCTCGAGCTGGCTCGAGGTGACCGCCTCCTCGATCAGGGAGCTGACCAGGTAGCGGTTCCGCATCTCCGGACTGGTGACGACCTCGCTGATCGCGATCTCGCCGCTCGCTTGCCGGTCAACGAGGTGCGCCATCTCGTAGACAGGATCCGGCATGCAGTACCCGAAGTTGCGTCCCTGGCTGTCGGTGAGTGGGAGGCTGTGCCAGAGGTTCCCGCGGGCGAGTTTGATGCCGAGCCACCACTCCTCTGTGGTCAGGTCACCTGGCGGCGTCATCTGCCGGAGCGTATCCCAGTGACGGTACTTGCCGTCCACCGTCGGCCGAATGGCGGCGGTCACGATGGCGGTCAGGCGCTCGTCGCTGTCGGCGGCTTTGGCGATGAGGCTGTCGATCGAAGGTGGCGGCAAGGGGAGTTTCACGGAGGCTCCAAGCGGTTCGTTACCTACTAATGCATGCCAGTTTAGTACACCACGGACTGAATGGCTACTAAGTTGATGGCCACTAGTAACCCCGTAGTCAGTCGACGTCCGTGCCTCCGGGCGGTCTTTCTACGCTGCTCGCTCGCTGGATCGCGCAGGCGCGGGCCGGGACATCAGGTTCAGACGGGCCCGTTTCCGAAGAGCTTGGGCCACGCCTTTGTGAGTGTGTCCACGGCTTCGTCAGTCAGGGCCTCGTGTCGCCACGCGTAGCCGTGCATACCTCGTCGGCGTCATCCACCGCGACGGCGAGGGCATCTAGGTGCGCCATCACCTCGTCGAGCGAGAGCCGCAAGTCCAGGTCCGACCATCCGAACGTCTTCTTGTCGCGCTTCGCGTCGTTTCCGGTCTTGAGCGCACGGCCGCGATGCGTCAACAGGTGGCGGATCGACCTGGCGCCCTTCACGGGCTCGGTCTCGATTGACACCCCGATGGATCGATAAGCCACGACGAGGCCGAGATGGAGCCTCTCGTAGTCGGGCTGCGACAGAGTGATCTTCTCGTCGAATCGACCCCCGATCTCCATGAGCCGGTCGATGCCCTCGGCTCTTGAGGCAGCCGTCTCCGTCGTGGCCTCAGCCCACCTTTGTCGGTAGGCATCCTCGGCCAATCCGAGGCCAAAGTGCAGCTAGGAGCGGAGGGTCCGTTCGGCGGGCCGCCAGTCGTCGAAGGCACGCGTGGGCCGTGTCGTCGGAGAACCGCCGGTGGACCTGGCGCTCGCGGTTCGACAGTCGAGCCCGGGGCCTGTCGTGGGGATCGACGGGACCTAGAGCTCTGAAGGGCCCAGGACACGGAATCGTCGAATAGGAGCGCGGTCGTCCGACACGCTGACACACCACGGTCCCAACCTGTCGCCCTTCTTAGGATGTCCTACTTGTCACGGGCCCTGCCGGTCAGAGCTTGTCGCCCGGGCTCATCCGCCGGTACGTCGCCCGCGCGCGCTCGCCGAGCGCCGACGCGCCGTAGCGCTGGGCCATCTGGGTGCTCGACCAGCCGGCCAGGTGCATGAGCTGGGTCTCCTGCATGCCGTCCGCGCTCAGGAGGTGAGCCCAGGTGTGGCGGAACTGGTGGGGGTGGACGCCCTCGAGCCCGGCCTTCTTCGCCCGCCGCTCGATCGCCTCGTAGATGCCGTTGTCGGTCATCCGCCCGGCATGGCCCAGCCACAGGGCGTCGGTGTCGCGGGCCAGCGGGTGGCGCGAGCGCGCCTTGCGCAGGTAGCGGTCGAGCGCCTGGGCCGCCTTGACGCCGAACGGCACCTCGCGCACGCGGCCGCCCTTGCCGGTCACCCGGACCGAGCCGCGCTTGAGGTCGAGGTCGTCGAGCGCGATCCCGCCCAGCTCCGCGCGCCGCAGCCCCGCGGCCAGCAGCAGCCGCACGATGGCCATGTCGCGGTAGTCGGCGAACGCCGTCCCCTCGCACGCCTTGAACAGGGCAGCCAGCTCGTCCTCCCTGAGCACCGGGACCGGGGTCACCGGCACCCGCGGCGGCTTCATGTGCTCCATCGGGCTGCGCTCGATCTCCTCCTCCTCCACGGCCCAGCGGAAGAAGGACTGCAGGGCGCGGTAGCGGTTGGAGGCG
Source organism: Chloroflexota bacterium (assembly GCA_021802825.1). GTDB lineage: Bacteria > Chloroflexota > Limnocylindria > Limnocylindrales > CSP1-4 > CAIXZV01. The sequence goes on from JAJZRG010000001.1 coordinate 147,280, forward strand.
GTGGCCGGGCTCTGGGTGTCGAGGAGGTCCTTCACGAAGGCCTCGAGGTGCGCCCGCTGGAGGGCGGTCACGTCGTGGGGCAGTCCGCTGCGGACGAGGAAGGAATCCAGCCGCGCGATCGCCTCGAGGTACGTCTGGACGGTCCTGGCGCTCTTGTTCTGGGCCTCGAGCGAGAGCCGGAACGACTCCGCGAGGACGGGCAGGGAGGTGAACGAGGGCTGCGAAGCCGGGCTCTTGAGGCGGGTGATGGTCGCCATGGCGCTCCTCCAAACGTCGATAATTATCGTGTCTGGGAGCGCTGCGCACAAGCCCCGATGGCCCGAGAATCAGTCGAGACACCCAGTTAGGGTGTCTCGCCGAGCGTGGATCGTGGTGTTGGAGCGGGAGACGGGATTCGAACCCGCGACATTCTGCTTGGGAAGCAGACACTCTGCCAGCTGAGTTACTCCCGCTCGGGAGGACGCGATTCTAGCCGCGGACCGCCGCCGGCGCAATCTGCCCGTCCGGTCGCGCCCCCTCCCGAACGGATGCGCCCCGAGGGCGGCGTCAGTCGTCCGCCTGTCAGTCGTCCGCCTGTCCGATCTGGTAGGAGCTCAGGCGGCGCACCGCGATCACGGCGGCGATGACGATCGAGACGCCGGAGAGGACGAGCGCCGCAGGGAGGTCGAGCAGGTTCGGGTTCGTGACGCCGGGGTGGGTGATCGCATCCGTGATCCCCAGCGTGTACTGCCGGATGCTGAGGGCGCGGATGCCTGCGAGCAGCCCGGCCAGGACCCCCTCCCAGACGAGGACGTAGATGAGGCCGAACGCGAGCGCGCGCCCGGTGACGAGGCTGAGGGCGAAGAACACGGTCGCGTAGACGGTCGCGCCGACCGCGGTCCCGACCGCCGCCCCAATGGCCCCGGACCAGCCCGGCCCGCCCACCTGGAGGATGGCCGCGGCCACGAACGAGGCCGGCGCCACGAACACGATCGACAGCCCCACGGCGACGAGCAGCTTGGCCACGACGATCCGCCAGCGGGCAATCGGCTTGATGAGCAGGAAGATGGCCGTCCCGTCCTCCAGTTCGGCGCCGAGCACGGCGGTCCCGAAGACGAGGCCGACGATCGGGAGCAGCGTGGTCACGATGAGCCGGTCCATGATCGCGGTCGCCACCGCCTCGTCGTCGATGCCGGCCCGCCCCGACAGCCGGACGAGGGCGGCCACCGCAACCGGCAGCGTCGCCAGCAGCGCGAGGAGCAGGCTGCGCCTTCGGCTCAGGAGGCTGCGCGCCGTCAGGGCCGCGATCGTCAGGATGACCGAGCGACGACCGCTCGCCGCGGTCGGCCGGGACGCCGGTGGCAGGGCTGGCGCGAGTCCCGACGGCGGGGCGCCCGTCATCGGCCCGTCTCCCGGCGGCAGGCTCATCGCTGGACCAGGTAGCCGAACACGCTCTCGAGGTCCTCGTCGGTCGGGCGCAGCTCCCAGATCGAGACCTCGCCCGCCCGGGCGATCACCGGCAGCGCGCGCGCGAACCCGGCGTAGTCCGAGGTCCGGACCGCGAGCCGACCGCCGTCGAGCTGGACGCCGAACACGGACGGATGGCCGACGAGCGCTGCCGCGAGCCTCCGGTCGTCAGAGGAGCGCAGCGTGAACGTGTGCGGCCGGTCGGTCATGAGCCGCCGGATCTCGCGGAAGTCGCCCGCCGCCGCGAGGCGGCCGGACACGATCACCAGCACATTCTGGGCGAGCCGCTCGACCTCCTCGAGGATGTGCGAGCTGAACAGGATGACCCGCCCCGCCTCGGCCATCCGCCCGAGCAGCTCCATCATCTGCAGGCGCTGGCGGGGGTCCATCCCGTTGAACGGCTCGTCGAGGAGCAGGATGGACGGGTCGTGGACCAGGGCGCCCGCGATCTTCGCCCGCTGGCGCATCCCCTTGGAGTACGTGCCGACCGCGCGGTCGGCGGCTTCGGTCAGGCCCACCATCTCGATCGCGTGCCTCGCGGCGCCGTCTGGGTCGGGCAGCCGCTGGAGCCGGGCGTTCAGCTGGGCGAACTCGAAGCCGGTGAGGAACGAGTGGACCGACTCACGCTCCGGGACCAGGCCCACGTCGCGATAGACCGTCGGGTTCCGCCAGCTCGGGGCGCCGTGGATGTTGACGAGGCCGTCTGAGGGCTGGAGCAGGCCCGCGAGCATGTGCAGGATCGTGGACTTGCCGGCGCCGTTCGGGCCGAGCAGGCCCGTGACCCCCCCGCCGAGGACGAACGAGATGTCGTTGACGGCCACCACGTTGCCGTACCACCGCGACGCGCCCAGGAGCTCAACTGCCGCCCCGGGAGTGGGCACCCGGGGCGCGGGCGCGCCGCTCCAGCCGGCGCCTGACGCCGGCCCCCAGAGCGGCACCCGACCGTTGCCACTCACGCCGCGATCGTCCGGTAGCGCTGGACCAGGATCCCGCCGGCTCCAAGCGCGATGACGCATGCGGTGATAACGCCGAGCACGGCGGGCAGGCCGGTCTTCGGCCACACGGGAGGCGACGGGGCGACGCCGAAGAACCAGGCGTTCGCGGCATCGAGGACGGTGCCGAGGTCGAGCAGGACGACCCACCGCGAGGCCGAACCGAGGTCGAGCCCCATGATGACCAGGACGATGATCCCCGGCACGATGAACAGCGCGAAGACCGTGACCGTGGCGTAGGCGCGGCGCGTGATGTAGGCGGCGACCACGAGGGCGACGCCAGCCGTCGCCGCGGCCGTCAGCACGACCGAGCCCAGAATGGCCGGCCACGCGCCGGCCTCGCGTCCCAACGCGCCCGCGATGTCGGACGTGAGCAGGACCTTCCCCACGGTCAGGATGGCGTGGGGCACTAGCAGCAGGACGACGACCGCGAGGGACAGGCCCGCGAGCTTGGCGAGCGCGTAGTCCGCGCGCAGCAGCGCCCGCGAGAAGTAGAGGCTCAGGACCCGGTAGCGGACGTCGCGACCGAGGAGCTCGGGTGCCTGGACGGCCACCAGGATCGTCGCGAACAGGCCGACCGCGCTCGCCATGTCCGGGTGGTCTGGGATCTGGCTCAGCCCGCTCACGCCGAAGCGGGCGGCGAACGCGTTCATGGCCACGATGATCACGGCGACGATCGCCGGGAGCACGAGGCAGAAGGCCGGCAGGATCTTCGCCCGGGCGGGCCGCCCCACCCCGTACGCGGCCCGGAGCGCGCCGACGAACAGCGTCGTGAACGCGTGCCGCCGGCCCAGGCGCGGGCCCTCGTACCGGCGATAGCCGATGTCGTAGATGCTGCCAGCGGGACTCGGTCCGGTGGTCATCCGATGGCCCCCGGCCGTCATGACGGACCTCCGCGACCGCTGCCCGCGGACGTGCCCGCGGAGGCCTGAGCCGGATCGCCGGCGGCGGTCCGGGCCGCGACGTCGTCGCGGAACAGGTCCTCAAGCGAGTGGCGGCCCTGCTCGACGCGGACCAGCGGCAGGCCGAGATCGGCCGCCAGGTCGCGAACCGCGTCGAACGGCGCTCCGCCGCCGAGGGCGATCCGCACGGTCCGGTCGGCGCGGCCGGAGCCCTCCAGGAGTCGCAGGCCCCGAGCGGCCAGGCCGGCGGCGAGTGCCTCGCGCCCCTCCTCCACCTCGACAGTCAGGACCCCGGTCTCGGCGGTGAACTCGGCCATCGGTGCCGCACGGAGGAGGCGGCCGGCATCGATCGCGACGAGGTGGTCGCACACCTCCTCGATCTCGCCCAGCAGGTGGCTGGCGAGCACGATGGCGATCCCGAACTCGGTCCCCGTCCGCCGGATCAGCCCCAGCATCTCCTCGCGTCCTGCCGGGTCGAGGCCGTTGGTGGGCTCATCGAGGAGGAGGAGCCGAGGATCGTGGACGATGGCCTGGGCGAGCTGGACGCGCTGGCGCATTCCAGTGGAGTAGCCGCCGATCGGACGGTAGCGCTCCTCGGCCAGCCCCACGTGGCGAAGGACATCCGCAGTCCGCTCGCGGGCAGCCTTGGCGGGCAGGCCCGACAGCTGGCCGGCCTGGGCGACGAACTCGGTGGCGCTCACGTCCGGCGGCAGGGCCGGATGCTCGGGCATGTAGCCGACAAAGCGCCGGAGCTGGGTGCCCTCGCTCCACGGGACATAGCCCATGACCTCCGCGCGGCCGCTTGTGGGCGCCAGCAACCCGAGCAGGATCTTGAGGAACGTGCTCTTGCCGGCGCCGTTCGCACCGACCAAGCCGACGATCCCGGCCGGGATGTCGAGCGTCAGGGCGTCGAGCGCGACGACACCCGGAAACCGCTTGGTCAGCTCTCCGACCCGGATCAGCGGCTCCGCCGTTGCGGCGTTGGCTTCGAGCATGGTGATTGATGGTAGCCCCCCAGCCGGGTCGGCTTGGCCGTCACTCGGCTGGGGGGCCACTCCCTTGGCGCCACGTGCGCTAGAGGAGCGTCAGCACCTCATCGGCGCGCACGACGAGCGCTGCGCGAGCCCATGGGAACGTGCGGCGGACGGCCTCGGCCCGCGCCCCGGTCGCCTCGACCGTGCCATGCCCGCGAAGCAGGCAGCCCCGGCCGGCCCCGCTGTTTCCCGCGACCGACCGCGAGGCGGCCATCAGCTCAACGCGGCTGCCCTGGGCGAGGTTCGCCTCGGTTCGGGCCATGCCGCCCATGGGGATCAAGACGACGCCCGCCTCCCAGTCCACGCCCAACACGCGGACGTAGTCACCCCAGGTGGCGGAGAGGTGCGGCCCGTCCGCTCCCGCCGTGGCGACGGTCACCCACTCCGTTGCCTCGAGGACTGCCCTGCACGCGCCATCGATCCTTGCCACCGCATCCTCCTCGTCGCTGGGGCGACGCCCGCGATGGCTCAGCCGCGGGCGCGACCGCGACGGACGGTCCATCGCGAGCTCGCCGACATGATGCCCCACGGTGGACGGCATCCGAGGTCGCACCCACACTGCCCCTCGCCGTGCGCTCCGCAGGTCGAGCAGCGCGCACCGAACTGCTGCCGTCCCAAGTCTCGACCGCACGCCTCGCCGAACCGGGGCGCGGCGCCCGGGCGGGACCCATCGGCCGGACCAACAGCCTTGCTGGCCGTGAGCCCGCCGCGTCAGCCGGTCGAGGCGGTCATCTGGCCGGGCGAGACGATGGTGATCGAGCCACCCCAGGCGCACATGCACTGGCTGTCGCTGGTCAGCGCGGGCGTGCCGCCCAAAGACACGGTGGGGGAGCCGGGCGCCCACGGCGCGGTCGTCACGGGGATGCACGGCTGCGGCGTGAGGACACCCTGCGCGGCGGATGTCGCCGCGGCGACCTGCGGGTTGGACAGCGTCATGCACATCCCGAACGGCGCGATATTCGCGTTCGGCGCCTGGTCCGTGATCCGCGCCACGAGCTGACCGCCACCCTGGACGGGCTGCCCGGCGGGGACGACGGTGAGCGCCGAGGGCGTCGTGCCGAAGCTGCAGGCGATCTGGGCGCCGCTGACCACGACGGTGGACATGTCCGCTACACCTTGCCGGCGGCGGCGAGGGCCGTCCGCAACCGAGCATGCTCATCGCTGCCCAGGACCAGCCGCCCGTCGAGCGTGGTGTAGAGCAGGTTGATGTTGACACCGGCCTCCGCGACCAGCCGCAGGACAGCAGCGGCACCGCCGGGCCGGTTCTGCACCTCCACGACCACCACGGGTCGCTCGGCCTCGATCTCGACACCCCCGTTGAGGAGCGTCCGCCGCCCGCGCTCCGCGTCGAGGACGAGGACGTGGAGGAGTCCTGTCTCGCCGGTCTCGTAGCCGCAGGCGGCTTCGATGTTCACGCCCCCGCGCCCGAGCGCGTCGGCCACCTGGAGCAGCGTTCCGGGACGGTTCGGGACCCGGACCTCGAGATCGATCGCCATCCCGCAACCTCCGCTGCGGGCACCGGGAGGGGCGCCCTCGACCCGCAGCCTACGCGCCTCCGCCCGGCGCGTCCATCGCTTCCGACACCTCGGCCTGTGAGGCCACCGGCTCGCTCGCCTCCTGTCCCCGCCCGCAGTCCCGAACGTCACCGACATCCGCCCGCCGGCGCGTGCCGCCTGGAGGGCCAACGCGGACGGGGTTGCCCTGATCAACGCGATCAGCTCGCCCATCGGGGTGAACCTCGACACCTGAGCGCCCAACCCGGACGCTGGCCGGTGGCCGTCGCGGCCATCGTCCGGTCCACCGCGTCGGCCGTCACGCCCCTAAGCAGCGCGAAAGCGACCGAAGGTGTCGCCGGCCGGGTTTCGGCTACGCTAGCGCGAGGGATCCGGCATCGATCCAACTTGAGCTCGGGAGGCCACGTGGCCGGCAAGCGGCGGGCGACCAGTGCGGACGTGGCGCGTCTCGCAGGCGTGTCGCGGACGACCGTCTCGTTCGTGCTCAACGACCGACCCGCAACGAACATCGGCGAGGACACGAGGCAGCGCGTGCATGCCGCTGCGGCCGAGCTCGGCTACCACGTCCACGGCGCCGCGCGGGCCCTCGCCGGCGGCGCGTCGCAGACGATCGGCCTGGTCCTCCGCCAGCAGCCCGACCAGGCGGCCGCCGACGCGCTGCTGGCGGACACGCTGTGGGGGATCGGGCAGGAGGTCCACAAGCGCGGCTACCGGGTGCTCGTGGAGCCCCTGCCGCCCGAGGGGGGCTCGTACGCGGGGCTGGTCCATTCGCAGCGCGTGGACGGGCTGATCGTGTCCGGCCCGCGCAGCGACGACACGGAGCTCGCGGCGCTGATCGCGGACGAGTTCCCGATCATCCTGCAGGGCTCGCTGCCGGGACTGGCCGCCCCCAGCGTGGACGTGGACAACCGAGCGGGCGCGAACGCGGCTGTCAGCCACCTCATCGGCCTGGGGCACCGGCGGATCGCCTGCATCACCAACGCACCCCGCGCCTACACCGCGGCGGAGGAGCGGCTGGCCGGATACCGCGACGCGATCGACGCGGGCGGGATCGGCTTCGACGAGGCGCTCGTGGTTGAGGGCGGCTTCGATGCCACGAGCGGCTGGGTGGCGATGCGCAACCTGCTCGGCCGCGGCGAGCCGTTCACGGCCGTGTTCGTCGCCAGTGACATCGTGGCCTTCGGGGCGCTGCGGGCGCTCCGCGAGGCGGGGCGCCGCGTGCCGGCCGACGTGTCCGTGGCGGGCTTCGACGACATCCCGCTCGCACGCCACTTCGACCCCCCGCTGACCACGGTCCACCTGCCGGCCCGCGCGCTGGGTGAGGCAGCCGGGCGCGCCCTGGTCGAGCGCCTGGCGGGCCTGCCCGGGACGCCCCGCCTGCTGCTCGAGACCGAGCTCATCGTCCGCGAATCGACCGCGGCGCCGCGCCCCTGACCCCCGGCACGCAGGCGGCGCGGCCCACAAGGCGACCACGTTGTTCCTCGCTGCTGTTGACCGGCCCCTGCCCACACGGCGCGAGTCGACACGAATTCTCCGCGCTTCCCGGCACGGCTGCGACTTGACTGCTGCGCCCCATGGTTGATAATGCGCGTTAGTAACGCGCGTTAGCGCGTGCATGGAGGAGCGAACGTTGTCTCCCGCAACCCGTGTCACGCTGGCGCGCGCCGGCGTGTTCGTGGCTTCGCTCGCGCTGGTTGTCAGCGCCTGCTCTTCGTCGTCGTCCCCCAGCCCGGCCGCTTCCTCTGCGGCGGCCCCAACCACTGCCGGGTCGGTGGCGCCGCCGTCGACAGCCCCATCCGAGTCGCCGTCCGCCTCCGGCGCGGCTGGCTCGCTCAGCGGCCAGTCGGTGACCGTGATCGGCACCTGGGGCGGCAGCGAGCAGGACGCCTTCCTCGCGATGGTCAAGCCCTGGGAGGACCAGACGGGCGCGACCGTGAAGTACACCGGCACCCGCGACCTCAACACGGTGCTGACCACGGGTGTGGCCTCGGGCGTGCTTCCCGACCTCGCCGGCCTGCCAGGCCCCGGCCAGATGCAGGAGTGGGCGGGCAGCCTGACTGACCTCTCCACCGTGCTCGACATGAACACCTACCAGTCTGAGACGGCTGCGCCGCTGGTCCAGCTGGGCCAGGTGAACGGCAAGACCGTGGGCGTGTTCATCAAGACCGCGGTCAAGGGCCTCATCTGGTACAACCCCAAGACCGTCGGCGACCTCTCGTCGAGCGCGCCGACCACGTGGGACGCGCTCCAGCAGCTGATCACGACCGACAAGAGCAAGGCCGCGGCACCCTGGTGCCTTGGCGTTGAGAGCGGCGCCGCCTCCGGCTGGCCGGGCACCGACTGGATCGAGGACATCGTCCTGCGCCAGTCCGGTCCGGACGTCTACAACAGTTGGTGGCAGGGCAAGACCAAGTGGACCGACCCCGCGATCAAGCAGGCCTGGCAGACGTTCGGCCAGGTCGTGGCGACCAGCTACGGCGGCCCGACTGCGGTCAACGCCACCAACTTCGCCAACGCCGGAGACCCGCTGTTCAAGAACCCGCCCGGCTGCCTCTTCCTGCACCAGGCGAGCTTCATCACTGGCCTCGGCGCGTTCAAGACGGCCAAGGCGGGGACCGACTACAACTTCTTCCCGTTCCCCGACATGAACCCGCAGTACTCCGGCGCGATCGAGGGCGCCGGTGACCTGTTCGGCATGTTCCACAACACGCCCGCCGCAGCGTCGCTCATGAGGTATCTCGTGACCGCCAAGGCTCAGGACATCTGGGTCAAGGCAGGCGGCGCCCTGTCCGCCAACAAGAACGCGACCGACTACCCCGACGACATCAGCAAGCGCTCCGCGCAGCTGCTCCAGAGTGCGAAGACCTTCGTGTTCGACGCATCCGACCTGATGCCGACCACGATGAACGACGCGTTCTGGAAGGGAATCGTCCAGTACGTGAAGAGCCCCGACCAGCTCGACTCGATCCTGGCCAGTCTCGACAAGGCCCAGGCTGACGCCTACAGCCAGTAGCCCACGATCTGGGGCGGGCGGCCGGACCTCCTCCCGCCGCCCGCCCCGCGTCCCAGCGCTCGAGAGAGGGACCCGATGGATCCTCGGCTGGTCACTGCCATCATCGTCCTGGTCGGCGTGCCGGCCGTTCTGATCGGCTACATCTGGCTCACCGAGGTTGTCCTGCGCCTGGTCGGGGAGCGCTCCAGGGGATCCATCCGGCCGTGGCTGTGGCTGGCTCCGGCGCTCGCGTTCCTCACGGTGTTCCTGGTCTACCCGACGATCGGCACCATCATCCGCAGCTTCCAGAACAAGGCCGGCACCAGCTTCATCGGCATCGACAACTACAGCTGGTTCTTCAGCAGCGACTCGGCGCTGATCGCGCTCCGCAACAGCCTCATCTGGCTGGTGGCGCTCACGGCGATCACGGTGGGCCTCGGCCTGCTGATCGCGCTCGTCGTCGACCGCGTCCGCTACGAGACCGTCGCCAAGACCGTGATCTTCGTGCCGCTCGCGATCTCGATGGTCGCCGCGTCCGTGATCTGGACGTTCATGTACTACTACATCACGCCGCCGGACCCGCAGGTCGGGACGCTGAACGCGGCGCTGAGCACCGTGGGCATCCCGCCCGTGGCCTGGGTCCAGCAGAGCCAGTTCGGGTTCAACTCGATCCTGCTGGTGATCGTCATGGCCTGGATGTGGACAGGCTTCGCGATGGTGATCCTGTCCGCCGCGCTCAAGGGGATCAACCCCGAGCTCCTTGAGGCCGCCCGCGTGGACGGCGCGCGCGAGGGCCAGGTCTTCCGCTACATCACCCTGCCGCTGCTCGCCCCAACCGTCGCGGTGGTCACCACGACGATGATCATCACGGCGCTCAAGGCCTTCGACATCGTGTACGTCATGACGAACGGCAACTTCGACACCCAGGTCGTGGCGTCCCTGATGTACCAGCAGATGACGCCAAGTCCCGGCCGGGCGAGTGCGATCGCGGTCATCCTGCTGCTGGCGATCGTCCCGGTCATGGCCCTCAACATCCGCCGGTTCCGCGCCCAGGAGGCCATCCGATGACGACGCCGTCCGAACGCATGGCGGAGCGCGCGGCGGGCCGGCCGGACGCGCGAGCAGCCGAGGAGCGCAGCGGCGTCCGCAAGGTGCAGGGGCGCCGCCGCTCGAAGCTGTTGAGCCGCCTCCCGCTGCACCTCCTGATCGTGTTCCTGATGGTCGTCTGGCTCATCCCCACGATCGGCCTGCTGGTCAACTCGTTCCGACCCCCGGAGGAGGTCACGCAGTCCGGATGGTGGACGGCGTTCTTCAAGCCCAGCCAGTTCACGCTGGACAACTACGCCCACGTGCTGGCACAGCAGAACATCACCAGCGGGTTCATCAACAGCCTGTTCATCGCGATCCCGTCCACCGTCATCCCGATCCTGGTGGCAGCCTTCGCTGCCTACGCCTTCGCGTGGATGAGCTTCCCCGGCCGCAACCTGCTGTTCATCTTCGTGGTGGGGCTGCTCGTCGTGCCCCTGCAGTCCACGTTCATCCCGCTGCTCCAGCTGTTCGGGCCGCGTGGGATCGGCATCACCGGCTCATTCCTTGTCGTGTGGATGGCGCACACCGGGTACGGCCTGCCGTTCGCGATCTTCCTGCTGCGCAACTTCATGGGCGAGCTGCCGCGCGAGGTGTTCGAGTCGGCCGCGATCGACGGCGCGAGCCCGGTCACGGCGTTCCTCCGGCTCGCGCTGCCGATGACGGTCCCCGCCATCGCGGCGCTGGCGATCTTCCAGTTCCTGTTCACCTGGAACGACCTCCTGGTGGCGATCGTCTACCTCGGGGCCCAGAACCCCGACAACGCCCCGTTGACCATCGCCGTCTCCAACCTGGTCTCCTCCCTTGGCGGCGGCTGGCAGTACCTGGCCGCGGCTGCGTTCGTGACCATGGCCGTGCCGCTCGTGGTGTTCCTCGCGCTCCAGCGCTACTTCGTGCGCGGCATCGTGGGCGGCTCGGTAAAGGGATGAGCGCAGTCCAGACGAGGAGCGTGGGCCGGCTATGGGCCACGCGCAGGGTGATGGACTCAGCCCCGGGCCGAGGAACGTGCCCGAGCGAGGAATGACGTCGTTCGCTGGACAGCCGAACCCGCGCGCGCCGCTGCTGTCGCTCTACCCGGTCGAGCCGTGGCGTGTGCGGGAACAGGGGTTCGACCCGCCCAACGCCGCCCGCAGCGAGTCCGTGTTCGCGCTCGGCAACGGCCACCTCGGGCTGCGCGGCAACCTTGAGGAGGACGCCGGGAACGCCGTCCACGGCACCTACCTCAACGGCTTCTATGAGGAGGCGCCCATCGTCTACCCGGAGGGCGCCTTCGGTTTCGCGCGCAACCACCAGGTCCAGCTCAACATCGCCGACGGGAAGCGGATCCGGCTTGAGGTGGATGGGGAGCCGCTGGACCTCTCGACGGGCGAGGTCGAGTACCACGAGCGCTCGCTCGACCTGCGCGCGGGCATCCTGCACCGGCGCCTTCGCTGGCGGTCCCCGGGCGGGCGACGGATCGAGCTGACGACGCGGCGCCTGGTGTCGTTCACCCGCCGCGCGGTGGCGATGATCGACTACCGGGTGACGCTGCTCGAGGCGCCGCGCGGCGACGCGGACGTGCGCCTGGTGTCAACGCTCGTGGAGGGGCCGGGCAATATCGCCGCGTCCGACGACCCGCGGGTGGGCTCCCACGTCCGCGCGGGCTCGCTCGTGCTCGAGCGGCGCGAGGGAGACGAGGCCGGCAGTCTGCTGGTCCAGCGCACCCGGACGACGCAGCTTGCCCTCGCAGCCGCCGCCCGCCAGTCGGCCGTTTGGCTGCGCGGCCCGGCCTACGACCCCGAGACGCCCCGCACGGTGTCCGATGCCGACGACGGATTGAGCGTCGCGCCCGGGCCCCAGGGCCCGCACGGCGACATCGTCCCGGAGACAGCTCTGCTCGCTGACGGGATCGCCCACACGTTCCACGAGCGGCTGGCGGCGGGCGACGGGATCCACCTGGTGAAGGCGCTCGCGTACTGCAGCTCGCTCGACCTGCCGGAAGGCGAGCTTGCCGACGAGGCGGTTGCCCAGGCGGCGGCGGCCCTGGCCGACGGCTTCGACACCCTCGCGCACGAGCAGGCGGGGGTGCTCGACGCGTTCTGGCACGACTCGGACGTGGAGCTCGAAGGGGACGACGCGCTGCAGCAGGGCCTGCGGTTCAACCTGTTCACGATCTTCGGGTCCGCGGGCCGAGACGGCCGGACCAACCTGGCGGCGAAGGGCCTCACCGGCGAGGGGTACGAGGGGCACGTCTTTTGGGACACGGAGGTGTTCGCCCAGCCGTTCTTCGCGTACACCCAGCCAGAACTCGCCCGGGCGCTGCTCGAGTTCCGCATCGGCACGCTGCCGGCCGCCCGTGAGCGGGCCGCGGAGATGGGCGAGCACGGTGCGCTGTTCCCGTGGCGGACGATCAACGGGCGCGAGGCGTCGGCCTACTTCCCGGCGGGCACGGCGCAGTACCACATCAACGCCGACATCGCGCTCGCCCTCGCGCGCTACGTCCAGGTGACCGGCGACCGCTCGCTGCTCCTCGACGGTGGCGCTGAGCTGCTGTTCGAGACCGCCCGGCTGTGGATCGGTCTGGGTGCCTACATCCCAGCCCAGGGTGGGGCGTTCTGCCTCAACGAGGTCACTGGGCCGGACGAGTACACGGCGCTGGTCAACAACAACCTGTACACGAACCTCATGGCCCGCGCCCACCTGCGCCATGCCGCCCGGGTCGCGGACGAGCTCGCGCGCGACGAGCCGCGGGCGTGGGCGCGGCTGTCGGGCGCGATCGGGTTGAGCCTGACCGAGGTTGACGGGTGGCGCGAGGCGGCCGAACGGATGCGGGTCCCGCGCGACCCCGCCCTAGGGATCCACCTCCAAGACGACGCGTTCCTGGACCGCGAGCCGTGGGACTTCGCGGCCACCCCGGCCGACCGCTACCCCCTGCTGCTCCACTACCACCCGCTGGTCATCTACCGCCACCAGGTCCTCAAGCAGCCCGACGTCGTGCTTGCTCAGGTGCTGCTCAGCCACGAGTTCACGACCGCCGAGAAGCGCCGCAACTTCGCCTTCTACGACCCGCTGACCACCGGCGACTCGTCGCTCGCGCCGTGCATCCAGAGCGTGGCCGCGGCGGAGCTGGGCCAGGCCGAGGTCGCCCGACGCTACTTCGTCTCCACCGCGCGCATGGACCTCGACGACGTCAATGGCAACACCCGCGACGGGGTCCACATTGCGGCGATGGCGGGCACGTGGGTCTCGGTGGTCAACGGCTTCGCGGGCCTCCGCGACGATGACGGCGGCCCATCGTTCGCGCCCCGGCTGCCCGACGCCTGGCAGCGGCTCGCCTTCCGGCTGCGCGTGGGGGCATCGCGGCTGCGCGTCGCGCTCACGCCTGACGAGGCCACATACACCGTGGAGTCCGGACCGCCGGTGGAGCTGCGCCACTTCGGCAAGCCGGTGACGGTGCTGGCCGGGCAGCCAGCCGCTTTCGACCTGCGCCCCAGGCTGCGCGGGGTCGTGTTTGACCTCGACGGCGTCCTCACCGACACGGCCGAGCTCCACTTCCAGGCCTGGGCGCGCATGGCAGCCGAGGAGGGGCTCCCGTTCAGCCGGGAGCTCAACGAGCGGCTCAAGGGCATTGGCCGGATGGAGAGCCTCGAGATCATCCTCTCGGGCGCGCGGGGGGCCTCGCTCGACGCGGCGGCCAAGTCGCGCCTGGCCGAGCGCAAGAATGCCTACTTCGGCGAGCTGATCGCGCGGATCACGCCCGCCGACCTGCTGCCCGGGATCGCCGACCTGCTGGCCGACCTGCGGGCCCACGGCATCCGGACGGCCATCGCGTCGGCCAGCCACAACGCGGCCGAGGTCGTGCGGCGGCTGGGCATCGGGGGCGACGTGGACGCAATCGTGGACCCCTCGACCATCGTGAAGGGCAAGCCGGACCCGGAGATCTTCCTGGCCGCCGCGGAGCGCCTCCGCCTTCGGCCCGACGACTGCACGGGGGTCGAGGACGCGCGGGCCGGGATCCAGGCGATCAACGCTGCGGGGATGGTGTCGGTGGGTGTCGGGACGGGCCTGACGGAGGCGGACTGGGCAGTGGAAGACACACGGCAGATCACGCGCGTCGCCCTCGCCCGGCTGTTCTCCAGGCGCGGCTGAGGCGCCTGCGGATCCCGCCGCTCGACCGTCACAGGAGCCACTTCCCGATTCGCCCGGGCGCGACTACGCTAGACGGCCGAAGCCCCCGCAGCCCGCGTCCCAAGGCGGCCAGCCTGCCCGCACCACGGAGGTCCAGATGTCCCGCGTCCTGCTGATGGTCGGCACCAAGAAGGGCGCCTACCTGCTCGACTCCGATGAAGCCCGTCGCGACTGGCAGGTCCGCGGCCCGTTCTGCGACGGCTTCGAGGTGCGCGACGTCAGCTACAACCCCGCTGATGGCGCGGTCTACGCCGCCGCCACCTCGCCCTGGTTCGGCCCGGCGGTGTTCCGCTCGCCCGACCTAGGCGAGACGTGGACCCATTCGTCCGCGGGGCTGACCTACGGCGATGACGGGCCGAAGCTGACCCGCGTCTGGAGCGTGACCCCGGGCCACGGCCGCCTGTACGCCGGCGTCGAGCCGGCGGGCCTGTTCCGCAGCGATGACCAGGGTGCCACCTGGCGGCACGTTGAGGGGCTGCGCGGTCACCCGTCCACGCCCGACTGGATGCCCGGCAACGGTGGCCTCATCCTCCACACGATCGTCCCGCAGCCCGCCGACCCGCAGCGGCTGTGGGTGGGGGCGAGCTCGGTGGGCGTGTTCGAGACCACGGACGGGGGCGAGACCTGGACCGCCCGCAACCGCGGCGTCCGACAGGACTACAACCCCGGGCCGCCCGCCGAGGTGGGCAGCTGCGTCCACAAGTTCGCGCTGGCGGCAGGGACCGAGCAGACGCTCTTCCAGCAGAATCACTGCGGCGTGTACCGCTCGGACGACGGCGGCGCGAGCTGGCAGGAGATCACCGGCAACCTGCCGACCGACTTCGGCTTCGTGATGGGCGTCCACCCCCGCGACCCGCAGACTGCTTGGGTCATCCCGCTCACCACGCCGGAGAAGGGCCGCTACACGCCGGACGCGAAGGCGGCCGTGTGGCGGACGCGCGATGGCGGCGGGTCCTGGGCGCGCCTGGCGAGCGGGCTGCCGCAGGAGAACGCCTGGCTCTCGGTCCTGCGCGAGGCGATGGGCGTGGACTCGCTCGACCGGGCAGGCGTGTACTTCGGCTCCCAGTCGGGGCAGTTGTTCGCGTCCGCGGACGAGGGCGACTCGTGGCGCGAGATCGCCTCGTACCTACCGCAGATCGCGTCCGTTGACGTCACGGTCCTCGCGGACTAGCGGCAGAGGGCCTACACCACCATGCCCGAGGTGCGCCTGCCCGGGAACCTCGTCGACCTGTTCCCCGGCACGCCACGAAGACTGGAGCTGGCGGGCGGCAACGTCCAGGAGCTGCTCGCCTCGCTCGACGCGCGCGTCCCCGGGATGCACGATCGGCTGCTGACCACCGGGCCTGAGATCCGCGAGCACATCAGGGTGTTCGTGGACGGGCGGCAGGCGGACCTGGCCACGCCCGTCGGCCCTGAGTCGGTGGTGCACGTGATCCCGGCGGTGTCGGGCGGGTAGCTGTGGGTCGCCGCTCGACGCGGCGGATCGGCGATCCGGGGCGGGGCGTCAGCCCACGCTCGACGCCGGGTAGCGCACCCGGAAGGCCGTCCAGCCCGGCTCGGAGGTGACGCTCACCTCGCCCCCGTCCCCCTCGACCAGCTGGCGCACGATCGTAAGGCCGATGCCGGCCCCGCCTCGCGCCCGGTCGCGCGACGGCTCCACGCGGTAGAAGCGGTCGAACACGCGTGAGAGGGCCTCCGGGGGGATGCCGGGTCCCGAGTTGCCCACCACGATCTCGATCCACGCACCGCCTTCGCGGCCTCCGTGGGAGCCGGCAGCCCTCGAGTCGCCTGCCGCCAGCGACGCGACGGCGACCCGGCCTCCGTCGGGCGTGTACCGCTCCGCGTTCTGGAGCAGGTTCGCGAGCACGCCGGTCAGCGCATCCGGGCGCACGCGCGCGATCGCGGGTCCCGGGGCGTCCACCTCGACCGCCACCGACCGGCGGGTCAGGGCCGGCGCCACCAACTCCGTCGCACCCCGCAGGGCGGCCGCCACGTCGACATCGGTCGGCTCGGTCCGCACGGCCGTCCACGGAGCGCCGGCCAGCACGTCGAGCGAGGCCGCGAGCCGCTTTAGGCGGTCCACCTCCTCGCGAAGCGAGTCGAACACGCGTGGGTCCGGCTCGATGACGCCGTCGCGGAGCGCCTCAAGGTAGCCTTGGAGGTTCGTCAGCGGGGTGCGGAGCTCGTGGCTCGCGTTGACGATGAACTCGCGCCGCAGAGCCTCCT
Organism: Chloroflexota bacterium; assembly: GCA_021802825.1. Classification (GTDB taxonomy): domain Bacteria; phylum Chloroflexota; class Limnocylindria; order Limnocylindrales; family CSP1-4; genus CAIXZV01. Next base: position 163,639 of record JAJZRG010000001.1, read on the forward strand.
GCTGGTCGAGCCGAGCGGCCATCGCGTTGTACGCGGCGGCCAGGCGCCGGAACTCTGCGGGACCGTCCTCGGGAACGCGTTCCGCCGGGCCGTCGGCGGCGACCCGGTCGGCGGCTTCGGCCAGGCGCTCGATCGGTCGGGCGAGCATCCGCGCCAGCACGAGGGCCAGCGTCAGCGCCACCAGAGCCGCCACGACCGCGGTGACGATGACGACCCCGGCGACGCTGCTGCCGAACATCTGCCGGGCGTGGTCGGCGGAGTCGCCGGCGGCCATCATCAACGCCTCGAACGCGTCGCCGCCCACGCGCAGGACGCCGACCGCGAGGATCGCGATCGACACCGCCGCCACGACCAGCGCGGCGACCAGGATCCGCGCCGACAGACCGGTGAGCCGTCTCACGGCTCCTCCCGCCGCCTTGCCACCCGGCCGGCCGCGCGGTACCCCGTGCCGCGCACGGTGTCGACGTACCGCGGCGCAGCGGGGTCGTCGCGCAGCTTCTCGCGCAGGCGCCGCACGTACTGGTCGATCGCCCGGTCGGTCACGTCGCCCTCGGCCTCGCCGTACACCGCGTCGAGCAGCTGGAGGCGCGACAGCACGCGCCCGTCCGCGTCGAGGAGCGCCGCCAGCAGCCGGAGCTCGAGCGCCGAGAGGCCGACATCGACCCCGCCGACCGTCGCGCGGTGGCGCCCGGGGTCGAGGGCCAGGTCGCCCAGCGTGAGCACCTCGCCGGCTCCCACCGCCGCGATCCCCGCCGGCCGTTCGGTTCGCCGCAGGATCGTCTTGACGCGCAGGACCAGCTCGGCGGGGGAGAAGGGCTTGGGGAGGTAGTCGTCCGCGCCCTCGGACAGGCCCTGGATCCGGTCGCCGACAGCGCCGCGCGCCGACAGGATCAGGATCGGCACGTCGCCCATGGCGCGCACCCGGCGGATGACGGCATACCCGTCGAGCTCGGGGATCATGAGGTCCAGGACCACGAGGCGCGGCGAGCGCTCCTCGATCTCGCGGATCGCCGACCGCCCATCGGCCGCCGTGACGACCGCGAATCGCTCCCGCTCGAGGTACATGCGCACCAGCTCGACGATCTTGGGGTCGTCGTCCACGACCAGGATGGGGCCATAGGGCTGGTTCGGCACGGAGGGCAGCATGACCGGCCCAAGCGTTCCCGGCAACCGTGACGGCTCCGTGACACCGCGTCATCGCCACGTCGCACGACCCGGCGAGTCTGACCGCCGTCCCGGTCGCCGGGAACGCCCGCCGGCAGCGCCTCGCCGGCCCAGGAGGATCTCCCTGATGCTTCGTCGTCTCGCCGCCGCCCTCACGGCCACCGCCCTGCTCACATCCGTAGCCGCAAGCTCGGTCTTCGCCGGCAGCGCGCCCCACATCGGCTTCTACGCCGACGGCACCTTGTGGCGCACCGTGGGCACGCCTACCGACTTCTCGAACACCGGCGCCCCGGCCTCGTCCTTCGAGGCGATCTACGCACTGGGCAACGGTCTGGTCAACGTGGCCGCGGCCGCGCCGGGCGACCCCGGTTTCCGAGGTGGACGCTGGATGGTCCTGCCGATCACCTGGAGCACGACGCCGGTGCAGCTGACCAGTGGCGACCAGGTGCTCGCCTACGCCTCGGCCGGGATGCTGACGATCGCGTCGACGCCGGTCAAGGAATTCGAGTGCCCGGTGATCCCTCTCCAGGGCTGATCGCCCGACCCGGCGCGGCACGGCGGCTCGCCTCGCCTGGCAGACCGCCGCCATCGTCCCGCCGCCTCCGCCGCAATCGCCGCCGAGTCACCCCACCTGGGTACTCGGCGGCCGCGGACTCGCCCTACACATCATCGCACGGGAGGTCGCCGGGCACGTTCGGCCGGCGTCGGGGGCAGGGCGGACATGGCGAAGCCATCGCGTCAGAGACGCTGCTGCGCCATGGGCGGGGCGCTCGGCCTGACCGTCTGGTGCCCCGATCCGCCGGCCCCTCGCCGGCTGAGTCGCGTCAGGGTCGGGAGCGCCCCCCGCGCGCACGGGCCGCGCCGCGGACCCCCGGCTCGGGCCGGGACCCGCGCACGCCGCTGCCCCTGGCGACCCCGGCACGACTCGGCCGCCGGCGCGCGGGGGTCCCGGGCGGCAGCCGGCGGGCGGCTTCAGGGACGGGACGCTAGGGCGACCGCCCGTTCCCCCGGGCATGTCCGGCACGCTCCCGCCCGCTCACCTACCATCGGTGCTCCGACATGACGAGGGGAGGACCCGAGAGCCCGATGGTCGCACCCGAGGTGGCGGGGGCGGCGCTGCGCCGGTCTAGGGTCCAGTGGCCGAGCCGTGAGGCTGTAGCGCTCGTCGGCATCGCCGTCGCTGTGGTGGTGGTCATGCTCGCCTTCCTCGGCGCGGACCCAGCGTTCGGCGTGACGACGAGCAACGGGCCCTTCACCGACGAGTCCTGGGACGTCATGAACGCCCGGAACCTCGTGCTCCTTGGTACCTGGGCGACCGACGACTGGATGCTCCACCTGGTGAACCTCCCGTTCAGTGTCAGCGTGGCGGCCGTGTTCACCGTGCTGGGGGTGGGCATCGAGCAGGCACGGCTGGTCTCGATAGCCGCCACGGGGGTCACGGTCGCAGCGCTGGGCCTCGGCCTCCGGCGCTGGGTTGGCGCCCGCCCCGCTGCGCTCGCCGCGATCGCCTACGGTGGGGCCACCCTGGTGCTGTATTACGGCCGGCTCGCGTTCCTGGAGCCGATGGTCGCGATGTGGCTCACGCTCGGGGCGCTGACGGTCCTGCGCGCAGGGTCGCACCGGGCCGGTCGGGTCGGGTTGCTTGGGGGCCTGCTCCTCGCCCTGGCCGTCGGGACGAAGCCCTCGGCACTGGCCGCGACCGCCGGGATCCTGCTCGCCGTCGCGATCGCCGGGTGGCGGCAGCCCCCGGTCCGGCGCTGGGCCGGCGGGGCGGCGCTGTCGATCGCGGTGCTCGGTGCCGGCTGGATCGGCCTGATCTGGCTGCCCAATCGGTCAGGGATCAGCGATGTGCTGCGGATCTGGGCCTCGGAGCCGATCATCGCTCCGCTCCGCACGGTGCTGCGTCGGATCGACACGTTCCCCGACTCGGACGGGTTCGTGGCGCTCTCGGCCCCGCTCCTCGCGGCTGGTACCGCCGGCTGGGCGATGGCGATCACGCGCTGGCGGGCCTTGACGCCCGAACTGCGCCTGCTGCTGGCCGCCGCGACCGGTTGGCTCGTCTTCGGCCTCGGCCTTCTCGCAGTCGCGCCTTATCGGCCGAACCGGTATGACCTGCCGCTCCTGCCCGCGCTGGCGATCCTGGTTGGGATCGGTGCGCGGCTGGCGTCGTCGGCGATCGCGCGGCCCGCGACGGGCCGGGGGCGGAGGACTACGTGGGCTGCGGCAACCGCCCTCGCGCTGGTGCTGGTGGTGCCGGGCCTGTTGTCGTACGGGTCCTGGATGCGCAGCGCCACCTACCGCCTGCCGGCGCTGCAGGCGTTGATCGCGGGCGTGATCCCGGCGGGCAGCGCCACGCAGGGGGACTACGCGCCCGCGTTCGCGATGCGGGCCCGCGCCCTGACGATCGTGAGCCGGCCGGCCACCGGCATCTCTCCGGGCGACCTGTACGCGAGCCGGGGGGTCCGGTGGTTCGTCGGCCGACCCGGTCAGGCGCCGGCTTGGGCGAGCCTGCACCAAGCCGCCTGGGACGCGCGCCAGTCGGTTGTCTGCTCACCTTGGGGAAGCGAGCAAGTGTGCCTGTGGCGCCTGCCCTGAGCGTCCGCGCGCCCCGTCGACAGCGGCGCACCGCCGAGCCTCCGGAGGTGCCGTGTTCGCGAAACAGACGGACCCGGGCGCGGTTCCGACGCTCCCGGGTCCTCGCCCGGGTCGCGTGGCTGCGCTTGCCGGGTTGCGAACAGCCTACCAGCCGCGGTCGCGAACCCCCGGGCGCCTATCCCGGCGCCGCCCTCAAGGCCCGGGCCGGCGGCGAGGCTGGGGGAGGAGGGCGGGTCGCCGGGGTCGGCGCCTGCACGATCGCAGCTTGACCCTCTCACGCTCCACCGGAGGGGCGCGGTGCGCCGCGCGAATCGCCGGCGCCGCCATCCGATAAGGGCCCCGAGGGATCGCCCTGCTATCGTCAATCCGCATGGACGCACGTCACCCCGCGAGCGCGGCGCCGCTGGTGGCACGCTGGTTTGGCCGGGTCGCCTACCGCGACGCCTGGGACCTTCAGAAGGCCCTTGCCGTCGCCCGCGCGGCGGACGCAGTCCCCGACCAGCTCCTGCTCCTCGAGCACCCGCCAGTCCTCACCCTCGGCCGCCAGGCGGACGACGCCCACGTGCTCGCCCCGGCGGCCGTGCTCGCGGCGCGCGGTATCGAGGTGATCCGCGTGGAGCGTGGCGGCGAGGTGACGTACCACGGGCCAGGGCAGCTGGTGGCCTATCCGATCGTCCGACTCTCGGACCGCGGCGTCTACCTGCGCGAGTACGTGCGAGCGCTCGAGACGGCGATGGCCGACGCGTGCGCGGCTGAGGGCGTGAGCGCCGGCCGCCGCGATGGGCACCCGGGCTGCTGGGTTGGCGCCGAGGGGCCGCTGGCGCGCAAGGTTGGCGCGCTGGGCGTCCGCGTGGAGCGGGGCGTGACCTACCACGGCATCGCGCTCAACGTGACGACGAACCTCGTGGACTTCGACCTCATCGACCCCTGCGGCACGCCCGGCCTCCGGTCCACCTCGATCGCCGCCGAGCTTGGGTGCCGTGGCGGTTCGCCCAGCACGGAGAGCGTCGAGATCGTGGCCAAGGTCTTCGCCCCCGCGCTCGCCGAGCGCCTCGGCGCCACCCTCGCCTGGGCCGACGACGACCCCCGCGTGGCCTTGGCAGTGACGGCCGGCGAGGCGGCCCGGGGCGCCCCATGAGCCAGGGCCTGTTCGAGCTGCGCAAGGACGCGATCACCGGCTGGTGGGTGGCCACGGTCATCGACCGGACGTTCGCGCGCGAGCGCTTCGCCCAGGCTGCGGCCCCGGTGCCCGATCGCGGCGACTGCTTCAACTGCCGCATCCCGTCGGGCGACGGCATCCGCCTCCGCGTGCTGAAGGACTTCGCGTTCACGGTCGCGGGGACCGAGGAGGAGGTCCGCGCGAGGAGCGGCACCGTTGCCCAGGTCTCGCTCGTTGACGCCAGGGCGGCGGGGTCGTGGCGCACGGTCGTGGCCCCGCCGAGCGAGCATCGCGCGCTGCACGCCGTGGGCAGCAGCACCATCGAGGAGCTGCTGGCGCGATGCCGGGACGAGATCGTCGGCGCGCGCAGGGCCGGCCTCACCCAATACCTCCAGGTGCTCCAGAACTGGGGTGCTCAGGCTGGCGCGCGGACCAACCACCTGTGCTTCGACCTGTACGACCTGCCGCAGATCCCGCACCGCATCGCGGAGGAGCTGGGCGGCTCGGCACGGTTCCTCATCCGGGAGGGCGAGTGCCCCTACTGCCGGCTCGTGCGCGACGAGGTCCGCCGGCCGGAGCGCCTGCTCTACGCGGACGACCACGCGGTCGCCTTCGCGCCGTACGCGAGCCGCTCGCCGTTCGAGGTCTGGGTCGTCCCGCGCCGCCACGACGCGGACTTCGCCCGGGCCGACAATCGCGACGTCATCGCCACTGCGGAGGCGCTCCGCCAGGTTCTCGGCAAGCTGGCGGCCAGCCTCGACGGGCCGCCCTACAACTTGGTCCTCCACAGCTCGCCGCTGCGCGAGCAGGTGGACGCGACCTACCACTGGCACTGGGAGATCCACCCCCGACTCCGCGAGATCGCGGGCCTCGAACTGGGCACGGGCCTGCCAGTCAACTCGGTGTCGCCGGAGGATGCGGTCGAGGAGTTGCGGGCCGGTCGCGTAGACGTCGGGCCACCGGAGCACCCACTGCGATGACCATGCGACGGGTCCGGCGTCACACGCCGGGGGGAGGCACCGTCACAGGGCCTCGGGAGGGGCGAACCGCGGTCGGGCCGATACGGCCGCATCCCATGGAGCGAACGTGGCCTTCGACCCGGTCCAAGTCGAGCGGCATGTCATGCCCGGCGGGCGTGCGATGAGCGTCTCCTGGGACCACGACGAGGCGTACCGCTTCGTCGAGGAGCTGTTCGCCAAGCACCAGACCGAGATCTACGCCTACCTGCTCCGCATGCTCCGCGACCCCGACCTCGCTGCCGACCTCACCCAGGACGCGTTCGTGAAGGCGTACAAGGCCTACGACGCGCTCCAGAGGCCCGAGAACGCACGGGCGTGGCTCTACCAGATCGCCCACCGCGTGGCGCTCGACGACCTCCGCCGCCGCCGGATCGTGCGGTTCGTGCCGCTCGTCGGCGAGGCGCGCAGCAGCGCCCCCTCGGCCGAGCACCTCGTGATGGACGCGCGGCTCTCCGGCGACCTGCAGCGCGCGCTCGAGAAGATCCCCGAGCGCCAGCGAGCAGCCCTGCTGCTGGCCGAGCTCCACGACATGACCGGCCTCGAGCTCGCGGCCACGCTCGGCGTCTCGCACGTCGCCGCGCGGGCGCTGCTCACCCGGGCCCGCGAGAGCCTCAGGCAGGCGCTGGCCGCCGAGAAGGCCGCCGACGCGCAGCGCGAGGCAGAGCGCGACGCCGCGCGGGGGAATGGCTCGTGAGCGGCCGGGACGCGTTCAGCGGCGCCGATCACGTGCGTGCCCGCGAGCTCGCCGCCGCCCGTATCGACGAGGTCCTCCCGCCGGGCGACGAGGCCTGGCTGGCGGACCATCTCGGGGCGTGTTCCCCTTGCAGGTCGGTTGCGGCGGAGTACGCGGCCCACCACGAGCGCCTCGGCGCCCTGCGCCAGACGATGCCGCAGCCCCCGCGCGACCTGTGGGCGCGCACCGCGGCCGCGATCCAGGGAGAGCGTCGCCGCGGTGCCGGGACCGGCCGCTTCCGACGCCTGCGCCGCTCGCCCCGCCGGTCGCGGCCCCTCGCGCTTGCGCCCGTGGTCGCCATGGTGGCCGTCGTGGCTGTGGTCGGGGCGAGCCTGCTCGGTGGGCGGCTGACCGTCCCAGACGGAACGGCCGGCGCGACGCCGATCGCGATCAAGGGCGCCGCAGACCTCCAGGTCCTCGCCCTCGACAGTGCGGGCAACCTCCAGCTCCTCAGCCGCCGCGTGGACGAGGTGTGCCCGACCGGCGTCGTCGACTGCGGCGTCTCGCCCACCTTCGCGGTCACCAATATCAGCTCGTTCGGCCAGGCAACCGGCCTGCTGGGTGCCATCTCGCCCTCGGGCGGCCAAATGGTCGTCATCAGCCGCGATCCCGGCAGCCAGGGCGTGTACGTGGTCCCGGTCAAGGCCGTCTCCACGCCGGCGGCGTCACCGGCAGCCACGAGCGGGTCCGTCGCCCCTTCGGCGACCGCCTCCGGCCCGGTCACGGCTGCCACGAGCCCGACCCCGCCGCCGGGCGCGAGCGGCGCGGCTTCACCCTCCTACGCTGCCTCGACCGCCTCCGCCAGCCCGTCCGCTGTGTCCACCCCTCCTGAGACCCCGACGCCCCCGGCCTCGGAGGACGAATCCCCCGAGAGAACCGCGTCGGCCTCGCCGTCCGACGTCTCCGCCAGCGGATCGCCCTCGGGGGAGCCCACCTCCACGCCATCGCCCGCGATCGTGACCGCATTGGCTTCGGATAGCGGCCTTTGGCGCACGCCGTTGTCCCCCTCGGCATCTGCGTCCCCGGCCCTCGCCTCGGCTGACATCCCGCCGGCCCCAGACGGGGCCATCAGGATCGCCAGCGGGGTCATGGTCGTCGGCGCGCCCACGTACTCGCCCGACGGCACCCGCGTCGCGTTCTCGGCCATGCCGTCCGACGGCTCGTCCGGTCCCGACATCTACGTCTGGTCGCCGGGCGATCAGGAGGCCGAGCCGATCACCACCGACCACGACAGCTGGTTGGCGGGCTGGGCCGCCTCGGGCATCCTCGCCAGTCGAGTGGACGCGGGGATCCCCTCCACCTACCAGCTCGACTCCGAGACCGGGCACGCGCTGCCGATCGGCACGCCGGGGACGTGGCTCCCCGCGGTGTCACCCAGCGGGACTGCCGCGGGCTGGTGGTCAGGGACCGTGAAGCTGGCCGCCGACGGCGTGAGCTGGGTTCCCGACCAGGGCCGGCTCGTCGTGGGACCGTGGCCGAGCACCGCTGACCCGGCCGCCGCCCCGCAGGTCCTCGCAAAGGGCCCGCTCGACGCGTGGCAGGTGCGCTGGGACGACACGGGCGCCGTTGTCGCGGCCTGGGTGGCCCAGGGCGGCGGGCCGAATGGCCGGCTCAGCCTCTACCGGGTGGACGAGGTCACAGGCGCGCCGGACGTGGCAAGCCCGATGCTCGACGGAGCGCCGGCCGAGCCCGACTTCTCGCTCCGCGCGGGACGCGTCGCCTGGACCCCGCCCCAGCATGGCCCGCGGCAGACCGTTGAGGTCCTCGCGTGGTCTGGCAAGACCGTCTACCCGACGATGGAATTGCCCGCCGACGGGAGCGGCACCGTCGTTCCCTGACCCTGTCGGCAGGGCCCGAAACCAGGCCACAGCGGCTATCTGCAGGCTCGTCGGTGCTCCACTGCACGCGCCGGCCGACTTGCGCGCGCCGCGGGATCCGCTTATTGTCCCCGGGTCATGCGACGCAGAATGGTCGTCGCGGCCTCGGCGCTCATCGCCGCAGCCGCCCTGATCGGCCTGCCAGCGCCCGCCGGCTCGACAGTTCCGTCGACAGCGCGGACGCTCCAGGCGTCGGCCTTCGTCCAGGTGCCCATCCTCTCTGGCGTCCCGGCATCGCTGCCGGTGGCGACGCCCGACGCCGCCCTTCGCTCCGAGGGGTTCCTAGGCGAGGGCGGGCGGCTCGTGGAGCGGGGCAGCGCCCCGGCCGGGCCCACGGCGCGACCGCGGGTGGCCCAGCCCGCCGTGAGCGCCGGGACGGCTTGGAAGCCGCCCCGCTTCAAGCTCAGCGGCCTGGGCTCGTTCTACGACAACGGCACCACCGCCATGCGCCTGCCGCGGGGAACGATCGTGCGCATCTGCGGCGCTGGGGGCTGCATCCTGCGGACCGTGACCGACTGGGGGCCGCAGGATCCGGCCCGCGTCGTGGACCTCTACCGGCCGGACTTCTTCGCGATCTGCGGCTGCGCCTCCTGGTCGGGCCTGACAAGGGTGACCGTCTCGGTCTACTGACGGCGTCGGCCGACCGCGACCGGTGACCGTCTCGGTCTGCGACGGTATCGCCGACCCGACCGCGCCGGCCGCCCTGAGCGCGCTAGACTGGACGCCGATTTCCGTGCCGGTCCCGTGAGGCCGGGTGGCCCCGTGAGGCCGGGAAGGAGGAGCGAGCCGCGTGCGACGCTACGGGTTGACCCGATGACGGGCCGCCGGATCATGACGGCGGAGGACATCCGCCGGGCGACCATCAGAATCTCCCACGAGATCGTGGAGAAGCACGCCGGCACTGGGGGCCTGGCGCTGGTGGGCATCCAGCGCCGCGGGGTCCCGCTGGCGAGGCGCCTCGCCGCCTCCATCCGGGACAACGAAGGCGTGGACATCCCCGTGGGCGCGCTGGACATCACGTTCTACCGCGATGACCTCTCGCTCGTCGCCCAGCAGCCCATCGTCAAGGGCACTGACATAGCCTTCGACCTCAACGGCAAGACGATCGTGCTGGTCGACGACGTGCTCTACACGGGCCGCACGATCCGGGCAGCGATGGACGCCCTGATCGACTACGGGCGGCCGCAGGCGATCCGCCTCGCGGTGCTGGTGGACCGCGGCCACCGAGAGCTGCCCATCCGCGCCGACCACGTGGGCAAGAACGTCCCCACGTCGCGCGAGGAGGTCGTCAAGGTCACGCTCGAGGAGGTTGACGGCGACGACGCGGTCGAGATCGAGCGGCGGCCGGGGCTGGCGGCGGTTGGCGGGACGGCAGCATGAGCGCCGGGTCGGAGCGTCCGGAGGGGGCGATCGAGGCCCCTGCTGCCGCCCCAGCGCACTGGGCGCATCGCCACCTCCTCGACGTTGATGCGCTGACCCGCCCCGACATCGAGCTGGTCATGCGCACCGCCGACGAGATGCACGACGTGCTCGAGCGGCCCATCCCCAAGGTGCCCGCCCTGCGGGGCCTGGGCGTGACCATCCTGTTCTACGAGGCGTCCACGCGCACCCGTGTCTCGTTCGAGGTCGCCGCCAAGAACCTGTCCGCCGACGTTGTCAACATCGCGGCCGCGTCGTCGTCGGTGTCCAAGGGCGAGTCGCTGGTGGACACCGTGCGCACGGTGGAGGCCTTGGGCGCGGACATGCTCGTGATCCGCCACAGCGTGTCGGGTGCGCCGTACCTAGCGGCGGAGATCTTCAGCGGCTCGGTGCTCAATGGCGGCGACGGGTGGCACGCGCACCCCTCGCAGGCGCTGCTTGACCTCTACACGCTGCGCTCGCGGCTGCCCGGCGGGTTGCTGGAGGGGCGCAAGGTGGTGATCCTCGGCGACGTGCTCCACTCGCGGGTGGCGCGGTCAAACGTGTGGACCCTGACGGCGATGGGCGCGGACCTCTGGATCTGCGGCCCCTCCACGCTCCTGCGGGGCTTCGAGGCCTGGGCGGCGCGGGGCGCGGCGGGGCGTCGCTTCACCGTGACCTCCGACGCGGGCGCCGCGCTGCAGGACGCGGACGCGGTCATGGCGCTGCGCATCCAGAAGGAGCGCATGGCGTCGGGGCTGCTGCCCTCGCTGCGCGAGTACGCCGCGCGGTACGGCCTCACGAACGAGCGGCTGCGCGCCGCCAGGCCGGACGCGATCGTGATGCACCCGGGGCCCATGAACGAGGGCGTGGAGATCGCGGCGGACGTGGCAGCGGGGCCGCGCTCGATGGTGACAGACCAGGTGCACAACGGCGTGGCGGTGCGGATGGCGCTGCTGTACCTGCTGGCCGGGACGCGCCGGACGGAGGCGGGCGCGTGAGCGGGAGTGGCGGCCACGACACGACGATCCGCGGCTGGGCTGTGGACCCGGGCACTGGCCACGAGGGGGCAGCAGTGCTCGAGGTGCGCGATGGCGTGCTGGAGCGGCTGGTCTGGCTCTCCGGTGCCGACGCGGAGGGCCTGACCCCGGGCGCCGCCCTGATCCTGCCGGGCCTCATCGACCTCCACGCGCACTTCCGCGAGCCGGGCAACGAGGACGCGGAGACCGTCGCGACGGGCCTGGCCGCGGCCGCCCACGGCGGGTTCACGACGGTCGCGCTGATGCCCAACACCACGCCCGCGCTCGATGAGCCGTCGGTGCTGGGCCGGGTCCTGGCTGCTGCCGGGGCCTCCGGCTCGCCGGTCCGAGTTCTCGCGCACGGCGCGGTCACCACGGGCCGCAAGGGCGAGACGCTGTCCGCGATGGGCGAGTTGGCCGACGCGGGCGTGGTCGGCTTCTCCGACGACGGCGCGCCCGTCCGCTCGGCGACGGTCCTGCGCAACGCCCTCGCCTATGCGGGTGCGCTGGGCATCCCGATCGTGGACCACCCGGAGGACCTGTCCCTGACCGAGGGCGCCGAGGCCTCCGAGGGCTACGTGGCGACGGTGTTGGGCCTCAAGGGCTGGCCGGCAGCCGGCGAGGCGGGCTCCGTGGCGCGCTCGCTGGCGGTCCTCGCCGACGTCGTGCGCGACGTTCCCGGCGCGCGGTTGCACCTGACGCACGTCTCAACGGCTTCGTCCCTCGAGCACGTCCGGGCCGCGAAGGCGGCGGGTCTGCCGGTGACCTGCGACATCACGCCGCACCACCTCGCCCTCGCCGACGAGTGGATCGCGGGAGCCCGGCGCTGGGCCTGGGAGGCGCTCGACGGGGACGGCCGGGCGCGCGATCCCTGGGCGGACGGCGCGCTCGTCGCCAGGCCCTATGACACGTCGCTGCGCGTGAACCCGCCGCTGCGCTCCGCGCAGGATGCGGCCGCATGCCGCGCGGCGCTCCGGGACGGCACGGCGGACGCCATCGCGACCGACCACGCGCCGCATACCGAGGTGGACAAGCACGTCGAGTTCGGCTGGGCCGCCAACGGGATCAGCGGGATCGAGACGGCGCTCTCGGTCGTGCTCGCGGCCGTGGCTGCGGGCGAGCTGCCGCTGGCGACGGCCGTCGCGCTGCTGACGACCGGACCCGCGCGAGTGCTCGGCGCGCGCGGCGGGACTGCGCCCGGGCTGCGCGCCGGCGAGCCGGCCGACCTCGTGGTGGTTGACGCTAGCGGGGCCTGGACGCCGAGCGCGGCGTCACTCGTCTCGAAGGGCAAGAACACGCCGCTGCTCGGGCGGGTGCTGCCCGGCGTGGTGCGCCTCGTCCTCGCCGGCGGCCGACTGGCGTACGCCGGGGACTGAGGGCCTCCGATGTCAATCCGGCGGATCATGGGCTGGGTGGTGATCGTGGCCGCGATTGGCGTGCTCGCCTACGTGGGCCTCGAGGCGATGCTCATCCTGCGGGGCCAGCACGAGCCGGGGCCGTTCCGCCTCGCGACCCTCGCCCTCAACGTCGTGACGGCGATTGCCCTGCTGTTCCTCGGCCGCATCACACTGCGCTCGCGCCCGCCTCGCAGGTAGGCTCGAGCCGCGCGTCGCGGCGAGTGGGGACCAGGCCCACGGAGCCGCGTCCGCGCATCGGATCCGGCGCCAGGCCGATCGGCGGCTGGTGATGGAGACGTCACGCGGCGCCATCATCGCTGTGGCCGCGGCCGAGCTCGGCCCGCCCGCGCGAGACCGTCCCCGGCTACGAACCTGCTTCGTGCAGCCGGCGCCCCGCGGCGAGCCTCGGCCCGGCGACGAACCTGCTTCGTGCAGCCGGCGTCGAAGCGTCACCGGCGCCCCAATGACGATCCTGCTTCGTGCTCGGCGCGGGCGCGCCGCCAGCCGTGCACCGAGCACGAACCAGGATCGTGGGCGGCGCCAGTGCCAGCGCCAGCACGCACGGCGCGGCGGGGGCAGACCGCCCGACGCCTCATCTTGGCTGGCGGGTGCGGACCTGGTACGAGGAGGCTTCGTTGATGGCACGGATCGCCTCGCCCCCCTTGGTGCCGTCGGTCCGGCGAGGGGTCGCGGAACCTCCGCCCCGCGGACAGGTTCGACGCGTGGCCCCGGCCGAGGACGACCCCGGCCGATGGCGACCGCGACCGGCGCCGGCGGCAAGCCGAGAGCGAGCCCAGCGCTCCTAGAGCGACGCCGCCAGCCGCCGGAGCGTGGCGAGCAGCCGGTCGATGTCGGCCTCCGTGGTGAGGTAGTTCACGACCCCGGCGCGCAGCCATGTTCGGCCTCGCAGCGTGGTCGTCGAGAGCCACCCGTCGCCGTCGAGCTCGAGCGCTGCGCACAGGCGGTCTTGGTGCGCGTCGAGCGCCGGCGGGTCCATCGCCGCGGCGACCGCCGAACCGCCTGGCAGATGCCGGAAGCACACGACGCTGAGCTCGGGCACGGCCGGCAGCGCCTCGAGGTCGTCGGATTCGGCGCAGCGGGCGGCGAGGTAGGCAGCAACGTCATCGTTGGACTCGATCAGCCGGCCGAACCCCGACGTGCCGAGATGCTTCCACGAAGCCCACAGCTTGAGGGCGCGGAAGCGGCGCGTGCCCTCGAAGCCCAGCTTGTAGAAGTTGAGCTGGCCGGCTTGGGCGTCGTGGGGGTCGTGGTCGCCGGCATCGTCGGTCGCGATGTCGGCGCGCGGCTGCGCCGCCTCGCCGCCCCGGTAGTACTCCGGCGAGCGGTCGAAGGTCTGGCGCAGGTGGTCGCCATTGCGGACCACGAGCGCGCCCAGGTCGTACGCCTGGAAGAACCACTTGTGCGGGTCCACCGTCACCGAGTCCGCGAGCTCGAGGCCGGGGACCCGGGTCGCGTCGCGGGCGGACAGCCGCGCCGCCCCGCCGTACGCGGCGTCAACGTGGAACCACAGGCCCTCGCGAGCCGCGACCCCCGCCAGCTCAGGCACCAGGTCCACGGACCCGGTGTTCGTGGATCCCGCCACCGCGCAGACCGCGACCGGCCGCAGGCCTCGCGAGCGGTCGTCGGCGATCGCCTCGGCCACGGGCCCGGCATGCAGCCGGAAGGCGTCGTCGGTGGGCAGCACCACGAGCGTCTCGGGCGGGAAGCCCAGCTCGTCGAGCGCCCTGGCGATCGAGAAGTGGGTCTGGTCGCCGGTGTAGACGCGGACGCCCTCGAGCCTCGACCCGCGGGGCGGCCGATCGAGGCCCGCCAGGCGACGCAGGTGCACGTCGCGGACGAGCGCCATCGCGATGAAGTTGGCCATCACGCCACCGGACGTGCACAGCCCGAAGCTGGACGGGCCGTACCCCACGAGGTCGCACAGCCAGCGCACGACCTCCTCCTCCACGAACGCCGCGACCGGCCCGCAGTGCCAGACGTCGATGCCCTGGTTGGTCCACTGGGCGAGGACCTCGCCCGCGATCGAGGCGACGAGTGGCGGCGGCGTGAAATAGGACAGCGCCCTGGGGTGATAGCTGTTGAGCGTGTGGGGGGCGATCCGCTCGCGGAACTCGGAGAGGACTGCGTCGAGGGTCGTGGGGTTGGCCGGGGCTGGGCCAGGCCCGCCTGTCTCGCCGTAGTGCAGCCGCCGGATCGTCGGGTAGTCGATGGGCAGGCCGACGCCGCGGGCCATCGCCTCGTCGTACAGCCAGTCGAGCGACGCTTCCCAAGTGGCCTCCCCGGCACGTCGAAGCGCCTCGCGGGAGGTGGCGGCGTCGCGGAGGCCGATCAGCTCCGGCTCGGGGTGCCAGCGGAACGGGGCAAGGGGGTCGAGCGGCGTCGTGGGGTCGTCCATCACTCCGCATGGTACGGGGGCGCCGCTTGGCGATGGCGGCCCAGCGCGTGCCGCGGCCGGCTTCAGCCGAGGCGAGGCGCCTCCGGGGGCGGGGGAGGCGGCCCAGGAGGTGAGGCGGGCGCCGAATCCGAGCCCGGCGCGCCACCGGGCCACGGCCGACCGGCCGGCCAGCTCGGCTGGTAGGGGGTCGAGGCGACGACGCTGCCCGGACCCATGCTGCCGGTCGGACCGTTCGGGCCAGCCGCCGCGCCAGCCGCCCCCGGCGACGACCAGTTCGGCCCTGCAGGCGGCGTGGGCGCCCCGGTCGCCGACATCCGCTCGCGGATCTCGCGGTCCCGGGCGGCGCAGCGGGACTCGATCCGGATCATGATCCCGGCCAGCACGATCGTGCCGAAGGCGATCATCACCTCGACCACGACGGCGAGCCAGAACTGCCGGTCGAGCACCGTCCCGAAGATCGCCAGCAGCGCCGCATCGTCGTGCGCCGGGGCAGCGGCGATCAGCGAGCGGATCGCGAGCGTCCTGATCGCCCAGTTGCCGAGGACGCTGACGAAGACGGAGCCGACGAGGCCGAGCCACGCGGCCAGCACCATGAATGCGCCGCCCTCGCGCGGGTCCGTCCGGTAGAGCACGTCCTGGATCATCCCGGGCACCTTGAACAGGTGCCACAGGGGGATCACGGTGAAGACGAACACCCGGACCGGGCTCCGGGAGGGGACGCCACCGCCCAGCAGCGGTACGTTGCGGGTGACCAGCGCCAGCCATCCGGCGAAGGTCAGCAGCGCGAGCAGCACCAGACCGAGGCGCACGCTGCCCAGCAGCGCGGCCTGGACCGACTCGACCGACATGGACAGCTCGGACCGCGTGCTGTCGTTGGCGATCGCGTCCACGAAGGCCTGTCGGAGGCGCGGGTAGTCGTCCACCTGGAGCTTGAGGACGATCAGCCCCAGCACGGCGACCGCGATCAGGACGACCACCGAGATGAGCGCCAGGGGCCACGAGATGACGTAGGTTCGCGCGCTCCGCTCGCGTGCTGCGTTGTCCGCGCGCAGGTCGAGGCCCGGCGTGTCCATGGCGCTCGAGCGCGGCGCCCGGCAGTGGTAGCACTGCGTGTCGCGCATGCGGTTGATCGACCGACAGCTGTCGCAGACCCAGACGTCGTTCATTCAGGCGAATGCTAGGCCTTCCGGCGACGAACAGAACGCGGATTTCGCCACGGATTTGACCCGGCAAGCCGGGACCGAGCCGGCCCAACCCGGATGGCCCCGGCGCAGACGGTACAGTGGCGCGGTGACTTCCCAGGAGAACCCGCGGCCGGTGCAGCCGGTCGAGTACAAGGGCGAGCCTCTCGACCCGGCCCGAGGCCCCGGGCTGGGCTGCTTCTGGTTCCAGATGCTGCTGCTCCTGGCGCTGGTCATCGTCACGCCGCTGTCGGCCACGAGCTGGGGCTGGCCCACCTGGGCGACGACCGTGCTGTTCGTGGTGATGATCCTGCTGCTCCTGATCAGCGGCCAGACGATGATCTTCCTGCTGCGGCTGGTCGCCGCGGGTCGGGGCGAGGGGCGGCGCCGGCCGCTCGCCAGCCGGACGCCCACGGTCGGCGAGATCGAGGACGACGCGCCGGCCGGAGGCCTGCCGGGCGTTCGGGACGCCGACACCGAGGCTCCCCGGCACGCGCACCCGCCTGCGACTCTAGGGAGCGACGGCCCCGGCATGCGACAATAGCCGTCCGTCCCGCCAGCGCTACCGGAGGCCTGCCAGCTTCGTGCCCGTCCTCGCCACGTACTTCTCCGTCCGCCGCGGCCGCGACCCGTTCTTCAAGTTCTTCATGAAGACGCTGTTCCCGCGCCAGGTGAAGGAGTACGAGCAGAAGTTCGGGATCAGGTTCCTCGGCTGGTACAACGTGGCCCATGGCTGGGACTTTGACAACGTGATCATGTTCGACTTGCCCGACTACGCGACCCTGGACAAGCTGGAGGCCGATGAGGCCACCCGCGCCCTGGGCCATCGGGCCGGCGAGTGGGTGTTTGAGCGTCACCATTCGATGTTTCTCCGAGAACGGCTCGGACCGGATCTCGAGTACCACGGCTAGAGGAGGCGACTGATGGACGTGAGCCGCAACGACACGCTGAGCGCGCTCGCCAACGACGCCGCCCTAGAGCGGACGGCCTTCCTGGTCGAGGCGACGGACCAGCTGCACAAGTTCCTGGACCGCAACGCGAACCGGATCAAGGACCTCGGTGGCCTGACCCTGATCGACGAGGACCCGGACTACCTGTCCATCGCCCCGGACGGCACGTTTCGCGTGCGCAGCCGGTACGAGGACCCCGACACGGGTGAGTGGGTGTCCGAGACCGAGGTCGTGGAGTCGGCGTCGGAGCTGATCGAGCTGTTCAACCCGGCGGAGATCTACACCGCGTTCGCCGAGGCTGCGCGAGAGGCTGCCGGCTTCGAGCCAGAGCCCACCGCGACCGATGACCTGCTCCAGACGGCGGGCGTGCCGCCCGAGGATTCGTTCTCGCTGGCGACCGACGACGATGAGGGCTATGCCGCCGCTGCCGACACCTGGGCGGCGGGCCGCGCGCCCACGCTTGAGGCGGACGACGAGGAGGGCGCGGCGGCCGCGATCTACTCGCTGGCACTCGACTACCAGGAGAAGAGCCAGCAGAACGAGGCTGCGCTACTCGAGCAGTTCGAGGAGTCGGTGGGCAAGCTCGCCGGGATGGTGGGCGACCTCGTCATCATCGACGACGAGGACGAGCGGCTCATCCTGGGCTCGTCGGGCCGCTTCCGCGCCGAGGTCCTGCCCGAGGACGGCGACGGGGAATGGCGCGAGCTGACCGCCCCGGATGACATCGTCGAGTTCTACGACCCGACCGACGTCTTCGGCGACCTGGCCGATTCGCTTGCCGAGGCCTATCCCTCCGTCGCGCCCGAGCTGGCGGACGAGGACGAGGCCGAGGGCGATGCCGACGACGAGGCCGACGACGACGAGGCCGACCACGACGAGGCCGACGACGACGAGGCCGACGCGGAGGCCGCCACGGGCGGTGCCGACGGCGCCGAGGCCGGCAAGGACCGCTAGCCCCGGTGCGCCCCTTCGGCGCGGAGCTTGTCGATCGCCGGGAGATCGGGCCAGGGCAGTGGCTGCTGGCGTGGCACGCCCCGGCCATCGCCTCGTCCGCGCGCGCCGGGCAGGCGCTGCACGTCCGGACCGTCGAGGCGGGAGGGATGCCCCTGCGTCGGCCGTACGCGATCGCCACGGCGGACGCGTCATCGGGCACGCTGACGATCCAGGCTGCGGGGCGCTCGGGCCCGTCCGGCAGTTCGCCTCCGCCGTGGGCGTCGTCGCTCCGGCCGGGTGACCGGCTGGACCTCGCCGGGCCGGTCGGGCGGCCGCTCGAGGTGGACCCGCGGGCGCGCCACCTGCTCTTGATCGCCGAGGGGCCCGCCATCGCGAACCTGCGCCTGCTGATCGACGAGGCGGTGCGGGAGGGGCGCTCGGTCGTGCTGCTGTACGGCGCCGCGACCGCCGCCTCGGTCTACCCCTCGAGCCTGCTCCCCGACGAGGTGGAGTACGTGGTGGCCACGGCCGACGGCTCGCTGGGGCACGCCGGGACGGTGGCCGACCTGGTGTTCGAGTACGAGGGGTGGGCCGACCAGTCGTTCGCCGCGGGACCCACGCCATTGCTGGGCGGGCTGACCCAGCTGGCCGCGGGGCGCAAGCAGCGGCTGGGGGTGGCGACGCTGGGGCGCAAGCGGGGCGGCGGCCGCCCCATCCAGCCCGGCTCTCCGGAGGCGCGACGCAAGTCGTTCCTCCAGGTGGTGCTCGCCCAGACCGTGGCGTGCGCTGCCGGGACGTGCCTCGGCTGCGTGGCACCCGGCGCCAGCGGCTCCGTGCGGGTGTGCCGCGAGGGGCCGTCCTTCGCCGCCGACGAGCTGGACTGGGGGCCGGTGTGAGCCTCAATGCGCGACGGTGGCCGGACCTGGAGCGTGTGGGCGCCAGCGCGGGCATCGTGGCCTTCGCGGCGATCGCGGCATCCTGCCTCGTGGCCGCGGTCGCCTACACGGGCACCCGCGGCGAGGCCTACAGCCCGCTCAGCCACTGGATCAGCGAGCTCGGCGAGCCTGGCGTCTCGCGCTACGCGGGTGCCATGAACACCGCCCTGGTGCTCGCCGGCATCGCCTTCCTCGTGTTCGTCGCGGGGCTGGCGAGGACCAGCCCGTCGCGGCTGCGCTGGCTGTTCGGTCCCGTGGGCGTCCTGGCGGGCGCTGGCGGCTCCCTCGTCGGCATCTTCCCGATGGACCACCCCAGTCAGCATGTGGCTGCCGCGACGGCGTTCTTCGAGCTCGGCTGGGTCTTCGTGGCCCTAGCATCCGTCTCGTTCGTGCGAACCCGGGACCCGCGGTTCCCGCCTTGGCTGGCCGGTAGCGGCGCTGTTGCGGTCGTCGCGTCGATCGCGTTCCTCGCCTCGCTCCGCGTGGACGAGTTCTCGCGGGAGCGCATGGCGTCCGGCGGGCCGAACCTGGGCCGCCCGGACGTCTGGGTCGCGCCGCTCCTCGAGTGGGCGACGCTCGTGGCGATCATGGCCTGGGTGCTCCTGACGTCGCTGGCATGGTGGCGGCGGCTGCGGCGCGAGGCCAGCGCGGGTGCCGTGGCTGCGGGGCCGGCCGCATGAAGGCGAAGCGCAAGGGTGTGGCCGCCAACTCCAAGCGCACCCCGACGGTTCGGCGGATCCGACCGGCGATCGCCCCGGTATCGCGCCCGAGGGGGCCGGCGCCCTTCCCGCCGCCCGGGGGCCGCGCGGGGCCGTCGTCGGCCTCGATTGCGGGATCGTCCGCAGTTTCGTCGGCTTCGGCATCGGCCCCGCGCCAGTCGTCGGCTTCCTCGTCTTCGGCTTCTTCCCCGGGCTCGCCGTCCGCCCAGGCGGGCGCGCCCGCACTCGACGCGCTCGGCGGCCGGCCCGTGGACCTCGGCGTGGACCTGGGTCGCGGCCTTGCGCTGGCGAACCCTGTCATCGTCGCCTCCGGGCCGTTCGGGTACGGCGCCGAGGTGACGGACCTCGTCGACCTGCCGCGGCTCGGCGGGCTCGTGACCCGGAGCACGTCGCT
Organism: Chloroflexota bacterium; assembly: GCA_021802825.1. Taxonomy (GTDB): domain Bacteria; phylum Chloroflexota; class Limnocylindria; order Limnocylindrales; family CSP1-4; genus CAIXZV01. The sequence goes on from JAJZRG010000001.1 coordinate 183,528, forward strand.
CAAGCCCAAGGCCGGCCAGCCGGCACCGCGGATGGCCGAGGTCCCGGCCGGGCTGCTGCTGGGGATGGGGCCGCAGAACCCGGGGCTGGAGCTGGTCCTCGAGCGGTACGCCAGCGTCTGGGCGCGCTGGCAGGCACCGGTGATCCTGTCGCTGTGCGCGGACTCGGCGGGGGAGCTGGGCGAGGCGGTCCGGCGGATCGAGGGGGAGGCGGGGATCGCCGGGCTCGAGATCAACCTGTCATGCGGAGGCGGGGGGCGCGGCGGCGCCATCCCGGGGCTCGACGCGGATGCGGCGGCGTCGTACGTCGCCGCGGCACGCCGGGGGACCGACCTGCCGATCATCGCCAAGCTGACGGCCCAGGCGGCCGACGTCCGGGCCATCGCCAGGTCTGTCGAGGGCGCGGGCGCCGACGCGATCTCGGCCATCAACACACTGCCCGGTTTCGCGCTGGCCGCCGACCGTCGCGGCCCGGCCCTCGGCTCCGGGTACGGCGGGCTGTGCGGCCCTGCGATCCGCCCCATCGCGCTGCGGGTCGTCTGGGAGGTGGCGCAGGCGGTGGACGTGCCCGTCATCGGCGTGGGCGGGGTCGCGAGCGTGGACGATGTGCTCGACTTCCTCGCTGCCGGGGCGAGCGCGGTGGGCGTGGGCGTGGCGGCACTGGCGGACCCGATGCTGCCCGTGCGCCTGGCGGACGAGCTCGCAGACGTCTGCAGGTCGCTCGGCGTGGCGGCGGTCGGCGACCTCGTCGGGACGGCCCTCCCCGCACGTACCGGCCCAGCCTCCACGCGTGGCGCCGAGTGGGCGCGGTGAGCTTCCTGCTCGCCTGGCTCGTTGGCGCCAACGCGCTCACCGCGGGTCCTCTACGCATACGACAAACTGGCCGCCCCGCGGCGCTGGCGCCGGGTCCGCGAGCGCGCCCTGTGGGTGTGCTGCCTCGCCGGCGGCGTCCTGGGGGCGTGGCTCGTCTTCCTCGGCATGCGCCACAAGACGCGCCACCGGTCGTTCTGGCTTGCCCAGTCGCTCGCCTCGGTCGCGTGGGGGGCAGTGCTCACCTTCGCGTGGACGCGGTAGGCTCCACGCGGCCCCGGCTGGGCAAGCGAGCCTTCGGCGATGCCCCGCTAGAATCGGCCAACGATGACGACCCTGCGACGAACCCTTGACGACGCGGCCCGGCGTGCGATCGCCGCCCGAACCGAGGCGCTCTTCCGCTCGAGCGGCGCCCTGCGCGAGGGCCACTTCGCGCTCAAGAGCGGCCTCCACTCCGAGGCGTACCTCGAGAAGTTCCAGGTGCTCCAGGACCCCGCCGCCACCAGCGAGCTGTGCGGCTTCTGGGCGCAGGGCGTCCGCGACCGCGACGGCGCGCCCATCGTGGACCTCGTCGCCGGGCCGACGACCGGAGGCGTTCTGCTGGCCTTCGAGACGGGCCGTCAGTTGGGCACCCGGGCGATCTTCGCCGAGGAGGTGGCGGGCGAGCCGGGCGAGGCGCCGCGCCGCGAGTTCCGTCGCGGCTTCACCATCGCCGCCGGCGAGAAGGTCCTGCTCGTGGACGACATCCTCACGACCGGCGGCTCGCTGCTCGCGATGATCCCGGCGGTCGAGGCGATGGGCGGCGAGATCATCGAGTGCGCGGTGATCGTGGACCGGTCGGGCGGGATCGCCACGCTCACCTCACCCTCAACCGGCCGCGTCTACCCGCTCCGCTCGCTGTGGACGCTCGACCTGCCGACCTACGAGCCCTGGGCCGCCACCTGCCCGAGGTGCGCCGCGGGGGAGCCCGCCATCAAGCCCGGGTCGAGTGGGACTGCGCTGGTCCCGAAATGACCTCCGGCCGCGCAATGACCTCTGGCCGCCCTGCGATGCGCCGCGGGCGGGCGATGCCGATCGCCCTCGCGCTCGGTCTCGCGCTCGCCGCCGCCGCCTGTGCTTCATCGGGGCCCGGCGGTCCGGCGAGCACCCCCGGACCCGGCGCCACGTCGTCGCTCGTGCCGGCCGAGGAGGGGAGCCCCGAGCCCTCCGAGTCGGCCGAGGCGTCGGACGGCCTCACCTCGCCCGTACGCGGCCTCGTGCTGCACGTAAGCCTCGCCGGGCTGGGCAAGGTCACGGGCTTCCGACTCCTCACGCCCGACGGGACGCAACTGGACTTCACGATGGGCGTCCAGGAGAACGCCGCCGAGTTCCCGGCCGCGCACCTCTCCGAGCACATGGCGGGTGCCCAGCCGATCCTCGTCTACTTCCGGCGGTCGGGCTCGGACCTCGTGGTCTACCGGCTCGGGGACCCGCCCGACTCGGGCTCACCGCAGGCCATCCCCTCGGGCTCGGGCCTGCCGTCGGACACGCCCATGGGCTCGCCATTCCCGGCCGATCACTCGGCGGTGCCGGCCGCTTCATAGGCGCGGCACTTCGCGTGCGCACGCAGGCGAAGGCCCTCGCCTCGACTACGACGCCGCGATCTTGGCGATGATGTCTGTGAGCTCCTGCTGGCTGATCACGCCCTCGAAGGAGCCCTGGACGATCCCGTTGCGGTCCACCGCGAACACCCACGGCTCGGTCGGCAGGCCCCACGCATTGGACACGTTGGTCGGCGTCAGGTTGCCCTGCGCGTCGAGCACCGGCTGGAGCTGGCCGTCGGCGTACTTGAGCACGTACGGCTCGACGTTGATGAACGCCACCGAGGCGGGTGCGCTCGCGCGCGCCGCCTTGACGATGTCGAGCGTGGGCCCGCACTGGGCGCTCTTGCAGAACGCCGGCGTCGCGAACACGAGGATGAACGGCGTGTGCCGGGCGAGCGCCTGGTCCACCGACACCTGGTAGAACGCCGGGTCGGGGTGCTGGTCCGTCGAGATCTGGCGGACGTCGCCGCCCACGTCGGCCAGCGTCGGGGTCTTCAGGGCTGGCGCGCGGTCGCCGATCGAGATCACCGTGGGCTTGAGCAGCACCTGGAACGGGACGCCCAGCGCCTGCTGGCTGCCGCCCTTGGGCTGGATGATGAAGATCGCCTTCCAGTCGCCGGCCGACGCGAATGTGACATGGGTGATGTACTCGCCCCGCAGGCCCTGAATCGCCCACACGAAGGTCCCGGGGACGGCCGCGGTGGGCTCGGTGGTGCCGGGGGCGATGAACGAGACCGATGCCGCGAGGTCGGGCGAGCCGACCGGCTGCTGAGTCTTGGGGTTCAGGAACGAGAACACGAACCGGTTGTCGCCCACTGCCAGCTGGGAGCTGATGATGACCGGGAAGACCGAGCCGACAGCCGTGCTGGAGCCCGGGATCGCGACCCCCGTGATCGACGGGTCAGGCGAGGCCGGACCCTGGGTGACGACGACGAAGCCGCCGGGATCGGTCGGCTTGCATGCCGAGGCGACGAATGCGACGGCGAACACGAGGGTGACGAAGGCGGAGCGGCGCATGCTGTGAGCCTAGCGCCAGCGTCCTGGATGCGCTCGCGGGCCGCCTGCGTAGAATGGCGGCGTCCACCCCGGTCCTCCCGAGGTCTGTCGTCCCTGCCGTGACCCGCTACCACAAGCTCGCCCTCGCAACCGTCGTCTCAACGATCCTGCTCGTGGCCATGGGCGTCATCGTCCGCGCCACCGGCTCCGGGATGGGCTGCCCTGACTGGCCGCTCTGCAACGGGCAGCTGATCCCGTCGACGACCGACTACCGGCCCTGGCTCGAGTGGATCCACCGCGCCATCGCCTCGATCATCGGCTTCGAGATCCTGGGTCTCGCGAACCTCGCCGTCCGCCACCTGCGCGATCGGCGATCGATCCTGTGGCCGACGCTGTTCGCCGTGGTCCTGGTCGGCTTCCAGGCGTACCTGGGCGAGGAGACCGTCCGGCTCGGCAACTCCGGCCCGTCGGTGCTGGCCCACCTCGCGAGTGCGATGGCCCTGCTCGGGCTGCTGACCTACCTGACGGTGCGGGTGCGCTACCCCGGGCGGATGGTCGGGGAGGGCGCCAGCCAGCGCTTCACGCTGGTCGCGACGCTCGCCGCCGCGTCCATCTACGCGCTGCTGCTGTTCGGCTCCAACGTGATGGCCAATGACGCGGGCGCCGTGTTCACCGACTGGCCGCTCATGAACGGCGGGATCAGCCCCGCCACCGCGCCGGGCCTGCCGCCCGTCGTCGCGGGCCTGTACGAGATCCAGGCGCTCCACCGGTACGTCGCGGGGATCGTGGCGCTCATCGTCTGGGCCACGGCGATCGGCGCGTGGCGAACCCAGAAGGCGCGGCCGGGGATCGTGCGCGTCGCGCTCTGGATGGGCGCGCTGTTCACCGTTCAGGTGGCCATCGGCGCGTTGCTCGTGTTCACGGCACTCGCGCCCTGGGCGCGGACGCTCCACGTCGTCGTGGGCGCCGTGGTGTGGGCACTGTCGGTCGCGCTCGCGGTGGCGTCGTACTACGAGGCGCGCACAGCGGGTGCGACGATCCCAGCCGGCGAGGGCCCGGGCACCAGCGACGGCGGCGACGGGAGCGGGACCCTCAGGAAGCACTCGACCGGCGACACGGTGCGGGCATACATCGCGCTCACCAAGCCCCGGATCATCGAGCTGCTGCTCGTGACCACCATCCCGGCGATGGTCCTCGCGACGCGCAACCTGCCCGGGATGAACGCCCCGGAGTGGTTCAGGCTCGCGTTCTGGACGCTCGTCTGCGGCTCGCTCGCCGCGGGGTCGGCCAATGCGATCAACCAGTACCTCGACCGCGACATCGACCTGCTGATGTCGCGCACCCGACGCCGCCCGCTGCCCGCGAACGACGTCACCCCCGAGAACGCGATGGTGTTCGGCATCGCGCTCGGCATCATCTCCGTGTCCGCGATGGCCTTCTTCGTCAATCTCGTCGCGGCCTTCCTGACGCTGCTCGCCATCGCGTTCTACGTGGTCGTCTACACCATCCTGCTCAAGCGCAACACGTCCCAGAACATCGTCATCGGCGGCGCGGCTGGCGCCCTGCCTCCGGTCATCGGCTGGGCGGCGGTGACCGGGCGGATCGAGATCCCCGCGGTCGTGCTGTTCCTGCTCGTCTTCTACTGGACCCCGCCGCACTTCTGGGCGCTCGCGCTCCGGATCCGCAAGGACTACGAAGCGGCCCGAATCCCGATGCTGCCGGTGGTCAAGGGCGTCCCCGAGACGACCCGCCAGATCGCCCTGTACGCCGTGGTGCTGGTAGCGATCAGCCTCGCGTTCTACCCGATCGCGGGGATGGGGCTGGTCTACCTCGTGGCCGCAGTGGGTCTGGGCGCCGTGTTCCTCTGGCGCGCCTACGTCCTGTGGACGCAGGGCACGTCGCCCGACGGGTCGCTCACGCAGTCGATCCGGCTCTACAAGTACTCGATCAGCTACCTCACGCTGCTGTTCGCGGCGGTCATGGTGGACGCGCTGGTCGTCGTCCGGATCTAGTTCGGCGAGGGCCGCGAGTCAGCGGATGCGGCCGGCCCGCTCGATCTGCGCGATGAGCGCGTCGGGCGAGGGCGGCCCGTCGAGCACGCCAGCCAGCTGCTTGCTCGAGGGGACACTGGCGCGGCGCGAAATGGTGTTCTGAGGCCCAAGGTTGCCCGGTTCTGAGGCCCACGGGTACCCGCGCCGAGCATCGTGCCCGCGCGGGGAGTGGGCGGGCGGCTCGGGCGCGCCGTAACGTCGAGCCGGATCAGGCGCACGCGCCTCGCGGTGCGTGCTCATGACGGCATGGTTGCGCTGGGCGATGCCCACTGTGTCACGATCTCCGGATGGAGCTCACCTTCCTGGGCGGCGCCCGCACGGTCACCGGGTCGCGCCATCTGGTCGACACCGGCCGGGCCAGGGTGCTCGTCGACTGCGGGATGTTCCAGGGGGGCCCCGCGGAGGCCGTGCGCAACCGCGTCCCGCTGGGCGTTGACCCCGCGTCGCTCGACGCCGTCGTCCTCACCCACGCCCACCTCGACCATTGCGGACTGCTGCCGCTGCTCGTGCGGGAGGGGTTCCGGGGCCGAATCGTGTGCACCGCGGCCACCGCCGAGCTCGCGAGGCTGGTCCTGCTCGACTCCGCGAAGCTCCAGGTGGAGTTCGCCAGGCGCGCCGTGCGTCGGGACCGCCACCACCCGGACCGCGCAGCGGCGGACGAGGCGCGCGAGGAGCGGCTGTACGACGCCGCCGAGCAGCTGGCGGCCGAGGGCGCCGCGAGCCCCGGCGGCCCCGACCCCGAGGAGATCCTGCGGTCGGCCGGGCCGCAGGTCGAGCTGGACTTCGACGAGCCGCTGTACACCGAGGACGACGCCCAGGCCACGCTGCCACACTTCGCCCCGGTGGCCTACGGGGTCGAGACGGAGGTGGCGCCGGGCGTCCACATGACGCTGCTCGACGCGGGCCACATTCTGGGCTCGTCCATCGTGCGGATGCGCCTCGCCCGGAGCACGGGCGGCCGGGACACGGTGGTCGTCTTCTCGGGCGACCTCGGCCGGCCCGGCACGCCGATCCTGCGTGACCCGACGCCGGTCGATTCGGCCGATGTCGTCCTGTGCGAGAGCACCTACGGCGGGCGCGAGCACGAGGTCGCGGAGAGATCGATCGAGCTGCTCGCCGGCACGATTCGCGAGACCGCGCGGCGCAAGGGCGTCCTCCTGATCCCCTCGTTCGCCATCGGGCGCACGCAGGAGATCGTCTGGGAGCTGCACCGACTGGTCGACGCCGGGCAGATCCCGCAGCTGCCGCTGTACCTCGACTCGCCGATGGCGAAGTCGGCCTCGGACGTGTACCGCCGCCACCCCGAGGCGTACGACGAGGAGACGGCCGCGCTCCTCCGCGCGAACGAGGCCCCGCTCGACTACCCGGGCCAGCACGTCGTGCGCGACTACCAGGAGTCGGAGCGGATCGCGCGCACACCGCCGCCGTACGTGGTCGTCGCGTCGAATGGGATGCTCACCGGCGGCCGGTCGGTGGGCCACGCGTCGCGCCTGCTCGACGATTCGTCCGCGACCATCCTGTTCGTGGGCTACCAGGGCGAGGGGACGCTCGGCGGCCACCTCGTCCGGGGCGCCACGACCGCGCGCATCGACGGGCGCGAGATGCCCGTGCGGGCGACGATCCGCTCGCTCGGCGGGTTCTCGGCCCACGCCGACGAGCCCGAGCTGCTCGCCTGGCTGGGTGGCTTCATCCGGGGCCGCAAACCGGGCGACCCGGGCGTGCCCGCGCACGTGTACCTCGTCCACGGCGACCCGCCCGCGCAGGAGGCGCTCGCGCCCAAGGTGGCTGCGCTGGGGCTGACCGTGGACGTGCCCGCCTGGGACCAGACGGTCTCGCTGGACTAGCGCCCCGATCCGCCGGCCCCTCGCCGGCTGAGTCGCGTCAGGGTCGGGAGCGCCCCCCGCGCGCACGGGCCGCGGGGGTCCCGGGCGGCAGCGGCGGGCGACTTCAGGGACGGGACGCTACGCAGGCCAGGGACTGGGCAGTCGGGACCCGAGCGCGCCCCGGCCGCCCGGCCCGGACCGCGCATCGCCCGCGCCCCGGCCGCCCGGCCCCGGTATCGTTGACGCTCGTGCTGCTGTTGCTCAAGCTCACGCTGACCCCGCTCCTAATCGGCGGCGCGAGCCTCGCGTCGCGGCGATGGGGCCCGGCGGTCGCCGGCTGGATCGTCGCCCTCCCGCTCACCTCCGGCCCCGTCCTGTTCTTCGTCGCGCTGGACCACGGCCCGGAGTTCGCGGCGGCCGCCGCCGTGGGGACGATGCTCGGCCTCGGTGCGATCGTGGCGTTCAGCCTCGGTTTCGCGGCCGCGGCGTCGCGCGGCCCCGCGGCAGCGCTCGTCGTGGCGGTGACGTGCTACGTCGTGGCCGGGTTCGCCCTCCAGTCCGCCGCCGGGGTTCCGCTGCTGCTGCTCGGGGCCCTGGTCACGCTCGCGATCCTCGTCACGCTCCAGGTGCTGCCGCCCGCCACCGGTGGCCCCTCGGCCCGTCGCCACCCGTCCTGGGACATGCCCGCGCGCATCATCGTCGGCACGGTGCTCGTCGTCGGCCTGACGACCATCGCCCCGCTGCTGGGGCCGACGGTGTCGGGCATCGTCACCACGTTTCCCGTCTACGTGTCGGTGCTGTCGGTGTTCGCCTTCCTGCACGGCGGCCAGTCGGCCGCGATCGGCACGCTGCGTGGCGCGCTGATCGGGCTGCCGGGCACGGTCGCCTTCTACCTGCCGATCCACTACCTCCTTGCCGGGGCCGGCATGGCGGCGGCGTTCGGGCTCTCGCTCGCGATCACCGCGGCCATCGGGGCGATGGCGCTGCCCCGGGCGCGCGGGATCGGGTCCGCGCCAGACGAGCTCGACGTCGAGATGGTCTAGGCCGCAGCGGGGGCCCGACGCGGTGGCGGCTGGGCGATGCGCACGGCTGCGGGGCGCCCGGCTGTTCGATGGCTACGTGCGCGGCCCCGCGGCCCCTCGTCGGGCGTGCTTCGCCCCGTACATCAGGCGGTCTGCCTGGCCGATGAGCTCGTCGAGGCTCTGCGGCTGCGTGGGATCCAGCACCGCGAGACCCAGGCTGAGCGAGAGCGTGAACTCCCGACCCGGCTGCCCGTTCGCCCTCTCCACGCCGTCCGCCACGCGCCGCACGAACAGATCCCCGTCCATGGGCGAGATCTCGGGTGCGAGGATCGCGAACTCGTCGCCACCCAGTCGGGCCACCAGATCGGCCTCACGGAAGGAGCCCGTCCGCAGGAGGCCCGCGACCTCGCACAGGGCGCGATCCCCTGCCTCATGCCCGAGTCGGTCGTTGATGTCCTTGAGGCCGTCGAGGTCGGCGAACAGCAGCCACAGCCGGTTGCCGGTCCGGATCGACGTGCGGATCTGCTGCTCCCCGAGGGTCATGAATCCGCGGCGGTTCAGCAGGCCCGTCAGCTCGTCGGTGTTGGACAGGGTCCGAATGGTGTCAACGATCCGATGGTGCTCGGACACGTCCCGCAGCACCACGAGGCTCCCCGCAGCCCGCCCGCGCATATCCGCGATGGGCGCGATCCGGACGCTCAGCCAGCGGCTGGCATCGGACGGGGCTACCGGCCCGATGCCAGCCGACGCCGCGGCTCGATGCGGCGGCTCGCCGGGTCCCATCGGCACCTCCAGGTCCCGGTCGCCCGTCCCCTCGAGCACGTCGACGAGCCCGGGGACATGGCGCAGGACGCGACGTGCGTCTTGCCCGACGCGATCAGCCGGGACGCCCAGCAGACGCGTCGCGGAGAGGCTGAGGACGGCCAGTCGCCCTTCGGTGTCCAGGACGAGCACGGCGTCAGCAAGGGCGTCGAGGAGCGTCGGCCAGGCCAGGGGCACCAGGTCGAGCAGTCGGTACCGCAGGATGGCCCAGGCGCCGATGATGCCCGGAACCGCGAACGCGATCGAGCTCAGGTCGGCATGGACGGAGGTCCCGAGGCCCAGCGTGTAGAGGACGCTGCCGACGACCGGCACGAGTGTGGCCCCGACGGCGAGCCGCAGCCTCGGCGTATAGACGGCCGGGTATCGGAAGATGGCGACGACCAGCACGACGAGCCCCACCGCGAGGAGGCACTCGGCGTAGGCGGCCTGGACCCAGAACCACGGTCCGTGCTCGTAGACGGCGGTGACGCCGCCCCACGCATCGATCAGCGTCACGCCCGGCCGTAGCAGGTGGTGCGACTCATTGGTCGCCGCCATGCCAACCGTCACCACAGGCATGACCGCCAGGAGCGCGATGCGGGCTGGCGTCAGCCACCCGTCGAGCCGAGTCCAGGCACTGACGAACAGCAGGTACAGGAGGGGTGCGCTCTCGATGCCCGGGTAGGCGATGACGGCCCACGCGACCTTCGTCGACAGGTCGGTCACGATCGCCTCGAACGCACTCGCGACCAGCCACCAGGCGATGGCGAGCATGAGGAACGCGAGTTCCCGGGCACCAACCGTTTGCCGCTGGCGCCAGGCTAGGATCGCGACGGCTGCGGAGAGGCCCGCCGAGACGATGTATGAGAGGACGAGCAGGCTCAACTGATCACGGCTCCCCGGTCCGCCGCGACAGTGTCGCGTGGGAGCCCATGGTAGGCCAGCCCCTGTGGGCGCCGCCCGGCGCGACGGCGGCCGGCCCCAGTGGGGGCGCCGCCGGAGGCGGTGCTGCACGCGAGCACAGCCGGCCCGTCCGCAAGGGGCCGGAGGGACCATGACACGCCGGCCCCGGCCGTCGCACATTCGGGGCCACATCACCGCGGGTTGCCGCCACGGCGCACCCGCGGTGTCCGCGTTGGCTGTGGCGCTGCTGGAGTCCGGCGATGGCCCACGACCACGACGCCTCCCTGCTGGCGGGGCGTTCGTTCCTGACGCTGCGCGACTTCTCCGCAGCCGAGATCGAGAACCTCCTGACGCTGGCCGCCATGCTCAAGGCGGAGAAGCGCGAGCGCCGGGAGGTCCGCCGCCTCGCCGGCCGCTCCATCGCGCTGATCTTCGAGAAGGACTCGACGCGGACCCGAATCGGGTTCGAGGTGGCGGCCTACGACCAGGGCATGCACGTGACCTACTTCGGGCCGTCGGGAAGCCACATCGGGAAGAAGGAGTCGGTCAAGGACACGGCGCGGGTGCTGGGGCGCCTGTATGACGCCATCGAGTTCCGTGGCTTCCGCCAGACCGACGTCGAGACCCTCGCCCGCTACGCCGGCGTCCCGGTGTACAACGGCCTGACCGACGAGGACCATCCCACCCAGGTCCTCGCCGACCTGCTCACGATCCGGGAGCGGGTCGGGAAGCCGCTGGCCGGCGTGGCCGTGGCGTACGTGGGCGACGCGCACAGCAACATGGGCGACGAGTGGCTGCTCGGCGCGGCGACGATGGGCATGGACCTGCGGATCGTGGCGCCGCTGCCGGTCTGGCCGCGCGCGGACTTCCTCGAGCCCGCGCTGGCCATCGCGCAGCGGAGCGGCGCCCGGATCACCGTGACCGAGGACGTCGACGAGGGCGTCCGCGGGGCCGACGTGATCTACACCGACGTGTGGGTCTCGATGGGCGAGCCCGAAGCCGTCTGGGACGAGCGCGTGGCGCTCCTCCGCCCGTACCAGGTGAACGCGGCGATGCTCCGGGCGTCGGGCAACCCGACCGTGCGCTTCATGCACTGCCTGCCCGCCTTCCACGACCTCCAGACCGAGGTGGGCCGCAAGATGCACGGGCGCCACGGGCTCGAGGCGATGGAGGTCACCGACGAAGTGTTCGAATCGCCGGCATCGATCGTGTTCGACCAGGCCGAGAACCGAATGCACACGATCAAGGCCGTGCTGGTCGCGACGCTGGCTCGCCCAGAGGCCGGCTGATGCGTGTCGTGGCCGCCCTGGGCGGGAATGCGCTGCTGCGTCGGGGCCAGCCGATGACCGCTGAGAACCAGCGCGAGAACGTCGCCGTCGCCGCCCGAGCCCTGCTGCCGATCGCGCTCGAGCACGACCTGGTCGTGACCCACGGCAACGGGCCGCAGGTCGGGCTGCTCGCGCTCCAGAACGCCGCGTACCGACCCGAGGAGACCTACCCGCTCGACATCCTCGATGCGGAGAGCGAGGGGATGATCGGCTACCTGCTCGAGCAGGAGCTGGGGAACCTGCTGCCGGGACGGCGCATGGCCACGCTCCTGACCCGGATCGAGGTCGCCCGCGACGACCCCGCGTTCATGCACCCGACCAAGCCGATCGGCCCCGTGTACGACCGGACCGAGGCGGAGCGCCTCGCGTCCGAGAGGGGCTGGACGATCGCGCCCGACGGGCCGAAGTGGCGGCGCGTGGTGCCCTCGCCCGAGCCGCGGCGGATCCTCGAGATCTCCGTCATCGAGCAGCTTGTGGCCGACGGGGTGCTCGTGGTCTGCGCAGGAGGCGGCGGGATCCCGGTGGTCTCGGGCCACGGCGGCTACGGCGGCGCCGAGGCCGTGATCGACAAGGATTCCGCGGGCGCCCTCCTCGCCCGGTCGCTCCGCGCCGACGCCTTCCTCATGCTGACCGACGTCGATGCCGTGTACGCCGGCTGGGGGACGCCCTCCGCGCGGGCCATCCGCCGCATCGCTGCCCAGGACCTCGACCCCCGCCAGTACGCGTCGGGTTCGATGGGCCCCAAGGTCGCTGCGGCGAGGCGGTTCGCCGAGAGTGACGGGGGCTTCGCGGCAATCGGGTACCTCGCGGACGCGCAGCGGATGCTCGCGGGCGAGGCGGGGACGATCGTGACGGCGGGTCCGGATCCGGCCCGAGGGGAGGACGCGGACGCGGGGCTCGTCGCCGGGCGACGCTCCTAGGCTCCAGTCCGGAGGCTATGGACGACCCCGCCGCTGCACCGGTCTCCCGCCCGGCGTCGGCCGCGCCGCGCGTCGGCCGCGACCCGGCCCGGTCTCCCGCCGCGCGTCGGCTCCGACCCCAGCGTGAGTTGCGGGGCCGCCCGACCCAGTCGTGTGTCGAATCCGGGCGGAGCGAACGTGGGTCGGGCGCAAGACGGGCGATCCGAGCTCCGCCCGCGCTTGGGGGGCCCGGCAACAACTCCACGCTGAGTTGGCCCCCGTCGCGGTGCGGCTGGAGTCAGGCGTCGGCATAAGGGCCCGCAAAGTCACCGCCGGTACAACGTCGCCATGCCCCGTGAGCAAGTCCATCTCGGCCAGCGCGGGTTCGGCCCGCGGATCGCCGACGTCGTTCGTGAGGCCCGGCGTCTCACCGGCTGGTCCCAGCAGGAACTTGCGGAGCGCGCGCACACCTCACAGGCGACGGTCTGGCGGATCGAGACGGCGAGCGGTTCGCATCTGGACCTGCTGGTGGTCGAGCGCGTGCTCGCTGCGCTCGGCATCCGCGCCACACTCGATCTCGACGCGCGCCACCTCGCTAACCGCCAGCGCCAGCATGACGGCGTCCACGCTCGGGTCAACGGCGCTTTGGGTCGGTGGCTCGAGCGCCGGGGCTGGCTCCTGGCGTCCGAGGTCCTCATCGGGGAGGGCGTGCCGCGGGGCTGGATCGACACCCTCGCCTTCCGGCCCTCGGATCGTTCGCTCCTGGTCGAGGAGACGAAGACCGAGATCCTGGATCTGGGAGAACTCCAGCGCAGCGTCGCCTTCTATGAGCGAGAGGCGTCAGGAGTCGCCCGGAGGCTGGGCTGGGTCCCGCGCCGGGTCGCGGTCCTGGTCGTCGTGCTCGACACCGAGGCGGTGGCAGGTCGGATCGCCGACACGCGAGACGCTTTCCGGCACGCCTTCCCCGCTCCGGTCGCGACCGCGGCCGCGTGGCTCGCTGATCCGGCTCGCCCTGCGCCGGTCGGCTGGACCCTCGCTGCGGCTGATCCCGCGAGCCGCAGCGTCGAGTGGCTTCGCCCGACTTCGCTCACCTCACGCCGGCAAGCGGCCTATGCCGACTACCGCGACGCCGCCCGTCGCCTCCTTCGCAGTTGATAACGCCATGGCGACACAGGTATGTGTCGGACCGCCGGTCCGCGAGCGCGGCAGGGCGGCGAACCTGGCGCTCCGCGCCGCCGCCACGCTCACCGAGGCGCAATCCAACTCCCAGACGAGTTGGCCAGTACGCGACGTTGGCCAGTACGCGACTTGGGCCAGTGCGCGACGGGGCCCGTCCGGCTATGGCCGAGGCTTCGTTCGTGCCGCGATCCGCGCCAGCGCGCCCTCCCAGCCCGCGTCGAACGCCTTGCCGGGCTCGTCGAGGTCCACCACGACCGGCGCGTGGTCCGACGGCGTCGGCGGGCCCTTGCGGGCCTCGCGGTCGATCTCGGCCCACACGACCCGGGCGGCCACCGGGGCGGAGGCGTACAGCAGGTCGATCCGCATCCCCTCGTTGCGGTGGAACATCCCGGCCCGGTAGTCCCACCACGAGAACCGGCCACGCTCTGGCCGCACGGCGCGGTACGCATCCACCAGCCCCCACGACCGCAGCACCGCCAGCGCCTCCCGCTCGGGCTCCGAGACGTGGGTGCCGCCGTGGGCGCGCGCGGGGCTCCAGACGTCCTCGTCGGCGGGGGTCACGTTGAAGTCGCCGCCCAGGACGAGGGGAGCGTCCGCGGCCTGCGTCTCGTCCAGCCAGCGCCGGAGCCGCTCGAACCAGCGCAGCTTGCCCGCGAAGAACGGCGAGCCCACCACGCGCCCGTTCGGCGCGTACAGGCTCACGAACCGGATCCCGCCGCACACCGCCGACACCATCCGCGCCTCGTCGAACGGGTTGAAGTCGTCCTCTTCGCTCACCATCAGCCCTGAGCCAGCAGAGGAGTCGCGCACCGGCCCGTCGCCGAAGTTCGAGACCACGTCGCTGGCGCCGATCCGGGACAGGATCCCGACCCCGTTCCAGCGTCCCTCGCCGTGGTGGACCAGGTCGTAGCCCAGCATCGAGAACGGCATCACCGGCGCGTCGGCGTCGGAGAGCTTCGTCTCCTGGACCAGGAGCACGTCGGGCTCGGCCTTGGCCAGCCACTTCTCGACGGCCTCCTGCCGCGCCTTGAGCGAGTTGACGTTCCAGGTGGCGATGCGCATCGGGGGGACGGCCTCCGGGTTCGGCTCGCGGCGGACGGTAGCGCTACAGCCGGCGGCCGCGCTGGCGCGCCAGCTCGAAGGTGGCGGTGTCGGCGACGGCCATGACCGCCATCGTGCCCGCCTGGACGGGATCGCTGACCACCAGGTCCACGTGCTCGGTGATCGAGCCCACCATGTTGAGCGCGATGATCGGGATGCCCACTGCGCGCAGCTCGTCCGCGGCGCGGCTGATGTCGCCGCCCATGATCGACCCCGCGAGCACGAGCAGCCGGGCGCGCGGCAGGTCGATGACGGCCCGGACGGCGGTGGCGATGTTGTCCTCGCCCACAAGGGGGATCGTGTCCACCGAGATCTTCTCGCCCCGGATGTTGTGCCGGTCCGCCTCGGTCACCGCCCCCAGCGCCACCTGCGCCACCTGCGCCCCACCGCCGACGATGATCACGCGCTTGCCGAAGACCTTGTCCATCGGCCGGGTCTTGCGGATCTCGATGACCTCGCGCAGCGGTCGGAGCGCCGCGATCAGGGCCGCCTCGTCGGCGCCCTCCACCTCGAGCTCCAGCTCCGCCTGCCCCAGCCCGCCGTCGGCATCCCGCGCCGCAGCCCGGCGCATGGTCGTGAGGGACCGCGGGCGGCCACCCGCACCCGCGACGGCGGCGGTGATCGCGGCGACGGCGCCCGGCTCGTCGGTGACGTCAAGCCGGACGGCGATGGTCGGGGGCAGGGGGTTGGGGTGGCGACGGGGCATGCGGTCAGCCGGCGCGGCTTGCGACGATGTCCGAGATCGACATGCCCCCGGGGTCCGCCCCGGCCGGGTCGTGGTCCTCGAAGGCGACGCCCAGGGTCGTGAACGCCTCGCGGGTGGCGATGGGATCGCTGGTGGTCAGCATCAGGGCGCCGCCCGTGTCCTCGGCCACCCCGACGATGCCGGTGATGTTGACGCCGCGGTCGGCGAGCGCCTGCGCAACGCGCGCGAGCGCGCCCGGCCGGTCGTCGAGCTGCACAGTGAACCAGACGGTCATCGGGATCCTCCTGCCGCCATGGTACGCGGCCCGCGCGCTACCCTGCGCCCATGCCCGCCCCGCTCGGCAAGACGCCCACCAAGAAGATGCCGAACATCCAGGTCTTCGGCCTCGAGGACTCCCAGGCCACCCGCGGCGCCCTGCGGTTCTTCCGGGAGCGCCGGATCGTGGTGCACTTCGTGGACCTGCGCAAGAAGCCCATCGCGCCCGGGGAGCTGCGGCGGTTCACGGACAGGCTGGGCGCCGCGGCCTGTATCGATAACGAGAGCCGCCCGTACAAGGAGCAGGGCCTCGCGTACCTGACGACCGATACTGCCGGGATCACCGCTCGCCTGCTCTCTGACGTGCGCCTGCTGCGGCTGCCGCTCGTCCGCTATGGCGACGACGTCACGGCCGGCAAGGCCGAGGACGCCTGGAGGGCCTGGCTCGCCCGGCCGAAGTAGGGGCCGAGGCAGGCCGCGCGACGGCGCCTACGGACGGCCGCCGGGCGTGGCATCCTGCCTCTCCGTGAGCACTGAGCAGGACCCCAAGCCTCCGACCTCGACCTCCAGCCCCTGGACCGTCCGCAGCGGGCGGGTGGCGATGCGCCCCGAGGCGGCCGAGCGCATGGGCGGTCGTCGCGCAACCGAGGACGAGAAGCTCCTGGCGGCGCGCCCCGCCGGGCGCCCGGCGTTCCTCGAGGAGGACACCTGGCGCGTGCTGCGGATCCTCTCGGAGTTCGTCGAGGGCTTCGAGGCGCTGGCTGGCGTCGGGCCGGCCGTGGCCGTGTTCGGCTCGGCCAGGACATTGCCGGAGTCGCCCGCCTATGAGCTGGCGCGGCGGATCGGGGGCGACCTGGCGCGGGCCGGCTTCGCCGTGATCACCGGCGGCGGTCCCGGGGCGATGGAGGCCGCCAACCGCGGCGCCCATGAGGCCGGCGGCCTGTCGATCGGCTGCAACATCGAGCTGCCGCATGAGCAGCACCTCAACCCCTACGTCGACCTGTCCATCTCGTTCCACTACTTCTTCGCCCGCAAGACGATGTTCGTGAAGTACGCCGACGCATTCGTGATCATGCCCGGCGGCTTCGGCACTCTCGACGAGCTGTTCGAGAGCCTGACCCTCATCCAGACCGGCAAGATCCGCAACTTCCCGGTGGTCCTCATGGGCCATGCCTACTGGGACGGCCTGATCGACTGGATGCGCGACGTGCAGCTGGCCGCGGGCGCGCTGGCGGCGGGCGACATCGACCTGCTCAAGGTCACCGACGATCCGGCCGAGGCGGTCCAGATCATCGCCGCGTACGCGAAGGCCAACGGCATCGCGGGGTGACCGACCTCGCCGAGCCGCTGCCGGGTGTCGTCCCGGCGCTCAGGACTCGCCCCATCCGCGGATACGCCCTGTACCTCGTCGCCGCGTTCCTGTTCTCGCTCAACGGCACCGTCGCCAAGGCGACGTTGGAGACGGGCGTGGACGCGCTGCGGCTCTCGCAGCTGCGGACCACGGGCGCGTTCCTCGTGCTGCTCGTGTTCGTCGCGATCACGCGCCGGTCCGCCCTTCGGCTCCGGCGGGGCGAGATCCCGCTGCTGGTCGTGTACGGGATCCTCGGCGTGGCGGCCACGCAATCGCTCTATTTCGTGTCCATCGCGCGCATCCCGATCAGCATCTCCCTGCTGATCGAGTTCACCTCACCGCTCGTGATCGCGCTCTGGTTCCGCTTCCGTCTCGGCCACCCGACGCGCCCGGCCGTGTGGCTGGGGCTGCTGGCGGCCCTCGTCGGCCTCGCCGTGGTCGCCCAGGTCTGGCAGGGGTTCCAGCTCGACGCGATCGGCGTGGTCGCGGCGGTGGGGGCGATGCTGGCGCTCGTCGTCTACTACCTCAGCGCCGATGCCCAGGTCCGCGGGCCGTACCGCCGCGACCCCGTGTCGCTCACGATGTGGGGCATGGGAGCGGCGGCGCTGTTCTGGCTCGTGACCCAGCCGTGGTGGTCGTTCCCTTGGGCCTCGCTGGCTGGCAGCGCTACCGTGCCCGGGACCGGGTCGATCGCCTGGCCGGTGCCGCTGCTCGTCGGGTACGTGGTCCTGCTTGGGACGGTGGTGCCGTTCTCACTGGTGGTGGTGTCGATGCAGCACCTGCGCGCGTCGCAGGCCTCGGTCGTGGGCATGACGGAGCCCGTCATCGCCACCGCCATCGCGTGGCTCGTCCTTGGCGAGGTCCTCACGCCCGCGCAGCTCGTGGGGGCGGCGATCGTGCTGGGCGGGATCCTGCTCGTGGAGCGCAACCGCTAGCGGCCGGGCCTCTTGGGGCACCCCATCGATACGACTTCCGCCAGCCAGAGACGGAAACGGCGCATGCCAGGGGGGTGGGGTGCGTCGCGCCATCGGTCACCGGGGCTCTGCGCGAACTCCGACGGATGGCCGCTTGACCCGGGGCCGGCGGGGGGGGGTGAACCGGCTCGGGACAACACGGATCATCGCGCAGCCGGGCCAGCCCACGCCGTGGCCCCGATGAGAGGTCGCTCATCGCCTCGACACCGGTCGCGGGGGCCTCAGCGCGGGACCGCCACCTCCACGACGCCATCGTCGCTGATGCGCACCGGGTAGTAGCGGAACCGCCGCACGCGCGTGATCCGCCGGGCCTCGGCCTTCTTGCCGGGCGGGTCCTCCTTGGGCTCGCGCCCTGGCGGGGACCAGGTGGGGACGTACTCGCCGTCGGGGCGCAGGCCGCCGGTCGTCGGCATCTGGATCGGCTCGCCGGTGGACAGGTCGAACCGGCCGCTGTGGAGCGGGCACGCCACGACGCACCCGTCGAGCTCGCCAACCGAGAGCGGCGCCGCCATGTGCGGGCAGCGGTCGTCCACCGCCACGATCCCGGCCGGCGTGTGCGCGAGCAGCACGTCGATGTCGCCGAACGTAACCCGCCGCATCGCCCCCGCCGGCAGCGCGGCCAGCGGGAGCGCGGGGGCGAACGGCGCGGCGGCTGCCCCCGGTGTGAGCAGCGAGGGCGGGAAGGCGAGCACCTTGGCCATCACGATGACCTCAGTCGAGGGCGGCCCGGCCGGTGCCTCGGACGGACCCGGCGCGCCCGTCGGAGGACGCCGAGGTGGTGGAGGAGGACTCCGTGGACGTGCTCCGGGGGGCGTGCGTCTGGCGGAGCGGGATCTCGTGGAGGAACACGGTGGCGCCGAACGCCGCGATCGTCGCGCCCACACCCAGCCACATGCTGTTCGCGATCGCGATGCTCAGGGCGCTGTGGAACCCCTCGACGAACAGCGTCTGGACCTGCGCCGGGACCTTCGTCAGGAAGTCCATCGCCGTGCTGGCGCCCACCGGGTTGGTCAGCGCGCCGAGGTCGAAGCCCGGGGGCGGCGCCGCCGGGACGAGCGCCGCCGGGACGCCACGGTTGACGATCTCGCCGCGGAGCAGGTCCCACGTGAGGTTGTTGCGGAACAGGGTGAACGCCATCGTGAGCCCGACGGTGGTTCCGATCTGGCGGAACAGGGTCAGGTCGCTCGTGGCGGCGCCCAGCTCGTGGAACGGCACCGAGTTCTGGACGACGATCGTGAACACCGCGAATGTCGGGCCGACACCCAGGCCGGTGATGAACATCCAGCTCCAGAGCATCGCGTCCGAGGTGTCCGCGCGGAGCTGGGTCATCAGGCCCAGGCCGACGGTGAGGAACACCATGCCCACGAGGAGCACCGGCTTGTAGCGCCCGGTTCGCGCCACGATCTGGCCCGACGCGATGGAGCTCAGGATGAGCCCGCCGAGGAGCGGCAGCAGCTTGTAGCCCGACTCCGTGGCGCTGGCGCCCTGGACAACCTGGTAGTACAGCGGCAGGAAGATGATCGCCGCGCCGAACCCGAACGTCGCCAGGAAGATCGCGACCATCGAGGCGCTGAAGGTCCGGTTGCGGAACAGGTGGAGCGGGATGATCGGCTCCTCGCTGCGTGCCTCGGCGACGACGAACGTCACGATGAACAGGATGCCCAGACCGATCAGGCCCCAGATCCAGGGGTTGCCCCAGTTGCCGTCCTCGGCGATGGTGAGCGCGACCAGGATCGGGACGAGGCCGCCCACCAGCGTGACGGTGCCGGCCAGGTCGATGCGCGGCCGGGCGCCCTCCTTGCGCACGTTGGGCAGCAGGGCCATGATCACGATCAGGGCGAGGATGCCGATCGGCACGTTGACGTAGAAGATGGCGTGCCAGCTGAGCGTGTCGGTGAGGAACCCGCCGAGGCCCGGGCCGAGCAGGAACGCGATGCCGAACACAGCACCGAACAGGCCCTGGTACTTGCCGCGCTCGGCCGGGGTGAACAGGTCGCCGATGACCGCGAGCGCGATCGGGAACAGCGAGCCGGCGCCGAGGCCCTGGATGCCGCGGAACAGGATGAGCTGCCACATCGACTGGCTGAGGCCCGACAGCGCGGAGCCCAGAAGGAACAGCACGATGCCCAGCAGCAGCATCGGCCTGCGGCCGTACAGGTCGGACAGCTTGCCATAGATCGGGACAGTGACCGTGCTGGTCAGCAGGTAGGCCGTCACGACCCAGGTGTAGTAGTCGGCGCCGTTGAGGTCGCCGACGATTCGCGGCAGGACCGGACCGACGATCGTCTGGTCGAGGGCGCCGAGGAACATGGCGAGCAGGATGGCGGCCAGGATCTCGAACTTCGTCCGCCGGGCCAGCCCGAGGGCCGGGTCGTGGGCGAGGTCCGGGGTACCCGGCCCGTCGTCGAACGGAAGGGCTTCCAAGGCGATTCCTTTCAGGTCGCCGCCGCGTGGGCGGGGTGGGACGCTGGCCCTCAGGGGGCTGGCTGGGCGGCGCGGGCGTGTGGGTGCGCGTGGGTGCGGAGATGCGGCTCCAGCTCGCCGAAGCGTTCGGGATGGCTGGTCATCTCTGCCTCGATCGCGGCGCCGATGTCGGCGGCGGCCGCCGAGAGCCGCTCCAGCTGGGCGTCGTCCAGACGGGCGAGCGCCCGGACCATGACCTCGTTCTTGAACAGCTCCACCTCGTCCACGAGGTCGAGGCCGGCCTGGGTCGGGCTGACCAGCACGACCCGCCGGTCGTCGGGGACGCGGATCCGCTCGACGAGCCCACGCTCCTCCATCCGGTCGATGATGCCCGTGGCGTTGGACATTGATGCGTCCAGAATGTCCGCGAGCCGCCCCATCGGCATCGCCTCGTGGTGGCGGAGCAGCGTCAAGACGTTGAAGTGCGTCATGCTGATGCCCTGCCGGACGAGCCGCTGGGAGCCCGCGCACCGGAGCGATCCGACAGCGACCGCGAGGCCGGCGAGCACCGCCTCGGCGGCGCGCCGCCGTTCGGCGGTGGGATCGGGGTCGACAATTGTTTTCATCACATGAAGTATTTACTCGACGCGAATAGTTCTGTCAACCAGAAGGGCTCCACGCCCAGAAGGGAGCACCGATGCGCTTTGCGCTGATGATCGAGCCGCAGCAGGGCCTGAACTACGCGGAGCAGCTCGCCATCGCCCGCCATGCGGAGGCGCTCGGTTTCGAGACGCTGTTCCGCTCGGACCACTACGAGAGCTTCCCGGGCGAGGCGGGTCGGCCGACGACCGACGCGTGGGCGGTTGTGGCAGGGCTGGCCCGCGAGACGAGCACGATCGGGCTTGGCGTGCTCGTGTCGCCGGTGACGTTCCGGACGCCGGGCAACCTGGCGAAGACCGTAGTGACCGTGGACGAGATGTCCAGCGGGCGGATCGAGCTGGGCGTCGGCGCGGGCTGGCACGACCATGAGCACGTCGCCCACGGCTTCCCGTTCCCGCCGATCGACGAGCGGGCTGAGCGGCTGGAGGAGACGCTCGAGATCCTCCACGGGCTCTGGGAGGGACCGGACGGCTGGTCGTTCGCGGGCCGCCACTACACGGTGGACGATGCGCTGTTCCGACCCAAGCCGGGCTCCCTGCCGGAGCGCCATGGCGGGCGCCCGAACCTGATCACGGGCGGCAGCGGCTCGCCGCGCGCGTTCAGGATCGCCGCCCGCTACGCCGACGAGTTCAACCTCTCCTCGTCAAGTCCCGAGGTGGCGGCCGAGAAGTACGCGGCGCTCGACGCAGCGTGTCGGGCGATCGGGCGGGATCCGGCGAGCGTGACGCACTCCACGATGGCTGGCGTGCTGCTGGGGCGCGACGAGGACGAGCTGCGGCGTCGCGAGGGCGCGGTCGCGCACCTGTTCGGCGGGGCGGGCGGGAACTTCGACGCTTGGTTCGCCGAGCGCAAGCCGCGCTGGGTGTACGGCGGCCGGGAGCAGGCGCGCGAGTCCGTGGCACGATTCGAGGCGGCGGGCGCGGAGCGGCTGATGCTCCAGGACTTCCTGCCGCGGGACCTGGCGATGATCGACGAGATGGCGGAGATGCTGTTCTGATGAGCGATGAGGCATTGGTGGACCTCGACGCGCTGCTCGCGGAGGAGACCGAGCTCGTGCTGGACTCGCTCGGCGAGGCGGACGGCGTGGCGATCGGGCGGCTGCTGCTGGCCCACGCGATGCAGCGGGTGCTGCCCGTGGCGGTCGAGGTTCGTCGCGTCGGTCGGGTGGTGTTCCGTGCGGCCCTCCCCGGCACGACCACGGACAACGATACCTGGATCGCAGGCAAGGCGGCGGTGGTGGAGCGGTTCGGCCACTCGAGCTGGTACGTCAAGAACAGGTACCTGGCGGCGGGGACGACCTTCGAGGCCGCGACGGGTCTGGGCCGGCCGGCCTATGCCGCAGCGGGAGGCGGCTACCCGTTGGCCGTCCGAGGGACAGGCCCTGTCGGGGTTGCGCTGGTGTCCGGACTGCCCGAGGAGGAGGACCACGCGCTCATCGTGGGGGCGCTGCGCGCCCACCTCGCGGGCGAGCTGGCGTAGCGGTCGGCTCACTCGCCGATCAGATCGGCGCGTCGGCCACCTCGGCGGCGCGCATGTAGCGCGGGTCGTCGCGCCGGATCGGGTCAGGATTCGTCCCGCGGGCGGCGGCGATGGCCAGCGTCAGGAGCTGGAGCGGCGCGGCGGCGCCCAGCAGCGCGGCCGCCTCGTTCGGCAGCTCCGGCATGTCGGGCACCACGATGCGCCCGGCCGGGGTCAGCGTGTCCGGGATCAGGGCAGCGGCCTGCTCGCCCAGGATCGCTCCTGGCTTGATGCCCACGACCGCCGCCGCCGCCAGCGCCTGTCGCGCGCGGCCGGCCCGGCGCTCGATCGCGCCCCGCTCGAGCAGCAGCAGGACCAGCGCCGTGTCGGGACCGGTCGCGGGCAGATGGCCGTGGAGGAAGGTCTCGAGGGCGCGGGCCGTGGTGGGCAGCCAGGCCGCCTCCTCGACTTTCAGCGAGAGCTCGCGGGCGGTGATCCGGTCCGCCCCCGACGCGATCACCAGCAGCTGCCTGGCGCGGGCGGCGGCGTTGCCCATGGCGCCGTGGCGGCCGTGGGCGGCCTCGAGGCCCATCGCGATCCGCCGACGGATGCGCTGGGGGTCCGGTGAGTGGCCGGCGATGAGCCCCGCCGTGACGCAGGCGGCGGCGAGCGGCGAGACGTAGCCGATGGTGTGGCACCAGGAGCGGTCCATCTCGACGGTCGCGAGCACGACGTCGCAGCCCTTGGCCGCCGGCGAGTGGGGGCTGCCGGTGATGAGCGCCGTCCGGGCGCCCCGTGCCCGTGCCGCTTCGAGCGCAGCGATCGTGGCGCCCGTGCCGCCCTCGTGGCTCACGCCGATCACGAGCCCGCGCGGCGGGTCGCACGAGAGCTCGAACGCACCGGCGGACTGGGGACCCGGTGCAGGCAACCCGGCCACGCCGCACGCCTCTCGAAGGATCGCTGCGGCGCCGCGACCGGCATAGTCCGAGGTTCCGCAGCCGGTGACGACGACGGTCTCGCCGTGGCTGATCGTGTCGCGAACCAGCGCGGCGAGCGCCGCCGCCGAGCCGTCGCCGAGGAGCCGCTGGCCGACGCGTGCGACGACGGCGGGCTGGGCGAGGATCATCTCCGCCATCGCCCAGGGCGGGGCGTCGCGGAGCTGGGGCATCGGCAGGTATTCCCAGGGCTCGGGGGCCGCGGGGAGGGGCGCCTCGGGGTCGAAGCCGGAGGCGGAACGCAGTTCGCTCATCGTCGGATCGTAGGCGACGAGGGCCTCCGGGTCGAGCGCATCCTCACGAGCGCGACAGCCGGGGTCAGTCCCTGGGCGCGGGGCCCGGACCGCGCCGGAACGCCCGCGACGGCGGCTTGGGCAGGCGGCCCACCCGCCGCAGCGGCCAGTATCGGAACCACGCCCTGCCCACCAGCGCCTCCACCGGCACCGGACCGTACGAGCGGGAGTCGACCGCGCGCCCGTGCCCGTCGGCCGCCAGCACCTCGTCGTCGGCGTCGGACAGCAGCCACGCCTCGTCATCGGCCAGCCGAAGCCAGGCGTCGGAGTAGGGGACCCAGTCGCCCGGCCGACCTGCGACGCGCTTGATGGCGAGAAGGTCGGACCCGGGCTCCCGGAACACGACGACAGCGCCCCGGCGCGGCCACCGCCCCACCGAGGGGTCCACCAGCAGCCAGTCGCCCTCCCGGATGGAGGGCGTCATCGAGGCCTCGGCAACGGCGACGCGCCACGGACCGGCCAGCCTGCCGCGCAGCCCGCGGAACCCGAATCGCCCGCCGGCACCCGGCCGCCACGCCCCCCGCACGCGCCGAGGCCCCGTCACAGTCACCTCGGACGGGGCCTCGTTGAGCGCGACTCGTGGAGGGTTCGTCAGCCGGGGCGGCCGGCCACGCGCGTCTTCCCCTCGCCGCCCGTGGTCTTCCAGGCGGCATCGACCTGGTCGATCAGGTCAAGGAGCTTCTTCGCGTCATCGAGGTTCATCGAGGCCTTGACCTTCGAGACCTGCTTGTTCGCGTCCCAGAACAACTGGTGCAGGTTCGGCACGGCCTCGAGGTGCTCCGGCTTGAAGTAGTCGTGCCACAGGACGTCGAGGTGGTGCTTCACCAGCTCGGCGCGCTCCTCCTTGATGTGGATCGCGCGGGTCCGGAAGGTGGGGTCCTCGTTGGCGAGGTACTTCTCGACGATGCGGTAGCAGGATTCGGCCTCGATGCGCGCCTGCTCGGGGTCATAGACGCCGCACGGCAGATCGCAGTGGGCGCGGACGACGGTCCGGGGAGCGAGAAGACGGAGCGGGGACATGTGCGGCCTCCGACTGGGGGCGCTCGTGCGGCGATGGCATGGCGCCGATTTCTGACAGCTGTCTCGGCGAAAGTGTCCGCGGGTTCCTCCGAGGCGTCAAACGTGCGGTCAGGGGCAGCGCCCTGGCTCTCGGCCTGTGTGGGGCGATTGCGCCGGCAACGACGTCCGGTGCGTCTGCTCATGACCTCGGAGAAGAGGCGGGCGAGGTCGACGAGTTCGACGTCGGGTCGGCCGGCCGCCTCGGTCCTGAGGTCGGGCGCGAAGCCGGGGCGGCCGAAGAGCACCAGACGGGCGCTCGCCACATCACAGCGCGCCCCGAGGAGTGCGCTGCCGTTCTCGACCTTCCGCAGGGCCTCGGACTCGAAGCCGGCGCGAGGCGGACTAGCATGGCGCCATGAGTCCGCGCGGGATCGAGATCGAGCGCAAGTTCCGGCTTCGGGCCACGCCGGACGAGGCGGCGCTCGCGGCCCACGGCGCGGTCGCGATGCAGATCGAGCAGGTCTACCTGCGGTCGGGCCGCTCGGCGGGGACAGACGGTGGCGCCCAGCCGCTCGAGGGGGGCCGGGTCCGGCGTACCGCGTTCCCCGACGGCACGGTGACCTACCGCCGAAACAGGAAGCAGCGCGTGAGTGCGTTCAGCTTCGACGAGGCGGAGGAGCGGATCGGCGAGGCTGAGTGGGCGGCTGCGCTGGCCCGCGCCGACCCGCAACGCCGCCCGATCCGTAAGACGCGCCACGTGGTGGCGCACGGCGAGCAGACGCTCGAGATCGACGTCTTTGAGGAGCCGGCGGGGCTGACCGTCATCGAGGTGGAACTGGCCTCCGAGGACGAAGCGGTCGAGCTGCCCGACTGGCTGGGCGAGTGGCGTGAGGTCACCGGCGACCCGCGCTACCTCAACTGGTCGCTCGCGCGTCGTGAGGCTCAGGTGCCGCCCTTCGACTGAGCTTCTCGGCCCGGCGCCTCAGTGGTGCGTCAGCAGGTAATAGAGCACCACGAACAGCGCGCTGGCGGCGAGGAAGCCCACGCTGATCCCGGCGACCACCAGCGGCAGCCCGCCGCGATCGCGCACCGATCGTTTCACGGCATCCTCGCCGAACTGGAACCGCGAAACGTCAAGGTCCTGCCAGCCCTCGAGGTCCGCGTGGAGCTCACCGGCAGTGGCGTACCGCTCGTCAGGGTTCTTGCGCAGGGCCTTGGTGACGATGGCCTCAAGCGGGGCCGGGATGTGCGGGTCGATGGCGAGCAGCGACGGCAGCGGGGCGTTCACGTGCTGCGCCATGACGGCGAGCGGGTTGTCGCCCTCCCACGGCACTCGGCCGGTGAGCATCTCGAACAGCATGATCCCCAGGGCGTACACGTCCGTCCGCGCGTCGCCGCGCTTGCCTTCGACCTGCTCGGGCGCCATGTAGTCGGGCGTGCCCAGGGAGGACGTCAGCCAGCGCCAGGTCAGGCGGCGGGTGCCGGCCATCAGCGCGATGCCGAAATCGGTGACGACGACCCGGCCGTCCGGCGTGACCAGCACGTTCTCGGGCTTG
The DNA here is from genome assembly GCA_021802825.1 of Chloroflexota bacterium. Lineage (GTDB taxonomy): Bacteria > Chloroflexota > Limnocylindria > Limnocylindrales > CSP1-4 > CAIXZV01. The sequence continues at coordinate 209,672 of JAJZRG010000001.1, forward strand.
AGGTCGCGGTGGCTGATGCCCTGGGCGTGAGCGTGCGCCATCGCCGAGGCGAGCTGCGTCGCGACGTCCACGGCCTGGGGCACCGGCAGGCGGCCCGCCTCTCGCTCCACTTCGCGCAGCGTGACGCCATCCACGTACTCGAGCACGAGGTACGGCCGCGTCCGGTCCTCGCCGAGATCGTAGGAGCGCTGGATCCCGGGGTGGTCCAGGCGGCCGACGATCTCCATCTCGCGCCGGAACCGGTCGAACGCCCCGACATCGCCCATCAGGGCGTCGTGGGGCACCTTGATGACCACGCGCCGGCCCCCCGGCTCCTCCGCGAGGTACACGTCGGAGAAGGCGCCGTGGCCGATGGCCTCGACGATCGAGAAGCGGTCGAGCACGTCCCCCGGCCCGAGCACGCCGACGCTCACCGGCGCCAAGGGAAGCGCCAGCCGGGGCTCAGGGGCTCGGGGCTGTCGGCGAGGGCGGTCACCCGCAGGGCGATCACGCTCGCATTATCGTCGCCCCCGGCCGCGGCGGAGCGGCTCACCAGTTCAGCGACGCCCGCCGCCAGGTCACCGGTCAGCGCCTTGTGCGCCTCCCTGCTGGTGATGCTGCTCCACAGCCCATCGCTGCACAACAGGTAGGCGTCGCCAACGGAGGGCGGGCTCGGTCGCTCGTCCAGGCGGACCATGAGATCCCCTCCGATCGACCGGGTCAGCAGATGCCGGCCGGGGTGCGTGAGCACCTGCTCGGGCTTGATCAGACGCATCCGCACCAGCTCACGCGCCTGGGTATGGTCGGTGGTCAGCAGTTCCATGATCCCGTCGCGGAGCCGGAAGAGGCGCGTGTCGCCCACGTGGGCCACGCTCCCGCTGCGTCCGGTGAGCGCGATGGCGGTCAGGGTCGTCTGACCGCCGCGAGCGGTGGGTTCGACCTCCCCGTGGCCCGAGCCTGCCGCAGCCTCCCGGGCGAGCCGCTCCGGCGCCAGCCTCTGCTCCCGCGCCGTTCGGGGCTCGGCGCCGAGCGGGTCACGATCGAAGCCGGCGGGGTCCACGAGGTCGCCCGCGAGGCAGGCCTCGTTTGCGTCCTCGAAGCCGGCACGCAGCAGCTCGCCGGGCTTGGAGACGGCGTCGGGGCGGGTCAGCCTGCGCAGCAGCAGGCCTATGGCGGTTCGGCTCGCCAGCTCGCCGTAGCTGTGCCCGCCCAGCCCGTCGGCGATGGCGATGGCGATTCCCGGGCCCTCCAGCTGGGCAGCGACGACCTCGTCCGTGCCGGGCGATCGGACGGACGCGGCGTCGCCCAGGATCACCCAGGCCAGGCGGTCCTCGTTCTCTTCCCGCACGGGGCCGCAGGCGGAGAGCGCCGCCAGCTCGGCGCGGATCCAGCCGTCGGGCAGACTCCCGTCGGGGACGGGAGCCGGTGGCTGGCGCGTCGTCGGCGGGGGCCCGGCCATGGGGAGTCAGCCCCCACCCCGGTTCGACGGCTGCGGCAACGGCCGCCTCACGGGCTACGCGACATCGATGGCCTTCGCCGACGTAGGCCGCACCAGCAGGCTCCGGCTGGTCGCGCGCGAGTTAGCGAGCAGCCACACGCCGCCAGCCGCGATCCACACGGCGTCGAAGCCGAGCGCGACCAGGGTGTCGGTCTGCGTGGAGCCACCGGCGCCGATCGAGAGCCCGACCACCGCGAGCAGCATCGCGAGGTTGGCCACCATCCCGGCCACGGGGACAAGGATGTGCTTGGCGAAGCTGCGCTCGGCGCGGTGCCAGAAGGCGAACACGACGATCAGGTTCGTCATGCCGTACACGAGGAACGTACCCACGTTCGAGGCGAGGATCGTCTGGAGCAGGTTGTCCGCGGAGAGCACGCCGTACGCCCCGATGAGCGCCGAGACGGCGGCGAGGGCGATGACGCCGTAGTGCGGCGTGGCGTACTTGCCGTGGAGCATGCCCAGCAGGCTCGGCATCTCCTTATCGCGGCCCATCACGTAGGTGATCCGGACGCCGGTGTTGAGGCAGGCGAGCGTCGTGCCGACGAGGGCCACCAGCACGGTGGCGGCGAGGACCATCGTCAGCGGCAGACCGGTACCGCCGAGCATCGTGTCGCCGATGAACCGCATCATGTCGCCGATCGGCGCGCCCGAGGCGGCCGCAGCCGCGTAGCCGTTGACCTGGGCGCCTGTTGCGTCGGTGGCGGTGAGGCTCGAGTTGACGAACAGGTTGGCCGACACGTACTCGAGCAGGTAGGCGATGCCGCCTTGGATGGCCAGCGAGAGCAGGACCGCGCGGCGCACGTCGCGCTTGGGGTTGATCGCCTCAGCGCCGAGGGCCGTGACGGATTCGAAGCCGACGAGGAGCAGGATCGCGATCGTCCCCTGGAACAGAACGTTGGTCATCGAGTGCGGGAGCACGACCGACGTGATGCCGTCGTGGACGTAGCCGGCGTCGGGGTGCGTGAGACGGAAGATGATCGCCAGGGCGGAGAACACGACCAGCGCGGTCAGCTGGATGACGTTGATCACGACTGCGGTCATGGTGGAGCCCGCGATGCCGCGGAAGGCGATGGCGCCGGTGATGGCCGCGAACAGCACGACGACCAGCACCTCGAGCGGCGTGGACAGCGTGATGCCGAACAGGCCGAGGATGTAGACGGCGAGGACGCCGGTGAACGCCACCATGATCCCGGGGTAGATCCAGTAGTAGAGGTGCGAGACCCAGCCCACGATGAACTTGGCCAGGCGTGCGAACTTGTAGTGGGCCGCCTCCTCGCGCTCGAGGAACGCTGCCTCGGCGAAGTAGTAGGAGGAGCCGGCGCCGGCGTTCGTGTACAGGTTGGCGAGCTCCGAGTAGGAGAGTGCGGTCAGGAAGGCCAGGACGAGCGCGAAGAGCAGGCCAGGGAGCATGTCCAGTGCGGTGGTCGCGCCGCCCACCGACTGGAGGGACTGCGACTGGAACGTGGTCCACAGGAACGCTCCGGGAGCGATCAGCGCCATCGCGTTGATCGTCAGACCGGTGAGGCTCAGGGTTCGCTTCATCTCGCCCGCTCCGGCTGCAGGCGTCGTCGGCGCGGTCGCCATCGGTCGCTCCTATCCTCCTTGCCGGCGGCCCTTGCCGCCTCTATCCCAACCGTATGGGCGTCCGCGCGGGGCCCTCATGGAGGAAGCCGGGAGAATCGGATGCGGCACGGTTGCGGCGGCGTGTGCATTCGGGCGGCGGCCGCGCACCGGGCGAGTTGCGCCGGCGACCGTCGGGCCGGTAGTGGCGGACACCGCGGCAGGCTGTCGGCGGTGGGGCCGGACGGTGCCTGGCGGTGCGGCCGGACGGCGCCTATCGGAACGATTCGGCGCCCGTCACCCGCAGCGCGTAGCCCGTGGACCGAACGTTGCGCAGGCCGGGGTGCCCGGCGCCGATCAGCTTCGCGTTGAGGTGCGTCAGGTGCGTGCGGAGGAGGTCCGCGTCGGCGTCGGGGCGCCCCGGCCACACGGCGCGCAGGAGGGTCCGATGGTCCACCACGTCGCCGCGGCGCAGCGCAATGAGGACCAGCAGCTCGAACTCGGTGGGCGTGAGCGCCAGCCGCTGCTCACGGATGCGGGCCTCGCGGCGGCCAGGATCGACCAGGAGGCCGTCGGGGAGGGGACCGGACGGCGGCGTCTGGCTGGGCCCGCCCGCGCGGCGCAGCAGCGCGCGCAGCCGGGCCAGCAGCTCGGGCGGGCGGAACGCGGCGTTGATCACGTCGTCGGCGCCGGCGTCGAGCAGCGCGACCACTGCACGATCGTCGGGGCGGGCCGACAGGGCAAGGATCGGCAGGCGGACGCGGCCGAGGATCCTCGGGATCAGCTCCACCGCCGGGCCGTCGCCCAGGCGCTCGCCCACGATGACGAGGTCAGGTGCCTCGTCGGCGACGCGCGCGAGTGCCGCCGCACCCCGGTAGGCTGTGACCGCTTCCATGCCCGCCTCGCCCAGCACGTGGACGATCTCGCCCACCCGGGCGGGATCGCCGTGGGCGACCAGCACGCGGATGCGAGCGTCCGCGACCCTGACGAGCCCCTGCCATGCGACCACGTCCCCCTCCCGGGACGCGCTCACCTGGGCGCGGCCACGAGGGCGCCGCGAGACTCGCCAGGGCTCCGGCCCAGGCGAGGCCGGCGCGGCCCCCCGGTCGTCGTCAGCACGGCGGCGTCTCTCCTCGGGTTGGCGTCGCGGGCGGCTGGAGCACGCCGCCCCCCGGTCGCGCAGCGTAGCCGCCCGCGGGGCGGCGGTCTATCACGGCGCGTGATCGGGCCGGTTGCGCATGGATTGCGGGAACCCGAGCCCCGGGGTCGCCGCGGCGCCCGCCATCGTCCGCCCGCGCTCCGGCGCGACCGCGCCGCGACAGACGGGTATGATCCCGACGATGACCGACCGAGGGATCCCGAGCACCGACGGCGCCCCCGCCTGCCCGTTCGTCGCCTTCGAGGATGACCGCGACGCCCGCTCCACGGCGCCCGACCACCGGCACCGCTGCTTCGCGGAGCCAGTGCCCGCGCCGCGCGCGATCGCGCACCAGGACGCGTACTGCCTGTCGCCCGCTTTCGCGGTCTGCCCTGCATTCCAGGACTGGGCGAAGCGCGAGGCCGCGGCCGCCCGCCCCGCGCCCGCCTCCACGGCGCCTGCCGTCTGGCAGCGCGAACGTGAGGAGGACACATCCCGCCCTCTGCCGCTGCCCCCGGTCGAGCGCGGGCCGCGCCACGCCCCACTCAGCAGTGCGCAGCCCATCCCGCCGCGTCGCGTGCCGCCCCGGGACTGGGCCGCGCCGCCGCCCTGGATGTCGGACGACGGGGCCGAGGAGGACGACGCAGAAGACAGCCCGCCGACGGAGGCACCGGGCGCCATCGCGGGTTGGAATTCCAGTAGCGTTGCTGGCGCCGCAGGTGCGGCTGCTGCCTTGGGCGGGGCCGCCGCGGCTCGCCACTGGGCCGAGGACGGGCAGCGCGACGTCCGGGATGAGCGACGAAGCGAGGGACGCGGCCTTGCCGACAGCCCCGCAGCCCGCCTCGCCGGGCCCGATCCCAGCCTGCCGGCCCCCGCCCGACCGCTGGCCTCGTGGGCGGCGGCAGGTGCCCTCGAGCCGGACGACGATGACGACGCGGCGTTCCGGCCCGTCCGCCAGCTGCCCCCCAGCAGGCCTGCGTCGGCGCGGCCCACACCGCCCCAACCGGGCCGGCCCAAGCCGGAACCGCTGCGCGCCCAGTCGACTCGGGACGGAGCGAAGCCGGCACCGCTCGAGGCCCAGGAGCTGTTCGGCCCGGCCTGGGAGCGACCGCGCCGCTACGAGGCGTACCCGTCGCTGCGAACCCGCGTCGGCCTGCCGTCGCTCGCTGGCTTCTCGCGGCTGGGGATCGCCGCCGGTGCGCTCGTTCTGGCTGCGCTGCTGCTGTTCTTCATCTCGCCGATGCTCCTCGGGCTGGGCAAGCACCCCGCGACGCAGTCGTCGGCTGGGGCCTCGCAGTCGGCGTCCGCGTCGCCGTCGGTCACCCCCCAGCCCACCGTCGCGGCGCCGACGTCGTTCGTCTACACGGTGGTCGCGGGTGACACGCTGAGCAAGATCGCCGCGCGCAACGGCGTGACCGTCAAGGCGATCCTCGCCGCGAACCCGCAGATCAAGAACCAGAACTCGATCAAGATCGGCGACCAGATCACCATCCCGCCCAGGGGAGCGGGGGCGTCGGGCGCGGTCACGGGCGCCTCGCCCTCGGCCGTCAGCGGGGCGTCGCCGTCCCAGTAGCGCACAGACGGGGCGAGCAGGCCCGCTCAGGCGGCGCGCCGCGAACCGAAGCTACCTGGTGCGCGGCGCGAGGTTGATCGAGGTGATCTTGCCGGCCTCGACCCGGAACTGGGCGTCGAGCGCCTGACTCGGCGCACCGGGCCGGACGACGATCAGGTCCGCCTGGTATGTGTTGCCCATGTCGCGGACCTCGCCCGGGACCATCCTGAGGCCCTTGTCGGCACGCAGGAACCAGCCGCTCACCTGGTCGATGCCGCGCAGGGTCCGCGAGTTGTCGCCGACGTGGACGCGCAGCTCGCATCGCTCGTCCATCAGCGCGACCGCGCCCTGCACGTCGCCGCCGTTCAGCAGCTCGAAGAAGATCTCCATGGTGTCGGTGGCTCCCATGGGCGGGAGTTTACCGGTGCCAGCCGATGCGCGGAGCGGGTGCGGGGCGGGCAGATCGGCCGCGGCGTCAGCGTCTGCGACTCGGTTCGGTCGATGACGAGCGGCGCGAGGGGGCGGTTGGTACGGCGGCGGTGACCGCCCTCGGTACGTCCCCCCGCACCGACTACCGTCCGGTCAGGTGCCCGCGCGGCCGCCCCAGCACGAGCGAGCCGTCGGCCTCCAGCAGGACCTGCGGGATGGCGGGCCGGCCGTTGTAGGTCGAGGCCATGGATGCGCCGTAGGCGCCGGTACCGGCGATCGCGATGAGGTCGTCGCGCCGGATGGGCGGCAGGTCGTGGGTGCCGAAGGTGTCGGTGCCCTCGCAGATCGGGCCGTCCACCCGGGCGGGGTCGACGGCGGAAGCTCGCAGTGCACCCGTGTCAAGGGAGCGCCCCAGTGAGGTCAGCGCCCGGATCTCGTGGTGGGCGCCGTAGAGCATCGGCCGGATGAGCTCGGTCATGCCCGCGTCGATCACGACCACCCGACCCCATCCCGGCCGCTCCCGGACGTGGAGCACTCGAGCCACGATAAGCCCGGCGCGTGCCACGAGGAACCGCCCGGGCTCCGTGGCCAGGCGACGTGGGAGCCGCGCCGAGGGGATGGACGCCAGGAGCCGCGACGCCTCCTCGGCGAAGCGCGCCGGCGTCGGGACGGCGCCCGGCGCTCCGACCGGGAAGCCCCCGCCCACGTCGAGCGTGTCCATGCCCGGCCGGCCCGCCGCGAGCAGCGCGAGCAACGCGAGCCCCCGTCGGACCGCGTCGCGCCAGGCATCCACGGCACCGAGCTGCGACCCCACGTGGAGGTGGACGCCGCGGATCGCGAGCGACCCCGCCTCCGGGGTCGCCGCCACCGCCGCCGAGAGCTCAGTCTCGGTCATCCCGAACTTGCTGGCGCCATGACCCACGGCCAGGCCCGCGTGTGTCTCGGGCGACACGTCGGGATTGAGGCGTAGCAATACGTCGAGCGGCGGCCGTCCGCCGCGCCCCAGCCCGGCCCGCTCGGCCAGCCGGGCCAGCGCGTTCAGCTCCTCGGCGCTCTCGACCGCGACCCAGCGCAGCGGCACGCCGTCTGCGGCTGCGCGCACGGCCGCCCTGAGGTCACCCGCACTCTTGCCGATCCCCTCGAGCGTGACGCGTCTGTTGGGGAGCCCCGCCCGCCGAGCCGCCGCCCACTCGCCGCGGGAGACCACGTTCGCGTCCAGGCCCAGCGCGGCCAGCCGCTCGACGACCGCCGGCACGTCGTTCGCCTTGAGTGAGTACGCGCGCTGCCAAGGATCGGGGAAGGCGGCGCGGAGCTCGCCGGCGGCGTCGGCCAGCGCCTGGACAGCCGTCACCCCGACCGGCGTGCCGAAGCGCGCCGCGGCCGCGCGGAGACGGTCGGCAGGGGCCGCGAGATGGGCCGGCCCCCCGTTCGGGTCGGCGCCTGCCGCGCCCACGGTCAGTCCTTCACCACCATGCCCACGATCGCGGTCAGGATGCCCAGCGCGATCGATGCCACGGCGGCGATGCCGATGACGTCGAACGTCAGCGCGCCCTTGGGCCAGCCCGCGATCGTGAACCCGAAGTGCAGGTAGACGTCGGACACCCACGCCACGCCCATGAACAGGGCGATGTTGATGACGATGCCGAACAGGCCCATCGACATCATGTTGATCGGGAACGAGAGCAGCTTGACGACCGGCTTGATGAACCCGTTCACGATGCCGAACAGGGCGGCGATGATGGCGAGGTGGACATAGTTGTTGTCCCACCGCACCTGGGGCAGGACCAGCGTCAGGATGGCGAACGCGATCGCCGTGGCGGCGATGCCGAGCACGAGCCCCTTCATGCAGGTTCCTCCGAGCGGTGGACGATGCGCCCGCCGACCAGGGTGGCGACGGCTGTCGTGCCGATGATCGCAGACGCGCCCTCCGGGAGGGGCTCCGAGACCGGTGTTCCCCCTGCCGTTTTCGGGTGACGACAGGGGGCCCGGGCGTGGCGAAGCCCGTCGGTGGTGGTGTCCGAGGGCGAGTAGCGGGCGCCGGCAGCCCCGAGCGCTAGACTCGGCCGCACCAGCCACCCCTTCCATGCTCCATCGGGAGACCCGTGACCGCCTTCGACGACCTCGCTGCGCGCTTCCTCGACGAGCTGTTCGCCGCTGACCCCGTCACCGCGACGATGATCGGGGACCACCGCTTCGACGGGCGCTGGCCCGACACGTCGGACGCGGGGCGGCTCGCGCGCCTCGCCCTGTACGAGCGCTGGTCGGGCGTCTTCGGGGCGCTCGAGCCGGCATCGCTCACGGCCGACGAGCGGATCGACCGCGACCTCGTCCTGGGCGAGCTCGCGCGCTACCGGTTTTTCGAGGCGGAGCTGCGCGAGGACGCCTGGGACCCGCTCGGCTGGGTCTACCTCGTGGGCGCCGGGCTGCACGCGCTCATCGCCCGCGACTTCGCGCCGCTCGCGATCCGCCTCGCCGACCTCGCGTCGCGGCTCGAGGGCGTGCCCCGGATTATCGCCAACGCACAGTCCGTCATCGGCTCCCACCCGACCCGCCAGGTGTCCCGGCTCCACGCCCGCGTCGCCGGGGAGCGGCTCGGCGGGGTGGCGGCGCTGGGCGACGAGGCGGTCGCCATGGGCGAGGCGGCCGAGCCGGGCGATGGCGAGGTTGCTGCGATCCTGCCGCGGCTCCGGGCTGCCAACGACACGGCCAAGGCGGCGCTCGACGTCATTGGCGGCCACCTGCGCACGGAGGTCCCGGTGCGGGCGCAGGGGCCGGCCGAGCTCGGCCGAGAGCTCTACGCGGCCAAGCTGCGCTACACGCTGGCCGACCCGGCGGCAACCCCCGAGGCCATCCTCGCCCGGGCCGAGCGCGAGTACTCCGTCGTCCGCGCCGAGATGGTCCGGCTCGCCCGTGAGATATGGCCGCAGTGGTGCCCGGAACGGGCGATGCCGGCTGACGAAGGGACGCTGGTGCGGGCCGTGCTCGACGCTGTGGCACTGGAACACCCCAAGGCGGACGAGCTCGTCGACGTCTGCCGCGGGCTCGTCGCCGACATCGAGGCGTTCTGCCGAGAGCACGACGTCATCGGCCTCGCGGACGACCCGCTCGAGGTGCACCTGGCACGACCACGCCGTGCGCGAGTACGCAGCTGGGCACGTCGAGACGGGGAACTGGCCGGCCGAGGGGGCCGTCGAGCGCTCCCGCGCCGAGTTCGATCGGCTCCTCCCCAACGGCCTCGAGACGCCGGGTCAGACGCTCTGGTCGATCCAGGACGCCGGCCAGCACGTCGGCATGCTGTGGGTCGGGCCCCGTCCCGGTGTCCTTGACGCGCTCTGGATCTGGGACATCGAGATCGAGCCCGAGGCGCGCGGCCGGGGGTACGGCCAGGCCGCGCTCGAGGGACTCCACCTCTGGGCCCGCGAGCAGGGCTATCGGCGGGTCGGGCTGCACGTGTTCGGCTCCAACGAGGTGGCCCGTCGGCTGTACGAGCGGACCGGCTACGCGATCACGGACGTGACGATGGACAAGCGGCTCGACGGCGAGCGCTGAGCGCCAAACCCGGTCGGGGGTCGCCGTTTGTTCGGATGATCCGAAAAGTGCCCGCCTGGCGGGGTCGAACGGGCGTCAGGCGTCCTTCTTGCCCTTCTTGCCGGGCTTGGGCTTCTGGCCCTTGTCCTTCTTGCCGGACTTCGCATGACGCTTCGTCCGTTCGGCTTGAGGTATGGCCTGGGCGCCCACCGGCCCGCCTGGGGCGGCGTCCGCCACGCGCGTGGCCGGCCCGGCTGGGGCGGCGTCCGCTACGGGCCCGGCCGGCTCGGGTAGCGGCTCCGGCTCATCGGCGCCGGGGACGAACAGCTGATCGCGCAGCCGATCGACCCGGAAGTCGGACAGCGTCGAGGCGCGGGCGATCTGCGCCAGGACGGCGTCGGGGTCGATTGGCTCCTCGCCGGTCCCGTCCGCCAAGGGCGCCCAGACGAGCGCCTCCAGCCGAGACGCCCAGGCCAGCAGTTCCTCGAGCGACTCGCCGTGGAACCAGGCCACGCCCTCCCAGTCGTTGACGCGCAGGAACGGCCGGGCGACCGAGTGCGAGAGCCAGCGGTCCACCAGGCGCAGCGGCACGGCGTCGGCGGCGCCGCGGACCATCGACGGCAGCGGCAGGTCCACCAGCAGCCGGACACGCTCCGCGGCCCACCAGGCGGCGCCCTCGTCGAGCCCGCGATGGCGCAGCCCCTCGGCGACGATCGGCGCGAGGCGCAACTCCTCGTACCAGGCCCGCGCGGTCGGCCCGACCATCGCTCCCGGCGGCAGCGAGCCCAGCGGGGCCAGCAGCGTCCAGACCCGGAGCGCCGCGGCCTGCGAGGTATCCTCGATCCCCGCTGCCACGGTGTCGGCGACTGGCCACAGGCCCACGATCCGATCGACCACGGCTTCGCGGTCGCCGACGGTCCCCGTCGCCTCAGAGACGGCATCCACCACGCGCGCCACGGTCTCGCGTGACGGCGACTCGATGGCCGCCCGGAGCGCGTCGTGGACCGGCGCCAGCTGGAGCTCGCGCAGCGCAGTCTCGAGCGACGGCACGCCCCGCCCAGCCAACCGTTCGGCCAGACGGCGCCACACGCCCGAGGTGTCGTGGACCTCACGCATCTCCCAGAACGCGCGGGTCTCGTACGCCTGCAGCTGCACGTGGAGCCCGCGCTCGCGGACCTCGCCCGCCGAGCGCAGGTACTCGAGCCCCGAGTGCAGCTCGCGGTAGGCGAGCCATCGGCCTTCGGCGTCCCCCTCGGCCAGGCCCAGCCCCTCGGCCAGCGTCCGCTGGACCAGCCGCTTGGTGCCGTCGGCGTCCTTGACCGCGTAGGCGGCCGAGCTGCGGATCCAGCCGGAGGTGTCGCCGAAGCGGTTGTGGTACACGACGAGCGAGCGCGTCGGCCCCGAACCGTTCGAGAACGCGAACACGTTCTCGTCAACCCCGCCGAAGTCATGCTCGACGTCGTAGAGCAGGAAGTCCCGGGCCTCGGCGAAGTCGCCCCGACGGTGCAGCAGCGGCACGATCTCGCGCTCGTGGCGGGCCACCAGCGCCTCATCCACCGGCTCGCTCCAGGCGGCCCGCCGGAACTCCATGCCGTACTTCTCGGCGAAGCCCTCGAACTGGCCGTGGCCCAGCATCGGCAGGCCCGGCAGCGTGGCGAGCAGCGTCGCGATGCCGAAGTACTTGTCGCCCTTGCCGAACTGCTCGACCGCGGTTTTCTCGTCGGGGTTGTTCATGAAGTTGACATAGCGCTTGAGGATCTCGGGGTCGAACTCGAGGGTCTCCTTGAGCACCCGCCGGTAGCCCGCGTTGTCCTCGTCGCGGAGCATGTGCATGAACGCGCTGTTGTAGACGCGGTGCATGCCCAGCGTCCGGACGAAGTAGCCCTCGAGGAGCCAGAAGGCCTCCGCCAGGAGCAGCGTGTCGGGGACCTCCGCCGCGACGCGGTCGACGACCTCGCGCCAGAACTCGCCGGGCATCGCGGCGTCGAACTCCTCGGCCGTCATCGTCCCGAACTCGGCGCGCGAGGGAATGGCGCCGCCGCCCTCGCCGGGCGCCGGGAACCACAGGCGCCGGACGTGCTTGCGGGCGAGGACCATCGCGGCGTCAAAGCGGATCACGGGGAACCGCCGCGCGACCGCGAGGATCGCCTGGACCACCTGCTCGCGGACGACCGCCTGGCTGAAGTCCAGCTGCGCCGTGTCGTTCCAGGGGAAGCTCGTGCCGTCGTTGCCGTGGTAGATGTAGCGCCGCTCGCCGGTCCAGAGGCTACGCCACTCGAAGGTGACCGCGGCGTCCGAGTTGTCCCAGTAATGGTCCTCGATCCGGACCTCCACATCGGCCCGGTCGGCGAGGTTCTGGCCGTTGTAGGTGTAGGCGGGGTAGGGCGGCTCGGGGATCGAGAGGAACCACTCGGGGTGCTCGGCCACCCAGTGAGAGTCGATGCCCATGTGGTTGGGCACCATGTCCGAGGCGAGGCGGATCCCGCGCTGCCAGGCCTTGTGCCGGAGCGTCTCCCAGGCGGGCTCGCCGCCCAGATCGTCGGCGATCCGGTAGTCGTCGAGCGAGTAGGCCGACGCCGCCGCGTCGGGATTGCCGCGCCACGCCTTGATGCGCTGGCTGGCTCGGCTGCGCTGCCACAGGCCGATCAGCCAGAGGCCCGTGATGCCCCATCGGGCGAGCTTGTCGAGCTCCTCGTCGGGGATGGCGTCGAGGGTGCGGATGTCGCGCTGGTAGGCCCGCGACAGCTGGTCCAGCCAGACGTGCGTGCTCTTGGCGACGAGCACGAGGCGCGGCATCCAGGCCGAGTCGCTCGAGAAGCGCTCGGGCTCCGCGTCCAGGGCGGAGAGGTCTGCGACATCGGGCCGCCCGCCGGCGTCGCCCGCCCCACCCCCGCCGAAGCGCAGGTGCAGGCCCCGCTCCTCCTCGGCGATCACGTCGAGTGTGAGCAGCATCCGGTCGAGCAGCGCGCTCAGCTTGTCGCCGAGCAGCGCCGTCCACGTATCCCGGACGTAGCGCAGCTGGCCGGCGAGCGAGGTGGGATGGGCCCGCGCGGGCGCCCGCAGGAGCTCGACGAGCGTCTCGCCGTTGGGGCCCATTGGCCGTCGTCCGGCGTGGTACGCCTCCAGCGCCCGCATCGACGCGTCGCGCTCCTCGCGGGGGAGCGGGGAGTCGTCAACGAGCGGCCAGAGGGGACGCGCGGCGGGGTTCTCGTTGGCGATCCGGACCAGCAGGAGCTCCTCGAGGCGGGTCGGCTCGGTCGCGTCCGCGACATCGGGGAACTCGCCGGCCACGGCGTCAAGCAGCTCGGCGAAGTCCTCGTCCCCTAGGGCCTCGCCCACCGCGGACGTCGAGGCGGGCATGCCGGCCAGCGGGTCGAGCTCGCCCGCGCGCTCGACGAGCAGGTGGAAGATTTCGTGGAGGAGCTCGAGCGCGGCCAGCTCCCCTGCCTGCGCTGACGGCGCGCCCGGCGGGAGCGTTGCGTTGAGGGCGGCGACCACGCGGCGGGCGGCGGGAAGGTTCGCCGCCAGTCTGCCGCGCGCTGTCGCGGCGGTGGCGTCCGGGCTGGCGCTCCCGGGGCCCGTCCCGTTCACGGGGGCGTCAACGCGAAACCGATGTCGGGCGGTCCGTGAGAGGGGCAGCGCACGCATTGGCGAAGTGTCGCACCTCGGGCAGCGGCGCGGCGGTCGCGGCTCATGCGAAGGTTGCGCCAGCGGACGTCGCCTGCTGCCGGCCTCAGCCCTCGGGGGCGGCAGCTGTCGATCTGCCCTCGACGGCCACGCGCTCGATCGCCCGGCGCAGCAGCTCGAACGCCGCCGGGTCGAACTCGTAGGTCCACTCGCGGAGGCGCTCAGGCCGCTCGAACCGCGCCTCGAGCCCGAGCGCCATCGCCTCGCGCGAGAGCAGGACGAGGTCCGCCTCGCGGTCCACTAGATCCAGCTCGGCCTCGGTGTGGGCGACCGCCGAGATGATCCGCACGTCGCTCGAGCCCGAGAGCTGGAGCACCTCGGCGATGTTCTCGATGCCGCGCTGCGAGCCGCACACCACGCCAACCTTGGAGCCCGCACGCAGCTGGCTGATCTCGTGGACCAGCGACATGTAGCCGGGCCCGACGAGCATGGCGACCACCGGGACCCGGCCCGCGACGTACGCCTGCGCCTCGTCGGCGTGGAACGTGGTGGTGGCGACGAGATCGTAGTGGTAGCGCGCCAGCCGATCGGGGAGGTCGTCGAGGAGGACCGGGATGACCTCGATCTGCTCCGGGAACGCCTCGGTGATCCGCTCGGCATCGACGGCGGCGTCCGCGCTCGTGCACTCCGCGAACAGGATCCGCAGGTGCGGCCCGGGCCGCTTGCGGGCCGTCGCGGCAGTGAAGGTGGCCTGGGCGACCTCGTCGGGCGTGAACCCGAGCTGAGCCGCCCGGCGAAGCGTCTCGGCCACGATGCCGGCGAGCGCGTCAGAGCCGCGGCGGACCGGTGGACGGTCCACGACCCGCGTGCCGGCGCCGTGGCGGCCCTCCACGTAACCGCCATCGGAGAGCCGGCGATACACCGCACGGATCGTGTTGGGATTGACCCGCAGCGCCGCGCCCAGCTCGCGCACCGGCGGCAGGCGCGTCCCGGGCTGGAGCCGCCCCGACTCGATCTGGTAGGCGAGCTGCCAGAAGATCTGGGTGGAGATCGGGACGTCCGAATCGCGCTCGATGTCGAGGGCGTGCGCCGACGCCGCATCCGGCCCGACGCTGCCCGCGGAGGGTCCGGATGCAACCGAAGCAGGGCCCGCCGGGCCCGCAACCACGGGACCTTCGGTCGCCCGGGAAGGGCCGTCTCGACTGGTTGACATAGTTGACTAGTCCAATTAGTCTCTTACTTGGCCTAGTTGACTATACCAACGCACCCGGCCGGGCCAGAAACGAGCGCACCCATGGAACTCCTCCTCGTCGCCATCCTCACGGTCTTCGTCCTCGGCGCGTTCAGCGCGCTGGCGTCCGAAGTCGGCGTGGACTCCCGAGATCTCTCGGACGACCCCCACCGCTCGAGGTACCCGGTCTCCATTTCCTAGCCCCTCCAACCGCGACCGTCCCGGGCGTCGACCCTCCCCCTCCTTCCGACGCTCGTGACTCTGGCCCCCGGCCCGTCCGGGGGCCAGACGCGTTAACGGGCCCGACCTCTCGGGCGCCAGACGCGCAGGGCCGGACGCGCCGGCAACGGGGCACCCGGCCTAGCACTGCGGCGGGGGTTGCCCAACCTCGGCCAGCGCGTGCCGGTAGATCGTCGAGCCGTCGATCCCCATGGCGGGCGAGCGCATGACCGAGAGGTCCGCCAGCAGACGCATCTCCAGGCGCGTCCCGGACAGCCCGTCCACCATCCGGACGGCGCGCGCCGCCGCCAGCAGGTTCTGCGCGGTCTCCGGCCGGGTGGGGTCGTCCCAGTACCAGCCGTCGGAGGCGAACATCGCGAGCCGCCAGCGCTGTGCCTCGAGGATCGTCGCCAGCCGCTGCCGGTCGTCGGCCGTGCTGTGGGGGCCGAGGCAGGCCGCCGCGTAGTCGTCGGCGCCGACCAGCCCCAGGATCACGTCCACATAGCCGTTCCGCGCGTGCCAGACGTCGTCGAGGCCCGGGAGCTCGGCAGCGAACGCCTCGGTGACCGCGTCGATGGCGCCGGACAGGCGGTCAAGCGCCCCCCGCAGCGGCGCCTTCCATCTGCCGTCCGGCACGTCGGGGCACTCCGCGCCCCAGCGCAGGACTCCATGGTGGCAGCTCCACGAGGTGCGCTCGCGGATCCGGATCTCGGGATGGGGGCGGTTGGCCGGCTCGGCCAGGAGCGAGGCGAGGGTGACCACGTCGAAGCCCCGGTCGGGAGACCCCGGGGCCGGATCCACCAGCGCTCGCAGGAACAGGTCCCGGAAGTGCTGGTGGTGGCCGTACAGCTCGCCGTCGGAGGCGATGACGATCGTGGGGGCCGTCCCGTCCGCGAGCGGGGCGCTCAGCCGCGGCGCGATCCGCTCGCGTGCGAACGCGTGGGCGTCGGAGGTGAGGGAGGCGTCGAAGGACACCGAGCTCGAGAGGTCGCCGTCGTAGAAGGCGACCGCGATGTGGCGCCCCTCGCCCAGGTCGACGCGATACGCCCGTCGGTCCAGGTGGGCGGTATCGGCCTGCCAGGGCGCGAGCACCGTGCCCCGGACGCCCGCCTCGGCGGCCACCCGCAGGGTCGCCAGGTCGATCGCCGTCTCCGGGAACCAGATCGCCGCCGCCGGTCGGCCGAAGCGGACCTCGAAGTCGCGCAGGCCCCAGCGGATCTCGGTCCGGCGATCATGGCGCGGGGCGAACGGGAGAATCGAGTGGTGGAACGCCTGCGCGATCCCGGGTCCCGCGTCGCGCCCGCCGCCCCGTCGGTCGGCCTCCACGAAGCCGGCCAGGACGTCCGGCGCAGCGTCGGCGAGGTAGTGCGACAGCGTCGGCCCCAGATCCCATGAGGCATGGGCGAGCGATCCCTGCGCGGCGTTCGGCCGGTAGCACTCCGCGGTGATCCGCTCGTTCCAGTCGCGGTACGGCGCGGCGGTCGGGTCCGGGGGCAGCTCGCCCGTGAACGGGTCTACGCGCATGGGCTGGTAGAAGTGGGCGTGGACGACGAGACGGCCGCGGGTCATGACCGCACACGGTACCGCGCCCGGCGGTCCGGCTGTGACTTGTCTCGGGCACACGACCCGCGCCCATGGTCGCCACGCACGCTGGGGCGTGCCGCTCGCTCGCTGGGCGAGCGGCGCCACCCCGGGCACCCACCCTCGGGCAGCGGTGCGCCCAGGCCTCCGTCCAGTCTCAGCTCCAGGCAGGGAGCAGGCTTCGCGCGTCAGCCGCGGGCCGCGCGCTCCTCGGCGTCGCGGTCTCGGGCCACGGCGACCGACTGGCGGACGGCGAAGCGCGACACGGACCCGGGCTCGAGCCGGACCTGCCACGAGAGCAGCAAGGCTGAGCCCTGGTACACGCGCTCGAAGCCAGACTCGGAGTTGGACACGGTCTCGATGGGGCTCCACCAGGCGTCGGCTGCGGGCTCGGCGTGGGCGGTGACGGCGACGCCCACCCAGTCGTTGCCGTAGCCGATCTCGCCCACGCCCGTCGCTCTTCCGCTCGCATCGTGGGCGGTGCGCACCCCGCCGACGTCGTACCACGCCGAGGGGTTGCCGCCGCCGCCCAGCAGGTGGACCCCGAGCTCCAGCCCCAGCCGCGCCTCAACCGGCTCACTGCCGCGGTGTTGCACCTCGAGCTCGACGACCAGCTCCGGGTCCAGGCGCCCGCCCAACAGGCGGATCGTCTTGGACAGCCCCACGGACTGGCCCAGCACGTTGCCCTCCCGGGACAGCGAGGTCTGGCCCGGCGCGAGATGGTCCACCGTGAACTCGCCGTCGCGGAAGTCAGCGATCTCGCGCTCGCCCGCGGTTGCGTACTGCTCCGGCGTGGCCGCCGGGTCGAGGAACCGGACGAGCGCCGTGCGCCGCTCGTGGTCGTCGTAGTGGATCAGGGCGGAGAGCCCCGCCTCCTTGGCCAGCACGATGTCGTGGATCGAGGCCGGTGCACTGCCCGTGTCGACCGGCGCGCTGGCGGCCCCGCCTGCCGCGTGGTCGCCCGCGCGGCCCGCGCCCTCGGCCAGCGCTAGGACTCCCGCAGCTGCCGCGGCCTCGGCGGCCGCCTTCGCGTCGTGCGCGCGGAGCGTCTCATGGTAGGCCTCGGGCCGGCGGCGCAGCACCGCGGCGAGTGCGTGCCGGGCCGCCCGCACGTCCCAGGCGCTGATCCCGCCGCCCTCCGTGGGCTTGACCGCGACCACCTGGCCGGGCTCCGCGAGGAGAACCTCGGCCCGGCCGTCCATGTCGAGGTCCGCCAGCATCGCGTCGCGCGACCGCCCCAGCGACGCGTCAGCGGCGTCCTCAGCCGCGATCAGGTGCTCGAGCGTGGCAAGGCGCATGTGCGAGATGTAGATGCCGCCGAACAGGCCGTGCCAGTAGCAGTCGTTCGACTGGCCGCGGTGCAGGTGGTCCTGGGCCGCCATCTTGTCGGGCCCAGCGGGCATGGCGCCCACCTTTGCCGACGTGCGGAGCATCTGCTTGTGGAGGTCGTTGATCTCGCGGTACTTCACCTGGAAGTTGCGCCAGAAGCCGCCCCGCAGCCAGCGGGCGTCGGGCTTGTGCTGCTCGATCGCGTCGTGGAGCAGCCGGTGGAACACGGTGATCTCGTCGGCCGGCAGCGCCCACTCGCCCATCTCCGTGTACGACGAGGTGGGGACGTAGACGCGACCGATCGGCGGTTCGCGGTCGAGCCACTGCGACGGGGTTACGGTCGTGAGCCATGACGCGTTCGCCTCGAGTGCCTCGAAGAAGCGGTCCACCCATCGGCTCTCGCCCCAGCAGTGGGCGTACGTCGTGGGCCACGCGCCGAACTTCTCGCCGTCATCGCCCATCATGCCCACGCGGTCGCCCGCCTCGGTGGCGTGATCGCGGAGGTACTCGATGACCGACTCCACGGTTCCGAAGGGGATCCGGTACCGCAGCCCCTGCTCCGTGCCGAACACCGTCAGCAGCTGACCCTGGTCCTCGGTGGTGTAGGCGCCCCACAGGTTCGCCTCTGGAATGGCGGCGGCGCGGAAGTGCTGGTCGTCGAGGACGGTCCACTGGTATCCGGCGGCCACGAGCGAGGTGGGCATGTCCGGCTCCCAGACGCGCTCGGCGAGCCAAGCGCCCCTAGGACGGCGACCGGCGATCCACTCGATCGTCGCGGCCATGCGCCTCAGCTGGTCGATCCGGTCGTGCTCGGGCAGGGTGGCGAGGATCGGCTCGTACAGGCCGCCGCCCAGCAGCTCCACCTGGTCACGCGCGACGAGCGCGCCCAGCCGATCGAGGAACTCCGGCCGCTCCGCAGCCAGCCACTCGAGCAGGGGGCCGGTGTAGTGGAGCGACAGGCGCACACCAGGGTGGCGCTCAAGGGCCTCGAGCATCGGCAGGTACGCCTGGTCGTAGACCTCGGCGAACACCCAGCCGAAGTTGCCCACCGGCTGGTGATTGTGGATCGCCAGCGCGAGCGAGATCCGCGGGGCCACGTTGTCCTCCGTTGGGCCGGGGTGGTCGGCGGGTCAGCTCTGACGCCCAGCGGCCCCCACCACGTCGGCGCCAGCCGCCGGCAGGTAGAGGCGCTCCACGTACTCGTGGAGCATGCGCGTGGTTGAGAAGCGCCAGATTGTGCTCGCGATGGAGTTGCGCATCAGTTGGACGAACCGCCCGGGGACGCCAGCCTCGTTGCGCTCGTAGTACGCGGGGACGAGCTCCTGCTCGAGGATCCGGTAGAGGTCCTGCGCGTCCGCCCAGTCCTGCGCGCCGTCGTCGGGGTTGGTCTCGCGGCCTCCGATCGCCCAGCCGTTGTCGCCGGTCCAACCCTCGTCCCACCAGCCGTCGAGCACCGAGACGTTCAGCACGCCATTGGCGGCCGCCTTCATGCCCGACGTGCCCGAGGCCTCTAGGGGACGGCGCGGGTTGTTGAGCCACACGTCCACGCCTTGCACCAGGAACCGGGCGATCCGGATGTCGTAGTCCTCCATGATGAACACCCGGCCGCGGAGCTTGGGGCTCCGGGAGCGGCTGAAGATGTCCTGGATGACACCCTGGCCCGGACGGTCCGCGGGATGGGCCTTGCCGGCGAAGATCACCTGGACCGGCCGGTCCTGGTCCCACAGGATCCGGGCCATCCGGTCGAGGTCGGAGAACAGCAGTGACGCCCGCTTGTAGGTGGCGAACCGCCGGGCGAAGCCGATGGTGAGCACGCCGGGCTCGAGGACCTCCTCAAGCTCCTCGAGCGTTGCCGGCGCCTCGCCGTGGCGAGCGAACTGGCTGCGCAGGCGGCCCCGGGCGAAGATCGATAGCTCCAGCTTCTGGCGCTGGTGCGCCTCCCAGAGCTCCTCGTCGGGGATCTGCGCCACGCGCTCCCAGAACCGGTCCGCCGGGCGGGCGTCGTCCATCGCGTCCAGGTCGGCGTGGGTGTAGCGCTCGAGGGCGTCCCGGATGGGCTGGCCGAGCCAGGTGGGCGTGTGGACGCCGTTGGTGAGGCCCAGGATCTCGTGAGGCGCCACGCCCTGCCAGGTGGCGTTGGCCGTGTGGCCGTGCAGCTGCGAGACGGCGTTGGCGCCCTTGGTCAGGCGCAGCGAGAAGGCGGTCATGTCGAACTGTGAGTCGTCTCGCTCGGTACCGAGCCCGAGCTCGAGCACGGCCGAGAGGGGCACGCCGCCCGTGCCGGGTCGGCCGTCGCCCTCGAGGATCGACCCCGCCACCCGGCGGACCAGCTCGACGTCGAACCGCTCGTTGCCCGCGGAGACGGGCGTGTGGATGGTGAACACGCTGTTGCGGCTGACCTCCCGCCAGGCGTCCTCGAGCGCGAGACCGCTCGCAACGAACTCGCGCGCGCGCTCGGCCAGAAGGAACGCCGAGTGGCCCTCGTTGAGGTGCCAGACGGCGGGGGCGTAGCCGAGTTCCCGCAGCGCCCGCACGCCCCCCACGCCCAGGACGAGCTCCTGGTGGAGGCGCATCTCGCGGCCGCGGACGTAGAGGATGTGCGTGATCGGCCGGTCCGAGTCGTCGTTGTCGGGCGTGTCGGTGTCGAGCAGGAGCACCGGGACGCGGCCCACCTGCGCCACCCACACGCCGACATGGAGCTCGCGGCCCGGGAGCTGGATCACGACGTTGAGCGGCTCACCGAGGTGGTCGAGCACGCGCAGGATCGGCAGCTGGGCCGGGTCGTAGTCGGGGTAGGCG
The DNA here is from genome assembly GCA_021802825.1 of Chloroflexota bacterium. GTDB lineage: Bacteria > Chloroflexota > Limnocylindria > Limnocylindrales > CSP1-4 > CAIXZV01. The sequence goes on from JAJZRG010000001.1 coordinate 230,142, forward strand.
TGCTCCTGGTGGCCATCCGCGTCGATCGTCTGGCGGAAGTAGCCCTTGCGGTACAGCAGGCCGACGCCGACCAGCGGCAGCGCCATGTCCGACGCGGTCTTCATGTGGTCGCCGGCGAGGACGCCCAGGCCGCCCGAGTAGATGCCCAGCGACTCGTGGAAGCCGTACTCGGCGCAGAAGTACGCGATCGGGCCCGTGAGCTGCTTGCTGTGCTCCCGTGCGAACCAGTGGTCGGCGCCGTTGGCCATGTACCGGTCGAACTCGCGCAGGATGGACTCGTACTCGGCCATGAAGGCCGGGTTCTCGAGTAGTTGCGACCAGGCGACCGGCCCGGAGAGCACCGGGATCGGGTTGCGGTAGCGGGCCCACGCCCCGGCGTCGATCCTCGAGAACAGGATCCGGGCCCGGGGGTGCCAGCTCCACCACAGGTTGTAGGCGATGCGCCGCAGGCCCTCGAGTTTTGGCGGCAGATGGAAGGATGCGCCGGGCGCCGTCGGGACGTGGACGTGGGGTTCCATGGCCGCCCAATATAGTGTCACTTCGGGTTGGCTGTGAACCGGTTTACCGCCTCGCAACCATGTCCACCGGATCGCAACCCTCGACGTCCTCGATACCATCGCGAGCATGAGCCTCCGCGTCGCGCTGCTCGCCGCCGAATGCGAGCCCTGGGCCAAGACCGGCGGCCTCGCCGACGTCGTTGACGCGCTCGCCCGCGCGCTCGGGCGGCTGCCCGAGGCCGGGCGCGGGCTGGCGGCTCCCGTGGACGTGCTGCTGCCCCGCTACCGATCCGTGGCGGTGCCAGGAGGGGCCGTGGCGGAGCCGCCGCTGTTGGTGCCCGACCCGGTCGGCCGGGGCAGCGTTTCCGCGCGCATCGTCAACGTTGCGGCGGAGGGCTACCGGCTGCGGCTCGTGGACGTGCCCGAGGCGTTCGATCGTGACGGGTTCTACGATCACCCCGACGACGCGTGGCGGTTCGCCGTGTTCTGCCGCGTGGCGCTGGCCGCCCTGAAGCGCGACGGCACTCCTCTCGACGTGCTCCACGTCCATGACTGGCACACGGGGCCGGCCCTGCTGGACCGGGCCCGCGGTGAGGCTGCGCGCGACCCGTTCTTCGCGGACATGGCCGTGCTGCTCACGATCCACAACCTCGCCTACCACGGCTGGGTCCCCAACGACGCGATCGGCGAGCTCGGGCTGCGGCGCGACGACCCGCTGGCGGGTGCCAACCCGGCTGGGATCGACCTGCTGCTCACCGCCATCGAGCGCAGCGAACTCGCCAACACCGTGTCGCCCGGCTTCGCCGCGGAGGCGATCACGCCCGCCTTCGGGATGGGCCTCGACCCAGCGCTGCGGGCGAAGGGCGACCGCTTCTTCGGGATCCTCAACGGGATCGATCCCGACCTGTGGGATCCCGCCACGGACCCGGTGCTCGCCGCGCGGTACTCGCGGACGGCGCCGTCCGGGAAGGCGGACTGCCGGGCCGACCTCCTGACGCGCGTGGGGTTCGATCCCGCGGACCACGGCATCGTGGTCGGGATGATCGGCCGGATGGACCCCCAGAAGGGGTTTGACCTGCTCGCCGACGGCGCGCCTGAGCTGCTCGCCTCCGGTGCCCGGATCGTGGTCCAGGGCAGCGGCCACGCGTCGCTCGCGGATCCGTTCCGCGCGCTGGCCGCGGCGAATCCTGCGCGCGTGGCGCTGATCGAGCGCTTCGACCGAGCGATGGCGCGCCGGGTCTACGCGGGTGCGGATGCGTTCCTCATGCCGTCACGGTTCGAGCCCTGCGGCCAGGGCCAGATGATCGCGCTGCGGTTCGGGACCCCCCCGATCGTGCGGCGGACGGGCGGCCTGGCGGACTCGGTTCTCGACGTCGCGGAGCATCCCGGGGAGGGGACCGGCTTCGTGTTCAACGAGGCCACGCCCGCGGCTCTGGTAGCGGCCGTGAGGCGAGCCGCGAGGCTGCGCGCGGACGCGGCCGAGTGGTCCGCGCTCCGCGACCGCGCGATGGCCGTGGACTTCCGGTGGGACGCGGGCCCGGCGCCGCGCTATCTCGAGGCGTACCGACGGGCGGCCGGGATCAGACTGGGGACGACGCGCTAGGCGTCGCGAAGGCGGCCATCCGACCGGCGACTTGCCGAGGGCGCCCTCGCCACCCCGGCCCGCCCATGCAACACTCCGTCCCGTCCCACGCCACCGCGTCCGCGCCACCGGAGGCCCACATGCCGAAGCAGTTCGTGATCCAGGTTGAGAACAAGCCAGGTGAAATGGCGCGCCTGGCAGAGCAGCTCGCGGCACGGGGCGTTGACCTGCGCGCGATCGGCGGGGGCGGGCTCGGAGAGACCGGCCACTTCATCATGACCACGGCCGACGACGACGGCGCGCGGGAGGTGCTCGAGGCAGGCGGCTGGACGTTCCTCGAGGGCGAATCGCTGCTGGCCGAGGTGGACGACCGTCCCGGCGGCATGGCGCGCCTGGCGCGTGAGCTCTCGGACGCGGGCGTCAACATCCTCGGCCACCTGTTCATCGGCCGATGGAGCGACCGGGCCACCTTCGCCTTCGTCGTGGACGACCCGGACAAGGCGCGCCCGATCCTCGAGCGCCGCTGAGGGTTCGCCTCCCGGGGGGCGTGCGGGTCCCAGTTCAGGCCGCGAGCGGCGCGGCTCCCGTCTCGGGCAGGTCGACCACGTGCTGACGGTCGTGGCCGAGCTCGCGGACCAGGAGGGCCAGGCCGCTCGGCAGCCGTGACGGGCGCTCGAAGGCATCGCACTCGAGCCACACGGCACCGTCGTGGGTGGCGAGGTGCAACTGGGTGCCGCAACTGCAGAAGGCAGGTCGGCTGAGGGCCGCCTCGATGGCGACCAGGATTGAGTCGTCGTGCATCGCACACGCCTCCGGCTCCGGGGTCTCGTGCGCCAGTGCCCAGGCACGCAGCCGGGCGGGGTCGCTCCCCGAAGCAGATCGCTGTGGCCCAACCTGTGCGCGCCGGAGCGCCGGATCCACAGCCCGACCAATGTTCGCCGTTCGGCAATTTCGTCATCGACCGTGGCTAAATTGTGCCCTGCCTGCCTTGGGCCGACAAGTCCGACCGGGGCAGCCCGATGGTTGCGGTTCGGAACTGGACCCGGTCCAGACGTCCCGGAGGTTCGGGCCCTTGGTCAGCCCGCCTCGATCGAGTCGGGCCCGGGGCTTGGCGCCCGCGCTCCCACGCCCATGCCAGCTCCTCCCCGTCCTCTCCGTTCGCCGCAGGTCCATCGCGACAGTGCTAGAGTCCGGCCACAACTGAATATCGGCAGGGGAGCGCCATGGCGGCGCTGAGAGTGCGGTGGATCCGCAGACCCTTGGAACCTGATCCGGGTCATGCCGGCGAAAGGGAGTCCGTATCGGCGCACCTCTGTCGATTCGAGGGAGGTGCTGTTTGTTGAATCGGACGGGCGCAGCGAGACGAGCGCTTGTCGTGGCCGACGGTGACGTGCCGTCCCGCGATGCGCTCGATGAGGCCTGGCCCGGCTGGGACAGCGGCGTGGAGCTGGTCGTGGCAGCCGACGGCGGCTGGGACAAGGCCCGGCTGCTGGGGATCACACCCGACCTGCTGGTCGGCGACGCGGATTCGCTCCCCGAGGCCCGCTTCGACGAACTGGCCGCCCAAGGCGTGCCGATCGAGCGGTCGCCGGTCGCGAAGGACGAATCGGACGCGGAGCTGGCCCTCCGGGCCGCCCTGATGCGCGGGGCCACGCATGTGAGCGTGCTTGGCGCCCTCGGTGGCGCGCGTTTCGACCACGCCATGGCCAACGTGTGCCTGCTTGACCTGCCCGACCCTGACGACGCCCAAGTTGACCTGCTCGACGGCACCACCAGGGTCCGCCTGCTGCGCGCCCCCGCGGCGGATGGCGCGGCGCTGGACTGCGCCCTGGACGGCGCGACGGGCGACCTCGTCACGCTCCTGCCCCTCGGGATGGCCGCGGTCGGCGTCACGACCTCCGGCCTGCAGTACCCCCTTCGCGACGAGACGCTCGCCCTCGGGCCCGCCCGGGGCCTGTCCAACGTCCGCATCGCCGCTCACGCCAGCGTGCAGCTCCGTCGCGGCCGCCTGCTGGTCATCGAAACGAGAACCCTCAGCCCGGAACAAGGAGGAGATCCAGAGTGAGCAATGCCCTCGCGCTTCGCTCAGCGTCCGAGTCCGCCCGCTGGCGGACCGTGGACATCGTTGTGGTGGCGCTCATCGCGCTCGCCTTCGGAGTCGTCTTCTACGCCTGGAGTACCTACGTCTGGGTGTGGCTGCAGCCGCTCGGGACGCCCTGGGAGTACATCATCAGCGGCGTGTGGCTGATGCCCGCGGTCGTCGCGCCCCTGGTCGTCCGCAAGCCCGGTGCGGCCCTGTTCGCCGAATTGGTCGCCGCCATCGTGGCCGTGCTCCTCGGCAGCCAGTGGGGCCTCGACACGCTGCTCTCGGGCTTCGTCCAGGGCGCGGGCGCGGAGCTCGTCTTCGGCTTCGCGATGTACCGCAGGTTCGGCGTCGTCGTGGCCTGCATCGCCGGGCTCGGCGCGGGTGTCGGCGAAGCCATCCACGACATCCCGATCTACTTCGCGACAAGCAGCGGCACGGTCCAGGCCGGCATCGCCGCCCTCGAGATCCTGTCGGGCGGCCTGGTCGCTGGCATCGGCGGCTGGCTGCTGGTCCGCGCGCTGCGCCGGACGGGTGCGCTCCAGGCCTTCCCCGCGGACCAGTGACGCGCGCCCTCGACGCGTCCGCGCTGCGCCCTGCCGCTCCGCCGCCCATCGAGGCAGTCGGGCTCGGCTGGACGTACGCGGGCCGGTCCAGGCCGGCGCTCGAGGGGCTGACCTTCAGGCTGAAGCCCGGTCGGGTGCTGCTCGTCCTGGGCCCCTCGGGCTCGGGCAAGAGCACGCTCGCGCGCGCCCTGGCAGGGCTGGTGCCGCACGTCCTGGCCGGACAGATGCGCGGCAGCCTGCGGATCGGCGAGCTTGACGTGGCGACGACGGCCGCCCGGATTCTGGGCGAGCGGGTGGGCCTGGTCTTCCAGGACCCGGACAGCCAGATCGTGATGTCCCGGGTGGACGACGAGGTCGCCTTCGGGATGGAGAACCGGGGCTGGCCACGGCACAAGATGCAGGCCCGGGTGCCGGAGGCGCTCGGGCAGGTGGGCCTGGCCGGCTTCGAGCCGAGGCGAACGGCCACGCTGTCGGGTGGGGAGAAGCAGCGCCTGACGATCGCCGACGTGCTCTCCGCGAGGCCTTCGGTGCTGGTGTTCGACGAGCCCACCGCCAACCTGGATCCGCCGGGCATGTTCGAGACGCTGGCGCAGCTCGCCGACCTCGCCCGGCGCCGCGAGCACACGATGGTGATCATCGAGCACCGGCTCGAGGCCGCCCTGCCGCTCGCGGATGACGTGCTGCTCCTCGACGACGAGGGCCGGCAGATCGCATTCTCGCCTGCAAGCTCGATCGACCGCCAGGCGGTTGCGCTCCTGGAGCGGAGCGGCGCGTGGGTGCCCGGCGCGTGGCTTGACGGCGACCCGCCGGCCGACGATTCGGGACCCCGCGCCCATCCCCAGGCCGCGCGCGCCAGAGACGAGGACGTCCTCCTGAGGGCGACCGACCTCACGCTGGAATATCCCGCCGAGGAGGGCACGGCCCGGCGGGCGCTGGACGCCGTCTCACTCGAGGTCCGGCGGGGCGAGCGCGTGGCGATCGTGGGGCCGAACGGCGCGGGCAAGTCCAGCCTCCTCATGGTCCTGTGCGGGCTGCGCAGGCCCACGAGCGGCAGCATCGGGCTTCGGACCATCGCCGGCGGGGGAGGGCGAGCGGAGCCGCTCCGCGACCCGTCGCGGCTGGCGCCGCGGGAGATCGCCTCGCGGGCGGGGCTGGTCTTCCAGGACCCGGAGCTCGGGTTCGTGGCCCGCAGCGCGCGCGATGAGATCACCGCGACCGAGCGGGCGACCGCCCGTCGCCCCGACGGTGAGGAGCGGCACTCCGAGGCGGACGGCGTGCTAACCCGGTTCGGCCTCGGCCACCTGGCAGGGCAGGATCCCTTCCAGCTCAGCCAGGGCGAGCAGCGCCGGCTGAGCCTTGCGGCACTGGTCCTCCGACCGCCGGCCGTCCTCCTGCTGGACGAGCCCACCTTCGGACTGGACCGCCGGGGCACGGAGGCCGTGATGCGCCTGCTCGAGGACCTCCGGGCGGAGGGCCAAGCCCAGCTCCTCGCGACGCACGACCCGCGTCTCCTTCCGTTCTGCGACCGGGTGCTGGCGCTCGACCGGGGGCGTGTGGTCTTCGACGGTCCCCCCGAGCGGTTCCTCGCCGACCCGCCGTACTCGCCGGCGGCCCCCTGGCGCCTGCCCGCGGCACCTGCGCTGGCACCCGCGTCGGCGCTCGCGCTGGCGGCGCCCGGGTCGGCGCTCGCGTCCGCGCCGCCGGCGGCCCTGCGGTGAGCCTCCAGACGTCGCCGCTCGAGGCCGTCCGGCCGGCGTTCCTGACCCGCGTCACGCCGGTGGCCCGCCTCGTCGCCGGGATGGCGTGGCTCGTCACCGCGATCCTGACCCTCGATCCGATCGTCCCGCTCCGCCTCGCCATCGTCGCGGTGATCGCGCTCGCACTGTGGTCCGGCCTGCCGCTGCGCCGCATCCCCCGTCGGCTGGCCCCGCTCGGCTTCGCCATCGTCAGCCTGACCGTGTTCTCGATCCTCCTGGGCGCGTCCAACTCGGACCGATCGCTCGTCGCCCTGATCGAGGTCGGGCCGATCCGGATCACGGGGGCCGCGGTTTCGGCCGGGCTCTCCATCGGCCTCCGGGTCGTGGTCATCGGCCTGACGACGCTCCTCGTCTTCGGTCCGTCGGACCCGACGCGCATGGCTGACTCTCTCGTGCAGCAGTGGCACGCGCCAGACCGGTTCGCCTACGGCACGCTTGGGGCGCTCCGCCTCGCGCCGCAGATGGCAGATGACTGGGCGGCGATCTCGGCCGCCCGGCGCCTGCGCGGCATCGGGTCGGATGGCCCGGCATCGCGCGCCCGCGACCTCGCCGATCGCCTGCTCGTCATGCTCGTGGCCGCGATCCGGGGCGCTGAGCGGCTGGCGCTGGCGATGGATGCCCGGGGCTTCGACAGCGGCCTCCGCCGCTCGCACTTCCGGGAGTTGCGCGTCGGCTGGCGGGACTGGCTCACGATCGGATTCGCGCTCGCCCTCGCGATCGCGGCCCTCGCGCTGCCGCGCTGATGGCCGGGCCGGGCGTCCTGGCGGTCGCGGGGATCGTGGCTGTCGCGGCTTGACAGGGCAGGGAGCTTGACGAAGTCACGGGCGAATGGCCCACCTTGATGTTCGCAAACACGCTCGCGCTGCGGATGGCCGGCACATGAGGCTCGCTATCGCGCGATGAAGATGAGAACCGACCCGCCCACGCGGGCGACGATGTAGACGTCGAACTGGTTGGACGGCTCGATCAGCGGGTAGGTCACCTCGACGAGCACTGACCCGGCAGGGTCGATCCCGGCGCCCCCGCCCGGGATGGCGGTCAGCCACGTGTCGATGGATGCGAGGCCCGGCGGGGAGACCTCGACGCGGTACCTGCCCTTCACGCTCGCGAAGTAGGCGGACCTCTCCGACGTGTACGCCGCCAGGCTCCCGTAGCCTGACTTCGACGCGTCGCCGAGCCGGCCCCAAGCCTTCGCATACTGCCCCGCCACGAGCTCCTGCGTATAGGCCGTCACCACCGCGGCGGCCTCGGCCGGCGTCAACGCCGCGCGAGCGGGTCCCTGGGAGGGGCTCGGGCCGGTCGGGCTCTGCATCGGGCTCGGGCCATTCGTCGGGCTTGCCATGGTCACCGGCGCCGAAGACGGCGTCGCCGGCTGACTGGCGGATGCGGAGGGGACGGCCGCCGAGCCGATCGCCGCGGCCGACGGCGTCGCCGGGCCCTGGGGCGGCCGTCCCGCGAGCACGAGCACGGCCACCACCGCGACGGCGGCGACCGCGGTCCCGACCACGCTCAGGAGCTGGCTCGACGTCGGCCCCGGGCGCGGGGGATCCGCGGGGCGCCGGGCCGAGTGCGCGATGGCCCTCCACTCGTCGAGGGCGCGGTTGGTGCGTTCCTGCGGCATCGCCTAGACCTCCAGCTTCGCCCGGGCACGGCTCACGGCCGCGCGCAGCGCGCCGTCGCTCGTCCCGACGGCCTGCGCGACCTCGGCGTACGACCAGCCCTCGACTGCGGTGAGGAGGAGAGCCGTCCGCTCCGTCTTGGTCAGGCGTCCGAGCGACTGCCTGACGTCCATCCAGCGGATGCGGGCGGCCTCGTCCCAACTCTCGTCGAAGTGGGTCGCGTGGACTACCCGGCGGAGGCGCTGGTAGCGGCTCGCCGCGAGCCGCCGCCCGGTCACGAGCAGCCAGGCCACGATCGGCCGGTCCCAGTCGACGCGCTCCCGGTTCCGCCAGAGGCGGACGTACGCCTCCTGGGTGAGGTCCTCGGCTGCCGACCAGTCATTGGTCCACGCGAGCAGGAACCGGAACACGTCGTCCCAGTGCCGCTCGTACGCCTGCCGGTAGGACCCGTCTGCTGCCGCCGTCATCGCCGCCTCAATGCCTGCCATACCAATGAACACTCACCAGGAGGCCGAAACGCACGGTCGACGGCCGATTCTCGCTTGACACGGGGAAAAATGCTCTGGTGACGCTGCGATGCGCGGAGCTCCCTTCCGCGCCGCGGCGGATTGCAAGGGGTGGGGTATGCGATCCAGCCGCAGCGTCGGCTCCCTCGTCCTCGTCGTTCTCTGTCTCGGACTGGCCGAGCCGGCCGGCGCCGCCGGATCGTCGCCGGGCGGGGCGAGCGGTGGGGTCCTGCCGGATGCGCTCGCGCAATCGACCGTGGTGCAGGACCCGACGTGGGTCGCTCTCAAGGAGTCGGGGCGCCTGGGGATCGGGGCGAACGGGGCCCCGCTCGCGCTCGCGACGGCAGCGGCGGTCCCCACCAGTGCGCTCCTGTCGTACAGCGTCACCGGCAAGATCGTCGAGCCCGAGGGCGACCTGTAGGACGACAAGCACGTGACGAGCCTCGACCAAAACTACTGGAACTTCTGCACGGCGGGTGCTTCGGATGCGACTCTCGCGTACTGGGCGAACACCAGCGCCAAGGTGACCGGCATGGCCGCCGCCTACTTCAGCGAGCCGTACGGACCGCACATCGAGAGGCACTGGTACGCGTCGTCGGACACGGGAAGCTCGAGCGACACGAGCGACGGCTACGCCACCGTCGGCCGGGCGTACCTGATGTACCTCGCCGAGCAGGTGAAGCCGCCCAGCTACACCAGGCCCGGGATCGTCAACTTCGACGTCTACCCGACGAAAGGCGGCGCGATCGCGGACATCCGCGACGCGCTCAACTGGGAGGCGTCGGGGCACTCCGCCTCGTGGTCGACGTTCTTCTACCTCTCGCAGAACCCGTCGGAGTCGGACCTCCACAGCTTCGTGACGTCGGACATCGCCAACGCTGGTGTGGCCGTCGTCGCCGACGTCAACACGGGCTACCTGCCGAACTGGTCCCGCTCGTTGGGCCATTCCATCGCCATCATCGGTTACAACGACACGGCGGCGACCTACACGTACCTCGACACGTGCGGCAAACGGTGCAACGGCTCGTCCAGCTCCAAGAACGGGAGCATCAACACGATCAGCCAGCACAACATGTATCTCGCCATCCACTCATTTGGACAGGGCATCGTCTGGTAGGTGCCGACCCGGGCTCAAGTTCCTGATCGACACGGCCAAGCTGCGGTTCTGCCGCCAACTTGCAGCTCGGCCATCACCTCCTACGCCTAGGATCCGCTCGACCCTCCGGACGGTCGACCACGGAAACGGCGGTCGCACCCGCCTTCGCTACGTCGGGCTCACCACGACCATTTCGGCTTCTCCCGGGCCTCGTCCTCCGACACCGCGCTCTGCAGAACGCCTAGAAGCAGCGCTGGGCGAGGGAGACGGTCGCGGGGCGCGACCCCGCGTCCTTGTATGGCGACCAGGGACGCCTCGACGTGCTCCCGCCGGATCCCCCGCGAGCGAGGCGGGCATGCCGCGCCCGGCGCGGAACGACTCGGACCGCGTCGCCGCGTCGAGGCAGGTCCTGATGGCGGCGGGGCTGCGGCTCGCGGCGCGCAGGCTCAGGCGCCAGCTGTCGACGGCCGCCCGGAGGCCGAGGCGCGGCGCGCCCGCCGCCTCCGCTATAGTGGCCCTGGTGCTCGACGACCGGACCGCGGGCCTGCGCCCTCAGCGCGAGATCGCGCTCGCCGCGGACCCGGGACTCGCGAGACGGTGGCCAGGCCGGGATGCCGCTGGACGCCGCAGCGGAGCACGGGACCGGGCGGGAGTAGCTCAGTTGGCAGAGCGGCAGCCTTCCAAGCTGCATGTCGCGGGTTCGAACCCCGTCTCCCGCTCCACTCCTCGATTGTGCTTGGCCGGCCCGGTGCCCAGGAAGGTCAGGACAGCCGCGAGCTCACGGCTGGTACAGCACGGCCCACCTGGCGCTGGCCGCCCACCAATGACGTCTGTGTACAGCCTCCAGTCGCTCGCAGACCTGCAGGCCGCAGCCGAGCGAGGCGCCAGGTCGGGTGAGGCGCCAGGTCGGGTGAGGCGCTAGGTCGGGCGAGTCGCGTGGGAGTCGCTCGAGCGGCCTTCGTGCGAGCGAGGCGGGTCGGAAGCTCGCCCTCGGCCCTTGGCCGTGCAGGGAACGCGCCGATTTGAACCCGTGCTGACTCAAGCGGCGATGGGCAGATAGCCCACCAACTAGACCTCGGCGATCACCCCGAGCGACACGCGGAACCCGGCACGCCGGTGGGCGGGCGGCAGGAGCGTGCCCTGGCCGACGGGCGCCCCGGCCGGGAACCACTTGACCCACTCCTCCTGGAAGTGCTCGAACTCGGAGGGGTCGCGCAGGGACCAGGTCGCCCAGACGATCTTGTCGAGCGAGCTGCCCTCGCGCTCCAGGATCGCCTTGAGGTTCTCCATGCTCTGCTTCGCCTGGATCGCGATGCCGTCGCCCACCAGAACCGACGTCTCGGGCACCACGGGCCCGACACCGGTCACGTAGACCATGCCGCCGGCCGCGTGCACGTCGCCCAGGCCTACCGTGAGCCGACGCGTGCGGTCGCCCTGGTCGATGCCGATGGAGCGGCCCTTGCCGACCCGCGGCTTGACGGGATGCGCGGCGTCCTCGGGCGGGATGCCGAACTCGCCCGGCGGCAGCTGGATGCCGCTGGCGGCGAACTTGGGCATGAACGTGGGCCGGACGTCCGTGGGGCGCAGGTGGCCCACGACCTTGCCGTTCTCGTCAACGCCGGTCTGCTGGAACTCGAAGATGTCCTGGGTCAGGATCGTCTCGTCCTCGATCCCGTAGACCTCGGTGATGTTCATCACCTTGCGCGAGCCGTCCTTGAGCCGGGCGGTGTGCACGATGATGTCCACGGCCGATGCGATCTGCTCGC
>JAJZRG010000053.1 GCA_021802825.1 Chloroflexota bacterium
CCGTTGCTGTTGCCCATCGCGTGGCTGAACTCGCACATGATCAGCGGGTGGCGCTGCTCGTCGGACCGCGCGTGCGCCACGATCGCGGCGATCGGCGGGTACATCGGGCAGGTGACGTCGCTCGCGGTCTGGTCGCTCGCCCAGTCGAACTTCATCGCGCCCTCGTAGTGGAGCGGGCGCGACGGGTCGAAGCGGCGCAGCCAGCCGGCGGCGGCGTCGTGGTTGGCGCCATAGCCCGACTCGTTGCCCAGCGACCACAGGATGACCGACGGGTGGTGGCGGTCGCGGAGGGCCATGCGCGCGACCCGGTCCAGGAACTGGTTGCGGTAGCGCGGGTCCTCGCAGACGTCGTCGTAGAACGCGTGGCTCTCGATGTCCGCCTCATCGATGACGTACAGGCCCAGCTCATCGCACAGGTCGAGGAACAGTGGGTCGTTGGGGTAGTGCGACGTGCGCACAGCGTTGACGTTGAACCGCTTCATCATCACGACGTCCGCGCGCATGTCCTCGGGCGAGACGAAGCGGCCGGTCTGCTGGTCGAAGTCATGGCGGTTGACGCCGCGGATCAGCACGGCGCGGCCATTGACCAGGAGCTCCGTGCGGGTGGCCTCGACCCGCCGGAACCCGATCCGCCGCTCCACGCGCTCCGCGACCGATCCGTCGGGGGCGACGAGCGAGATCGTCATCGTCCGCAGGGCCGGCGTCTCGGCCGACCACGGTGTCACGCCCGGCACGCGGGCCGAGAGCTTGGCGACGCCCACGCGCGGCGGGATGATCGTCGGCTTCGCCCGCTCCCACATCGCGATGTCGTCGGGGTCCGTCAGGGCATTGGCAGCGGCGAGGCTGTCGAGGTCGAGCCGGCCGCGGCGAGGCGGGCCGGGGATCACCCAGTCGCCGGGGCCGCCGTGGGCCGGTGCGGAGGACGGGACGTCGGCGGCGAGCGGCTCGGCCAGGCCCTCGAGCCGCGCCTCGACGCGCCAGCCCGACCCGCGCAGGCCGGTCCGCCAGCCCACGTGGACCTCGAGGGCGAGCGTTCCGGTGGTGTTGTCGCGTTCCAGCCCGGCGTCGATCTGGACGTCGGCGAGCCACGCCTGTCCGGTTGCGTAGAGATACACCGGCCGCGTGATCCCGCCGTGCCACCACTGGTCCTGGTCCTCGACGAAGTTGGCGTCGGACCACTTGACCACCGTCAGCCGCAGCGTGTTCTCGCCGGGCGCCAGGCGGTCTGTGAGGTCGAACTCCTGGGCGAGGTGCGAGTCCTTGCCCGCGCCGATCTCCGCCCCGTTGAGCGCCACGATCAGCACGCTCTCCGCGGCGCCCACGTGGAGCACGACGCGCTTGCGCGCCCACGCGTCGGGCACGGCGAACGTGCGCTCGTAGACGCCTGTCGGGTTCTCCTCGGGGACTTCGGGCGGCCGCTGCGGGAACGGCATCTGCACGTTGGTGTAGTGCGGCTTGTCCCACGTGTCCTGCATCGTCCAGCAACCGGGCACCTCGATCGGGCGCCAGTCGGCGGGGGCCTCGCCCACGACGTCGGTGGGGCGGTGCAGGAGCTGGAAGCGCCAGGTCCCGTCGAGCGCCAGGCGCTCGGCGTGGGGGACGGCATGCATCGGGAGCCGGCCGCGAGCAGTCAGTTCGGGATCAGCCCAAGACGGGGGCAGCATGGTCTGGGTCCTCCAGGACCGGTGGGTCCGGCTTGGCGACCGGACCCTGTGTGCCTAGCCCTTGGTGGAGCCTAGGGTCAGGCCAGCGACGAAGTGCTTCTGGAGCGCGAAGTACACGATCAGCGTGGGCAGCGCCACGATCAGCGAGCCGGCGGCCAGCAGGTTGTTGTCGGTGAAGAACTGCCCCGAGAGGTTGTTGAGGGCCGAGGTGACCGGGAACTTGTCGCCGCTCCGCAGGAGCAGGATCCCCCAGAAGAAGTCGTTGTAGATCCAGGTGAACTCGAGCGTCGCGAGAGCGGCCAGCGCCGGTCGTGCGAGGGGCAGGAGTACCGACCGGTACGTCCGCCACACGGTGGCGCCATCCACGACGGCCGCCTCGTTGATCTCCTTGGGCACTTGCTTGAAGTAGTTCGACAGGACGAAGGTGCAGAAGCCCAGCTGGAACGCAAGGTGGATCATCACGATCCCGAACAACTGATCGTACCACATGCCGTTGTCGGATAGCGGAGCGAACATCGGCAGCGCCAGGTACAGCCGGAACAACGGGACGATGACGACCTGCTGCGGGAGCAGGTTGCCTGCCGTGAACAGCATCAGCATCGCCAGGTTAAGCCGGAAGCTGTACCGGCTGACCGCGACGGCCACCATCGACGAGAAGAACAGGATCAGGATCAGCGCCGGCACAACGACGAGGATTGTCTGGAGGAAGTGCAGCGGCAGGTCCGCCTGGTTCCATGCGTTGAAGAAGTTGTTCAGGTTGTACGCGCCGCCGACCGAGAAGTAGCCGCGCGAGTTGCCTCCCGTATCGCCGTAGGGCCGTAGCGACGTGTAGACAGCCCAGCCGAGGGGGAGGAACCAGAGCAGGGACATGAAGATCAGGAATGCGTGAGTCAAGTAGTGCGGACGCCGGCGCCTCCCGGTCACCACCTCCCGAGCGCCCACGGCGGCGGACGTGGCGGTCACTCTGCCTCCCTGCCCATGGTCCGGGCGAGGTAGTAGATGATCGGTCCGATCGATATCAGGAGCAGGATCACCGCCATCGCCGAGCCGAAGCCGATCAGGCTCGCCTCGCCCAGGATGTTGTTCGTGATCAGGACCGAGAGGAGGCCGAGGCCGTTGAGGCCCTTGTTGATGATGTACACGATGTCGAAGGCGCGCAGCGACTCGATGATCGTCACGACCAGGACGACCACGTTGATGGGTGCGAGGACCGGAAACACCACCCGGAAGAATGTCTGGCGGCCGCTTGCGCCGTCGATGGCTGCGGCCTCGCGCAGGGTGTTGTCAACACTCTTGAGGCCCGCCAGGTAGAGCACCATGATGTAGCCGACGTGGCGCCAGCTGGCGGCGACCAGCACTGCGGCGAAGTTGAGACCGGGCGTGCCAAGCCAGTCGATCGCCGTCCCGGAGGTGACCCACTTCGGGTCGCCGGTCACCGCCTGCAGGAAGTTGTTGATGAACCCCATGCCGGGCGAGTACATGAGCTGTGCGATGAAGCCCACGATCGCGAGCGACAGCACCACGGGCATGTACAGGACGCTCTGGTAGATCCTGGTCCCGCGGATGTTCTGGTCCAAGATCACTGCCATCAGCATGCCCAGCGGCGTCGCGATGAACAGGAAGACCGCCAGCCAGATGAGGTTGTTCTCGAAGGCCGGCCAGAAGGGTGGATAGTTGGAGAACAGGTTCTCGTAGTTCCTGAACCCGATGAACTTGATCCTGTCCAGCCCGCCGATCCCGTTCCAACTGGTAAACGACAGCACGATCGAGCCGATCGCAGGCAGCCAGATCAAGAAGATGTGGATGAACGCCGGGATGCCGACCATGAGGCCGAGCGTCAGCTTGTCGCGCCGGGTCAGCACGCTGAAGCGTTTGCGCCGCCGCCTCGTGAGGAGCGGCGCAAACGCCCCGCCGGCCGAGGCCGGCGGGGCGATGGGCGGACCGGGGGAGGAGTCCACGACCTTTCGAGCGGCCCTTCTATGCGAACAGGGTCACTGCGGCGGCAGGCTGTCGTAGAAGCCCTGGATCCCGGTCAGGAACTTGTCGAGGTCCTGGTTCGGGGCCTTGAGGAACGTCTGCAGGAATGACTGCATGCCGTTCGGGCCGGCGAAGTCCGGACGCGTGTCGCGGTCGAGGAACTGGGCGATCTTGCCCGAGGCTGCGATGATCGCAGCGCTCGACTTCTGGAACGCGTTGTACTTGCTGGTGTCGGCCTGCTTGTTGGCCGCGACATCGTTGGAATCCGAGGCGAGGTAGATGTTCGCCGCGTCCGCCGAGCCGAGGAACTCCATCAGGGCCTTGGCGCCGTCGAGGTTCTTGGCCTTCGCGGACACCATGAACCCGTCGATCGGCGCGTCGATGCCCATCTCGGAGTCGTACTGGGTGCCGAGGGTCGGGAAAGCGAAGAAGTCGAGGTCGTCGTGGGTGGCCGGGTCGGTGGCCTGCTGGCCCGCGAAGGTGCCCAGGAAGTACATCCCGGCCTTCTTGTTGATCAGGTCCTGCGCAGCCTCCTGCCACGTCTTGCCCAGCGGTGCCGGGTCGAAGTAGGGGAGCAGCTGCGCCCACTTCTGGAACACGGCCTTGACCTTCGGGTCGGTCCACTTCTGCTTGCCGGCCATCAGGCCGATGTGGAAGTCGTAGCCGTTCATGCGCATGTTGAGGATGTCGAACGTGCCCATGGCCGGCCAGCCGTCCTTGTCGGCGAAGGCCAGCGGGATGAGCCCGTCCTTCTTCATCTGATCGCCGAGCTTGGTGAAGTCGTCGATCGTCTTGGGGATCTGGTAGCCCTTCTCGGCCCAGAACGACTTGCGGTAGATGACCACCCACGGGTAGTTGTAGAGCGGCACGAAGTACTGCTTGCCGTCGTCGCCCGTGGAGGCCGTCTTGAACGCATCGGAGAAGTTGGCGCCGATCTTGGCCCAGACGTCGCTGATGTCGGTCGCAAGGCCCTGAGCGGCGAAGAAGCGCATGCGGTAGCCGGCGAACCAGGTAAACGCGTCGTCCGGTGTGGCCTGGAGATACGCGTTGATCGTGTCCTGGAACTTGTTGTGCTCGACCGTGTTGATGGTGACGTTGATCCCGGTCTTCGCGGTGAAGGCGGTCATGACGTCCGCCATCGCCTTCTTCGGGACGGCGTCCGAGGCATTGGAGCCGAAGGTGACGGTGCCGGCGGCCGAGGCGGACGGGGCCGCCACGGACGGGGCCGCGGAGGCGGGCGCCGCCACCGAGGCGGACACGGCCGTCGACGGCGTCGCGTTCGAGCCGCCGCACGCCGCGATGAACGCGGACACGCCGCCGAGGGCTGCGACCGCAGCGCTGCCCTTCAGGAGCGTCCGGCGCGAGACCGAGCGCTGGCCAAGATCAGCCATGTGGATCCTCCTCTGTGACGCCCCGCGCAACATGTCCCTGCGAGGGCAGGCCACGATCGGGATTGTTGCGATGCGGTTGCCGCGTTGTCAAGAGACTCGAACCCGATTCAACAATGATTTTTGTTTATCTGCGTTGACTTTCCTTGTTTGCCGGGGCGATCATGGTTGCGGCTGCCAGTCGTGTCGCCGCCGCGGACGGGTCGAGGAGGTAGCCGGCAGGGTTCAGGAGTGGAGGGAATGCTCGCTCGCCAGCGTCAGGCGCTGATTCTAGATCGCGTGCGTCAGATCGGAGCCGTCCGGGTTGCCGATCTGGTGCGGGAGTTCGAGGTCTCGGACATGACCGTCCGTCGCGACCTCGAGGTCCTCCACGACCAGGGGCTCCTCGAGAAGGTCCACGGCGGCGCCACCGTCCCCTCCCGACTCGCCAGCTACGAGCCCGGGTTCCTCGCCAAGTCGGCCCTCCAGCAGGCCGAGAAGGCCGCGATCTCCGCCGAGGCGGTTCGCATGGTCCAGCCCGGCATGGCGCTCGCCCTCTCGGGCGGCACCACGACCTGTGCGCTCGCCGGGCTCATCGCGGAGATCCCGGGCGTGACGGTTGTCACCAACTCGCTTCAGGTGGCCGAGGTGTTCAACCGGTCTGGCCGCCACGACCAGACCGTCATCCTGACCGGCGGCGTCCGGACACCGTCGGAGGCGTTGGTGGGGCCCTTCGCCACCGCGCTGCTTCGGACCGTCCACCTCGACATCGTCTTCATGGGCGTCCACGGCATGGACGCGAAGGCCGGCTTCACTTGCCCGAACCTGATGGAGGCCGACACGGACCGGGCCCTGATCGAGTCCGGCCGCCGCCTGGTCGTGCTCGCGGATCACACCAAGTGGGGGGTCGTCGGCATCGCCTCGATCGCCACCCTCGACCAGGCTGACGTGCTGATCACGGACCAGGCCATCGCGCCCGATGCGCTCGCGGCGATGAGAGAGGCCATCCCCGACATCATCCTCGCCAAGGTCGCCCGCGACGGGGCCGCCGAGGCAGGGCCATCCGCACGATCCACCCACGCCCACGAGGTGGCCCGTGCCCATTGACCCCAGGCGCGCCGACGACGCCGACCTCGCGACGCTCGACGACGAGCCGCACCGGCGTCGGAATGCCCTCACCGGCGAGTGGGTGCTGGTGTCGGCCGGTCGGACGAAGCGGCCGTGGCTCGGCGCGGAGGAGCCCGAGCCGCCCGAGGAGCGCCCGGCCTTCGACCCGACCTGCTACCTGTGTCCCGGCAACACGCGCGTGAGCGGCGACGCCAACCCGTCCTATGCCACGACATTCGTGTTCACCAATGACTTCGCGGCGCTTCGCCCGGACACCTCCGACCTGCGGGTGGGGGACGGGCTGTTCCGCGCCGAGGGGACGCGCGGCACGTGCCGGGTCGTCTGCTTCTCGCCCCGCCACGACGTGACGCTCGCGGGCATGGATGTGGCATCGATCGGCCACGTGGTGGACGTCTGGGCGGACCAGACGACCGAACTCGGGTCGCGCTACCGCTGGGTGCAGGTGTTCGAGAACCGTGGCGCCGCGATGGGCGCCTCCAACCCGCACCCGCATGGCCAGATCTGGTCCGGCGACGCGCTTCCGGTCCAGGCGACCCTCGAGCTCGAGCAGCAGCAGCTCCACCTCGCGGAGACGGGCCGCCGCCTGCTGGTGGACTACGCCCAGGCGGAGCGCGGCGGCCCGCGTGTGATCCGCGATGCGGACGGGTGGCTCACGCTGGTGCCGTTCTGGGCCAGCTGGCCGTTCGAGGCGATGCTCGTGCCGCTTGGGCCCATGGCGCGCCTGGCCGAACTCGACAGGGCCGGTCGCGATGCGCTTGCCGCGGCGCTCCAAGACCTCAACCGGCGCTTCGACGCGCTGTTCCGCCGGCCGTTCCCGTTCTCGATGGGCTGGCACCAGGCGCCGTTCGGGGTGGGGGATCCGGCGGCGTGGCAGCTGCACGCCCACTTCTACCCGCCGCTCCTGCGGGCGTCGGTGCGCAAGTTCATGGTCGGCTACGAGCTCCTCTCCGAGCCCCAGCGTGACCTGACGCCTGAGGAGGGCGCGCTCCGCCTGCGCGAGTCGCTCGAGGCCTGACCCCGACATTGGCGCGGCGGCGTCTCCTCCGCCACCCCGCGGGCTAGCGAGCCGCACGGCTCGCCGTTCCCCTGGCCCGCCGTTCCCTGGCCCGCTGAGCGGCGCGCTTGGCCGCGCTCGGCGGTCCGATCGCTCGCAGGCCGAGCGCCGCGGCCGCGCGGCCGTTACCAGCGGCTGCTGAGCGAGCGGCCAGCTTCGGTAGAGGCGTTCGCAGGCGGTCCAGCGCCGCCGCGGCTTGGTTCCATGCTTCCGCTGCGCGCCATCACCGGTCCCGCTGGATGGCGAGCCGCCGGTTACGAGCCTCTTTCGTGCTGCCAGCTGCTGACCGGATCCCGAACGCCGGATACGAGCCAGCCTCGTGCTAGGCATCGCCGGGACGCGCCTTGGCGCCGCATACGAGCTCCCTTCGTCCTGGGTGGGGTGAGGCGCTTGGAGAGACACCGAACACGAACGCCCTTCGTATCTGGCGCCCGTGGGCCCCCCAAGGGGCTCATTCTCGGCAGAGATCCCTTGACGCACGGCTCCCCGAGTGGCGGAAGCCGCGATGGCACGAACACAGCTCGTATCCGGCGAGGCCGAGGCCACCGGCGTGTCGATGACGCCGATGCTTCCGGCGAGGCCGATGGGGCCGCGGCGTGTCGCAGATGCCGATGCTTCCGGCGAGGCCGAGGCCCCCGGCGTGTCCATGGTGCCGAGGCCATCCGGCGTGTCGGCGATGCAGAGACTTCCGGCCAGGCCGAGGCTCCCGGCGAGGGCGGCACCGGAGCGGACGCAGCACCTCGGCCGGTACGATGGCCCCACGCACCTGGTCAGGAGGCACCATGCGACTCTGGGGCGGTCGGTTCGACGAGGGACCGGACTCGCGGATGGCGGACTTCACGCGGTCGATCGAGGTCGATGCCGAGCTGGCGCTCGACGACCTCGCGGGCTCGATCGCGCACGTCCGCGGGCTCGCGCGCGCGGGCCTGCTGACGGCCGAGGAGGCCGAAGCGCTCGAGCGGGGGCTGGCGGGGTTGCGCGAGGACGTCGTGGCCGGCGCGATCGCCTGGGACCCGACCCTCGAGGACGTCCACATGAACCTCGAGACGCTGCTCACCGAGCGGGTGGGTTCCCTCGGGGGCAAGCTGCACACAGGGCGCTCCCGCAACGATCAGGTGGCCACCGACCTCCGCCTCTGGACGCGGCGCTCGATCGCACTGCTCGACGACGGCATGCTCGACCTCGAGCGCTCCCTGGTCGACCTCGCCGACCGGGAGGGCGACGCGATCCTGCCCGGCACGACCCACATCCAGCCGGCACAGCCCGTGCTCTTCGCGCACCACCTGCTCGCGTACGTCGAGATGCTCGAGCGCGACCGCGGGCGGCTGGCCGACGCGAGGCGGCGGCTCAACGTGTCACCGCTGGGCTCGGGTGCGCTGGCCGGTGCCGGCTACCCGCTGGATCGCGCCGCGACCGCCGCCGACCTCGGCTTCGACGGCCCGACCGCCAACTCGCTCGACGCCACGTCAGACCGCGACTTCGTGGTCGAGGTGCTGAGCGCGGTCGCCCTGGCCATGGTCCACCTCTCGAGGTTCGCCGAGGAGATCACCTGGTGGTCCAACCCCCGGTTCGGCTTCGTGCGGGTCGCCGACGCGTTCTCCACGGGCTCGTCGATGATGCCCAACAAGAAGAACCCCGACCCGGCCGAGCTCGTCCGGGGCCGCACCGCGGGCGTCATCGGCGCGTTGGCCGGGATGCTGACGCTGATCAAGGGCCTGCCGCTCGCGTACCAGCGCGATCTCCAGGAGGACAAGCCCGCGTTCTTCGGCGCCACCCGGACGCTCGAGGCATCGCTCGCGGTCATGTCCGGCCTCGTGAGCACGCTCGTCGTAAGCCGGGAGCGGATGCGCGCGGCGGCCGAGGAGGGCTACACCACCGCAACCGCGCTCGCCGACGAGCTTGTCCGGCGGGGCGTCCCGTTCCGTGCGGCCCACCACATCGTCGGCGGGCTGGTGGGCGGCGCCGAGGCGGAGGGGATCCCCACGCTCGCCGGACTCCCCGACGAGGCCTTCCGCGCGGCGCTCGACGGCTCCGACGATCCCGTGTCGCGGAAGCTTGCGCACGAGCGCGGGATCGCTTCGGCCCTGCGCTCAGCCGCGACGGTCGAGGGCTCGCTGGCGGCGGCGGACGTGGTGGGCGGTACCGCGCCCAACCGAGTGGCCGAGGCGCTGGCGGCGGCGAAGGCGAGGCTCGGCATCGAGTGAGCGCGGACGCCGCGTCCCCGCGCCGCCGGTGAGCTCGCTCCAAACGCGCACCGCGGACGTCGTCATCGTCGGCGCAGGCGTGCAGGGCGCGAGCCTCGCGTTCCACCTCGCAGCGCGCGGGCGAACGTGATGGCCCTGGAGCGCTCGCTGGTCGGGAGCCGGAGGGCGGGCTGACTGCGGCCCGCTGGCGCGGCAGCGTCGACTGGTCCGGCCAGCGAGCCCCGCACGCGCTTCACGAAGCCGAGCCGAAGCCCATTCGACGAGCGCCGGCCTCGCGTCGGGATGGCGGGCGGCTACGCGGCGGGCAGCGCCACGATGAACCGCGACCCGCCGTACCCGTTCTTCTCGATCCACACGCGACCGCCCATGCCCTCCATCAGGCGGCGCGCGGCGAACAGGCCGATGCCCGAGCCGCGGGAGCGCGCCCGGTCGAGCCGCACGTACGGCTGGAACACGGCCTCCCAGTCGTCGATCGGGACGCCAGGCCCGTCGTCGGTGATGTAGACCTGCACCTCGTCGCCAATCCGCCACACGCCGATTGAGACGGCCTCCTCGGGCGGCGCGTACTTCGCCTCGTTGTCGAGGATCTGCTCGAGCACCTGCTGGAACCGGGCCTCGTCGCCGCGGGCGACCATCTGCGCGTTGGGCGGGTACCACCGGACGGCGCGCGTCCGGAGCAGCAGCGCCAGCGTGCCCACCGTCCCGCTGATCGCGCTCACCACGTCGAACGGCTCGCGGCGCAGCCCGGTGAGGCCCTCGCCGCGTACTGACGCGAGGATCCCGTCCACCAGCCGGTCGAGGCGATTGACCTGGTCCACCGTGCCGGCACGCCAGGTCTCCACCTGCGTCCGCCGCTCGTCGCCGGCGTGCTCGGCCGCCTCGTCCGCCAGCAGGTCGACGTAGGCGCGCACCACGGCGAGTGGCGTGCGCAACTCATGGGTCACGACGGCGAGGAGCTCGGCCCGGGCGGCGTCGAGCTGCGAGAGGCGGTCGAGCTGTGCCTCGGCCTCGGCCTGCATCCGGCCCTTCTCCACGAGTCCCCCGAGCAGTGCCGCGATCGTGCCCAAGAAGTCCACCTCGTCGGGCGTGAAGTCCCGGATCGCGGTGGTCTGGACGTTGAGCACGCCGATTAGCTGCTGGTTCCAGAGCAGGGGCGTCGAGAGCATGGCGTGGAGCCCGTGGACATCGAACCCCCGCACCCATGAGAACTGCGGGTCCACGGTGACATCGCGGGTCGTCACCGGCTGTCTCGTGCGCCCGGCCCGCCCGGTGATGCCCTGCCCGACGGCGAGGCTGACCCTGCCCACCTGCTCCCGGTCGAGCCCGTTCGTGGCGGCGAGCGTGAGCCGCTCCCCGTCGCGGTCGAGCAGGTACAGCGAGCACACCTCGACGCCGAGCGCGGCAGTGGTCCGGTCCACGAGCGTGCGCATCAGCTCGTCCCAGTCCCGCGCCTCGGTGAGGAGCTGCGCGAACTCGTGGAGGAACGCGAGCTGGTTGACGCGCCCGGAGGCCGCGGGCGACGCCGCGCCGGGTGCGGGCGGTCCGGCAGCGGATCGAGCCTCGGGCGAGGCCGGGGCGCCCGCCGACGCAGCGCCAGGCGAGGCTGGCGAGACGGCGGACCGGGCGGCCTTGGCCGAGGCCGACAGGGAGGGCTTTGCTGTCACCCTTTCAGCCTACGGCATCGTCAGCCCGCGACGGCGGCCTCTGCCACCGTCACCGGCAGCGTGTCGAGCAGCGGGTTGGTCCAGGTCCAGGCGGCGCCGTGGTGCCTGCCCACGGCACCGTGGCGCGCTGCCTCGACGCGGAGCGGCAGCCCGAAGATCTCGATGAAGCCCACGGCGGCGGCGTGGTCGAACGCGTCCCCCTCGTCGTACGTGGCGAGGTCCTTGTCGTACAGGCTGAGCGGCGAGCGGCGCCCCACGACGTACGCCCGGCCGTGATCCAGGCGCATCCGCACCTCGCCGGAGACCACGCGCTGCGCGCTCATCGTGTACGTCCGCAGGTCGCGGGACAGGGCGCTGAACCACAGGCCGTCGTAGATCAGCCGTGCGATCTCGTCGCCCACGACCCGGTTGAAGCGCAGCTGCTCGCGCGACAGCACGAGCCCCTCGAGGGCGTGGTGCGCGGCGTGCAGGATCACAGCCGCCGGCGCCTCGTAGATCTCGCGGCTCTTGATCCCCACCAGGCGGTCCTCGACGTGGTCGATGCGCCCAACCCCGTGCGCGGCGCCGAGCTCGTGCAGCCGCTCGACCATCGCCACGCCGGGCAGGTACTCGCCGTCCGCCGAGACCGGGATGCCGCCCTCGAAGCCGATCACGACCTCAACCGGGTCGGGTGCGTCGGCCGCCTTCACGGTCCACGCGTACGCGTCCTCGGGCGGCGTGGCCCATGGGTCCTCGAGCGGGCCCGTCTCGCAGGAGCGGCCCCACAGGTTGACGTCGATCGACCACGGCGCCTCGCGGGTCACGGGGATCTCGATGCCCCGCTCGTTCGCGAAGTCCACGGTCTGCTCGCGGGTCAGGCCCATCCCCACGCGCATCGGCGCGATCACCTGGAGGCCCGGGTCGAGCGCGTGGACGGCGACGTCGAAGCGCACCTGGTCGTTGCCCTTGCCCGTGCAGCCGTGCGCGACCGCGTCCGCGCCCTCCTTCTGGGCGAGCTCGACGAGGAGCTGGGCGAGCAGCGGACGAGCCAGCGCCGTGGCCAGCGGATACGCGCCCTCGTAGAGCGCGCCGGCCTGGAGCGCCCGCCAGACGTACTGCGACACGAAGGTCTCGCGCGCGTCCACGACGTAGGCGCGCGAGGCCCCGGCACTCATCGCGCGGCGCTCGATGCCCTCGCGCAGCGACCCGCCGCCGAGGTCCACGGTGAGGGTGACGACCTCGACGCCGTACTGATCCCTCAGCCAGGCGACGGCGACCGAGGTGTCCAGGCCGCCGGAGTAGGCGAGCACGACCTTGTTCATCGGGACAGGGCCTCCGTGACTGCGATCGCCTCGGTCGGGGCCTGGATCGCGTGGAACCGGTCGAGCCACCGGAGCAGGGCCGGCTCGTCGGGGAACAGGACGATGAGGGTGTTGTCGCCGGCCACGGTACCCACGAAGCCGTCGAGGGTCGACTCCTCGATGGCCTGGGCGATGACGTTGGCGGTGCCGGGCTGGCCGGTGAGCACGACGATCAGCCCGCTGCGCCCGACCGTGACCGGGATGTCGCTGAGGATCCGGCGCAGCCGCTCGTCGCTGGGCGCCCGCTGCGCGCCGAGGGTCTCCGGCAGGACGTAGACCGAGCGCTCGCCGCGCATCACCTTGGCGAGCCCGAGCTCTGCGATGTCCCGCGAGACCGTGGCCTGGGTGACGTCGAACCCGAGCGCGGACAGCTCGCCCACCAGATCGCCCTGGCTCGCGATCGGCCGCTCCGAGACCAGACGGCGGATGGCGGCGTGGCGATCGCGCTTCACGAGCACGGCTGTCATGCGGCCCCGGCGTGGGCGCGGCTCGAGACCCGCGTCCCGAAGGACCGGTCCTCGAGCGCGCGCACCAGCGCCCGGTCCGCGGAGCCGTCGGCGATGATCGCCTCGGCGCCGTCCCAGGCGAGCGCGGACAGCGCCGCTCTGACCTTGGGCACCATGCCGCCCCGGATCGTGCCGTCGGCGATGAGCGCCGCGGCCTGGTCCGCCGTGATCGAGTCGAGCTTGTGGCCCGCGGCGTCGCGGACACCGTCCACGTCGGTCATCAGGACGAGCTGGCGCGCGCCCAGCCCGGCCGCGAGCCCGGCCGCCGCGTCGTCGGCGTTGACGTTGCACACGGTGCCCTCCGCATCGCGGGCGAGCGGGGCCACCACGGGCACCTGGCCCGCCACGAGCAGCGAGTCGATGAGGTCGCGGCGCACGCCCGTGACGGTTGCGACAAGCCCCACGTTCGGGAGCCGCTCGCCGATCAGCAGGCCGCCGTCCACGCCCGACAGCCCCACCGCGTCGCAGCCCGCGTCGCGGAGCGCGGCCACCAGCTCGCTGTTGACCACGCCCCGCAGGACCGCTGCCGCCACCTCGAGCGCGGCGGGGTCCGTCACGCGCAGCCCATTCTCGAAGCGGGTCTGGACACCCAGGCGCTCCAGCCATTCGGTCATCCGCTTGCCGCCGCCGTGCACGAGCACGACGGGCCGCCGGCGGGCCACCTGGGCCACCTCCTCGAGGACCTGGCGCTGCTCCGCGAGCGTGGTCCCGCCGAGCTTGACGACGACCACCTCGCTCACGTCGTGTACTCCGCGTTCTCCCGGACGTACGCCTCGGTGAGCGGGCAGCCGAACGCCTCGCCCGTGCCCTCGCCCAGCCCGAGGTCAACACGGATCACGACCTCCTCGGCGGCCATCGCCTCGCGCGCGGCGCCCTTGTCGATGCCGACGGGGCCGCCGGCCGGGCCGTCGTAGGCGAGGTGCCCCGCGATGGCGATCCGCATCCGGTCGGGAGCCACGGCTGCCGGCTGGCAGGCGCGGGCGGCGGCGTCGGCGGGACTGAGCCCGGCGGCCTCGAGGACGGCGGCCTCGGCGACCAGCGCGTTCCCGGCGGCACCCGCGATCCGGCCCCAGTTCGCGTCCTTGCCGTGGACGGCGGCCTTGACCAGGGAGGAGCTGATGACCGCCCGCGCGACCGCCCGCGCGTCGGCGTCGTCGGCGGCCCCGGTGACATGGCACGTGATCAGCGCCGTGGCGCCCTCGCCGTCGCGGGCCTGCTGGCGGGCGAGGTCGCGCGCGACGGCCTGGAGCGCCCTCGCGAGCGCCGTGCGTGCCGCCGCGTTCTCGTCGGCCGATGCCGCCCCGGCCGCCCCGGACGCGAGGGCGAACACGGTGTCGTTGGTGCTCGTGTCGCCGTCCACCGACAGCTGGTCCCAGGTCACCGCGGCCGCGCCGCGCAGCAGCTCGCGCAGCGTTGCTGGGGAGGCCGTGGCATCGGTGAGCACGATCGAGAGCATCGTCGCCATGCGCGGGTGGATCATCCCCACGCCCTTCGCGATGCCGGTGACGGTGATGGACGTGGTGCCGCCGTCGGCGCCCGGGACATCAACCGTGACGCTCGCCATCTTGGTCGTCGAGTCGGTGGTCCGCAGGGCCACCGCCGCCTGGCCGAGGGCGAGGTCCGTGTACTCGAGGCCCTCGCCCACGACGCGCCGAATCGTCGCCACGACCTTGTCCACCGGCAGCCGGGTGCCGATCACGCCGGTCGAGAGGTGGAGCACGTGCGCGGGCTCGTCCCCGATCGCCCCCGCCACCGCCACGCCGATCGCCGCCTGGTCAGCGTCGCCCGCATCGCCCGTCGCCGCGTTGGCCGAGCCGGAGGTGGCGATGACCGCGCTCGCGTAGCCGCAGGTGGCCGACGTGCCGCCGGTCGCCTGGAGGTTCGCGCGCGACAGGCGCACGGGCGCAGCCGCGAACCGGTTGGGCGTGAACACGGCGGCCGCCGGGACCGGACCGCCGGTAGCGACGACGAGCGCGAAGTCAGGGCGACCCGACGCCTTGATCCCGGCTGTGGTGCCCACGGCGGCGAACCCGCGAGGCATCCGCGAGGCGCGCTCGACCAGCGGCAGGGCGTTGGCGAGCGGGGCGAGCAGCGCGTGGTCGGCAGTTGGCATCAGCGGGCCTCGGTACGCGGGGGATGGGCGAGCGGTCGGTGGCACCAAACCGGAGCGCGGCTAGGGCGCCAGCGGGAGCTGGAGCAGGCCCGTCGGCTCGGGCAGGCCGTGGAGCACGTTGAACGCCTGGATGGCCTGGCCGGCGGCGCCCTTCACGAGGTTGTCGAGCACGCCGATCGCGAGGACGCGGCCATTGCGCTCGTCAACCTTGGCGCACACCCGGAACTCGTTCGAGCCCAGGACGTGCTTCGTGGCGGGTGGGTTGGCGGTGACCGTGATGAACGGCTCGGCGTCGTACGCGTCCGCGTAGATCTCATCGATCTCAGCCTGGGTCACGGGCCGCGTGGGGCGCACGTGGCAGGCGGAGAGGATGCCGCGGGTCATCGGGACGAGGTGGGGCAGGAAGTCGATGCCCGTCACGCCGGGGTTGGCGCCGGGCGCCGGCGACTGCTCGCGCAGCTCCTGCTCGATCTCGCCGATGTGGCGGTGGGTGAAGACGCCGTACGCCTTCACGCTCTCGTTGACCTCGCCGAAGTGGAGGTCTGCCTTCGGGTCGCGCCCGGCGCCCGAGACGCCGCTCTTGGCGTCCACGACAAGGTCCCCGATCAGCCCCGCGCGGGCGAGCGGGGCGAGGGAGAGGATCGTGGTCGTGGCGTAGCAGCCCGGCGACCCGACGATCGCGCCCGGCTTGGCCCCGGCCTCGGCGAGCGCCGTGCGGTGCAGCTCGGGCAGGCCGTAGACGGCGCTTGCGAGGAGCTCGGGCCGCGGGTGGTCGAAGTGGTACCAGGCCGGGTAGTCGGCGGGGTCGTGGAGGCGGAAGTCGGGGCCGAGGTCGATGACCGCCTGTCCCCGGCCGAGGAAGTCGTCGATGCGGTTCGCCACCGTGCCGTGGGGCAGCGCGAGGAACACCGCCTCGGCGTCGTCGGGCACATGGTCGTAGACGCGCAGGCCGCTCGTGGCGAGGTGCGGGTGGATGTGCGCGATGGGGTCGCCCTTGCGCTCGCGCCCCACGAGGCCCGTGATCGCGACGTTGGGGTGGAGGGTCAGGAGCCGGATCAGCTCGGCGCCAACGTATCCCGTGGCCCCGACGATCGCGACGCGGATCGGCCCGCCGCCGGCGAGGGCGCGGGCACCGCGCTGGGCGGGGGTCGGAGCGGGGGCTGATGACGGCTCCGCCGCGATCGCCGCACCCGTGACGTCCGCGCTCACTGGCGCGCCAAGCCGCTCGCGGGCGGCACGGTCATGGGGTCGGGGATCGGGCGGAGCGAGGTCACGGAATGACTATACATGAAACTGCATACTCATGCAACGCTTCGCGCGGCCCCTGTCGGCGGCCCCCGCTGCACCGCCCGAGGTTCTGCCGGGTCTCGTCCGCGCCTCGCTGGGCGGCTGAACGGAACCGCCGAGGGGCCAGGCCGCCCGCCCAGTGAGCGGCCTCGACGATGGACCTGCTCCCTCACTCGCCTGCCGAGCGGGAGGACTGCGCGGCGCGCTGCCTCACTCGCCGGGCGAGGGGAGCGCCATTGTGACGAGCGGGAGGACCGAGCTCGCCGCCTACGCCGTGCGCAGCTCCGCGAGCGCCGCCGCCTCGGCCTCGAACTGCTCGTGGTACAGCTTCGCGTACAGGCCGCCCTGCGCCAGCAGCTCGCGGTGCGTGCCGCGCTCCACGATCCGGCCACGCTCGAACACCAGGATCCGGTCGGCACGCAGGATCGTGGACAGGCGGTGGGCGATCGCGATCGTCGTCCGGCCCTCGGTGAGCCGCGCCAGCGCCGCCTGGATGAGCCGCTCCGACACCGTGTCGAGCGACGAGGTGGCCTCGTCGAGGATGAGGATCCGCGGGTTCTTGAGCAGGACCCGCGCGATGGCGATCCGCTGCTTCTCGCCGCCCGAGAGCTTGTAGCCGCGCTCGCCCACGACGGTGTCGAACCCCTCGGGCAGCTCGCGGACGCGCTCCAGGATCGCCGCCGCGGCGGCGGCGGCCTCGAGGTCGGCGTCGGTCGCGTCGGGCTTCGCGAACAGGAGGTTCTCGCGGATGGACGCGTGGAAGAGGTACGTCTCCTGGGTCACGAAGCCGATCGCACGCCCCAGCGACGCCAGCGTGACCCGCCGCACGTCGAGCCCGTCGATGGTCACCCGACCGGCGCCCACGTCGTACAGCCGCGGGATGAGGTAGGTCGTCGTGGTCTTGCCGGCGCCCGACGGCCCCACCAGGGCCACCAGCTCGCCGGGGTTGGCCTGGAACGAGACGTCGTCGAGGCCGAACGGGGTCGGCGACAGGGCGCCATTCGGGAATGCCTCGGCTTCGGCTTCGGCTTCGGCCTCGGCCTCGGCGGCAGCGTCGCCTCGGAGGGGGCCGGCCTGCGTCTCGGCCACACCGGCGCCCGTTGCGGCCCCGCCGCCGATGGGACCGGCGGCCTCGGCGTCGGGCACCGTCGCGCGCGCCGCCTCGGTCGGGTAGCGGAATGAGACGCCCTCGAATGCCACCTCGCCCCGCAGCCGCTCGGCGTCCAGCTCGATGGCGTCCGGTGCGTCGGTGATCTCCGGGTCGAGGTCGAGGTACTCGAAGATGCGGTCGAACAGGGCGAGCGACCCCTGGATCTCGACCTGCAGGTTGAGCAGCTGGCCCATCGGGAAGAACAGGCGGCTCTGGAGCGTCGTGAACGCCACGATGTCGCCCGCCGTCGGCGCCGACGGGTCGCCGTTCGCGGCCAGCGTCCCGGCCAGCCAGTACACGAACGCCGGCGTGATCGAGAAGATCGTGCCGATGATCATGAAGAACCAGCGGCCCACCATCGCCTGGCGGATCTGGAGGCGGGCCAGCTCGAGGTTGAGCCCGCGGAAGCGGGCCACGGAGCGCTCCTGCGCGCCGAACGTCTTGCCCAGCAGGATCCCAGAGACCGAGAGCGTCTCCTCGGTCGCCGCGCTCATCTCGGCCAGGCGCCGCTGCGTCTCGGTGCTCACGTCGCGGCGCACCTTGCCCACCCGATTGGTGAGGTACAGGAAGAACGGCAGCATGCCCAGCGAGAGCAGCGTCAGCCGCCAGTCGATCAGGACCATGGCCACCATCGTGGACAGCGCGACGGCAACGTTGGACGTGACCGAGGCTGCCGTGTCGGTGACCACGGACTCGATGCCGCCGACGTCATTTGCCAGCCGGCTCTGGATCTCGCCCGTCCGGGTGGCCGTGAAGAACCGCAGCGGCATGCGCTGGAGGTGTGCGTAGAGCGCGTTGCGCAGGTCCTGCATCACGCTCTGGCCGATGACGTTGTTGAGGTAGCTCTGCCCGACCCCGATCAACCCCGACACGATCGGCAGCCCGATCATGAGCCCGACATACAGGTTCAGCCGGTCGTACTGGTGCCCGACGATGACATTGTCGATGAGCAGTTTGAGCAGGTACGGGTTGATCAGGCCGATGAGGCTGGTGGCGATGATGGCCACCAGCACGACCGCGACCTCGACGCGGTAGGGCCCGAAGAAGGCGGCCACGCGCCGGGCCGTCCTTGCCCGCCGCTCGGCGGGCACGCGCTCGAAGTCGTCACTGGGCGGCATCATGTGGCCGCGGCCGCCGCCGGCACCTCTGGCGCGGGCGCGGGTGCCCCCGCCGGGCCGGCCGCTCACGTGGGATCCGCCAAGGTCATCGGGACGCTGACAACCCCGCTACCACGCAGTCTGCGTCGCGTGCTCCGCGATCCCCTCGCTCTCGAGCCAGCGCTCCGCATCGATCGCCGCGCGCGCGCCGTCGCCGGCCGCGGTGACCGCCTGGCGGTAGCGGTGGTCCGCCACGTCGCCCGCGATGAACACGCCGTGGATCCTGCTCGCCGTGTGGTGGTGGGGCACGAGGTAGCCCTTCTCGTCGGTGGGCAGCCAGTCGCGGAACACCTCGGTGTTGGGCCGGTGCCCGATCGCGATGAACAGGCCCTCCATCGGGATGGTCCGCTCCTGGCCGGTGCGGGCGTCGCGCAGGCGCAGGGCCTCCACCTTGTCCTCGCCCAGGACCTCGGCGACCTCGGTATTGGTGTGGACCTCGATCTTGGGGTTGTCGTAGGCCCGGTCGATCATGATCTTGCTGGCGCGGAAGCCGTCGCGCCGGTGGAGCAGGTGGACCTTGGACGCGAACTTCGTCAGGTAGTTCGCCTCCTCCATCGCCGAGTCGCCGCCACCAACGACGGCGATCTCCCGGTCGCGGAAGAAGAACCCGTCACACGTGGCGCAGGCCGAGACGCCGCGCCCGCGCAGCCGCTGCTCGCTCTCGAGGTTGAGCCACAGCGCCGAGGCGCCGGTCGCGAGGATGACCGACTGGCCCACGAACTCCTTGCCCCGCGCCCAGGCGTGGAACGGGCGGCCGGAGAGGTCAACGCGGTCCACGTCGAGGTCGAACAAGCGGGTGCCGAAGCGCTCGGCCTGCTCCCGGAAGCGGCGCATGAGCTCCGGGCCGTCGATGCCCTCGGGGAAACCCGGGTAGTTCTCGATCTCGCTCGTGAGCATCAGCTGGCCGCCCGGGGCGGAGCCGGCGATGACGACGGGCTCGAGGTTGGCGCGCGCTGCGTAGATGGCGGCGGTCAGGCCGGCCGGCCCGGAGCCGATGATCAGCACCTTGGTCTCGGTGGGGGCGCCTCCGGGGGCCTCGGTCGTGGGGCTGCCCGCCAGCGGGGTCGTCGCGGCCGGGGCCCCGTCGATGGTCGGGATCCCGCCGAGCGGGGAACCGACGTTGGTACCGAGGTCGATCTTGAGGCCCCCGAGCGGGCGTGCGGTGCCGGTGTCGGGGTGGTTCTGGTCGGTCATGGTTGGGTGAGGATCCCCTGGGCGTTGATCATTGAGGCATCCACTCTACCACGTGGACCGTATACCCCCTGGGGGTATCCGTCATCTCGGCAGGCCCCGCTACAGGCCAAACCCCGCTACAGCGCGTGCATCTCCGGCACGATGTCCCGCGCCAGGATCTCCATGACCCGCGGGTCCCAGTCGTCGCGGACCGAGAAGACCACGTGCTGCGCTCCCGCGTCGGACAGCTCGCCGAAGCGGTCCACCACCTGGGTCGGGCTCTCGCCGTTCCCGCCGCCGAGGTCGAGCCGGACGGTCTGGAGCGTGCTGCGCTCGATCTCGTCGGGGTCGCGGCCCACGGCCGCGCAGTGCTCGCGGAGCACCTCGTACTTGTGGTGGATGGCGGTCGGCCCGCCGAACACGTTGCAGGCGTCCGCGTACTGGGCCACCAGGCGCAGGGTCTTGCGCTCGCCGCCGCCGCCGATCATCACCGGGGGGTGCGGCCGGCTGATGGCCTGGGGCGAGTTGAGCAGCCGCGTCGCGTGCGTGTGCCGCCCCTCGAACGGTGCGTCGGAGCCGTGGTCGCCGCGCCACATCTCGTGGACCAGCCGGAGCGTGTCCTCGAGGCGCTCGAAGCGCTCCCCGAGGGGCGGGAACTCGAACCCGAGGCCCCTCGACTCGTCCTCGTTCCACGCCGCCCCGATGCCCAGCCACGCCCGGCCGCCGGACAGGACGTCGAGCGTCGTCGCGGCCTTCGCCCACAGGCCCGGCGCGCGGTAGTGCACCCCGCCGACCATCAGGCCCACGCGCGCCCGAACCGTGTTGGCCGCCAGGAACCCCAGCGTCGTCCAGCCTTCGAGCATCGGCTCCTCCGCGCGGCCGACCGCGCGGATCTGGAAGAAGTGGTCCATGACCCAGATGGAGTCGAAGCCCGCGTCGTCGGCGTCCCGGGCGATGCGGGCGAGGGTGGGCCCGATGGCTTCGGGCCCACCGGGCCACGTGAACGAGGGGATCTGCAGGCCGATCTTCATGGGTGACACTCAGGCCGAAGGGTAGCGCCCCGCCAGGATCGCGGTGCTAGCGGAAGAGGTCGTTCTCGGCCGGGATCAGCGAGTCGGCGATCACGCCTTCGCCCGGCGGCGGGTTCGCCCCGCGGACGAGCGCCACCGGCCGCCCGGTCGTCTTGCCCAGCGCCAGCTCGGCAGCCGAGGCGATCTCGTCGGCGACGGCCCGGACCGTGGTCTTCATGACGCGCCCGTCCGCGTCGGGGACGCCGCGCAGGTCCTCGAGCGGCAGCAGACCCGCCACCCCGAGCGCCACGTCGACGATGCCCCAGCGCCACGGTCGGCCGAAGCTGTCCGAGACGACGACCGCGACCTCGGCGCCGAAGCGCGTGCGGATCGCCTCGCGGATGCGCGCCGCGGAGGCGTCCGGGTCGCGCGGCAGGAGCGTGACCAGGTCGCCAGACGCGGGGCCGACGTTGGACGCGTCCA
Organism: Chloroflexota bacterium; assembly: GCA_021802825.1. Taxonomy (GTDB): domain Bacteria; phylum Chloroflexota; class Limnocylindria; order Limnocylindrales; family CSP1-4; genus CAIXZV01. The sequence goes on from JAJZRG010000053.1 coordinate 21,278, forward strand.
CCCCGCCGTTCGCGCACACGTACCCCTGCGGCGTCTCGGTGATCAGGACGCCGCGCTCCATCCGGACGATCCGCCGGGCCTCGCGGAGCACGACTTCGATGGCCCGTGCGTCGCGATCCCAGCGCTGTGCCCAGGCGACGGCCTCGGGCCGCGGCTCGACGGTCCGCAGGTCCGCGACCGCGCCCTCGGCCTTGGACACGATCTTCTGGGTCACCACGACCACGTCGCCGGGCTCGAGCGGCAGCGCGCCGGGCGTCGCATCGAGGGCGTCGCCGATCATCGCCCCGAGGTCGTCGCCAGCGCGGACCTCCGGCAGCCCGGAGAGCGCGAGGATCTCGACGCGGCCGCCCTCAGTGGGCATGGAGCGCGTCCGGGCGGTTCGCCTCGACCATCAGGAGGTCGTCCGGCGTGTCCACGTCCAGCTCCAGTCGCCCGGCGAGCTCGACATAGGCCGCCCCGGCGGCGGCCGCGAGCGACTCGTGCACGGAGCGGCTCTCGCCGCCGAAGGACGGCTCGATGACGCCCGGCGGCTCGAGGAGGAGCGCGTTCGTGCCGCGCCCGTGGCGGTCGGGGGCGAGGACCACGAGGTGCCGCCCCCGGGGCACGGCCGCGTCGGCGAGCGACAGCATCGCTGTGAGGTCGGCGGCCGTGATCATCGGCAGGTCGGCGGGCACGATCAGCATGCGATCAGCGCGGCCAGCGAGCGTCGCGCGAGCCTCCACGAGCCCTGCGTTCAGCCCCAATGAGTGCTGCACGATGGGCTCCGCGCCGGCTGAGCGCGCGACGGCGAGGGCAGCCAGGTCGGGCGAGACGACCGCCACGACGGAGACGCCGGGCACGCCCCGCGCCGCGTCGAGGGTCCGCCGCAGGAGCAGCTCAACGAGCTCGCGCCGCTCCTCCGCATCGAGGACCTCGCCGAGCCGCGACTTCGCACCCTCCAGCGCCCGGACGGGAACGACGACCGCGGTCGCCCGGACGCCGGGGGACGTGGAGTTGGAAGGGGCCGTCTCGGTCTCGAGCTGATCGGGGTGCACGCGACGATGCTAGCGCGGGAGGGGGCGGTGTCCGAGGCGAAGTCGTGGACTGCGCCCCGTCAAGTCGGCTCCAGCGCCTCGAGGACCGCCCCCGCCAGCCGCGCCCGGGACGCGTCGTCGCCCATCACGATGTCGGTCGCGAGCGTGCGGAGGCCCAGCGCCTCGATCTCGCGTGCCAGCTCCGCATCGGCGTCATCGAGCACGAACAGGTCCACCAGGTCCGCGTACAGCCGCGCCACGCCGAGCGCCGACGACTCGTGGCCGAGCGAGGCGAGCATCCGGTC
>JAJZRG010000054.1 GCA_021802825.1 Chloroflexota bacterium
GCCGCGCGGCACGCGCGCGATGACCTGGCCGGTGGCCGGGTTGTACACCGGCCCGGTCCGCTCGGGCGGGACCTCGACCATGGCGCCGTTGATGTAGTGCGAGAGGACCGGCAGGACCGCCGCCTCGATCCTCGCCTCGCCCTCTACCGATCTGACGTCCTGGCTCATGGTGCTCCTCAGTGCTTGTCGACCGACTCGTGGTCGCGATCGTCCGTCTCGTCTGGCGTGCCGTCGCCCGGCGACGCCGAGCGGAAGTCATCCACCAGCCTGCTCATCGCCACGTACGCCCTGTTCCGGCTTGCGGCCATGGCGGCCGCCTGGTCAGCATTGCCGATGACGAACCCCCGTCCGTTCTTGGCGCCGAGAGCGCCGCCTGCGATCAGGTCGAGCAGGAGTCGGGGCGCGACGAAACGGCCCTCGTAGGCGTCCTCGAGGATTGCGTACGTGCCCCGGTAGATATCGAGTCCGGCCATGTCCGCGATGGCGAACGGTCCGAAGAACGGTAGCCTGAAGCCGAACGTCGAGCGGACGATCTCGTCGACGGCCTCCGGGGTCGCGATGCCCTCCTCGACGACCGCCGCCGCCTCCTGGAACAGAGCGTACTGGAGCCGGTTCGCGACGAACCCCGGCTGGTCCCCGGCCCGTGCCGGCTGCTTGCCCACCCGCCTGAGGAGGTCCTCGACCTGCTCGAGCACGCGCCCGGACGTCGCGCCACAGGAGATGACCTCGACGCCGGGCACGAACTGGGGTGGGTTGAACCAGTGTGCCCCGAGGAAGCGCTCGGGGTGAGTCACGCAGGCGCTGAGGCTGGAGATCGATATCGAGGATGTGTTCGTCGCGATGGCCGCGAGGGGCGAGGCCGCGTCCGAGATGCGCCGCAGAACGGCCTCCTTGACCTCTCGGAGCTCGAATACCGCCTCGACCACCAGATCCGCCCCAACGACAGCGTCCTCGATCGACGCCGCCGCCCGGACGCGCGACCCCACGACCGATGAACCGCCGGAGGGGATCAGGCCGCTCGCCTCGTGCGCGTCAGCCTCCGCAAGGAGGTGCCCCAGCGCGGCTTGGGCTAGTTCGGCCGATTGGTCAGCTAGGGCGCAATCGAACCCGGCGAGGGCGAGCACCTCGGCGATGCCCTGTCCCATGTAGCCTGCGCCAACAACGGCCACTCTCCCGGGCCAGCCCATTCGCCTTCACCTCACACTGCTCGCCGGCGTCCGCGCCGGGATCCCTGATTGCCCGCCCACTGCCGAGCGCGAACGTCCCGGCCAGACGGTGCCGCGGGCGGGAGCTGGGGCGCCAGAGCCGACGTCACAGGACGGATGTGACAATCGGCCCTATGTAGAGCGCTACCGGTAGCGGTACCAGTAACGTTATCATCACGATCCGGGTCCAAAGGTCCCAAGAGAAGGGGCCTCGAGGCAGTCCGGAGCAGCAGCACGGGGCATTCGGAGGCGAACGACTAGGTGATCGCGTCAGAGGTCGATCTTGACGGGCTGAGGGACGTCGCGAGACGGATCCGACGCCACGCTGTACTGGCGGTCGCCCACGCGAGGGGCGGCCACCTGGGTGGACCGCTCTCTGCGGCTGACATCCTGGCGGCCCTCTACTTCGAGGTGCTCAGGATCCGCCCCGACGAGCCTGACTGGCCGGAGCGAGACCGCTTCGTCCTGTCGAAAGGGCACAGTTGCATCGCGCTCTACGCGGCCATGGCCGAACGCGGCTACTTCCCGGTGGAGGAGCTGATGACGTTCGACGGGCTCGACTCCCGACTCCAGGGCCATCCCGACATGCGGCTCCTCCCGGGCCTGGACATGTCCACGGGATCCCTGGGCCTCGGCCTATCGGCGGGCGTCGGCATGGCGCTCGGCGCGAGGGTCGCCGGCAAGGCGTTCACGACCTTCGTGATGGTCGGCGACGGGGAGTGCAACGAGGGTGTCGTGTGGGAGGCGGCCCACGTCGCGCAGCGGTACGCGCTCGACAACCTGGTCGTCATCGTCGACAAGAACGGGCTCCAGCAGCTGAACTGGCGCGACGAGACGAGCGGGCTGCGTCGCGAGCCGTACGCCGACGACGCGATGCGCGATCGGTGGGCCGCGTTCGGCTGGGAGGTCCTCGAGGTCGACGGCCACGACATGGCGGCGGTCGTCGATGCTCTCGAGGCAGCACGGGCCGTGCAGGGGCGGCCGGCGGTCGTGATCGCCCACACGATCAAGGGAAAGGGCGTGTCGTTCATGGAGGGTGACTACCGATGGCACAGCCGCGTCCCGACCGCGGATGAGCTCGCCTCGGCGCTCGTGCAGCTGGCCGAGCCGGCCCAGGTGGACGCGGGGGTGCGCTCGTGAGCCTCATGCCCGGCAGGGCCCTCCGAGCTGCGGTGGGCGAAGCGATTGCGGAAATGATCGCCGAGGACGCCCGTGTCGTCGTCCTTGACGGAGACGTCGGAAGCTCGACCGGCGTGCAGCAGCTCGAGCAGTCGCACCCGGACCGCTTCTTCCAGATGGGCATCGCGGAGCAGAACCAGCTCGGGGCAGCCGCGGGCATGGCGACGGTCGGACTCGTGCCGGTGGTCTCCGCGTTCGCCTGCTTCGCCGTCGGACGGGCATTCGACTCGATCCGGGTCCTCATCGACCAGCCGCGGCTGAGCGTGAAGATCACCGGCGGTTACACCGGGCTCCTGACGGGGATGACCGGCAAGACCCACCAGATGTTCAACGACGTCGCCATCATGCGGACGCTTCCCAACATGACCGTCCTGGCGCCTGCCGACGAAGTCGAGGCCCGCCAGGCCGTCCGAGCCATGATCGAGACACCCGGCCCCTGCTACATGCAGGTGACACGCGAGGCGTCGCCGATCCTGTTCGGCCCGGACTACACGTTCGAGATCGGCAAGGCGGTGCTCCTCCGCGTCGGCTCGGACGCCACCATCGTGAGCACCGGCGTCCAGACGACGAGGGTCGTCGAGGCGGCTGAGCTCCTTGAGGCCCGCGGTCTGAGCGTCGCGGTGTTGCACATGCCCACGATCAAGCCGCTCGATGTCGCGGCCCTCGTGGACGAGGCCGCACGAACCGGCCGCGTGATCGTCGTCGAGGAGCAGAGCATCCTCGGTGGCCTCGGCGGGGCGGTCGCCGAGGCGCTCGCCGAGCGCCATCCCGTGCCCGTCGCGAGGCTGGGGATCAAGGACTGCTACGGCGAGAGCGGCCCGAACGAGGCGCTCCTCGACCGGTTCCGGCTGTCGGCGCCGTTCCTCGCGGAGGACATCGAATCCATCCTGACCGCCGGCCGGCGGGAGTCGGCCGCAGTGACGCCGGGCGCCTGACGGCGACCGGCCACCAACCCGCGGCACCTGTCGCGGCCATCCACACGTGGGCTGTTCGGCGGCCAGGAGCCACCTGTGCCACCCGGCAAAAGGAGGATCGAGTGAACAGTAGTGGTGACAACGCTCGAGCGCGATGGGGCTTCCGAGTAGGCTCGGGGCTAGCCGTCGTCATGCTGAGTGCGTCTCTGGTTGCCTGTGGCGGCTCGGGAGCCGGCAGCAACCCGCCGTCCGCAGCGCCGTCGGCAGCCGCGACCACGGCCCCGTCGGTCGCCGCCTCCCTGCCCGCGAGTGCCGCCGCGTCGGCGCCCGCTAGCGCGGGCGCTTCCGCCGGCTCAACGGACGCCACCGGCAAGGTCGCATTCCTGCTGCCGGACAACACCACCCCGCGTTGGACGAGCCAGGACGGCCCGTCCTTCGAGAAGTGGATGAAGCAGCTCGCCCCCAACGTCCAGGTCATTACGAACGTCGCCAACAACGACCCCCAGCAGCAGCTGTCCCAGGCCCAGGCCGCGATCGCGCAGGGCGCAAAGGTGCTCGTCGTCGTCGCCGTCGACGGCACGCAGGCGGCCAAGATCGTCGAGACCGCGAACGCCGCCAACGTCCCGGTCGTCGCGTACACCCGGCAGATCCAGAGCCCGAACGTCAAGTACATGATCGGCGACGACCCGGGCGAGATCGGCAAGGCGCTGGGCACATGGACCATGGCCAACACGAAGGACGGTGACACGATCGCTGTGATCGCCGGATCCACAACCGACTCGTTCGCCCACCTCGAGCGCGACGGTTGGATGTCAGTTCTCAAGCCCGCGTTCGACTCGAGCTCGCGCAAGCTTGTCGGCGACGTCTGGACCCCTGGCTGGGACCCCGTCAAGGCCCACGGCCTGATGGACGCCATCCTGACCTCGACCCAGAACAACATCCAGGCCGTTCTGGCTGCCAATGACTCGACCGCCGAGGGTTCGATCGCATCCCTCAAGACGCATGGCCTCGCTGGCAAGATCCCGGTCACGGGCATCGACGCCACGCTCTCGGCCGATAAGCTGATCCTCCAGGGGCTCCAGAGCATGAGCGTCTGGCGGTCCGTGGATGACGAGGCCAAGTACACTTCGCAGATCGTCGTCAACCTGCTCACCGGGACCGCGCCGCCCGCCGACTTCTTCACGTCGACCGTCACCCTGGGCGGGGCTTCCATCCCGATGAAGGCCGTGCCTTCGATCGTGATCGACAAGACCAACATGCAGACCCTGATCGACGCCGGCGCGATCAGCAAGACTGAGCTGTGCAACGGCATCCCGGCCGGAACGGGTCCGTGCAACTGACAGCCGACACGTCGCGCCGCCCCTCGGGGCGGCGCGCCTCCTCCCCGCCGGCCGCACGCACGGTCGGCGGGGAGGCCCTTCGAGTGGTCGAGCTCACGAAGTGGTACGGCAGCGTGCAGGCTCTCGACAGCGTGGGCCTCACCATCGCCTACGGCGAGGTCGTGGCCCTGGTCGGCGACAACGGGGCCGGCAAGAGCAGCCTGATCAACTGCATCGGCGGGGTGCTCGAACCGGACTCGGGGGCGATCCAGGTGGACGGGCACGACGTGGTGATGGGGTCGGTCCGCGACGCCAACGAGCTCGGCATCTGCACCGTCCACCAGGACTCCACGCTCGCCGACAACCTCAGCGCCGTCGAGAACCTCTTCCTGGGCCGTGAGGTGACTCGCGGCTTCGGCCCCTTCAGGCGGGTCGACGCCGCGGCGATGCGAAAGCGCACGCAGGAGACGATCGCCAGGCTCGGCATCAGCACGATCGCCGATGTGGGGACGCGGGTGGGCCAGCTGTCGGGCGGCCAGCGCCAGAGCGTGGCTGTCGGCCGCACGATGCTCGACGACTTCGGGATCGTCCTCCTCGACGAGCCCACCACCGGCCTCAGCGTTGGTGCGTGCGCCCGCGTCATGGACGCCGTCCGGGCGCTGCGCGCCCGTGGCGCCGCAGTGCTGATCGTGTCCCAGAACATCGACGAGGTATTCGACGTGGCGGATCGCATTGTGGTCCTCCACCTCGGTCGGCTGGCAGCCGAGTTCCGCCGCTCCGAGGTGACGCCGGAGGACGTTCTGGCCGCGGTGATGGGGATGACGTTGCGATGACAGCCTTCGATTCCGGCCACGAGTCGGCCACGGGAGGCTCGCCGCAGGCGTTCGGCGGGCCAACCCCCGGGTCCGCCGCCGGGCCCGACGGCCGGACGCACCTCTCCGAGTCCTTGCGGGTCGACGCGGTGAGCAAGGCCTACGGTCAGGTTCAGGCGCTCGACCGGGTCAGCCTCGCGGTGCACCACGGGGAGGTCGTCGCGCTCGTCGGCGACAACGGCGCCGGCAAGAGCACGCTCGTCAAGGTCATCGCCGGCGTCATCGAGCCGGATGAGGGCAGCATCTCGGTCGAGGGCTCCCCGGTCAGCATCCGGGGGCCTCAGGACGCTGCACGCTTCGGGATCCGCACCATCTTCCAGGACTTGGCCCTCGCTGGAAACCTCAGCGTCGTTGACAACCTGTTCCTCGGTCGCGAGCTGACCAAGGGCCCACTGCCGCTCCGCCAGGCGGACTTCCGCAGCATGCGGCGCCGGACCGTGGAGGTCCTCGATGGTCTTGGGATCGGGACCATCGACGATGTCGACGCCCCGGTGGAGCGCCTCTCCGGCGGGCAGCGACAAACCGTCGCCGTGGCGAGGGCGATGCTGACGAACTGCGCAACCCTGTTGCTCGACGAGCCGACGGCTTCGCTTGGGCTGCGCGAGGCGCGGAGCGTGATGGACCTGGTGCGCCGGCTGCGGGACCAGGGCACGGGCATCCTGATCATCACCCACAACATGCGGCAGGTGTTCGAGGTCGCCGACCGGATCGTGGTCCTGCACGTCGGCCGTGTGAGGGCGAGCTACCGCACGTCCGAGACGCTCCCTGAGGTCGTGGTGAAGGCAATCATGGGCAAGGCCGGCAACGAGGGGGTCGGTTGAGATGGCATCCCCGGGAATGACGGAAGCGCATCGCAGCGTGCGAGTTGGAGCAGCAGGATGACCGAGAACAACGTCCAGGCGGTGCCCGTTGACGATTCGGTCGGTCGCGACCGGGCGCCGCACGCCGGGGCCCGCACCTCCCGCTCGGGAGCGCTGGTCAACTGGGTGATGGGCCGCGGGACCGCGATGCCGGCCATCGTGAGCCTGATCGCCATCGCCCTGTTCTTCCAGTGGCGGTCCCAGTACTTCCTGTCGCCGACCAACCTCGGCAACCTGGCGGTCCAGATCACCCTGGTCGCCATCATCGCCATGGGCGAGGTGGTCGTCCTGCTGCTCGGCGAGATCGACCTGTCGCTCGGCTCCCTCGTCGGCGTGACCGCGGCGATTCTCGGCGTGCTGATGGCCAATTACGGGTTGCCCTGGTACTTGGCCGTCCCGATCATGATCCTCTGCGGAGCCGGTTTTGGCGCCTTCCAGGGGGCCTGGATCTCGCTGCTCGGCATCCCGTCATTCGTCGTGACCCTGGCCGGCCTCATGGCGTTCCTCGGCCTCCAGCTCTGGATCCTCGGGCCGCAGGGGACGATGAGCGTCTTCGATCCCACGATCGCCGCGATCACCGGCACCACGCTCCCGGCCGTCGCGTCCTGGGCCCTCGCCGCGGGACTTGTGGCGGCCATCCTCGGCAGCACCGTCGCTGCCATCGCTCGCCGGCGGCGCTCGGCCCGGGCTCTGGCCCTCCCGCTGATCCTCTCGGCCCTCGCTCTCGTCGTGACCGCCCTGTTCAACGCCTCTCGCGGCGTGCCAACCGCGTTCCTGCTGCTTCTGGCCATGCTCGCGGTGGGCTGGTGGATCACGGAACGGACGGTCCCAGGGCGGCACCTCTTCGCGGTCGGTGGGAACGCCGAGGCATCGCGTCGCGCCGGTCTCCCCGTCTCCAAGATCCGGCTCCTGGCGTTCACCGCGTCGGGCATGCTGGCGGCCGTCGGAGGCCTGTTCGCCGTCTCGTACAACGGCTCGGCAGGCACGCTGACCGGTGGCGGCACGCTGCTCCTTGAGGCGATCGGGGCGGCAGTCATCGGCGGCACGAGCCTGATCGGCGGGCGCGGGACGATGTGGTCCGCGCTGTTGGGAGCCCTGATCATGGGCGGCGTCAGCAACGGCCTCGACCTCATGGAGGCGGATCAGCCCGTGAAGTACATGGTCCAGGGAGCGATCGTGCTCTTCGCCGTTTCGCTGGACACAATCCTGCGGCGTCGCCAGAGCAGGGGACGACAACCGGGAGGGGCCCGTGGCTGAGTCGTGGAGCATCAAGGCGCTTGACACCGGAACCTCGCAGGTGGAGGCGTCGGTCCTCACCTACCTGCGCCGGTGCGGCGAGGTCGTCACGATCCCTCGCGTGATGTGGGTGCTCGAAGGCCCGACGACGATCGTGGTGGACACGAGCGTGAACCCGAACGGCAATCCCCACGAGTTCATGGGCGAGTCCTTCGAGCGGACCCGAGAACAGCTCCCCGAGAACGCTCTCAAGGCTGCCGGCGTCTCCGTCAAGGACGTTGAGATGGTCATCCTCACCCATCTCCACTGGGACCATGCGGGGAACTGCGATCTGTTTCCGGACGCGCGCGTCGTCGTGCAGGAGGCCGAGCTGCGGTACGCCATCGCCCCGAATCGCTTCTTCCGCCGCGGTTACCTGAGCCCAGAGAGCGGCTGGAAGCTGCCTCCCCCGTTCGTGGTGCCCAATCTCTCCACGGTGCGCGGCGAGGTCGAGCTGGCCCCAGGGGTATCCGTGGTGCCCACCCCCGGCCACACCCCGGGTTCTCAGGCGGTGGTGGTTCGCACGGCGGACGGACCCTTCTGCATCACCGGGGACGCCATGATGACCTACGACAACCTGAGGTGGGACACCCCGCCCGGATACCATGTCGACGTGGAGGCCTCGATGGACTCGCTCGACCTGATGCAGCGTCGAGCGCCCAGGCTGCTCCCGTCCCACGACTACACCGTGTTCAAGGAGCGTCCCGTCACACTGATCGCGTCGCGCTGACCCACCAACCGGCTGGCATCAACAGGGAGGACGAATGCCGAGGCGATCCACGGCTCGGGTCACGATTGGCGACGTCGCCCAGACCGCTGGCGTCTCAGTCTCCACCGTCTCCCGAGTGCTGCGGGACCACACTGATGTCGGAGAGGAGACGCGCGCCAGGGTGCGGGCTGCGATCCGCGCCCTCGACTATCGACCGTCGCCGATCGCTCGCGCCCTCGTCTCCGGGCAGTCGAGATTGCTGGCCCTCCTCGTGAGCGACCTGACGAACCCCTTCTACCCGCAGCTCGCTGCGACCATCGAGCGCGAGGCGGAGAAGTCGGGCTACACGATCGTGATCTGCAGCACCGGCGATCGCCCCGCGGACACCCGCCGCCGCCTCGCCCGGCTGCTGGACCAGGGGATCGACGGCGTCGTCCACGCGGCTGTCGGGTTGGACGAGAAGGCGGTCCTCACTGCGCTCAGCGACCTGCGGCGCCTCGTCTTCGTCAACCGGGCTCCTTCTCACCCTGAGGCGAGCGCGGTCGTGTCGGACAACGCGGCTGGCGCTGCGGAGCTGACCCGTCACCTCCTCTCCGGGGGCCATCGACGCATCGGGTTCATCGGCGGCCCTGACTACGCGCGGAATGCCCGGGATCGTCTCGCCGGCTTCCGGTCGGCCATGCAGGACGTGCCGGGGGCCACTTCGCTCGTCCACGCTGGCCCCTTCGCGCGCGAGACGGGCGAGGCGGCGGTTAGGGTGTGGATGGGGCAGGACGACAAGCCGACGGCGGTCATCGGCATCAATGACTCCGTCGCATTCGGGGCGATGGACGAGTTGATGCGCTTGGGCTTCCGCGTGCCGGACGACGTCGCCCTCGCGGGCTTCGACGGAACGGAGCTCGCTGCATCGAGGGTGGTCGGGCTGACCAGCGTCGACCAGCACATCGAGGAGATGGGCCGGCTCGCCGTCCAGACGCTCCTGCGGCAACTCGCGTCATCGACCTTCGTCACGACGAGACACGTGCTGCAGACCAGCCTCCTCGTGAGGAGCAGCACCCTCGCAACGCCCCGGCCCGCCGCGACTGGGCGGCGGCTTGTTGCGGAAGCAGTCCCGGCCGTCGCGGTCCTGGCTTCCGCCGACGGCGATGGCCTGCCCGCCGGGATCGGCCCGGTGTCGCCTCAGGATGGTTAGCACCCGCCAAGAACCATAGGCCGAGCGCCTCGGCTGGTCGGACCGGATCCGACTGCGTTGGCAGTTATGGAGTGACATCCATGTTTGGGCTGGCTGGCAAGCGTGCCGTCGTGACCGGAGCGTCTCGAGGCATCGGACGGCACGCCGCGATCGCACTCGCCAAAGCGGGCGCGAGTATTGCGGGCACGTACTTCACGGACGCGGAGGGTGGGGCAGCGACGCAGCGCGCGATCGAGGCCCTCGGTGGACGCTGCGTGATGGTCCGTGGCGACGTGTCGCTGTCCGAGACCCACACCCAGCTGATCGACGCTGCGACCGCCGAGTGGGGCGGGGTGGACATCTGGGTCAACAACGCTGCGCGGCTTCTGGTCCGCCCCGTTCTCGAGATGACCGACGAGGCCTGGCTGGGCCTGATGGGCTCGAACCTCAACTCGTACTTCTACGGGTGCCGGGCGGCGGCGCGCCAGATGGTGGCGCAGGGCGGCGGCGGCAAGATCATCAACGTGACGTCGGTCGTTGACGTGCAGCCGATCGCGAACATGTCGGCCTACGTCACGGCGAAGGGCGGTGTCGTGGGCCTGACGAAGCAGCTGGCACTGGAGCTCGGACCCCTCGGGATCACTGTCAACGCGATTGCCCCTGGGGCGACGGACACGCCTCTCAATATCGAGGCGTATACGCCCGAGGTGCGGCGAGCCTACAACGAGCGGATCGCGCTCGGTCGGATTGCGGATCCGGACGAGATCGCCGACACGATCGTGTTCCTGGCATCCGATGCGTCCCGCTACATCACCGGACACGAGCTGCTCGTTGACGGCGGGCTGGTGCTCAACGGGACGATGGGGCACAAGTTGTCCTAAAGCCCCGCGCGGCGTGGCTGGTCCGCGAGCTGCGGACAGACGTGTGAACCGGAAGGCCGCCACGAGGCGTCACCCGGGGCCACACGTGGTGAACGACACCGGCACACCCGTTCAGGCGCTTGGCGCCCGTGAGCGTTGCATGCCCTGTGGTGCGCGTTATGCTTGACTCATGACGGCGAGAGTCAAGCACCGACGAAGCGGCTACACGCGAGTCAGCGCGAAGAACCAGGTGACGCTCCCGGTGGAGGCCCTGCGGCGGGCCGGCATCCAGACTGGTGACACCCTCCGTGCCGAGGTCCGCGGCCCGGGGGAGGTCCTCCTGGTCAGGGACGCCGATCCCGTGACCCAGTTCGCCGACGCGCTCACCGGTGTGTTCGCGCCAGGCGAGCTCGACACCCTGCGCGACGAGTGGGACTGACCGTCCTCGACGCGGGCGTCGTGATCGCGTTCCTCGACGCCAGCGACGTGCACCACGCTGTCGCCGCGAAAGCGCTGAGGGACGCGCGCGATCGGGGGGACGAGTTCGTCATCCCGGTGTCCGCGTACGCCGACTGCCTCGTCTCCCCGAGCCGGAGCGGGCCAGCGGCCATCGCCACGGTGGACGGGTTTCTCGACGGCCTTCCCGCGCGTGTCGAGCCTGCGACCCGCGTCATCGGCGCTGCTGCCGCCTCTCTTCGGGGCGCGCACGGGCCTTCGTTGCGCCTGCCGGACGCCCTGGTCGTCGCCACTGCCATCGTGCTTGCCGCGGATCGCGTCATCACGGCGGACGCCCGCTGGCCACCTTTCGCGGTCAGCGTCGAGGTGCTGAGGAACCACGCGTAGCCCGGCGATTGCACGTGACGGGCGGCCCGGTAGCGAGGCGTCCGGTGCGCCGGAGGCGTCAGCGGAGGCGCTTCGTCCGGCGGCGCACGAAGTCAACCAGGACGTACTCGCCGAGGCGCTCGGGCTCCGCGTAGAAGGCGCGGCCCCGGTTCAGCTCGGTCACGTAGCCCACGAAGTCGGTCAGCGCGGGCGTCCGGTCGAGCATGAACGTGTTGATCGTGATGCCGTCCTTCGTGCACCGGACGACCTCGCGCAGGGTCGCGTTGATCGTCCGCATCGTCGGCGGGTAGGAGAACTCGACCCGGCCGTCCTCGCAGTGCGCGGTCGGCTCGCCGTCAGTCACGACGATGATCTCGCGGTTCGCGAAGTGCGACCGCGCGAGGATCTTCCGGCTCACCTGGAGCGCGTGCTGGAGGTTCGTCCCGTACTCGAAGCCGTCGAGCGAGAGGCTCGCGAGCGCGTCGGGCCGCAGCTCCCGCGCGGTGTACGCGAAGCCGACGATCGAGAGGTGGTCGCGCGGGAACTCGGTGCCGATGAGCGCGTCGAGCGCGATGGCCAGACGCTTGGCGGCGAGGTAGCACCCGCGGAGCAGCATCGAGCGGCTCATGTCGAGCAGGAGCACGGTGGCGGTCGAGGTCGTGTGCTCGGTCCGGTAGACCTCGAAATCGTCGGGGCGCAGGCGGAGCGGCGCGGCGCCGCGCGCACTCGGCGCGTTCTCGGCCCGGCGGAGCGAGTTGCCGAGCGTCGCGCGCAGGTCGAGGTGGAACGGGTCGCCGAACGCGAACGGCTTGCTCGTCTCCTCGCGTTCGCCGCCCTGCCCCGAGCGGTCGAGCCGGTGCCCGCCGAACGCGTCGCGACGGAGCCGGGCGAACAGCTCATCGAGGACCTTCTGCCCGATGCGCCGGGTCGCCCGCGGGGTGAGCTCAAGGCGCTCGCCGTGGCGCTCGATGTAGCCAGCGCGCTCGAGGCGCTCGGCGACGTCGTCGAGGGCGTCGAGGTCGCGCACGGCGTCGGGGCCCAGCATGTCCCGCACCTGGTCGCGGTCGATCAAGCCGAGCTCGCCCGGGCCGGTCGTCCCGTCGAGCTGGCTCTCGAGCGAATCGAGCGCCTGGAGTCGGTCGAGCTGCTCCAGCGCCGACTCGAGGCCCAGCGGCTCCTCCCCGCCGAAGGGCATGGGCTCGCCGAGGCCGCCCGGCAGGAGCTGGTCGAGGTTCGCCGCCAGCCGCGCCAGGTCCCACTTCAGGCGATCGTCGCGCAGCAGGGCGTCCATCGTGTCGCGGAGCTCCGCGCGCTGCTCGGGCGTGAGCGAGCGCAGCAGCGACTGCATCGACTCCATCCGCTGGGCCAGCTGCTCCACGACGTCGCCCAGCGTCTCGGCCCCGGGGAAGAAGTCCCCGTGCTGGCGGAGGAAGTCGTCAACGGCCGCCTGCGACGGCTCGGCGCCGCGCATCCGCTGCTCGAGCAGGTCGTTGAGGTCGCGGACCATCTGCCGCTGCGCCGCGAGGTCCTCGGGGCGCATCCCCTTGACCGCGTCCGAGAGGCCCTTGGTGAACCGGTCCAGCGTGGCCTGGCGCAGGCGGTCCACGAGGTCGTTGTACTGCTGGCGCGCAGCGGGGTCGAGGAAGTCGTAGTCCTGGAGCGCCCGCAGCCGCTTGCCGACGTCCGGCGGCAGGGCGTCGAGACTGTCGCGACGCCGTGCAGCGATCGAGCGGAGCGTCTTGCGCAGCTCTGGGTCGGGCTGCGAGGACGGGTCCCCCGCGCCGGGCTCGGTCGCATCCAGCCGCCGCTGGAGAGCGGCCCGCTCCTTGGCCACGATCTCGTCGAGCTCCCGGCGCGCGTCCCCGAGGGGATCGGCCAGTTGCCCCTGGTCGAGGAGCTGCCGGCGGCGCTGCCGCAGCCGATCCATCAGGTCTCGCAGGCCCGGCAGGTCGGCCCGGCCCGGCTGGTCCGCCCGCAGGCCGCGCTGGAGGAGCTCGCGCAGCGCCTCCTCGACGTCGCCGTCCCGGAGCACGTCGTCGGCCAGGGCGTCCACCAGCTCGTCCGCGGTCAGGTCGGGCACGTCTTGGGAGCCGTCCCAGGCGCGGTACTGGGCGTCCGGCGGGAGCTGGGGACCCGTCGCCCGCGGCGGCGCGTCGCGCCGGTCGAGATGGCTCGGGTCCGGCGTCAGGAAGGCCATCGCCGCACCCTAGCGGCGGTAGGACACGCCGCCGTGCCCGCGGTCCTTGGTGAGCCGCCGGTGCAGGTGGAGGCCCTCGAGCAGCAGCTCCACCGCCGAGGCGACGAGCGCGGGCTCCTCGGCCCCGTCGGCGGCGTCGAACGCGCCCAGCGCCACCACGGCCTCGCGGAGGCCCGCCACGTCGCGCATCGCCCGCACGTAGTCGCGCGCGGGGACCATCTCGCCCGTCTCCACGACCAGCCCGGCCTCGAACGCGCTGAGCACGGGCTCCAGACGCTCCACTGAGGTGTGGCGGTTGAACGTGGCGAACACCGACTTGGTCACGAGCCGCTCGACGATCCGCTCCTCGGGGGTGTCCTCGCCGGCCGTCTCGACCTCGATCTTGCCCGTGGTGGAGGCGAGCACGGCGCCGAGATCGGTCACCCGCGGGGCGGCGATGGGCTCGCCGAGGCGCACGGCCCTCTTCAGCGCCGCGGCCTCGAGGACCTCCATGTTGGTCACCGAAACCCGGACCGAGACGCCGCTGCGCTGGCTCACGTCCGCCGAGCGCCGCGCGAGGTGCGTGAGGTCCGCGACCAGCTCCTCCATGAACGCCGGCACCACGACCCGCGGCTCGCCCTCGCGCACCGGGAACGTGTGCTTTTCCTGGCGGATGATGTCCACCTCGTGCTCCAGCGAGCGCGGGTAGTGGGTCCGGATCTGGGATCCCAGGCGGTCCTTGAGCGGCGTGATGATCCGGCCGCGGCTGGTGTAGTCCTCGGGGTTGGCCGACGCGACGACGAACAGGTCGAGCGGCAGGCGGATGGTGAAGCCGCGGATCTGGACGTCGCGCTCCTCGAGGATGTTGAGCAGACCCACCTGGATCCGCTCGGCGAGGTCCGGCAGCTCGTTGATCGCGAAGATGCCGCGGTTCGCGCGCGGGATGAGGCCGTAGTGGAGCGTCAGCTCGTCGGACAGGTAGCGACCCTCGGCCAGGCGGATGGGGTCCACCTCGCCGATCAGGTCCGCGATCGTGATGTCGGGGGTGGCGAGCTTCTCGACGTGGCGCCGGTGGCGCGGGACCCAGTCGAGCGGCGCCTCGTCGCCGCCCTCCGCCACGACCGCTCGACCGGCGGCGCTGATGGGCGCAAAGGGGTCGTCGTTGAGCTCGCCGCCGCGGACCACGGGGAGGAATGGGTCGAGCAAGGTGACGAGCTGCCGTGCGAGGCGGGTCTTCGCCTGGCCACGCTCGCCGAGGAACACGATGTCCTGGCCGGCGAGGATCGCGTTCTCGACGGCTGGGATCACGGTCTCCTCGTAGCCGACGATGCCTGGGAACGTCTGCTCGCCGGCCGCGATCCTGGCGAGCAGGTTCGACCGCAGCTCCTCCTTGACGGACCGCGACCGCCAGCCTGATTCGCGCAGCTCGCCGAGGGTGGCGGGGAGGGCGTCGGGGACGGCGGGTTCAGGCGATCGGGCCACGGCGGGGACTCCGGGGGACGGCGGGCTGATCGAGGCGTCCAGCGTGGCACCGCGCTCGGATACCGTCAAACGGGGCCGGGCCCGAGGGCGTGCCGGTTTCGTGACAGGCGCGAGCGTGCAGGACCGAGCGTGCAGGACCGTGCGTGCCGGACCGAGCGTGCTCCCCGCTCGAGTGGCGCCCAGGTCCCCCCTCAGCCCTCGAGCATTCCGCGCGGGTCCGGCCACTCGGCCAGGCCGATCGACCGCGCGGCCTCGTCGATCAGCGAGCAGAGCGCCTCTAGCACCTCGTCGGGGAGGCCCACCGACGGCTGGGCGATCATCGCCGCGGCCCTCTCCGACGCGAGGTCCACGACGCTCGCGCGCCCCGATGCTGCCCACTCGCCCATGCCGCCGCGGTACGAGAGCAGCGGCCGCACGAAGTCCGAGCGCAGGTACTTGCGTGTGTGGGCCGTGGCCAGGAAGCCGAAATCGGACTCGAGCCCCTCCACGATCGCGTCCACCGAGAGCGCGTCGCCGTCCCAGGGCCGCGGCGCGAGCGCGTAGAACGCGTAGTTGAGGACCTCGTCGTCGATGACCAGCGCCTCGACCGACCCGCCGACGCCGCTCTGGTTCTCGCCGGGTCCCGACAGGAAGCGCGGCCGGGCGGCGAGCCCGAGCAGGGCGTTCGCCATGTGCTCGTAGCCGAACTGGGCGTCCACGACCACCGAGTCGCTCGTCGGCCCGTAGCAGTCGCACGCGAGGCCGTACCTGCGCGCGAGCAGGGTCGCCGCGATGGAGGCGACGCCGGTCTCGGGCGGGCCAGAGGTGACCATGCCGGTGCGCGGGTTGATCGACGAGAGCCGGGGACCGTAGTAGAGCGGCGTGCCGGGCGCCGCGGCCTGCGTCAGCACGAGGCCGGCCAGCACCTCGGCGTTCTGCGTCGCGACCGCCGCCGCCATGGAGCCGGGGGCGGTGGTGCCCGCGGCGGGGCAGGGGAGGATCTCGACGGCGACCTGCCCGGCGCGGACTGTGGCGAGGAGCGCTTCGCTGACCTCGGCGCCCAGCTGGAGCGGGCTCACCGGCGAGAACGCGAGGTCCACGGGGTAGCGCCCGGCGGAGCCGTCGGCGCCCGTGACCGCGATGGCCATCCGGCGCAGGAACGCCGCCTGGAACGGGAACGAGATGCCCGGGCCGCCGACCGGCTTGTCGGTCTCGTGCGCGAGCACGAGGTAGGAGTACAGCGGCTCGAGTAGGTGCGGCACGTCGTCGGGCTGGACGAGCGAGGTCGCGCTGTGCAGGTTCGCCATGTGATGCATGACGCGGGTGAGGCGGACCTGGTCGGCCATGGTGGCGCGGCGGCTGGCACCCGTCTTGGGGTCCACGATGTCGCGGGCGCCGCCCATGTTGTGGACGAAGGTCGGCCCGGGGTCGGCGTCCACGGGGATGGACCTCGACGCGTCGCGGGCGACGAGCGTGAACCGCGCCGGGCAGGCAGCGACCGCGTCCATCACGACGGCGCGGGGCATGCGCAGTCGCCCCGCGCCGCCCTCGACGCAGCCGGCACCGAGCAGGATCTCGCGCGCGACGGGCGAATCAGCCTGGACGCCGACGCGCTCGAGGACCGCCAGCGACGCCTCGTGGATCGCCTCGATGGCCTCCTCGGGCCACAGGTCGAACGCGCTGTTCCCCATCGGTCCGTCCCTTCGCTGCCCGGCCAGTCCGGCTGGGACCAACGATAGGGGCGCATCAGGCCGCCCGCTGGCTCGTGGTGACAGACTCCTGCCGGATGATGACGTCGCGGACCGAGAGGAGGGGCTCCCGCGATGGCACAGGACGTCAGGATGCCTGCGGCCAGGGGCGCGTGAGCGTCACATCGGCGTCCGGGCGGCGCGACCCTGGCGCGCCGGGGCGGCTGATCGCGCCCTCTCGCACATCCCGCGCGATTCGGGACGGAAGGCACTCCGTGGGATCGCAGGTGCGTGCGATGGTAGGCGTCGGCGAGGCTCGCGGTTCGCTGGTACGAGCAGACCGTTCGCCGGCCCCAACAGGCCGACCACCGGTCCGGCAGCCCTTGAGGCACCGGACGTCAGGCAACCCCCGGCCGACACGGGCCATGGCGGAACCGCGAGCCCGCTCCCCGAGTCCAAGCCGCGGCACCCGAGGCGATACGCTGCGCTGATGGAACTTCGCCGGTCGACGGTGCGTTTGCGGCCCATGAAGACCCAGTCGATCCCGCCCCGCCCCATCGGGCTCGCCAGCCTCCTCGTCATCGTCGTGCTCGCCCTCGCGGCCTGCACGGGCGCCGGCGCGAGCCCCGCGCCGTCCGGCCCGGCCGGGTCGCAGACGGCGAGCCCCGCGCCCGCTGCCAGCACGGCCCCCTCCGCCTCGGCGAGTGCCGCCGACGGCCAAGTCACTTCCGCCGAAGCCGCCTTCGCCGCCGTCCAGGCCCGCTCGTCCTGGTTCGACGGCGTCAAGCCCAGGGACCCCAACCTCATCGGGCAGGCATCCTGGTGGCAGGGCGCCCCCGCCGCGGGCGGCGCCTGGACCGTGACGGTCAGCGTCGGCTGGGGCGACTGCCAGGCCGGCTGCATCAACAACCATGTCTGGGCGTGGCAGGTCGCCCACGACGGTTCGGTCACGTTCGTCAGCCAGACTGGCCCCGCGCTCCCCGAGGACCAACAGGCCGCGCTCGCGGCGGCCGCCAGGTCGAGCGGGATGGGCGGCGAGGTCACTGCCGGCCCGATCTGTCCCGTCGAGCGCCCGGGCGACTCGGCGTACAGCGCGGCATGCGCACCGCGGGCGGTGGCGGGCGCCGTGCTCGTCGTCCAGGATGGGAGCGGCAAGGAGGTCGCGCGGTTCACGACCGACGCGAGCGGCCTGTTCCGGATCGACCTCGCGCCGGGCACCTACACGCTGGCGACGCGGCCGGTCAACGGCCTCATTGGCGCCGCGCCCCCCCAGCCGGTCACCGTCGCCCAGGGCAGGATGACGGTGGTGGCTGTCAGCTACGACACCGGCATCCGCTGAGCGCCAGGGCCGCCAGGCCCGAGAAGGCCGCGACGCCCGAGCCGCGCGGCGGGAGTGTCCCGGCCGCTACTTGATCAGCTGGACGCCAACCGCCTTGCTGTTGTCCTGGCCCATGCCGATCCCCGCGCCGATCGTCCCGGTCCCCACGATGCTCTCGAACTTGCCGACCAAGCAGGAGGTCGCGCCGTTGCCGCCGCAGTCGGGGTTGTTGTTACTCGAGATGTAGGCGCCGTGGTCATAGCCCTTCGCTGCGCAGTCGGCGTCAGTCGAGATGCACAGCTGGAGGTGGGCGAAGCTCGGCATCCGGTACCAGTTGTTGGAACCGTGGCCGCCGACGTCGCTCGCAGGACAGCCGTAGTACGGGCTCGTCGCCACCTGGCTGAACGTGGGGGTTGATGAGCAGGTGAGGTCGAACTGCGGGACGAGCGCGATCAGGCCGTCGTACTTGCGGAGGGCCGTCTGGAGTGCCGACGAGTTGGTGTTGCCGGTCTGGGCCACGTACTGCCAGGACGGCAGGGGCACGGCGGGGTTGTTGGGGGTGCTGACCGACGAGACGAGGTCGTTCGAGCCGCCGCCGCCGCCGGTCCAGTCGATCCAGCCGACGTTGCCGGCGCCGTTCGTGCACAGCGGGATCACGTAGACCGTGTGGCCGTCCGCGTTCCACTTGGTGCCGGAGTCGCTGGTGCTGTTGTTCCCGGTGCAGCTGATGATGTCGATCGGGACCGCCACCGGCAGCATCCCGCAGGCCGCCCCCTCTGACGCGGAGCAGGTCTCCTGGAGGAAGCCCGCCGCCGCCGTGGCCTGGGTGCTGACGCCGATCGTGGACAGGCCGACCACGCCCGCAAGGTAGGTGGCGACGTCCCGGTGCGCCTGGACCAGGACGCCTGCCACCGGTCCCACGGTCCGGCTTGGGCAGTCAGGCGTTGACGTGGACGTCACGGGCTGCGCGTTCGTCGCGTTGCCGACGCGCATCGCGTTCGCATAGTCGTACGTGTTGTCGGGCAGCAGCGCCGCGGTCCCGTCCGCCTTGAGCGGGATCCCGCAGATGTCCGTGTAGTAGGCGTTGACGACTGTGACACCGTTGGCAGTCGCCGAGTCGTTGATCGCGGTCATGACCGCGGTGTCCCAGCCCTGGACCGGGGCAATCGCGCCCGCGAACTCCTCGGCCATGATCACCGCGCCAGCCTCCGCGGCGGCGTCGGCCCCGTTCTGCGTCATCCGCTGGTGGGCGAGGGCATTGCCGCCGTCGATCACCAGGGCAACGGCCGCGAGCACTGCGACCATCGCGAGGA
This sequence comes from Chloroflexota bacterium, assembly GCA_021802825.1. Classification (GTDB taxonomy): domain Bacteria; phylum Chloroflexota; class Limnocylindria; order Limnocylindrales; family CSP1-4; genus CAIXZV01. The sequence goes on from JAJZRG010000054.1 coordinate 19,143, forward strand.
CCATGAGCACGAGGGCCTGACCGGCGACTCCGTCGCGTCGTGATGTCACGGCTCGCACCTCAGGGGAAGACCCGCTCGACGGGCATCTGCGCGGTCGAGCTCATCGTGATGGGGCCCATCAGTCCTCCGATGATCGGGGTGATCGCTGACCACCGGTACGTGACGGTCACGCTGACGATGCAACCCACGTGGAACGGCGTGGCCGCCGACGGCGCGGGACCGGCCGGGCAGTCGAGGGTGACCCCAGCGGGCGGTGCGTAGCCAAGGGCGACCTGCGAGGGCTGGACTCCGAGCGAGACCGCGGCCGAGGCGGCACAGGCGCGGGCCGACCAGGTGGGCGTGGTGCCGACGGCGGTGTCCTCGACCGGCATGCTCTCATTGCAGACCGTGACGCTGTCCGCGGGGTAGAGCTGGTTCACGGCGGCGACGCGTGCGCCCTGGCGGGCGGCATTGGTGACCGAGTTGTAGGCGTAGACGGCGCGGCCGATGTCGAACACGGCGACCAGGAGCAGCACGATCACCGGGAAGACCAGGGCGAACTCGACCAGGCCCTGGCCTCGTGCCCGAGTGGACCGGCCGCGCGCCTTCACTTCCAAGTTACCGTCATGATCGTGGTGTCACAGGCAGCATCCACACCGGCGATCGGGGTCTGGCCGACGATGTTGCCGCCCCCATTGGGCCAGACAGCCGGCGCCATGGGATTGAACATCACCGGGATGGTGAATCCCGCAGCCGACCAGTGACTCTGGGCATCCACAGCCTTGTAGGTCATCAGGTTGGGCACGGGCTTGACGCAAGGTGTGGGTGAGGGCGTCGGCGCAGGAGAGGCGCTCGCGCTTGCCGACGGAGCGGCGCTGGCCGACGAGCTTGCGCTTGCCGACGGAGCGGCGCTGGCCGAGGCGCTGGGCGAGGCGCTGTCGCTGGGCGACGCGGACGGCGGGGGCGTCGGGGTCGGGATGTTCGCGATCATGCCGCTCCGGTTCGGGTAGCTGGCCGAGGCCGCCACCGGCAGCGACCCGCCGAACATCGAGCCGATGACGGGCGTGATGAACGCGAAGGTGCAGCTGAGGCGCACGGTGACCGGCGAGCCGATGGGATTCGGCCCGTTCCTGCCGTTGGGGAAGCTGGGTGTCGGCATCGTCGCCGGCAGCGTGCAGTTGATGCCTGCGCTCTCGTTGGTGATCAGGTTCGCGTACTGGGTCTGCACCGCCGTGTTCGGGTTGACCGTGTTCCATGCCGTGGGGTTCTCGGCCGCGATGTTGGCCGCCTCGCGCACCACGTTGTTGAGCTGGACCCAGCCCAGGAAGATCCGGCCGAAGTCGATGCCGAACAGCACCAGTAGCAGCATCACCGGCACGACCAGGGCGAACTCGACAAGCGACTGACCGCGTCGATCTCGCCCGTGCCGCAACCGCGGCCGCATTCGTCGCATGGGAAGCCTCAAGCCTGAGCGCGCATCGGTTCCTGACTATCCACAGTGAACCTTGCGCGAGGCCTTACGGCGACCCTATCCGAACGGTCAGCGCCGGGGGTACTTTCGGAACGCCTCGCTCGTGCAGGCGGGGCGACCAGGCACCGGCGGGGGCTGGGGCTCAGCTTCGTGCGGGCCTTCCGCCTCCGGAACGCCCGGCGGTGCGCGGCGCCTCAGAGTCGCGTCAGGCCGCGAGGGTCGTGAGTCGCCCCAGACTCGAATCCACGGCCGCTGAGCGCGGCTCCCTCCCGGAACCCCGCGCTGCGCGGGTCGCCCCAGGCCGCGAGGGTCGTGAGTCGCCCCAGACTCGAATCCACGGCCGCTGAGCGCGGCTCCCTCCCGGAACCCCGCGCTGCGCGGGTCGCCCTCGCTGGGCGCGCCGCCGCCCGAGTCTGACGCGACTCAGCGGGGCAACGGTTCGCCTCGTTAGCGCACGAGCTCGATGCCCAACGCCGTTCCCTTCGGCTGACGCGTCGTGGTTGTCGGCCCCGGGAAGAACACCTGTCGCAGCACCCCTTCGATGTCCTTCCCGCCATTGCACGCCGTGAGCTGCATCCCGGCGAAGCCCACGATGTGGTACCAGGCATTGGCACCCGAACCACCCGCGACGTCCCAGATCGGGACCGTGACCTGCACCTTGTTGTTGATGTAGTAGTCGCAGTTGGCAGAGGCCTTGTTGCCGGGCAGGCTGCCGATGCGATCGGCGGGCGCCGCACCGTGCGTCACGGCCGTGCAGCACCCGTAGCTGTTGGCTGGCGGGCCGATCTCCGACTGCAGGAACGGCTTCGAGTTGTCACAGCCCGCGTTGATCATTCCGAGACCGAACCCGGCGCACTTCCCGGCTGCCCCGAACTTGAGCCACCCGAAACCGCCGGGGACATTCAGGCTGCCGGGGGTCAGGTGGACTGGCTGGCAGTTGGTGGAGCTGCCTACCTCGCCCGAGCACAGCGGGAAGGTCTCGTAGGTCGACTGAGAGACGCCGGCCGGAAAGACGTCTCCGGGCGGACCGGCCAGGGAGTAGCCGCCCTTCGCGGTGGCAGCCGCGCTCGCGGTCCAGTTGGAGAACCCGGCGACACCCAGGAAGAACGGGTTCCATGTCCGACTCGAGCCAACGGTCACGCCGACGGTCCCGGCGGGGATCGCACCGCCGCCGATGGTGCCGACGAAGCCGTTCGGGGCGCCGCTACTCGTGACGTACACAGGTCCATTGGGCGACCCGAAGGTGATCGCCGTGGCCTCGTTGGCCTGGATGCTGTTCGCGATCGCGGCCTGGACATTAGCGTCCGTGCCATTCGTGGTGTCGCCGTCGACCCACTCGGCAATGACTCGCGCGCCGGCAAGGGCCGCGAAGTCGGCGGCGTTCTGTGCGCCTCGCCGCTGGGCGAGCGCGTACCCGCCATCGATTACGAGGCCGGACGCGAGGATGATCAGCGTCGAGGCCAAGGCGAAGACGAC
>JAJZRG010000011.1 GCA_021802825.1 Chloroflexota bacterium
GGACCCCCGGCTCGGGCCGGCGCCCGCGCACGCCGCGGCGCGCGGCGACCCCGGCACGACTCGGCCGCCGGCGCGCGGCGGGGGTCCCGGGCGGCAACCAGCGAGCGACTTCAGGAACGGGACTAGACATCGATGCCGCGATGGTGGCGGAGCGACGGCCGTCCGTCAGGCCCGCGATCGATGGCGATGAGGTCCACGCGAACCGGCAGCTGTGGCAGCCGTCGGCCGTCGGCCAGGACCGGGCGCGCCGCGAGCTCGTCAGCAGCCCGACGGAGGCAGTTCCGCTTCCGGAAGTCCACCGTCTCCTCCGCCAGTCCGAAGTCGCGCCGGTTCCGCTTCCGGACCTCGACCAACACCAGCGACGGGGGCTCCGCGGGATCGATGGCGAGGATATCCACCTCTGCGCGATGCACGCGCAGGTTGCGCGCGACGATCCGCCAGCGGAGCGCCTCAAGCCGCATCGCGGCGAGCCGCTCACCGTCGTCGCCGGTCTGCTGCGCGCGGGTTGATCGAACGCGCTCCACGGTCGGAGACTGCACCAGGGTGATCATCTGCGGCTTATGCGGGATCGGGCACTGGCCCAGCCGGCGAGCTGGGCAGCGCGGGTGCCGCGACCGGGATCAGGAGGGTGTCGTCCGCGTGCACCGGTGCGGCGACCGCGACGTCCTCGTCCGCCTGCTCCAGAGTCGGGCCTGCGCCTTCACCCAAGACCCCCCTTGGGCCGGACTCGACCTTCGTCGGCGGGCGCGCTCCCAGCCCTGTTGTCCGGCTTGAAGCATGATCGCAAGCGCGGGGCAGCCTGCCGCGGCCGAAAGGCACGAACCAGCCCAACCGGGCCCATGCCCGATGGGGCAACGACCGCTGCGCGATCGTTCACCCGTTGCCGTCGCCGCCCGGAGGCAGCGAGGGCTCACGATCCACCACATGCGGCATGGTCGCAGGCAGCACCCGCATGGCTGAGCGCGCCGAGCTCGAGCCCGAGACGCGGCTGGCCGCGCCTGCCCACCGCCCGGGCGCCAGCCCGACGCCGGAGAGCGCGCTGGGAGCGGCATCGCGCGAGATCGTTGCCCCGCCCATGCGCGGGCGGACGGCGGGCATCCGCCCCAGGCAGGTCCTTGCCATGCAGCGCCTGGTTGGCAACCGCGCCGTGGCAGAGGTGCTGGGCGCATCCGGCCTGGGGGGCGACGCTGCCAGCGAGGAGCTCGAGGCTGCGCTGTCGGGCCAGGCCGGCGCGGGCGTCTCGGGGGCCGCGGGCCCCACCAACACGGCTGGGCAGGCGGCGGACGAAGAGGCCGCCGGGGCAGCGGGCGCTGGCGGGGACCTCGCTGGGCACCCGGCCGCCACCGACGCCGCGGGCGGAGCGATGGGTGTCGCCGACCAGGCGGGCGCCTCGCTTGGGGTGGGCGGAGCGGCCAATGCGGCGGGGCAGGCAGCGAGCGGCGCGACCGAGGCGGTCGGGGCTGGGGCCGCGGGCATCGAGGCCATCGCCGGGCAGCCGGCGAGTCCGGGCACTGCCGGAGTCGAAGCGGTCGCCGGGCAGGCGGGCGCCGCGGGTGTGGGCGCGGCCGGGGGCGAACAGGCGAACCTCACCGGTCAGCCGGGTGGCGCGGGCGGAGCTGTCGCCACGACCGCTCAGGCTGGCGAGGTGGCAGGGGCGCTCGTCGGGGATGGGCAGACGGCGGCGCCTGGGCAGGCGGGCATGGCCGAGACTAGGATCGGCGGCCAGGTCGGCTCGGCTGCGGGAGCTGGAGCGGGAGCCGTTGGCGGGCTTCTTGGCGGGCTTCTCGGTGGCATCGGTGGCGTGGTTGCAGGCGCCGGTGGGGCGGCGACTGTGGTCGCAACTGGCAAGGCGGGCGGCCCCGGCGAGGTGGCCGGCGAGGCGAGCGAGGCGGGCGGCCCCGGCGAGGCGGCCGGCGAGGTGAGCGCGGCTGGCGGAGCGCCCACAAGTGCTGACAAGGCGGCCGAGGCTGGCGCTGCCGAGGCGGAGGCGGCAGGACCTGGCAAAGCGGTGGCTTCCGACGGCGAGGGCCCCGGCGTCGGCACCGCGGCCGGCGCGGCGGGCAACGAGGCCGCCACCGCGGAGTCGCCCGCCGCTCGCCACGGCCCTGCCGCAGGCGGGGGCGCGGGTGGCGGTCGGGCCGAATCCCGGCCCGGTGGCGAGGGAGCGGGCGCGCCTGAGCTAGCGGGAGGCGCCGGGGGCGGGGGCGGCGGCGGTCTCGACGTGGAGGGCCCGGCACCATCGGGCGAGCCCCTCCCCGATCCCAGCGTGCCCGCGGCGCCGGGCGCCGGCGAGGTCAACCGCCTCGGTGAGGCGGCGCCGGACGTCGAGACCGGCGAGGAGCCTGCCATCGAGGAGGGCGAGGCGCAGAGCGAGGAGGAGCCGGCGGGCCAGATCAGCGGCCAGGCTGAGGCCGTCGAATCGGCCGGCCGGGACTCCGGCGGCGGCGGGATCGTCGATGTCATCGTGAACCGCGCGAAGGCCGCCTTCCGAGGCATCGCCAGCTCGGTGACCGGTGCCGCGCGAGGTGTCGCCAACGCCGTCACTGGCGCTGTCCGGAGCACGGTGCAGGGCGCCCGGACGCTCGCCCGAGGGATCCTCGACGGGATCCTGTCAACCGCCAGGTCCCTCAGGGACGGCGCACTCGCCGGCGTCCGCTCGGTGGTGAGCGGCATCACCACGGCAGCGCGCGGCGTGGTCGGCCGGCTGTTCGGGGCGGTGTCGACGGTCATGGCAAGCGTCAGGGCAGCGGTGACCGCCGCCGTCGGGCGGGCGATGCGCGGCGAGCCGCTGATCCCGAACATGCTCGCCCCGGTCATCGCTTTCCTGAACCGCCTGTTCGGCGACATCCCGGGGCGCATTGTCAGGCTCATCGCGCAGCTCACCCAGGCGGCGAACGGTCTCGTGGACCGGCTGATCGGCGGGATCGCGTCGCTGAGCCAGCGCGTCACGGCCGGCATCGCAAGCCTGGCCGCCAGGCTGCAGGCCGGGGTGACGGCGGCGGCCAACGCCATCACGGGCCTGGCCGGCCGGGCGGCGGCCCTCGTGAGCGGGCTCCCCGGGATCCTCCGCTCGGCGATCAGCTGGATCGTGAACCGCCTGCTCGCCGCCGTGCGCAGTGCTGTTCGACGGATCGAGCAGATCGTCAACGCGTTCATCGGCCGGCTCGCGGCCAGGATCCAGGCGTGGGTCGCCGCCCAGGCGGCGCGGATCATCGGGCTGGTCAACCGCGTCCGCAACGCCATCATGGCGGTCGCCACCGTGATCGCGAACCTCGTGCGTGCCGCGCTCTCGAGGCTGGCCGCCTTCCGAAGCTGGCTGATCGCGGCCGCGCTGGCCATCCTCGGCCGTGCCCTGCGCCGGATCATGGAGCCGCTCAAGCAGGCCCTGCTGCGGCTGCTCATGAGCCGGATCGGGCCGCTGATCCAGGCGGCCATCGCCACCGCCCGCACGATGTTCCCGAACGGGCTGCCCACGCCGCAGTCGGTGATCCAGGCGCAGGCCCAGGCGGCAGGCGAGGCCGCCGGCCAGGCCGAGCAGTCGATCCTCAACGGCCTGGTCCACCCCGAGGGCGACCACTTCAGCATGGGCTTCCAGCTGGGCGGTGACATCTCAGAGGGCGCTGGCGTGTCTGCTGGCGGTGGCGCGTCGCTGGAAGTGGTCATGGACTACCGTCGCGGCGACATCGGCTTCTTCGTCGCCCCGGGCGGCGGCGCGCAGGTGAGCGTCGGCGACATCGGGGCGACCGGCCACCTGTCCGGCGCGATGACGTGGGGCACGGTCGGCTCCTTTGGCGACGCCAACAAGGACGTGCTCCAGGGCTGGGGCGGCTGGTTCACCAACGCGAGCTATGGCGTCCAGGGTGGCCTCGCGGAGGGCGTCGGGCTCGCGGTCCAGTCGGGTGGCGTCATCTCGGTGGGCGGCTCGACCGACTTCGGCACCATCGGCTCGTACACCCCCCTGGGCGCCGACCAGCACCTCGTCCCGGGCGAGAAGACCGTCGGGCCGCCCACGCCGGGCACGCCCGACATGCACGACGTCGTCGCCCTGGGTGAGGTCCTGTTCCCGACCCAGAGCGCCGAGGTTGACGCCCTGGGTGGCGCCGGGGCGATCTCGACGGCCGCATCCACCGCCAATGACTACCCGCAGGGCCACGACGGCGCGCGCGTCACCTCCATCGAGGTCACGGGCGAGGCGAGCCGCGGCTGGCGCCACGCACCGCCCGGGGGCAGCCGAGAGGAGTCGAACCGCGACCTCGCGCTGCGGCGCGCGCAGAACGTCGTGGGGCGGCTCGCGCCGATGGTGCCGGGCATCTCAGTGCGAGGCATCGGCGCGGGCGACAACGCAGCCGCCCGGGCCGGCAAGCCGGAGACCGACCTGAGCCCCGAGGACCAGCGCGCGACGATGTACGGCTCCGTGTTCCGCCAGGGGACGCCAGACCAGCCCGGCGCGGTCACGCAGCAGCCGGGCCACATGGAGGGCCAACCGTTCCAGGTCAATGCCGGGGTCCCGAACCCGTTTGCGTCCGGGCGGTCCGCGTGGGGCTGGGACACGTCGGTGAGCGTCGCGGGCCTCGCGGGGGCGACAGGCGAGCTCGGCGTATACGGCGGCCTCGGCGCCAGCTACTCGTTCCCCATTGGCAAGGCCCATTTCGACGCCACCACGATGGCGATGACGCGCATCATCTTCGGCCTGGTCAAGATCATCGGCGACGTGGAGACCGGCAGCCCGCTGGGCGTGATCCGGGACGCGATCGGCATGGGCTGGGGCGTCGAGGAGCTGGTCACCTCGCTGTTCGGCCAGGCGATCGGCGACTGGACTATCCCCCTCCCGCCCGGCGTGGCCGTGGCCTAGGCTGACAACCCCAACTCCGGAGACCCCGCATGCCGCTCCCTCCCCCCGACGCACCGCCCTCCGGGAACCCGCCGGTGCTCTGGACCTCGCCCGCTGGCGAGTCGCCGGCTGTCAGCGCCGACGGTCGGGGGGCCGTGGGTTCCGCGACCTTCGCGCCCGCCGCCTTCCGTGACGTGGTCATCGACGCGGTCGTGGAGCTCGAGACCGGCGGGGACGACGCAGCCTGCGGACTGTTCTTCCGCCAGGTGGACGAGCACAACTACCTCGGCTTCAGCGTCACCGCTGGCGGTCGCGCCGTCGTGTTCGCGATTGAGGGCGGCCAGCTCCGAGTGCTGGCCGACGGGCCGATCCCGGACGAGGCGCCCTACGCGCGCGGCATCCCGGCGGCGAACCGCCTGACGATCGTGACCGCCGGCCCGTCGATCACCTGCATCGTGAACGGCTACGTACTCGTGGGTGTCATCGTGGACCCGCGGTACAAGGAGGGCCTGGCAGGGGCACTGGTCGTGCCCGGGCAGGCGGGCGTGGCCGCGTCGGCGCGCGTCCGCTGGGCGCAGGTCCGCGCGCTGCTGCCGGACCAGCGCTAGCGATTCCTCCTCGTCAGGCGCCGACCGGGGTGCCCGTGAGGTCGATCGCGACCTCCAGTCCGAGGTCGTCGCTCGCCTCGGCCAGCTCGCCCGCCTCGACCTCTTCGGGATCGGCCCCTTCTGCCCCGGCGAACACGTCGTCGCCAGCCGCGTCGAACAGCGCGGCATCGACCGCTTCGGCGACGTGACCCTCGGGCGCGGCGAACATCGCCAGCTGGTCGCCCGCCAGCAGCACTTGGAGCGCCTGCCAGCTCCTGCGGTGGTGCGGAGTCAGCCCATGCGCCCGAATGGCATCGCGGTGCTCGAGGGTCGCATACCCGGCGTTGCGCTCCCAGCCGTATTGCGGGTAGCGGACGGCGAGGCGGTGCATCATCCGGTCGCGGACGGTCTTGGCGATCACCGAGGCGCAGGCGATCGAGTAGACCAGGGCGTCACCGTCCACGATCGCCGTGTAGGGACCGACCTGCTGCTCGAAGTTGGCGATCCGGAGGCCGTCAACCAGGACGTGGTCGTGGTCGCCCAGCCGGGCGATCGCGCGGCGCATCGCGAGGTGGGTCGCGTGGTAGATGTTCAGCCGGTCGATGTCGGCCACGGAGGCAGCGCCCACGCCCACCGCCACAGCGCGCCGCCGGATGATGGGGGCCAGCCGCTCGCGCTGCGCGGCTGACAGCGTCTTGGAGTCGCGGACGCCCGCGATGCGCTTGCAGTTGGGGGGCATGATCACCGCGGCCGCCACCACCGCGCCGCAGGTGGGGGCCACGCCCACCTCGTCCACGCCCACGACGCGCGATGCCCCCGCCCGCCAGAGCGGGCGCTCGAAGCGGAGGGTGGGGACGATCACGGCCATCGCCGACTAGCGTAGCGCCGTCCGGCGATCAGCGGCACACTCGTCGTCATGCTTCGACAATTCCGCCAGGTCGACGTCTTCACCACCGGTCCCGGCCTCGGCAACCCGCTCGCCGTGGTCCTCGACGCCTCAGGCCTCTCCCCCGCCGAGATGCAGCGCTTCGCGCGCTGGACGAACCTGTCCGAGACGACGTTCGTCCTGCCGACGGACGATCCGGCCGCGGACTACGCGGTCCGCATCTTCACCCCCGAGTCCGAGCTGCCCTTCGCCGGCCATCCCACGCTCGGGACGTGCCACGCCTGGCTGGAGGCGGGCGGCCGACCGCGCGACACCGGCCGCATTGTGCAGCTGTGCGCGGCCGGGCTGATCGAGATCCGGCGGCAGGGCGACGGGCTCGCCTTCGGCGCTCCCCCGCTCCGCCGCTCGGGACCCGTCGACGAGGCGGACCTAGTCGCCATCGCCGCCTCGCTGGGAATCGAGCGGACCGACATCATCGACGCCGCCTGGGCAGACAACGGGCCCGGATGGGTGGCGCTGCTGCTGCGGGACGCCGAGGCCGTGCTGGACGTCCGGCCCGGCGCGATCGCGTTCGACATCGGCCTCGTCGGCCTCTACCCGCCGGGTTCCCCCGAGGCGATCGAGGTGCGCGGCCTGTTCCCGCTGAACGGGATGACGGTCGAGGACCCGGTCACGGGCAGCCTCAATGCCTCAGTCGCCCAGTGGCTGCTCGCGACCGGGCGCATTCAGGCGCCGTATGTCGCGAGCCAGGGCGGCGCGATCGGGCGTGCCGGGCGCGTCGAGGTGTCCCAGGCCGACGGCCGCGTGTTCGTGGGCGGCCGGTCGCTCACGCTCGTCAGCGGGACGGTCAACCTCTAGGAGCTGGTAGGGCTTCGCGACGCTGCGTCCCCGCGGCCTGTGAAGTTCCTCGTGGCGCAGGAATCGCACGACCCCCGGGCGGACCTCGGGGGTCGGTGCGTTCGGATCGCCGGGGCGCGTTCGGCTGCGGGGACGCGGCCCGCGGAGGTGCCTAGCGGCGCTCGCGAAGCGTCGTGGCCGCCTTGCCGACGCGGTTGCGCAGGAAGTACAGCTTGGCGCGGCGGACCTGGCCGTGGCGGACGACCTCGATCTTCTCGATGCGCGGGCTGTGGAGCTTGAACGTGCGCTCCACGCCGACGCCGGACGCGATGCGGCGGACGGTGATCGCCGAGGCGACGCCCGCGTTGCGCACGCGCATCACGAGGCCCTCGAAGACCTGGACGCGTTCGCGGTTGCCCTCGATGACCCTTGCCGACACCTTGACGGTGTCGCCCGGGGTGATGACGGGCAGGTCGGTTCGCAGCTGGTCGGCCACGATCTCGTTGAGCACGTTCACGGTGAGCAGTCCTTGTTGAGTCGTCGGCAGCGGCGGCTGCGGTTCGCGGATTCGAGGAGCGGCGCGCGCCGCAGAGGGCAAGGCCGACGGCGGAGAATAGCATGCCGACGCGCTCGTGTCAGTCGGCGTGAGCCCTCCTGCCATGAGCCGACGCCCTGGCGTTCGGTCGCCTCAGCGGCGACGATTCTGGCACCCGACGGTCGATACGTCGTCTGGGCGGCGACGTACCGACCGAAATGGCGGCACCGGCGAGTCGGCGGCGGTCGGATCGTCGCTCCAGGGTCGACGTCGCGACGGGAGAGCTCCGGAATCGTCGACGCAGCGGCAACTCGGGGGTGGGGCTCGGCAGGGGGTGCGCGACCCAGCAACGAGTCCCCGACCCAGCTCAGGGATCCCGCGGCTCGGACCGCACCTCGGCGAGGAGCTTCGCCTCCTCCTTGGTCAGCGCCCGACCCTCGAGCAGGTCCGGACGCCGCTCCAGCGTCCGGCGCAGCGATTCCCGCAGGCGCCACTGGCGAACCTGCTCGTGGTGGCCAGACACCAGGACGTGCGGCACCGATACCCCGTCGAACTCCGCCGGGCGCGTGTACTGCGGGTACTCGAGCAGCCCGGCGGCGAATGACTCCTCCGCCGTGGACGCGTCGTCGATCGCGCCCGGCAGGAGCCGGATCACGGCGTCGATGACCACGAGCGCCGCAAGCTCGCCCCCGGTCAGCACGTAGTCTCCGATCGAGATCTCACGGTCGCACATCGCGCGGACCCGATCGTCCACGCCCTCGTAGCGCGGGCACAGGAAGACGAGGTGCGAACTCCCTGCCAGCGCGTGCGCCACCGACTGGCGGAACACCTCTCCCGCGGGGTCGAGGAGGATGACGACGCTGTCGGGGCGGCGCAGGTCCGCGAGCGCCGCGGCCACGACGTCGGCCCGCAGGACCATGCCCGCTCCCCCGCCGTACGTGTAGTCGTCGACGGTTCGATGCCTGCCCAGGCCCCAGCGGCGCAGGTCGTGGACGCGGATCGCCGCGAGGCCCTGCTCCTGGATGCGCGCGGGGATGCTCTCGCGGATCGGCCCCTCGACCATCGGCGGGAAGAGCGTCAGGACGTCGATCTCGAGGGGCATCAGGCGTCGGGGCCCGGCTCGGGCGCCGCGTCGCGTGGCGCGCCCGGGGCAGCGGGCTGGGTCTCGGGCGCGCCCGGCCTTGGCGGCCCCGCCCGACGCTTCGGCTGTTTGCGCGGCCGCCGGTCGCGCGGTCGCACGTAGTCCTCGTCCTCGACCGGCCGGGCGTCGAGCGCGAGCGAGTCGAGGTCCACGACCATCACGCCGCGCTCCGGCGCGAGCTCGGTGACGATGCCCCGCACGCCGGGCACGTCGAACTCGCCCCGCGGGCCGCGGACGACGAACACCTCAGCCCCACCGGCGCGATAAATGTCCGTGATCGTGCCCATCGCCTCGCCCCGTGTGGAGGTCACGGCGAGGCCGATGAGCTCGTGCCACAGCCAGCGCCCCTCCTCGCGGGGCTCGTCGGGCTGGACGATCTCGAGATAGCGGTCGCGCAGCCGCTCCTCGGCCGCGCTGCGGTCGCCGATCTCGCGGAAGCGCAGCCACCAGCCCCGGCCATCGGCGACGGGCGTGGCCTCGGCGATGGTCAGGCGCTCGTCGGTGCCCTCTAGGAACAGGGTGGCGCCCACGGGGAAGCGGTTCTCGGGGCGGTCGGTCAGGAGCTCGACGCGGACATGGCCCCGCAGCCCGCGGAATCCGCGGACCAGCGCGACCACGAGGCGCGGCCTCTCTCCGTTACGCGGCGACGGCGATTCGCCGCCGCGCGACGCGGCGCGGGGAGCCAACGCCCCCTCAGACGATCTCGAGGCTGACCGGCTCGCCGGAGCGGGCGGATGTCACCTTGAGCAGGGTGCGCAGCGCCTTGGCGACGCTGCCGTTGCGGCCGATGACCTTGCCCATGTCGGACTCGGCCACGTGCAACTCGATGATGGTCCCGTCCTCGGCGTTGACGACCTCGACGTGCACGGCGTCGACATCATCGACGAGGGCCTTCGCGACGTACTCGACCAGATCTGCGGCGGCCATCGTCGGGCCTACTTGAAGCTCGGCGTGACGCCGGCCTGCTTGAGCAACCGCCTGACGGTGTCCGACGGCTGGGCGCCCTTGGACAGCCAGTCCTTGGCCTTCGCCTCGTCGATGACGAGTTCGATCGGGTCGGTTCGCGGGTTGTAGTGGCCGATCGTGTCGATCGCACGGCCGTCACGGGCGGAGCGGGCGTCGGCCACGACGAGGCGGTAGGTCGGCTGCTTGGTCGCCCCAACTCGGGTGAGGCGGATACGGACGGACATGCGCTTGGTTACTCCTCTTGGCGTGCGGACCTTGGGCGGGGCCCGCCGGCGGCGGGGCCCATGGATGCTCTTAGTGCTTGGTGGACAGAGTCAGCGTCCCCCGCAGCAGGTCGCCATCGACCAGATTGACCGCGACGAGTGCGTCGAGCGGGAGCAGGTAGGGCCGGACATCGGCTTCGTACTTGGCCTTGTTGGTCGCGGGGAGGATCCCCTCCACGAGCTCCCGGGTGGCCGTGAGATCGAGCCACACAAGCCCGGCGTTCTGCGTCCCCGCCGGGCCGAGCAGCGCCGAGAAGCGCGCGTCCTTGGCCAGCGAGTCGCCGCCCTGCGAGGCGTCGATCACCGCCTTGGCGAAACCGGGGTCCAGCGTCACCACGGCCACCTTGTCGGTCACCGCGTAGACGAGCTGGAGGTCGGACGGGACGGCTATCCCCGGTGAGCCCATGCTCGACTGGAGCATCGGCGCCATCGCGGACAGATCGACGCTCGTGATCTTGGCCCCCTTGTAGTCCTCGTCCCTGAAGGCCGGGCCCAAACCTCCCCCGGCCAGCTCCAGGAGGCCACGCAGCTGGGTGAAGAGCCGCGTCGCGGCGGCCGCGTCGTCCGGCCGGATCAGGAGGCCGCCCGAGACCTTCGAGCCGTCACGGGTGACCGCGAACCCGGCGTCGCCGATCCAGCCGACGGTGGCCGAGAAGCCGCCAGCCAGGTTGAGGGCCGTGTCGAGCTGCTTGACGTAGGCCTGGAGCTTGGGCTCGGCCGCGAACTTGTCCTTCAGCGACCCGAGCATCTTGCCCAGGTCATGCGCGTCCATCAGGGCGATAGTCTTCGCTGGGGCGAGCGCGGCGAGGTCCGAGGCGCGGTTCGTCCCGGCTTGGTAGTCCTGCCTCGGCTGCACGGTGTCGAGGACGAAGTTGCCGTTCGACGCCTTGAGGTCGCCCGCGATCCACTCCGGCAGCAGGTCGGCGAGGACGCCGTAGGCGGCGGTCGCTGTGCCGGCGCTGTCGCCCGCCGCGCCGCTGATGGTGCCCATGCTGGCGGCCTGGGCCTTGACCATCGCCTGGACGGCCTGGTAGAGCATGCCGACGTGGTCACCGGGCAGCGATGCCACGGCCTTCTGGAAGTTGGCGACGGTGCTGAGGCCTGCTGTGCCCTTCGTGGCAATGGCGAGGCGGATCGAGTCGATGTCTCCCGCAACCAGGACCTTGCCGCCAAGGATGGCCCAGCCCATGTCGGGCATCCGGACGTAGCCGCCCGACCCCTGGACGACGTGGACCACCACCCCGTCGCACGTGCGGTCGCTGGTCTTGGTGCCGGATTCGCCGAGGATCGAGCCCACCCATGCCTCGGCCTTCGTGGCGTCGGTCACGGTGGCGAGCAGGACCATTCGCAGGCTCATCGACGTCCTGCCGTGGGCGCCGGGCTCGTCGGAAGCTGCCGGCGTGGGCGCCGGGGTTGACGTGTCACCGCCGGTGCACGGCGGGAGCGAGGCGGCGGGGCTGATCGTGGGGCTGGGGGCTGGCGACATGCCGCCGCCGGGGAACGGGGTGATCCCGCCAAGCCCGGCCTGCGGACCCTGGGTGACCGCGATCTGCCCGCCGAACCACGGGGCGATCTCGGTCTGGTAGTCGTGCTTGCCGCTTGAGGCAGCCCTCAGCACGCGGTCGAGCAGCTCGCCCAGCTTGGTGTTGAGCGCCGCCTGGTCTGCGAAGCCCGGGAAGGCGGCGAGCGCCTTCGCAACCTCCGCTCGCTGGCTGCCGGGCAGGTCCAGGCGGCCCTCGGCGTAGAGCACGGAGTCGGCCGGCGCGTAGCCCACGAGGGCCGACGCCCCGCCCGAGGAGCCCGTGAGCAGCAGGGTGGCGCCGATGCCGCTCGCGACGACGAGCACGACGACGAGCGCCGCCGCGGCGTAGCGCAGCGGGTTGCGGCGACGGGGCCGGGTGCCGGGCGCCGCCAGCGGAACCTCGAGGCCCGCCGGTGGCACGGGTGCGCCGTGGGTGGAGGTGGGGGCGCCCTGCGAGCTCGCCGTGCCGTAGGGCTGCGACGCCGTTGGGGGCTGGGCGGGAGCGACCGGCGGGGGCGGCGCGTCTGGCGCGGCGGGTGGCCTGAACGGCTGTGTCGGGTCCTGGTCCATCTCGTCCCTCCCTGCGCCGCTACCGGCGCCCGAGCAGCTGGCCCATGGCCGCACGACGGCCACCGGCACCCTGCAACTGCTTCATCAGCTTCTGCATTTCGCTGAACTGCTTGATCAGCCGGTTCACCTCGGGCAGGGACGTCCCAGAACCCTTCGCGATCCGGCGGCGACGGGAAGCGTTCAGGACCGATGGGTCTCGCCGCTCCCGCTTCGTCATCGACTGGATGATCGCCTCGGTCCGCTTGAGTTCGCCCCGATCGACCGCGGCCTGTGCATCCTTCGCCATGCCGCCGAGGCCCGGGATCATCGAGACGATCTGGCCCATCGGGCCCATCTTCTTCATCTGCTGCATCGAGTCGAGCATGTCATCGAGCGTGAAGGCGGCCTTGCGGACCTTCTCCTCGAGCTTCGCGGTCTGCTTCTCGTCGAAGGCCTCCTGCGCCCTCTCGACGAGCGTGAGGATGTCGCCCATGCCCAGGATGCGACCCGCGAGCCGGTCCGGGTAGAACACTTCGAGGGCGTCGGTCTTCTCGCCGGTGCCGAGGAACTTGACCGGGATGCCGGTGACCGCGCCGATGGAGAGCGCGGCGCCCCCGCGGGCATCGCCGTCGACCTTGGTCATCACGAGGCCGGTGATCTTGACGGCGCCCGCGAAGCCCTGGGCGACGTTGACGGCCTCCTGGCCGGTCATCGCGTCCACGACCAGGAGGGTCTCGACGGGCTTGGTGGCTGCCTCGATGGCGTGGATCTCGGCCATCAGGGCATCGTCGATCGTCAGCCGGCCAGCGGTGTCGATGATCACGACGTCGCGGCCAATGCGCTTCGCGTGGGCGATGCCGTCGCGCGCGATGTCCACTGTGGGCGTGCCTACGGGCGCGCGGTAGACGGCGATGTCGAGACTCTTGCCGAGGGTCTCGAGCTGGTCCGCCGCCGCGGGCCGGTAGGGGTCGGCGGCGATCAGCAGCGGGTGTCGGCCGAGCTTGACGATGTGCTTGCCGAGCTTGGCGGCGGAGGTCGTCTTGCCCGAGCCCTGGAGGCCGACGAGCGCGACGACGGCGGGGTTGCCGGCAAGCCGGAAGGTTCGATCGCCTGCCGACAGGAGGTTCGTGAGCTCCTCGTGGACGATCTTGACCACCTGCTGGCCGGCGGTCAGGCTGTCGAGGATCTCGGCGCCGAGGGCACGCTCGCGAACGCGTGCCACGAAGTCCTTGACAACCTTGAAGTTGACGTCCGCCTCGAGCAGCGCCAGGCGGACCTCGCGCATGGCCGCGTCCACGTCCGCCTCGGACACCCGGCCACGTCCGGTCAGACCGGCGAGGGTCTTGCGGAGGCGATCGCTGAGGCTGTCGAACATGCGAGGACGGCGACCCTTGTGCTGGCTGGGAGGAGGACCGCATGACGAGCGCCGTGCGGGCGGTGCGCGGGTTCTGGCGACACCTGATGGCGGGGAGTGTACGGCATGCGTTCGCGCGCGGCCATCCCGACGGCCCGCACGGCGACCCTGCCGCCCGGCCCGGCGCAGTCGCCAGCGCATGCTCTCTGGCGACTTTTCGGATGGAGCGAACAGCCGGCACCTGCCGGGCCTTGATCCGAGCGCCGCCAGCCGCACGGGGGCGCGGTCTTGCAGCATGACCGGGGCGCGGCTGCGTATTGCTTCGGAAGGCGTACCGACTGGTGCATACATCGCCTCCGAAGCCACCTTCGACCGCGTTCCGGGGCGGGTGCCCGGAACCCCGGACCCCGTGTTGTTCGTTCAGTGCGGAATCCAGCCGGTTCGGCCTTTGGGGGGCCGTCATCGCGTCCACCCTGCTGGCTGCCCTCGGGTCGCGGTCGCCCTGCGCGAATGCAGGCGCGGAGGCTATCGCTCCCCGATCGTGGCGGCCTCGGCGGGCTCCCGCCCCTCGGCGACCGCCACGGTCAGCTCCCAGAGCAGCAGGCCGATGCCCGCCAGCGCCAGGCCCAATCCGGCAACGGCCCAGTCGCCCCGGCTCGCACCGGCCACGAACACGATGAAGCCGCCGAGGGCCGAGACGCTCAACCCGATGACGGCCATTCGCCCACCTCCAGTGCTCAGTCGAACAGGGCCGCCACGAAGCCTGCCGGGTCGAAGGGCAGAAGGTCGTCGGCCTGCTCCCCCACCCCGACGAAGCGCACGGGCACGCCGAGGTCGCGCTCGATCGCGAACACGATGCCGCCCTTGGCGGTCGAATCGAGCTTGGTCAGCACGACGCCCGACAGCTTGACCGCCTCGTGGAAGGCCTTCGCCTGGGCGAGGCCGTTCTGACCGGTCGTGGCGTCGAGCACGAAGAAGGTCTCCACGCGCGCGCCCGGCAGGCGCTTGTCGATGACGCGGCGGATCTTGGTGAGCTCGTCCATGAGGTTCGCCTTGGTGTGGAGTCGGCCTGCTGTGTCCGCGATCAGCACGTCGGCTCGGCGGGCGATGGCAGCGTCGAGCGCGTCGTACACCACGGCGGCCGGGTCGGCGTTCTGGGCGTGGGCAACGATCTCGGCATCCGCGCGCTGCGCCCAGATGCGCAGCTGGTCGATGGCGGCGGCTCGGAAGGTGTCCGCGGCGGCGAGGACGACACGATGGCCCAGAGCCCGCTCGCGCGCGGCCAGCTTGCCGATGGTCGTGGTCTTGCCGGTGCCGTTGACACCCACGACGAGCACGATGGCGGGAGCTCCCTCGGCCGCTGGCCTCGGCTCCCAGGGACCCTCGTCGCGGCCGGCGAGGATCGCCTCGAGCTCGGCGCGGACCGCCTGCTCGACCGTCACCTCACGGCGCTTGCGGGCGCGCTCGACGATCGACATCGAGAGATGCGCGCCGACGTCGCCCGTGATCAGCGTCTCCTCGACCTCCTCCCAGTCGGCGTCCGTACCGATGCCGCCGAAGGCGGTCCGGAGCCGGGCGCCGAACCCGCTGCGCGTCTTCTCGAGGCCGGCCTCGAGCTGCTCGTGCTCGCGTTCGCGCCGCGCCGCGTCGGCCTTCTCCGCCGACCACTCGGCGCCCCAGGCCCATTGCGGCTGGGCTGGGGCAGGCCCGGCCGGCGCGATGATGGGCGCGGGCTCGATGACGCCGTCGCTCCCCAGGACCGCATCGGGCGACTCAGCCAGGTCCTGCTCGAGCTCGCTCGGCTCGAACCCCAGCGTGTCGCTCGGCTCGCCGTCGGCCGTCCGCCACTCGTCGCCGATGAGGTCGTCGGCGTCAGGCCCGACCGCCGGCTGGGCGGGCAGCGGCGCCGAGTCGGGCTGCGGCGCGGAGTTGGGCTCCTGCGCCGAATCGGGCTCTTGCGGCTGGCCGCCGCGTCGGAAGAAGCGCATGTGGGGGACTCCCGATCAGCCGGCGCCGCCGGCGAGGGTCGCGTGGACCGGGCCGCGCGTGTGGTCGGCGATGGCCTGCGCCTCCTCGAGCCGCAGGCTGATCACGCGACTGACCGAATCGTCGCCGACGGTCACGCCGTAGAGTGCGTCCGCCGATTCGATCGTGCCGCGGTTGTGGGTGATGACGATGAACTGGGTCTGCCGCGTGAGGTCGCGCAGTGCGTCAGTGAACCGGCCGACGTTCGCCTCGTCGAGCGCCGCGTCCACCTCGTCGAGGACGCAGAACGGCGCGGGTCGGATCTCGAGCATCGCGAACAGCAGCGCCACTGCCGTCAGCGCGCGCTCGCCGCCCGACAGCATCGCGAGCGCCTGCGCCTTCTTGCCCGGCGGCCGCGCCGTGATCTCGATGCCCGTTGTGCCGAGGTCGGTCGGGTCGGTCAGGGTCAGCTTCGCGAAGCCGCCGCCGAACAGCTGCTGGAACCGCCGGTCGAAGGCCACCTCGAGCGCCGCGAACGTCGTTCGGAACTGCGTGGCGATCAGCGTGTCCAGCTCGGCGATCAGCTGCCGGGTCTTGGTGATGGCGTCGCGCAGGTCGCCGTCCTGGACGTCGAGCGCCTCGAGGCGGGCCCGGACGGAGCGGTATTCGTCAACCGCGAACGGGTTGGCGGCGCCCAGCTCGTGGAACCGGCGCCGGAGCCCGGCCAGGCGTCCCGGCGAGGGCGCCTCGATCTCGGGCGCGGCCGCCGCCCAGCGGGGGGCGAGAGCGTCGAGAACGGCCTCGAACACGGCGGTGTCGCCTGTCGCTGCCGTATCGTCGCCCGCGTCCGTGATGCCGCCCGCGGGCTCCGCCCCGCCGCCGCCCGTGCCGAGCGGTGACGCGACGGCGGCCAGCTCGGCCACATCGAGCCCGGCGCTCTCCGCCAAGTGCCGAAGCCCAACCTCGCCCAGCCCCGCCAGCTCCACGAGCAGCTGCTCACGAAGCGAATCGAGCCCGAGGCGGGCTTCCATCACCGCCACGTCGGCGGCCCGGGCGCGGTCGTCGGCGCTGCGCAGGCGCTCGCGGGCGCTCGTCGCGGCCCGCTCCGCCTCGCTCAGCCGCGCCCGTTCTGCACGGTCGTCGGCCAGCAGCGCATCGAGCTCCTCGCGCGCGCGCGCCTCCCGAGCGGTGGCCTCGGCCAATTCCCCCGCCAGCCCGTCGCGCTCGGCGGCGGCTGCCCGCTCGCGCTCGTCGAGGGCCGCCAAGTCGCGTGCGACCGAGGCAACCCGGGCCTCGGCCATGGTCACGCCCGCCTCGGCCCGTGCCCGCCGCGCCTCCGCCTCGCGGCGTGACCGCTCCTGCGCCGCCACCTCGCCCGCGAGTCGATCGCGCCGGGACCGCAGCTCGGCGACGCGCGCCTCCCAGGCCGTGACGGCCTCCGCGTCCGGGTTGGACGGGTCGCCCGGAACCGTCGACGAGGTGCCTCCCTCGAGCGATGCGAGCGCCGCGGCCGCTCGCTCCGCCTCGGTCGCGAGCCGGCCCGCCTGCGCCGCGTGCCACGCCGCCTCGCGCGCTGCCGCCTCCGCATCGCGCCCCGCCGCGCGCTCGAGCTCCTCGGAACGTCGCCGCCGTCCGGCCGCCGCCGACTCCGCCGCGCGTGCCTGCTCAAGGGCGGCCCGGGTGCTCGACGCGTCGCGCTCCGCGGCGGCCCTCGCCGCATCCGCCTCGGCGGCCTCCGCGGTCAGCGCCTGGAGCTCGCGCTCCAGCCGCTCCAGCTCTGCGCGCCGCTCCAGCGGGGAGTCGCCCCGACCGAGGCGGAGCGTGAGCGCGTCGGCCACCGCGGAGCCGTCACGGGTCACGGCGAGCCAGCCCACGGGGAGCGTCTCCTGGAGCGCCAGCAAGGCCGCGAGGTCCGGCGCCCACAGGACGCGCGCCAGCAGCGGCCGCACCACGCCTGCAGGGTCCCGCCGCAGTGCATCGGCCAGCCGACCACCGCCCGAGGCCGCCAGAGTGTCGTCGAGCCGACGATCCGCGACGGACGCACCCGTGCCACTCTGGCCTAGCCGTTCCGCCGCGGCCAGCCGCTCGCGGACCACCAGATGTCCGCGCTCAGCCTTCAGCTGCTCCGCCGCCACCTGCTCCACCACGTAGGCACGGGCGAGGTCGCCCAGCGCCGCCTCGACCGCCGCCCGGAGCGAGGGCTCCACGCCCAGCTCCTCGTCCACGCGCCGGCCACCAAGCCTGCGCGCCGCCCGGGCAATCCCCCGCTCCTCATCCTCGGCTAGACGCCGCGCCAGGCCCTCGTGGCGGCCCCGCGCCCCGGCGAGCACGGAGCCCGCCGTCGCGGCCCGCTCAGCGGCGGCGCGGCGCGTGCCCTCGGCCGCATCGCCCCTGGCGCGCGCAGCCTCCCGCTCCGCGACAGCGGACGTCTCCTCTGCGATCGCGGCGGCCAGGGTCTCTCGCACCTGTGCGAGCGTCGCCTCGAGCGTAGCCTTGCGCGACTCGGCCGCGGCGGCCTTCGCCCGCTCGTCGGCGGCACGTCGCTCGGCGTCAGCCTTGCGCCGCCGCGCCGTCTCGGCCTCCCCCGCGCGCGCGGCCTCGGCGCGTCGGAGCGCCGCCAGCTCGTCCCCGCGCGCGCGCGACGCCGCCCGCAGCGAGGCCAGCTCCGAGAGCGCATCGCCGAGCGCCCGGTCCGCCTCGGCGAGCGCTGCCTCGAGTTCGAGGTCCGGCTCGGGCACGGCCTCGGCGAGCGCCCGCCGGCCCGCCGCGATGTCGGCTTCCGCGGCGGCCCGCTCGCCCACAATTCGCGCGCGATCCCTGGCGGCCGCGGCGACCTCGCCCGCGGCCCGCGCCTCGCGCAGCCCGAGCTGGGTCAGCAACGCGCGCACGGTCTCGTGCGCTGCGCGGCGCTCCCGCTCCAGCTCCGCGCGCGCGGCCATGCTCGCCGCGATCTCGCCAACGGTGGACTCCGCTGACTCGAGCGCCTCGAGCGCCGCATCGGACTCGGCGCGCAGCGCGTCCCGCCGCGCCGCAGACCCGGCCTCGCGCGCCGCGGCGTCATGCCACCGCGCGTGGGCGGCAACGATCAGCGCCGCGGCCAGCTCCTCGCCGGCCGTCAGACGCGTCGCCTGCTGCTCGGCGAGCTGGCCGAGCCGGCGCGCCTGCGGGCGGAGCTCGGCGAGGATGTCCTCGACGCGCGCCAGGTTGGCCTCCGCCTCGGCCAGCTGCTCCTCCGCCTTGCGCCGCCGCCGCTCGTGGCGCCGGACGCCCGCGACCTCCTCGAACAGCGGGCGGCGCTCCTCCGGCCGGAGCGCCAGCGCCTGGTCCACCATGCCCTGCCCGATGAACAGGAAGGCGTTCTCGGCGAGGTTCCCGGAGTCCAGCAGGTCCTGGAGGTCGCGCAGGCGGACGCGCTGCCTGTTGAGCAGGTAGTCGTTCTCGCCCGAGCGGTAGAGGCGTCGCCCGAGCTCGACGACCGAGTACTCGACTGGCAGCAGCCCGTCGCTGTTGTCGAGCACGAGCATCACGTCGGCCATGCCCAGCGCCGAGCGCCGCTCGGACCCCGCCCAGATGACGTCCTCGCTCTTGCGGATGCGCAGCGAGCGGCCCTGCTCCCCGAGCGCCCAGCGGAGGGCGTCGGCGAGGTTGGACTTGCCCGAGCCGTTGGGCCCCACGACCGCGCTCACACCGGGGCCGAACTCGACGAGTGTGCGCTCAGCGAAGGACTTGAAGCCCTGGATGCGGAGACCGAGCAGCCGTGCCGGGGCGCTCACCAGGGGTCAGCGGGGCTGGCCTTCGCAGACGCCGCCGCATCCGCGGCCGCCCTGGGTGCGGCCCCCTTGCCGTCGGACCGGGCTTCGGTCCCGGCTTCGGCCCCGGCGCAGGCCGTGGCCCCGGCGTCGGGTTCGGATACGGCTACGGGCTCCGCAGTCTCCGTGCCGTCCCCGGGCTCATGCACGTGGCGCGCGGCCCTGACGGCGAGGCGCTCCCGGCGGATCGTGTCGAGCGCCTCCGCGGCCGCCTGCGTCTCGGCAATGCGCCGCGATGCCCCCTCGCCCGCCCCGAGCACCCGCCCGTCCACCTCAACCTCGATCCGGAAGTGCTTCTCATGGTCCGGCCCCACGGCCTCGACGAGTCGGTAGATCGGTCGCTCGCCGGTCGTGCGCTGGGTGTGCTCCTGGAGGCGGCTCTTGGGACTCTTGAGCGAGGTCAGCGCCACCTCGGCGGTGAGCTCCTCCTCCGCCTGGGCGCGGATCCAGTCACGCGCCTCGTCCCAGCCCAGATCGAGGTAGATCGCCCCGACCACAGCCTCGAACGCGGACGCCAGCAGCGAGGGACGTACGCGGCCGCCGCGCTGGGCCTCGCCCTCGCCGAGCAGGAGGAACCCGCCCAGCTCAAGCCTGGCGGCCAGCCGGGCGAGACCGGGTGTGCTGACGATGGACGCTCGGCGCGCGGAGAGGATCCCCTCGTCGTCGGACGGGTGTCGGCGGTACAGCGCCTCGGAGACGGCCAGGCTGACGACGGCGTCGCCCAGGAACTCCAGCCGCTCGTTGTGACCCAGCGGTGAGTCTGGGTGCTCGTGGAGCCAGCTACTGTGGATCAGGGCCTGCGCGTACAGGTCCCGGTCCCGGACCGTGAGGCCCAGCCGCTCGATCAGCGCCTCGGCCGGGTGCATCTCGCCCCGGTCCGACAGCGTCAGGCCGAGCGCTCGTCGATGTACTCGACGGCGTCCTGGACGGTACGGATCTTCTCGGCGTCCTCGTCTGAGATCTCCGTCCCGAACTCCTCCTCGAGGCTCATGATGAGCTCGACGAGGTCCAGGGAATCGGCGTTGAGATCGTCGACGAACGACGCCTCGGGCGTCACTTCCGACTCGTCGACCCCGAGCTGCTCGACAACGATCTTCTTCAGCCGATCGTACGTCGTGGCCACTGGCTCCCTCCTGGGTTGGGCTATCGCCTGCTTGCGTTGAGATCGCGGGCCACACGCCCGAGTACGCCGTTGACAAGCCGACGCATTGGGTCACCCGAATACGTGCGAGCCAGCTCGACCCACTCGGCGATCGCCACCCGGGCCGGCGTCGCGGGCGAGTGTAGCACCTCACAGATGCCACAACGGAGCAATGCGCGGTCCATCCGGGCCAGCGAAACGACCGGGTATTGGGGGGCGACTTCGGCGATCCGTGCGTCGATCGTGTCGCGGTGCTCGGTCACCGCGGCGACGAGCGCGCGGGCCGTGACGGCGGCCTCCGGGTCCTGCTCCAGGGCCAGGTGGCGCTCGAGGACGGCCTCGGCCGTGCGCTGCCCGAACTCCGCCTCGAACACGGCCGCGAGGGCGAGACGGCGGCCGGCGCGACGGCTCCGGACCAGCTCCCCGTTGGAGCGATCCCGCCGCTGACCCCGCGGATCAGTCTCCAACACCATCGACCAGCACGGTCACCCCGCCGAGCTCCATCCCGAGCAGGCGCTCCACCGCGGCGCCAGTCGCGGCGCGCACTTGGGCGCTGAGGGCCACGAGGCGCTGGCGCGGCCGGGCGACGACCCACAGCGTGACGTGGACGCGGTTGTCGCGAATGCGGATCCTAACGGGCGCCCCGCCCAGCCAGGCGCGCCAGCCCGGGCCGCCCCGGCCGACCCGCAGGACGCCCGGGACCTCGAGGGCCGCCAGGCGCACCGTCTCCCGGATGACGCCAGGGCCAACGGTGAGCGCTGCCATCTGTCAGTTCCCCTCCGCCTCGCGGCCGTCGCCCGCGTCCTCGGCCCCGGCCTGCCCGCTGATGCCCAGTGATTCTGCGATCAGCGCGTTGACGCCCTCGCGGATCGTGCGCGCGGTGGCCTCCATCCCGTACCAGATCATCCGCCGCCTGGCGCTGCCGTGGGTGATGAGCATCGTGCCGTTCACGCCGAGCAGCGGCGACCCGCCGACGACCTCGGCGTCGAACTTCTTGACCAGTCTCGCCCTCGAGGGCAGGAACAGCAAGCCCGACAGTCTCCCCCGCAGCGAGCCGTGGAATTCCGCGCTGACGAGGTCGAAGATGTAGCGCGAGAGGCCCTCGAAGAACTTCATGACGACGTTGCCGAGGACGGCGTCGCAGACGATGACGTCGGCGACGAACTTGGTCAGGTCGCGGCCCTCGACGTTGCCGATGAAGTTGAGGTCCGTCTGGTCGATCAGCTCGGTGGCCTTTGCGATCCGGGCGTCGCCCTTGCCCTTCTCCTCGCCGATCGAGAGCAGCGCGACCCGCGGGTTCGGGATGCTCATGACACGTTCCGCGAAGATCGCCCCCATCCGGGCGTACTGCGCGAGGTTCTCGGCCGTGGAGTCCGGGTTGGCGCCGATGTCGAGGAGCAGGAATGGCTTGCCGCCGGGCAGCTGCACCGCGAGCGCCGGCCGGTCGATGCCTGGGAGCGTGCCGAGGATGAGCACGCCAGCGGCCATGCCCGCGCCCGTGTGACCGGCGGTCAGGACACCGTCGGCCTGGCCGCTCTTGACGAGCTCCGTCGCCACGCGAATGGACGACTGCTTCTTGCGCGCGAGCGCGCGAGCGGGGTGTTCGTCCATGCCCACGACCTCGGGCCCGTGGACGAAGCTGACGTTCGGCGGCGCCTCGGTGGCGAGGCTGCGGACGAGCGGCTCGTCACCGACGAGGATCACCTCGTCGGCCGGGTGCTCCCGGGCCCACTTGACGGCGCCGGGCACCACCTCGGGCGCTCCGTGGTCGCCGCCCATGGCGTCAACGGCGATGCGGACGCCACGGCGGGCAGGTGAGCCTGGTTGGGGATCCTGCGTCGCGGCCACGACGCGATCAGGCGTTGTCGCCGCCCTCGGAGCCCGGCGTCTTGAGCACGACCGCCTGGCGGCCGTTGTACCACCCACAGGCCGGGCAGACCCGGTGCGGCAGCTTCTGCTCGTGGCAATGCGGGCACTCGACGAGCTGCGGCAGGGTGAGGGCGTGGTGGCTCCGCCGGTCCATCTGCCGGGCGTGAGCGACCTTTCGCTTCGGAACACCCATGTCGGTCTACGCTCCTGTTGAGGCTCATCCGGGGGACGGCCCGGCGATGTGTCTGGTGGCTGTCGCCCATGTCCCGGGCGCGTCGATGCGCTCACCGGGCGGTGGGCCGAAGCCGGAGTGTACCGGGTGGCGGCGCGGTCCGTCGAACACGGTCCGTCGAACGCTCTTTGCCCATGCCCTGACCCCGCTCGCGCCCACTGCGCAACCCTCTGGGCTCCACAGCCCGCGGATTGTGGTTCGTCCGTCACCCGCTGGGCACCGAAGCGACGCCTGAGCGCCTGCGGGCCTGTGCACCGCGTAACCCCTCAGGTTCCACGATCCGCCGTTCATGGTTCGTCCGTCACCTGCTGGGCACCGAAGCGACGCTTGCGCACCCTCCATCGGGGCCGTGCGCATCAGTTCGGAGTCTGTGGGGCAACACACCGACGTCCCCCGGTCCCCCGCGGTGCGTGCTGGGTTACGTGTGCAATCAGCCGCGGGTGAGGCACCCGTGCTTGTATCGCCGGTATGAGACGGACCGGCCTCCAACAAGCAGCAGACCGACGCACGCGAGCACTACGCCGCAACCTCGCCGAGCATCTCTGTCAACACCTCGCGGACGCCGGGATCTCGATCTGGCAGCTTGCGGCCGCAGCAGGGCTCTCGCACCCGCATGTGGCTCGGGTCCTCGCCGGCGAGGAGAGCCCAACTCCCGAGACGTACGGGCGGCTGGCTGCGGTGCTGGGCGCCGACCTCACGATGCGCCTCTACCCGAACACCGGCCCGGCGATCCACGATCGCCACCAGGCGCCCATCCTCGAGCACCTCCTCGAGGTGCGCCATCCTCGCTGGAAGCCCCTCCAGGAGATCGCCGTGACGCGCCCGAGTCGCGGCTGGATCGACGTGGCGTTCCACGAGCCCCGCGAGCGGGTGATCGTGGCAAGCGAGGTCCAGAGCGTGCTGCTTCGGCTCGAGCATCTGATCCGCCGGTCGGCCGCCAAGGCCGATTCGCTGCCGTCATGGGACGACTGGACGCAGCTCGGCGACCAGCCCGCGATCAGCCGCCTGCTCGTCGTTCGGCGAACGCGCGCCACGCGCCAAGTGGCATGCGACTTCCAGCACCAGCTGAGGACCGCCAACCCCGCCCACCCCGACGAGGCGATTGCGGCCCTCACGGGGACCGCCGCGTGGCCGGGCCCTGCGCTCGTCTGGGCGGTGATCGGGCGCGGGCGCGCGAGGCTCGCCCGGGCCGCTGACGACGAGCAGACGGCAAACATGGGTTCCGAGTGCGTGGCGATGACGCGCCGGCGGGCATGCGCGGTGTCGGACTGAGCGCCGCTGACGAGGCTGTCGGCTGGGCGACTACACGAGGGAGGCCGCGCGCTACTCGTCCTCGCCCTCGCCCGCTTCGGCCCGGAACGCCCGAAGCGCCTCGAACCGTGGGTCGATCGGGCCGTCGCCGTGGCTGTGGCCCGGCGAGAGGCGCTCGCCGCACTCCTCGCACAGGCCGGGGCAGCCGGGCTCGCACAGCGGCGCGATGGGCTCCTGGAGGCTGATCGCCTCGGCCACCAGCGGGCGCAGCTCGAGCTCGTGGTGGTCGGTCAGCCGCGGCGTCTCGGGGTCCTCGCCCTCCTCGAGCGTGACCGGCAGCCCGCTCGCGAGGTCGATCGTCGGCAGGACCTCCTCGGCGAGCTCGATCTGGACCTCGGTCTCGGTCGGCCGGAGGCACCGCGCGCACTCGCCTGCGAGCGCCGTGTTGAGATCGGATTCGACCACCAGCCCTCGGTTCGTCCGCAGGAGGCGGACCCTGCCCGAGACCGGGCGCGTCAGGACCAGCTCGTCCTCGCTCAGGTCCACGTCCACCCCGTCCACCGCGTATTCGCGGACCGAGCCCGGGGGCTCCGCCAGCAGGCCGGCCACGTTGAACGTCAGCGGGTCGCCGTGCGTGTCAACCGGATGAGACGGGCGGGGGTCGCCTGAGCTCATCGCCTGGCGAGGTTCCCGAGCCCCTCGTCGTCGGTCGCGAGGCCGAGCTCGCCGTCGCCGGGATCGGGAGAGGCGGCAGCCTCGGGCCCCGGCTGCACCGCGTACGCCGCGCTCCGCTCCTCAAGCACCGCGATCCCGCGCTCGATCCCGTGCAGGGTGCGTGTCACCTCGGCCTCGAGGGCGGCGAGGACGCCTGCCGCGTACTCGTCGGCGCCGCGGCGGATGTCGCGGGCGTCGTCGTCGGCCTCCATGAGGATCCGGCGGCTCTCCGCGTGCGCGGCCTCGGTCAGCCCCCGCTCCCCGATGAGGAACGCGGCCTGCTCCTGGGCCCGGGCGACGATGCGCTCGGCCTCCTCCTGGGCCTTCTCGATGATCCGCTCACCCTCGGTGTTGATCCGCTTGGCAGCGCGGACCTCCTCGGGCACGGCAACGCGAAGCTCGTCGATGAGGTTGAGCGCCTGCTCGCGGTCGACGATCGCGCTCTTGGTCAGCGGCAATGGCTTCCCATTGGCGATCAGGGACTCCAGGCGCTCGACGAGGAAGATGATGTCCAGCGGTCGGCTCCCCAGCGCTCGACGGCCCCGGGAGGGGCCCGCTCGTTCCGCTGATTATGGCACGCCGGTGTGGGACGTTCCGCACCTAGTGCGTGCAGGGAGCGAACGTCACGACCAGCTGGTAACAGGCTACGACACGGCGATCTCAAGGCGTGTCGCAATAACCCGCGCGGGTCCGAGGCGCCTCCCGCTAGCGCAGGCGCGCCCTCATCGCGGCCTCGGCGTCGGGCGGCACCATGCGCGACACGTCCCCGCCGAACATCGCGATCTCCTTGACCAGGCTCGAGCTGACATAGCTGTGCTCGAGGGAGGTCATGAAGAACACGGTGTCGACGTCGGGCGCGAGCTCGTGGTTGTTGTGCGCGAGCTGGAGCTCGGCCTCGAAATCTGCGATCGCGCGGAGGCCACGGACGAGCGACGATGCGCCGACCACGTGGCAGAAGTCCACGGTCAGGCCGTCGAACGTCCGGACCTCGACCCGGCCGCCGGCGAGCTCGGGGTCGGCCGCGATCGCAGCCTCGAGGACGGCGACGCGGGTGTCCGTCGCGAGCAGGGGCGACTTCCGGGGGTTGGCGAGGACGGCCACGACGACGCGGCCGAAGACGCGGGCGGCCCGCCGCAGGACGTCGAGGTGACCGTAGGTGACGGGGTCGAATGAGCCCGGGTAGACCGCGACGCTCACGACTCGCCCGCCTCCTCGCTGTCGCGGCAGCCATCGCGCCGCCGGTAGAACGTCAGCGACGTCTCCCCGAAGCGCCGCTCCCGGACGGATGCTAGCAGCCCGGCCCGCATCGGCGGGGCGTCGCGCCAGAAGTGCTTGGCGACGACGACGCCCCCAGGGGTGAGGTGGACGCCCACGAGCTCAAGGGCGTGGGCCAGCGCATCCGTGTCCGCATACGGCGGGTCCACGAGCACGACGTCGAACGGGCCAGCCGCGACCGCGCCGGTGGCGGCGCCCAGCCAAGCGATGGCGTCGCCCCTCACGACCTCGCCCTGCGCCGTGAGCCCGGCGCGACGGAGGTTCTCCGCGATCACCCTGGCCGCCCCGCCGTCCTGCTCCACGAACACGGCCCGCGCGGCGCCCCGCGACAGCGCCTCGATCCCCCCCGCCCCGCTGCCGGCGAACAGGTCGAGCACGACGGCTGCCTCGAGCTCGGGCTCGAGCACCGCGAACAGCGTCTGCTTCACGCGGTCGGCCAGCGGGCGCGTGCCCGGACCGGGCGCCGCGAGCCGGACGCCTTTCGCCAATCCCGCGATGACTCGGCCCGCATCCGCCATGCCGCTCCCCTCCCCTGCCAGCCCTACGCCGCGCTCGCCGGGTCGCCGGCGAACACACGCGCGAGCCAGCCCGAGGTGAGCTCGCGTGCCAGGTCGGGCAGCCCGGCCCTCAGGCGGCCATCGTCGTCGAGCAGCGCCTCGGCATGGCGGCGGGCCAAGGCCGCGAGCTCGCGGTGCTCGGGGTTGGTGAGCGTGGCGACCCGCAGCCGGGGCAGGCCGCTCTGCGCGAGGCCCAGCACATTGCCCTCCCGGCGGAGCTCGAAGTCGCGCTCCGCGAGCTCGAAGCCGTCGGTCGTGGCGGCGACAGCGCGCAGGCGCTCGTGCTCCGTGGTGCCCTCGGCCGCCTCGGACACGAGCACGCAGAACGACTCCACCGTGCCGCGCCCGACCCGGCCGCGGAGCTGGTGGAGCTGCGCGAGGCCGAAGCGCTCCGCGCCCTCGATGACCATCATCGTGGCCTCCGGGACGTCGACGCCCACCTCGACCACGGTCGTCCCGACCAGCACATCGAGCTCCCCGTCGCGGAAGCGGGCCATCTCGCGGTCACGGTCCGCGGCCTTGAGGCGCCCGTGGACGAGGCCCACCTGAAGCGGCGCCAGCTCGGCCGTCAGGCGCTCGAACTCGGCTTCGGCCGCCACGGCCCACGCCGTCTCGAGGTCCTCGTCGGGGAGCTCGTCGTCGCCGATCCAGCCCTCGTCGTCGGCCGACCCGTCCCCGGCGCCGTCGCCCGACCCCCCGCTGCCCGCCGCCGGCCCGATCCTGGGCACCACCACGAACGTCCGGTGGCCCAGCGCCGCCTCGTCGCGCACCTTGCGCCACGTCCCGTCGAGGTCCGCCGGGCGCCGGATCCCCGTCCGGATCGGGACGCGGCCCGCGGGCGCGCCGCGCAGCGTGGACACGTCGAGGTCCGCGTAGAGCACCTGGCCCAGCGTGCGCGGGATCGGCGTGGCGGTCATCAGCAGGACGTGCGGCTGGCGACCGGAGCCGGCCTTCGCCTCGAGCGACCCGCGCTGCTCGACACCGAAGCGGTGCTGCTCGTCGACCACGGCCAGCGCGAGGTCCGCGAACGACACCTTCTCCTGGAGCAGCGCATGCGTGCCCACGACCACCCGCGCCTGCCCCGTCGCGATGGCCTCAAGCGCGTTCCGCCGTGCCTTCGCCTCGAGCGAGCCGGTGAGCAGCGTGACGGGGATGCCCAGGTCCTCGAGCAGCGCGGCCACGGTGGCGAGGTGCTGGCGGGCGAGCAGGTCGGTGGGGGCCAGCATCGCCGCCTGACGGCCGGCGAGCGCCGCCGCCGCCAGGGCCCATGCGGCGACGGCCGTCTTGCCCGAACCGACGTCGCCCTGGATGAGGCGGAGCATGGGCGTGGAGCGGCCGAGGTCAGCGCGGATCTCGTCGATCGCCTGTGCCTGATCGGGCGTGAGCGACGCCTCGAAGCCCACCCTGCGGCCAAGCGAGGCCTCGAGAGCCCCCCGCATCGCAGCGTCGCGCGCGTCCTCAACGGCGATCGGCGCGGCGAGGTCGCGCCCGCGGGACCGACGGCGCGCCACCATGCCCACCTGGAGGGCGAGGAGCTCGTCGTAGGCGAGCCGCCGGAGCGCGGCGTCGCGCGTCTCGAAGTCCGGCGGGTAGTGGACGGTCTCGAGCGCCTCGGCGATTGGCGGCGAGGCGGCCTCGCGGCGCAGCTTGGACGGCAGGTACTCGGGGTAGGCGCGCCCGTCACGGTCGAGGGCCTCGCGCATCGCCGCCCGCAGGCGGGTGGCCGTGACACCGGCCGTGAGCCGGTAGACGGGGACGATCCGCCCGGCGTGGAGCAGCGACACGGCGGACGCGGGCTGGAAGTCGGGCCCCTCGATGACCACCGAGAAGCCGCGCCGCTTGAGCTTGCCTGACACGATGATCTCGTCGCCCTCGTGGAGCCGGCGCTCGACGAACCGGCGCCCGAACCAGGTGGCTTCGGCAGTCCCGGTGTCGTCTTCGAGATGGGCGGTCGTGACCTGCACCTTGCGCCGCCACGTCTGCTGGACGCGCACGGACGTGACCCGCACCCGAGCCGACACCACCGTCCCGTCGGGCACGTAATGCAGGTTGGCCAGCTGCATCAACTCGCGCAGGTCGTCGTAGCGGCGCGGGAGGTGGAATAGGAGGTCGCGCACCGTCTCGATGCCCAGCCGTCGTCCCGCTCGCCGGAGCGGCCCGACGGCCGCCAGCCCGGACAGCGCGAGAGGCAGCGCCAGGCGCGCCACGGGATCGTCGGGGATGGGCACCGCGCCGCGCGCGGCCGTGGGGCGCAGCGACCGGCTGCCGCGTCCGGGCCCGGGGCGCCGACGCTCGCTCACTCGGCGGAGATCAGGTACCGGTAGTGGGGCTGACCGCCGTGGAGGACCTCGACCTCGGCGCCCGGCGCGACCTCGTGGATCCTCGACGCGAGCTCCTCGGCGTCCTCAAGGCTCGCCTCGGCCCCGTAGTAGACCTCGACGATCTCGAACCCGCCCTTCATCCGCCCGAACGCGGTGATGACGGCGCGGTTCGCGTCGTTGTCGAGCGCGAGGAGGCCATCGTCGGGGTCGAGGACCATGGTCTGGCCCTTCTTGACCTTCTTGCCTGACACGGTCGCATCGCGCACGGCCTCAGTCACCTGCACCGACAGGATCGCGCGCGCCGCGGCCGTCATCGCCTCGGCGTTCTCCTCCGCGTCCTGCGCGGGGTCCAGTCGGAGCAGGGCCGCGACGCCCTCTGCGCAATTGCGCGTCGGGACGATGTGGACCACGCGATCCGTCATTGAGGCTACCTGCTTCGCCGCCAGGATGACGTTGGGATTGTTGGGCAGGATCAGCAGCTCGTCAGCCGGCGTGGAGGTGACGGCGTCGAGCAGCTCGCCCGTGGACGGGTTGGCGGTCTGGCCACCGCGCACGACACGGAAGGCGACGTACTCCTTGAACCCCTCGGCCGTCATCGAGAGGCGCTCGGCGAGGCCCTCCGAGGGCGCAACAACCACCACGCCGAGGGGCATCCGCGTCGCCGGAAGGCGCTCTGCCATAGCGGTCCTGGCGGAGGTGGCCATCGCGCGCGCGAACGGGTCGCCGTAGGCGGGCGCGGGCCAGGTCCCGGCCACGCTCGCCGCGTCCTCGAGGAAGGCGGCCGCCCTCGCCTCGCGCACGTCGCTCGCCTGGCCGTCGAGGTTCTCGATGGTGATACGCGTGAGCGTCCCCACCGAGAGCCCGTACGCGACGACCGCGTCAGGCCGGTCGTTGTGGACATGGACCTTGGCGACCGCCTCGTCGCCCGCGACGAGCACCGAATCGCCGATGGACTCGAGGTAGGCGCTCATCGCCCGCGGGTCGAGCCGCTCACCGGGACGCGCATGGACGAGATAGACGGTCTCGTAGCCGTAGGCCGTCTTCTCCGCGCCGCCGACAAGGACGGGCAGCCGCGGCGCGGGACGTGGCACGCCGTCCGCTAGGACGGCCACCTCCTGCTCGCCGCTCACGGGCAGGCCGCGGACCGCCGCGAGCGCGCCCTCGAACAGGCGGAATAGCCCCTGGCCACCGGAGTCCACCACCTTCGCCTCGCGCAGGACCTCGAGCAGCGTCGGCGTCTTGGCGACGGAGCGCTCCGCGGCCTCGACTGTTGCGACCAGGACCGCCTCGGCCTCGTTGTCGCGCTCCGCGGCGGCGATCGCCGCGGCAGACGCCTCGCGGATGACGGTCAGGATGGTGCCCTCGACGGGGCGCTGGACGGCGGCGTAAGCCTTCTTCGATCCGGCGTCGAGCGCGTGGGCGAGGTCGAGGCCGTTGAACTGGCGCTTGCCGTCAAGGGCGTGGGCGATGCCGCCGAGGATCTGGCTGGTGATCACGCCCGAGTTGCCGCGGGCCCCCATGAGCGCGCCCTGCGCCACAGCGTGAGTCACGCGGCCGGCGTCGGCCTCGGGACCGACACTGAGCGCATCGGCGGCGTCGAGCGCAGCGCGCACGGTGGCCAGCATGTTGGAGCCCGTGTCGCCGTCGGGCACGGGGAAGACGTTGAGGGCGTTGACCTCGTCCACGTGGGCGGCGAGGTTGGCGACCGCGCTCCGGAAGGCGACGAGGAATCGGGTGCCGTCGCAGGCCCGGCGGGGCATCAGGCGCGACCCGTCCGGCGCCGTATCACGCGACGTCCGTTCCGCTGGCGGCCAGGTCGCCAGGCCCCGGTTCGCCGGGCGTCGCGGACGCGTTGCGGAGGGGCGCGAGCCCTTGTTCGTGGCGGAGGCGGCCGATCTTGATCGCGACCCGCTCCGGCTCCCGCCCAATCGCGTGGCGCAGCGTGTAGCGAACGGCCGACTCGACCTGGCGCGCCACCTCGGCCACGGGCAGTCCGTAGGCCACCAGGAGGTCAAGGTCAACGCTGAGCGCGGGCACGAGCGTGACCCGGAGCCCGGGGTTGCCGAAGCCGACGCGGTCCAGGAGCCTGCCCACTCGCCCGCCACCGGCGAACCCGGAGACGCCATAGACCGACAGCACGGCCGTCCGGACCAGCTCGCGCACGGCGCGCTTGGTCACGAGCGATCGGCCGGGTACGGGTTCGACGCTCACGCGGGCGACGTCCTCCTCGCGGGTCGCGGGCCGACGGACGCCGGCCTGATCGGGCGGCAACGGGGCGGCACCCCCGAAGGCGTGTGCTACGATACCACCCCGTTTCCGCCGGTCGAACCGGTGAGCCGTCGGCCTGCCGACACATGTCCGAGGAACCAACAAGACTATGGCTCGTGCCTGCGCAATCTGCGGCAAGGCGTCGATGGGCGGCTTTAACGCCCAGTCGTCGGGGATGAACCGCGTCCGCGCCCATCGCCGCTACCAGCCGAACCTCCAACTCACGGTCGTCGCCAAAGGCGCAGGGACAGAGAAGGCCCTCGCCTGCACGCGCTGCCGCCGCACGCTGACCAAGAGCGCCCGCTAGCCCAACTCGGCGGGTTCTGCCGGAGCCGGTCGCGACGCCGCGGCCGGCTTCTTCGTGATCCGGCCCCGACACAAGCGGGTGGCCGACGCCGCAGCCGACGATGCGGCCGAGGCGAGCGCGTCCGTCCCGGCCGGGCCGCAGGCCGCCACCACGACAGCCAGCTCCGGGAGGACCGCCAGCCGCACGAACGGCGGCGCCCTGCGGCGGGCGCTCAGCGCTCCGCGGTGTCGAGCCAGATCGTGAACGGCCCGTCGTTGACCAGCTCGACCGCCATCTGCGCGCCGAACTCGCCCAGCGCCGTGCGGACGCCGTGCGCCTCGATCCCCGCCGCCACCCGGCGCCAGAGCTCGATCGCCACGTCCGGCGCCGCCGCATCGGTGAACCCGGGGCGCCTGCCGCGCCGCGTGTCGGCGTAGAGCGTGAACTGGCTCACCACGAGCGCCTCGCCGCCGACGTCGAGCAGCGAGCGGTTCGTCCGCCCGTCCTGGTCCTCGAAGATGCGCAGCTCGCACACGCGCCGGGCGAGGGCGTCCGCCGTGTCGGCGTCGTCATCGTGGCCCACTCCCAGCAGGACCAGCAGCCCCGGGCCGATCGATCCCACCGACCGCTCCCCCACCCTGACCTCGGCCCGGGTCACCCGCTGGAGCAGCGCGCGCACGCCGCTAGGCCAGCGTGGCGGCGCGGGCTGCGGAGGCGATGGCGCGGATCCGCTCCACCTCGGCGGCCATGTCGTCGGCGCGGTACAGCGCGGAGCCCGCGACGATCACGTCGGTCCCGCCCCGGCCGATCACCTCGGCTGTCGCGGCCCGCCCGCCCCCGTCCACCTGGACCTCGTTCGCGCCGCCCGGCGCCAGCCAGGCGCGTGCCGCCAGCAGCTTCGCGTCGGCGACGTCGGTCATGAACGACTGCCCGCCGAACCCCGGCTCGACGGTCATGACGAGCACGATGTCGAGCAGCGCGCGGTACGGGTCGAGGGCCGCGAGCGGCGTCTTCGGCTTGACCGCCAGGCCCGCCCAGCGGCCCGCCTCACGGATGCGGGCGAGCGCGGGCGCGATCTGCGGCGCGGCGACCTCCACGTGGAACGTGATCGAGTCGCAGCCCGCGTCGAGGAACTGCTCGGTCCAGCGGCCCGGCTCGGCGATCATCAGGTGAGCGTCGAAGGGCAGCGACGTGACCCGCCGGAGCGCCTCGATGGTCCTCCAGCCGAACGTCAGGTTCGGCACGAAGTGCCCGTCCATCACGTCGAGGTGGATCCGGTCGGCGCCCGCGTCGTCAGCCCGGCGCACCTCGTCGGCCAGGCGCCCCATGTCGGAGTCCAGGATGCTCGCGGCGATCAGCGCCAGCGGCTGGCGCTCGGTCACCGGCGCTCCCTGGCGAGGTGCGTCCCTCATGCGCGACCCCCCTCGCCTGCCCCGATCGGGGACGGCTCGCTCGTGCGCTCCCCGCGAAGGGCGGCCGCCGATTGCGCGACGATCCGCTCGCGGCGGCGCTGGACGACGGCGGGCGTCGGCTGCCCCAGATGCTCTGCCGCCAGCTGCCCGCAGGCCGCGCCGATCTCCGTCCCCCGGTTGAACCGGATGGTGACCGCGATCCCGGCCGCCCGGACGCGCTCGGCGAACCGCTCCACCACCGAGGCCGGGCTTCCCGTCCAAGGTGTGTGCGCCACCTGGTTCATCGGGATGAGGTTCACGTGCGCGAGGTCGCCACGGAGCAGCTCGGCCAGCGCGTCGGCATCCGCGTCCGTGTCATTGATGCCCTCGATCATCGTGAGCTCGTAGGTGATGCGCCGGCCGGTCGCCTGCGCGTGCTCGCGTGCCGCGGCCACGACCTCCTCCACGGGCCAGCGCCGGTTGAGCGGCACCAGGACGTCGCGGAGCGGGTTGCGCGCCGCGTGGATCGAGATCGCGAGCGTGAACTGCGGACCGAGCGCAGTGAGCCGCCGGATCCCGGGCACCACACCCGAGGTTGACACCGTGATGTGCCGCGCGCCGAGGCCGAAGCGAACGGGGTCGTTGAGCGCCTCGATCGCCTCGAGCACGCGCTCGAGGTTCATGAGCGGCTCGCCCATGCCCATGAACACGACGTTGGTCAGGTGCTTGTCGTCGGCGGCCAGCCGGCGCTGGGCCGCGCGGATCTGGTCCAGGATCTCGGCCGTCTCGAGGTCACGCTCCATGCCCAGCTCGCCGGTGGCGCAGAAGGGGCAGCCCACCGCGCAGCCGGCCTGGGAGCTGATGCACAGGGTGTGCCTCTCGCGGGCGCCGGCGCGAGCCGGGTAGTGCATGAGCACCGACTCCACGAGCAGTCCGTCAGACAGGCGATGGAGCGCCTTCTCGGTGAGCGCGCCGTCGGTAAGCCGGACTTCCGTCTCGGCCATCGTGTCGAAGCGGAAGGCCTCGCCCAGCTGCTCGCGGACGGGCGGGGGCAGCGTGAGGACCTCGCCGAAGCCCGCCTGGCGGCCTCGCCAGACCGCGTCCAGCACCTGGCGCGCCCGGTACCCGGGCAGGCCGTGCTCCTTGGC
Organism: Chloroflexota bacterium; assembly: GCA_021802825.1. Classification (GTDB taxonomy): domain Bacteria; phylum Chloroflexota; class Limnocylindria; order Limnocylindrales; family CSP1-4; genus CAIXZV01. The sequence continues at coordinate 33,699 of JAJZRG010000011.1, forward strand.
CCACGCCTCGAGCTCGCCAGGCGCGAGCCCCGACACGCCGGGACGCTCGTCCCGCGCGCGCGTCGCCGAGGGCGCGGGACGGAGGCCGAAGGACGGGGTGACGTCGGGTGGCTGGGTGGTCATCGCAGCCGATTCTGGCATGGACGGGCGCAACGAGCGGCGAGCCGACGCCGAGCGCTCAAACCGCCGGCCGGACGGCCCGGCAGGGCGCTCTGCGGACAGCGCGCCTGATGGGCGGTCCCGGCCTGCTCGGCGGAGGCCGGGTCACTGGTGGTCGCGGCGGCCGTGCAGCCAGTCGGCGCCCGTCATCGGCCGCTTGCCGGGTGGCGTGACGCGCTCCAGGACGAGCCGTCCGCTGGCGGTTGCGAGCGCGGGCTCGGGACCTTCGCGCACGAGCGCACCGGGGGTGTCGTCAGGGCGCCCAGGCTCGACCCTCGCGGCGCTCACGATGAGCCGCTCACGCCCCAGCTGCGCGTCGGTGCCGGGCCAGGGAAGGTACGCGCGGACGAGTCGCTCCAGCTCGACGGCTGGCCGGGTGGGGTCAAGCCGGCCGTCCCCGCGCCGGAGCGGCCGCGTCACCGTCACGCCCTCATCCGCCTGCGGCACGGCGGGCAGCGCCCCGTCCAGCCAGGGGCCGAGCGAGCGCTCCAGCAGCTGAGCCGAGAGCTCGGCCATTCGCGCCTCGAGCTCCGGCGCCGTCTCGCGCCCTGTCAGCGCAACCCGCTCCCGGGCCAACAGCGGTCCGGTGTCGAGCCCCGCGTCCATGCGCATCAGCGAGACCGCCGTCTCCGCGTCGCCCGCGGCGATGGTCGCCGGTATCGGCGAGGCACCGCGCCAACGCGGCAGCGCGGACGGATGCAGGTTGAGCGCCCCGTGCGGGAGCTCGAGCAGCGCCGGCGGGACGACCTGCCCGTAGTCGGCGAGCACGGCGAGCTCCGGTCGGAGCGCCAGCACCAGGTCGATCGCCCCTGGTGCGCGCAGCCGCTCGGGCGTGAGCACCGGTTCGATGCCCAGCTCGACCGCCAGCGCTCCGATGGGCGTGGGGGTGGGGGTGGCGCGGCGCCCGACCGGATGGGCGGGTGCCGTGACGACGCCGACTAGCTCGATGCGCGGGTGCGCGGCCAGGCGCCGCAGGGCCGGGATCCCGAACGCGCCGGAGCCGAGGTAGACCGTCCGGACGCGATCGCCCGCCGGCCCTGCGCTCACGCGAGCGCCTTGGCGGCCTTTCGGCTGCGGGCCCGCGGCGCGGCAGGCGTCGCATCGTCCTCGTCGTCGTCCTCATCGCCCTGGCCCACGACGAACAGATCATCCATCGAGGCGAGGTAGTCGATGAACAGCTTGCCCTCGAGGTGGTCGAGCTCGTGCTGGAGGGCGCGCCCCAGGAGCCCCGAGCCCTGGACCTTGAACTTCTTGCCGCGCCGGTCCTGCGCCACGACCCAGACCTTCTCCTTGCGCGTCACATAAGCGAAGTAGCCCGGGATCGACAGGCAGCCCTCGAGGTCGCGGTCGGTGCCGTCGGAGCGGATGATCATTGGGTTGACCAGCTCGTACAGGTGGTCCTCGACCTCCACCACGGCGCAGCGCATCGCCTCGCCCAGCTGGGGTGCGGCCAGGCCGACGCCGGGCGCCGCGCGCATCGTCGCCGTCAGGTCGTCGAGCAGCTCGTGCAGGTACTTGCCGAAGCTGTCCACGGTCTCGCCCTTGAGGCGGAGGCGAGGGTCGCCGAGGAGGACGATGGGTCGAACGGAGCTCATGGCGACGAAGTATACGGAACGGGGCGCCGCCAACCCTCGGCGACGCCCCGTCGTTCCGCCCGTCCCGGCTGCGGACTACGCCGTCGGGCCTCCCGACAGCTCGGACGGGGGCTCGCCCGTGGCTCCGGGCTCTGCGGTCGCCTTCGCGGCCGCGTTCTCGCTGCGCCAGTCGGCGGCGACCGTCTGCGCCTTCTCGGCGAATCGCTGGCCGTACTCGACCGTCGCCTCGGCGGCCTTCTGGGCGATGGGCCCGGCCTTCACGGCCGCAACCGCCGCGAGCTCGGCGGCCTTCGCGCCCACGTCACGGGCGACGGGCGCGGCCTCGCGGGCGACGTTCTGGATCATCGCCTCGAGTTGGGCGAGCCACTCGCGGGCGCGGGAGCTTGCCCCGGCGTCGGGGATGGGCTCGTCGGCCATCCCACTGCCGAAGCCTGTCTGCTCATGGGGGTCGAGGGGCTGCTGGTCGGTCATGGAGGACCTCCTTCAATCGTGTCGGGCTCCATTGTGACCATCCGGCCGAAACGCGCGAGTGCCGTCGGTCGGGAGATCCCCTCGCGTCTCACCGACAACGGCCTCCTCAGAGCAGGCTTTCGGGGTCCACGTCCACGCTCCACGGGGCGCCGGGCGGCGGGTCCAGCAGCGCCACGGGGTCGGGTCCGCGCAGGATCACGTGGTACCGCCATTTCCCGGCACGCCGGGCGATGAACGCCGGTGCCGGGCCGACCACCTGGACCACAGAGCCCTCGAGGCGGGCCCGCGCCCGCAGCTGCTGGGCATAGGCGACCGCCGCCTTCTCCGCAGCCTCGCGCTCGGCCATCCCCACCGTGAGCTTGACCAGCCGGCCATAGGGCGGCGACCCGAACCGCCGGCGCAGGTCGAGCTCCTCGTCGTAGAATGCGGCGGCGTCGCGGTTGGCGACCGCGGTGATCGCTCGGTGGTCGGGACGGTAGCTCTGGATGAAGGCCGCGCCAGGCCGGCCGCCGCGCCCGGCGCGGCCCACCGCCTGCGCCAGCAACTGGTACGTCCGCTCCGCCGCCCGCTCGTCGGGCAGATTGAGCGCCACGTCCGCCGACACGACGCCCACCAGGGTCACCTCGGGCACGTCGATCCCCTTCGCGACGATGCTCGTGCCCACGAGCACGTCGAGGCGCCCGGCGGCGAAGGCGTCGAGGACGCGGTCGGTGGCGCCCTTGCGTTCGGCGATGTCGCGGTCGAGGCGCCCGGTGCGCAGGTGCGGGAAGCGATCGCGGACCTCGCGCTCGACGCGTTCCGTGCCGCCACCGAGGTACCGGATGCGCGGCGAGGCGCACTGCGGGCAGCGGGTCGCTGGCGGCCACGCGCGGCCGCAGTGGTGGCAGCGGAGCGTAGTGCCGGCCTGGTGGTACACGAGCGGGCGCTCGCAGTCGGGACACGCCTGGACGTAGCCGCAGTCGCGGCAGACGACCACCGATGCCGTGCCCCGGCGGTTGAGCACGAGGATGGCGCGGTCGCCGCGCACGGTGTCCAGCGCAGCCAGGGCCCCAGCGAGCGGGGCCGACAGGATGCCGCGGTTCCCAGCCGCCAGCTCGGCACGCATGTCCACCACTGCGATGGCAGGCTCGGTGCCCGCTGCGCGCGTGGGGAGCACGAGCCGACGGTACTCCCCTGCCCTCGCCCGGCCGACACTCTCCACCGACGGCGTGGCGCTCCCGAGCACGACCGCCGCGCCGGCCCGCGCCGCCAGGTCCAGCGCCGCATCCCGGGCCTGGAAGCGCGGCGTGCGGTCGCTCTTGTAGGCCGCGTCGTGCTCCTCGTCCACCACGATCAGCCCCACGGTGGCGAGCGGCGCCAAGACGGCGGTGCGGGTCCCGACCACCACGTCGGCGCCGCCAGCCCGGATCCGCCGCCACTCGTCGGCGCGCTCCCCCTCGCCAAGCGCCGAGTGCAGGACGGCGATCCGCGCAGCGAGGTCCGCCCGAAGCCGGTCCACGACCGGCGCCGCCAGCGCGATCTCCGGCACCAGCAGCAGGGCCGGCCGGCCGGCCGCCAGGCAGGCCGCGATCGCCTCCACGTAGATCGCGGTCTTGCCGCTCCCAGTCACGCCGTCGAGCAGCACGGGCGTGGCGTCCCGCGCCTTCACCGCCTCGAGCACGGACGCGAGCGCGTCCGCCTGGTCAGGCGTGAGCTCCGCGCCAGCGGGCCGCGAGCCGCGCGCTGGCACGGGGCGGTCCGCCAGCGGGCGACGCGGCCGCTCCCGGACCTCAGCACGCACGAGCCCGCGCCGCACGAGACCCGCGAGCGCTGAGGCTCCGTGCCGATCCGCGAGGGGCGCGGCGGGCACCCCAGCGGGCGAGCCGATGGCCGCCTCCGCATCTCCCGCCAGCTCCGCGAGCGCCTCGGCCTGGCGCGGCCCAACCGGCCGTCCGGCCGGCTTCGACCCCTCCCGCAGCAGCGCCGCGGTGGCCGCCCCATCGGCCGTCAGCCACACCCGACGCTCGTACCGCGGCCCGGCCGTCGTCCCCAGGAGCGTCCACCCGAGGTCCACGAACCCGCTGTCGGCCAAGCCGCGGAGCCGCCGCAGCAGGGCGCCACGGCCCTCGGGTGAGGCGAGGTCGCGCGCCGGCCGCGGCCGCCCTGCGAGGTCATCGAGCAGCGCGAGGTCGGCCGGCGCAAGGACGGGGGCGTCCTGGCCCAGCTGTGCCTCGCCGGCCGGCGTGACCTCCACCATCAGCTCCAGCCGCTCGAGGAGGCCCGGCGGCAGCATCGCGCGCACCACGCCCGCGACCGGGGCGAGGTACCGCGCGGCGATCCCCTGCGCGAAAGCGAGCGAGAGGGGCGGCAGCAGCGGGCCGTCCGTGCGGACGCGGGCGGCGATCGGCCGGGCCTCTGGACCGTTCGGGGCGACCTCGTCGCCCGCGCTGTCCGCGCGCGCAGGACGACCGCTGGACGCCCCCGTTGACGCTGCGGGTCCGAGCACGATGCCGATCGCCTGGCGACGCCCGAACGGGACCAACACGGCCTCGCCCGGCTCGATGTTCGCGAGCTCGGTCGGCACGAGGTACGTCCAGGTGCGCGGCCCCGGCCCCCCGGGCGCGTCCACCGCAACCCGGACCAGGCGCGGCGCGCCCTCGTCAGCGATCGGCTCGAGCGGGAGCACGGGATCGCTGCCCGCTACGTGATCCGGACGCGGCGATCGGCACTGCGGCGCTTCTCCTGCGCGATGATCGCCTCGATCTCGGCGGCCGTCCGCGCTTGCTGGTTGGTCTCGTTCACGACCACCCGGTCGTAGTCGCCCTGGCGCGCGAGCTCGATCGCGGCGTTGCGCTGCCGCATCTCGAGCTCGTCAGCCGTCTCGGTGGCCCGGGTGCGCAGGCGCTGGAACAGCTCCTCCATCGACGGCGGCACGAGGAACACGAGGAGCGCGCCCGAGGCCCGCTGCTTGACGGCCGATGCCCCCTGGACGTCGATCTTGAGGATCACGTCATGCCCGGCGGCGAGCGCGTCCGCCACCTCGTGGCGGGGCGTGCCGTACCAGTTGCCGTGGACCTCGGCCGACTCGAGCAGCTCGCCCGCGTCGCGCAGCCTGGCGAACGCCTCGGGTGTGAGGAAATGGTAAGACACGTCCTGGATCTCGCCCGGGCGCGGCGCCCGCGTCGTGCAGGTGACAACGTAGTGGTAGTCGGGGTCGCGCTCCTGGAGCGCCGTGATGATCGTGTCCTTGCCCACGCCCGACGGCCCGCTGATGATCACCAGCTGTGCGCCCGGGGCCCCGAGCAGCGGCTTGGGCTCGGCCGAGGAGGCCGTCTCGGCCGAGGAGGCGGACTCGGACTGCGGGGGCCCTTCCGGCGACACCGTCCTCTCGGGCGGCGCGACCGGGTCGGCGAGCGGATCGGGCTCCCTCACGAGGCGCCTCCTGTCGGCCGCCGCCCGGCGGATGCCTCGGCCGCCCGGAGCCCCTCGAGCACCGTCTCGAGTGGCTCCGGCAGCGGCGCCTCCACCCGCACCAGCTTGGCGGACGTTGGCGAGACCAGCTCGAGGCGCCACGCGTGGAGGAACAGCCGGTCGAGCCCGTCGGGGCCCTTGCGCGCCGTCCCGGTCCCGTACACCTGGTCGCCCGCCACGGAGTGCCCGAGCGCCGCGCAGTGGACGCGGATCTGGTGGGTCCGGCCGGTGATCAGGTCGAGCTCGAGCAGCGTCCAGTCGCGGAAGCGCTCGCGGACGCGGTAGCCGGTCGTCGCGGCGCGGCCGTCGGGGACCACGGCCATCCGCTTGCGGTCCTTCGGGTCGCGGCCGATCGGCGCCTCGATGCGGCCGAGCGCCGCCGACACCGACCCCTGAACGAGCGCGAGGTACGTCTTGCGCACCCGGCGCGCCTTGAGCTGGGCCATCAGCCCGGCCTGGGCGGCGTCGTTGCGCGCGACGATGAGCAGGCCCGACGTGTCTCGGTCGAGGCGGTGGACGATGCCCGGGCGGGCCACGCCCGCGATGCCGCCGTAGTGGTCGCCGCGCGCGAGCAGCGCGTTGACGAGCGTGCCGCGCCAGTGCCCGGGTGCCGGGTGGACGACAAGCCCCGACGGCTTGTTGACGATCAGCACGTCGTCGTCCTCGTAGACGACGTCCACGGGGATCGTCGGGTCGGGCTCCAGGTGGTACGGGATCTCCGGTGGGGGCACCTCGAGGGTCACGCCCCCGACACGCACCTCGGAGTTGGCGCGCAAGCGCCGGCCCGTGTCGTCCACGAGGAGCCCGTCGGAGATCAGCTTCTGGACGTACGAGCGCGAGAGTCCGGTCCGGTCGGCGACGAAGCGGTCGATGCGCCGCACCACCTCGCCCTCCGGGATGGCGAGCCTGCGGGGCCCGGGCTCGATCGACGGCGGCGCGGGCTCCATGCCCAGCGAGGCATCGAGGTCGTCCTCCCCGTCAAGGGCCTCGAGCTCGTCGGCGGCGTCCTCGGGCGGGCCGCCGGGGACATCGTCCGACGAGTCGCCCGCGGGGGCGGGGTCAGTCATCGGTCCCCCAGTCGGCGACGGCCGGGAAGATCGCGGCGACGAAGATCAGGATCAGCGAGGTGGTGATGGCCGCATCGGCGACGTTGTAGGTCCAGAACCGCAGCGTTCCGATGCCCATGTCGATCCAGTCCACCACCGCGCCGTAGTGGAGTCGGTCGATGAGGTTGCCGATCGCCCCGCCCAGCAGCAGCGAGGTCGCGAGCGTCATGACGATGCCCCGTCCCGCCTTCTGGTGGTACACGACGATCAGGCCGATCACCACCAGCGACACGATCGCGAACGCGTCCGCCGACTTCGGGACCATCCCGAACAGGATGCCGCTGTTCTGGCCGTAGACGAAGTTGAGCCAAGTCCCGAGCACGGAGAACTTGCCTCCGGGCTGGCCGATCGCCCCGGTGATCCACGCCTTCGTGACCTGGTCCACCACCACGACGGTGACGGCGACCGCGATGAACAGCAGCCAGCGCCGCACCGACGGGCCCCGCCAGTTCGGGGCCCCCTCCGGCCCCTTGCCGGGCCGCTTGACCGGCCCCTCCTCGTCGTCCTCGTCGACGATTTCCCCGAGATCCGCGTCGTCCGGCTGGACCGCCATGGTCACGCTCCGGGCCCTCGGAGGGCGATCCGGGCGTCGCCGCTCTCGAGCCGCACCGCCACCGACTGGACCTCGGGCGGCGGCGGCCCGTGGTGGACCGCGTCGGCGAGCGTGTCGGCGAGCACCGGCGCGAGGTACGGCAGCACGTCCGTGCCCACCCCGTCGAGCCAGAGCTCGATCCGGGCGTCGAGGTCCAGCTCGGCCTCCTTGCGCAGGTCCTGGATGGCGCGCTGCAGCTCGCGGGCGTCGCCCTCGGCGCGGAGCTCTGGGGTGAGCGTGGTGTCGATGACCGCGACCAGGCCGTCGTCGTGGGCGACTGCAGTTCCCGGTCGGGGCGTCGCTTGGACCTCGACCTCGTCGGGCGACAGCGTCTCGCCCTCGATCGTCACCGAGCCGTCGGCATGGATCTCGAAGCGACCCGCTCGGGCCGCAGTCATGATCGCCGGGATCTTCGCGCCCAGCCGCTTGCCAACCCTGGGCAGCAGCACCTTGACGCCGCGGTCCACGAGCTCAGATTCGTCGCCGATCCGCTCGACGGCCTTGACGTTGGCCTCCGCGCGGACCAGCTCGAGCAGCGCGTCGAGCTCGCCCACCTCGCGGCCGGGGAGCGCGAGCCAGAGCGTGGCCAGCGGCTGGCGCACCTTGAGCCCGGCCTGCCCGCGCAGCGTCCTCGTCAGGTCAACCGCGCGGCGCGCGACGGCCATCGCGTCCTCGAGCGCGGGGTCGCGCAGGGGCTCGAGCTCGGGCGCCGGCCAGCCCGAGAGGTGCACCGAGTCGGGCGCGGCGGGATCCACGGCAGCCACGAGGTTGCGGTAGATCGACTCGGACAGAAACGGCAGGATGGGCGCGGCCATGCGCGCGAGGGCGACGATCGCGGTGTGGAGCGTGGCGAACGCGGTGTCGCGGTCTGCACCGCTGCCGCGCGACATGCGGCGTCGCGAGAGGCGCAGATACCAGGTCGAGAGATCGTCGATGAACGCCTCGAGCACGCGCGTCGCGGCCTCCGCGTCGTAGTCGCGCAGGCGGGCCTCGACCGCGGCCGCGGTGCCGGCGGCGCGCGACAGGATCCAGCGGTCGAGGGGCGGGTGGCCGGCCACGACGGGGGCGCCGTCGGCGGGCCTCCATCCGGCGAGCCGCGCGTAGGTCACGAAGAACGCGTACACGTTCCACAGCACCAGCAGCCCGCGCCGGGCCTCGTCGGCGGCGTGCCAGCCGAACAGGATGTTGTCGTCAGGGCGCGCCGAGGCATACATCCAGCGCATGACGTCCACGCCCATGCGCTCGGCAGCCTCGTCGAACTCGATCGCGTTGCCCCAGCTCTTGTGCATCGGCCGCCCGTCCTCGCCGTACAGCGTGGCGTAGCCGAAGATCGTCTTGAACGGGGCCTCGCGGCGGAGGACCGTGGACATCGCGAGCATCGCGTAGAACCAGTTGCGGAACTGGCCCGGGAACGACTCGCTGACGAAGTCGGCCGGGAACCACTTCGCCCAGTACTGCGGGTCCTCGCGGAAGTGCATCGTCGAGAACGGCACGATGCCAGCGTCCAGCCACGGGTTGCCGACGTCGGTGACGCGCGCGACGGGCTCTCCGCACTTGGGGCAGGCGATCTTGACCGCGTCCACGTACGGGCGATGCGGGGTGTGGCCCTCGAACTGGTCCCAGCCCTCGACGGCTCGGGACCTGAGCTCCTCGCGCCCGCCCACGACGTCGAACGTGCCGCAGGCGCGGCAGTCGTAGATCGGCAGCGCCAGGCCGTAGTAGCGCTTCTTGGAGATCATCCAGTCGCGCATGTTGAGCAGCCAGTCGAGCTCCCGTTCGTAGCCGAATCCGGGGATCCACCGGATCTGGTCGACGACCTCCATGATCTGGTAGCGGAGGCTCGCGTCCACCTGCTCCTTGCTGAGCGTCTCGCGCGACTGCTCGTAGACCGGGCCCATGCTGATGTACCACTCGTCCACGAGCCGGAACAGCAGCGGCGTACTGCAGCGCCAGCAGTGCGGGTAGCGGTGGGCGTACGGCTCGAGGTGGTAGAAGAAGCCGCGCTGCTCGAGATCCGACACGACGTCCTCGGCCACCTCCGGGGCGTCCTTGCCCGACAGCCAACCGAAGCCCTCGTAGTAGCGCCCGTCCTCGTCGATGGGGCCCAGGACGGGCAGGCCCAGGGCCTTGCCCAGCTGGAAGTCCTCGGCGCCGCAGCCGGGCGCGATGTGGACGATCCCGGTGCCCTCGTCCTCGCCCACCTCGCCCCACAGCACGACGCGGTGCTCGTAGGCCTTCTCCTCGAACGACGCCCTCACCGCGGGCAGCTCGTCGTACGGTCCCGCGTAGCGCCAGCCCGCGAGGTCCCTGCCGGCCACCTCGTCGAGCACCTCGAACGCGCCCCTGAGCGCCTGCTTCAGCGTCCCCTTGCCCAGCCAGAACACCTGCTCGCCCTGGCGGACCTTGACGTAGCGCAGGTCCTCGCCCACGGCCGCAGCCACGTTGGCGGCAAGCGTCCAAGGCGTCGTGGTCCAGACCAGCAGCGCCTCGCCTGGGCGGTCCACCAGCGGGAGGCGGACGGTCAGACCCGGGTCCTCGCGGTCCGCGTACCCCTCGTTCATCTCCATCTGGGAGAGGCCCGTGCCGCAGCGCGGGCACCACGGCATCGTGTCGTGGCCCCGGTACACCCAGCCCCGGCGGTTGCACTCGGCCAGGAAGCCCCAGATGAGGTCGTTGTTCTCGTTGCTGAACGTGAAGTAGCTGCCGCCGACTTCGGGCATGCCCAGGCGCCCGACGAGCATCTCGACCGTGTCGGCGATGGGGCCGTCCACGCCCTGGATCGTCGCCTGCTGGGCCGGGTCCTGGTCCATCAGGTCGCGCAGGCGGAGCAGTTCCGCGGGGTCGTTCCAGTCCATCCAGTAGCCGAGGCGGATGCTCTGCTCGGTCTGGCGGGCGGCATAAGTCAGGACGCGCTGCTTGCACAGCCGGACGAACTCGGCGATCCCGTATGCCTCGATGTCGCGCTTGGACGTGAAGCCCAGTGCCTTCTCGACGTTGACCTCCACCCACAGGCCCTGGCAGTCGAACCCGTTCTGGTATCGCTGGTCCTCGCCGAGCATGGCGTGGAAGCGCTGGTAGAGGTCTTTGTAGGTGCGGCCCCAGGCGTGGTGCACGCCCATCGGGTTGTTCGCCGTGATAGGGCCGTCGAGAAAGCTCCAGCGCGGTCCGCCCGCGTTCTGCGCGCGCAAGCGCGCGAACGTCTTGCGCTCCGCCCACTCGCGGAGCAGCTCGTGCTCCTGGGCGACGAAGTCGGGTCGGGCGGAGACAGGCTGGAACATCGGGCCTCGTGCGTCGCGGGCGCGGCTCCCTCTGGCGGGCCACGGCGGACCCCCAGTCTACGGAAGGTGGGCCGGGTGTGCGGCCGGGTGTCGCTGTCGGAGCCACGCATGGCAGCACGGAGGCTTCAGCAGAGGGCGCCATACCCTTGCAGCGGCGTATCATCCGGCGCGATGTCGACTCCTGCGCGCCCTCCCCGTTCGGCGCGCACGCGCTCGGCCTTCGGAGCGGCCTTCCTCTCGCTCGTCTTCCCCGGCCTGGGGCACGCGTACACGGGCGCCTGGGCCAGAGCACTCGCGTTCGTGGCGCTGCCACTGCTCGTCATCGCGGCCGTCGCCGGTGTCGCGCTGCGCGTCGAGCGATCGGTGTTGGAGGCCTATGCCGTCAACCCCGGCATCCTCAACGGCCTGCTGGTCGCCAATGTCCTCGCGTTCCTCTACCGCGCTGCGGCTGCGGTCGACGCCTGGACCGTGACGCGCCTCCTGAATGCCGCGGACGGGGCGGCTGACGGCCGGCTGGGCCAGCCGCGGCAAGCGCTCAACCCGCTCTCGGTCGCAGGTCTGGCTGCCGTCCTGCTGGTCATGGCCGGAGCGCACGTCGCGGTCTGGCACTACGACACCCTGGCGCTCTCGGTCGTCAGCTGCCTCAACCCGGAGACGGCCGCGTCCAGCTGCGACGCCAGCGCCTCTGGGACGCCAAACCCGTCGGACGGGCTGCCCTCCGATACGGGTACCGCGAGCGGTCCGGCGAGCGACGCGCCCGCGGCCAGCACCGCACCCGGCGTCTCCGGTGCGGGCACGCTGGCACCTGCCCTCCCGCCATGGGACGGCACCAGCCGGCTGAGCATCCTGCTCGTGGGCACTGACGAGCGTCCCTCGAGCGGGAGCTCGGCCAACACCGACACCATGATCGTGGTGTCCATCGACCCCACGACCAAGCAGATCGCGATGCTGCAGCTGCCACGCGACATCACCGGCGTGCCCGTGCCGGCGCAGGCGCAGGGCGTCTTCGGCGCCACCTTCCAGGGCAAGATCAACACCTGGTACGACAGGAACAGGAATCGCGCGGACCTGTGGCCGGGCAAGACCCCCCAGGCGCGCGGGTTCGCGGCCCTGAAGGCGATCCTCGGCAACCTCTACGGCCTCGACATCCAGTACTACGTCAAGGTCAACTTCCAGGGGTTCAAGGACGCTGTGGACACTCTCGGCGGCGTCCAGATCAACGTCCAGATCCCGGTGGCCGACAACAGCTTCCCGCTCACCGACCAGATCAAGACGCGCGTCTACATCCCTGCCGGGCCCCAGGACATGGACGGCACACAGGCGCTGGTCTACGCGCGTTCGCGCCACACTTCCACCGACTTCGACCGCGGCGCCCGCCAGCAGCGCGTCATCCTGTCGCTCAAGAACGAGCTGGACCCTCAGGCCGTGTTCGGCAACCTGAACGGCCTCGTCGCCGCGCTGAAGAAGTCGGTCAAGACCGACATCCCTATCGGCGACACCCAGACGATGGGCCAACTGCTCCAGCTCGCCTCCCAGATCGACATCAAGGGCATCCGTTCCTACGTGTTCGCCCCGCCCCGCTTCGCGACGAACCTCTGGCCGGCATCGAGCGATATGCCGATCAAGACGGCGCAGGTGCGGCAGGCCGTCAAACGGGCGTTCAGCATCAGCCCCTCGCTCCTGGCGCAGCAGGACAAGCTCAGCGCCGAGGGCGCCCAAGTCTGGGTCCTCGATGGCAAGGGCCTCGCGGCACACGCCTCCAACAACGCCGCCTACCTCGAGTACTTCGGCATGGACGCGTCGGCGCCCGTCAAGGCCGCCAACGTCACGCCGGGCCAGACGACGATCACGGTCTACAACGGCGCCCAGAGCAAGCTGCCCCAGACGATCAAGTACCTGCAGAGCCTGTATGGCGTGGCGATCACGACCGCCAGCGACCCGACGGCCACCGCCGACATCGTGATCGTCCTCGGCCGGGACGGGCGCGACTTCGCCATCCTGACCGCCGGGTAGCGGGCCGGACAAGCTCGGCGCCCACGCCGCAAGCGCACCCCGCGAGGACAAGCCACGGACCCGAAGCGGCCCCCCCGGCGTATGATCCGGCCCGATGTCGACGTCCCCGCGCACTCTGCGCACCCCGTCCGCGCCCCGCTCGCGATCGGCGTTCGCCGCTGCGTTCCTGTCGCTCGTCTTCCCCGGTCTCGGCCACGTGTACGCCGGCGCCCGTGGGCGCGCGCTCGCCTTCGCGGCCCTGCCCGTGCTCGTGCTCGCGGCCGTCGCCGGGATCGCGCTGCGGGGCGACAAGTTCGAGCTGATCGCCTTCTTCGCCAGTCCCGGGACGCTCACGGGCCTCCTGGTCTTCAACGTGCTCGCCTTCCTGTACCGCGCGGCGGCAGCGGTCGATGCGTGGAACGTCGCCCGCTTCCTCAACGCGGCCGACGCCTCCGGTGACGGCCGCCTCGGCCGTGCACGGATGGCCGTCCACCCGCTGTCGGTCGCGGGCCTCGCAGCCGTCCTCCTCGTGATGTCGGGCGCGCATCTCGCCGTCTGGCGGTACGACGCGCTGGCACTCTCCGTCTTCAGCTGCATCAACCCCGAGACGGCCGACTCAAGCTGCACCGCGGGTAACACCGGAACGCCCAACCCCTCGGATGCGGTGCCGTCGGACGGCTCCGCCGGAAGCGCCCCGCCGTCGGCAAACCTCCAGACGCCGATGGGCTCGAGCGCGGGCGGGGCGCCTGCCGCGACCCTCCCCCCGTGGGATGGCACCAGCAGGCTCAACATCCTGCTCATCGGCACGGACCAGCGGAAGGCGACCGACACGTCGTTCAACACCGACACGCTCATCGTCGTCTCGATCGACCCCGCGACCAAGCAGGTCGCCATGCTCCAGCTGCCCCGCGACACGTCCGGGGTGCCGGTCCCGCCCGTCGCCCAGGGCCAGTGGGGGCCCACCTACAAGAACAAGATCACCTCCTGGTTCGACTACAACCAGAACCTCAGGATCTGGCCCGGCAACAGTGCGCAGACACGTGGGTTCAACGCGCTCAAGTCAATCCTGGGCAACCTCTACGGGCTGCAGATCCAGTACTACGTGAAGGTTGACTTCAAAGGGTTCGTGGACGCGATCGACACGCTCGGCGGCGTCCAGATCAACGTCCAGATCCCCGTCGCCGAGAATGACTTCCCGCTGACTGACCAGATCAAGACCCGCGTCTACATCCCGGCCGGTCCCCAGGAGATGGACGGGACGGAGGCACTCGTTTACGCACGCTCCCGGCACGGGTCCGACGACTTCGACCGCGGGCACCGCCAGCAGCGGGTGGTCCTGTCGGTCAAGAACGAACTCGACCCGCAGTCCGTCTTCCAGAACCTCGACGGACTGGTCGCGGCCCTGAAGAGCGCCATCAGCACGGACTTCCCGATCGGCGACACGCAGACGATGGGCAGACTCCTGCAGCTCGCATCCGAGATCGACACCAAGAGCATCCGCTCCTACGTGTTCTCGCCCCCCTACTTCGCCACGGACATGTGGCCGGTGTCGAGCGACGTCATCATCAACACGGCGCGCGTCCAGCAGGCGGTCAGGCAGGCGTTCAGCATCAGCCCGTCGGTCCTCGCCCTCCAGGAGTCGCTCGCCGGCGAGGCGGCCCGCGTGTGGGTCGAGGACGGCAGGAACGGTCCCGGGCTGGCGGCGAACAACGCCGCCTACCTGGCCTATTTCGGCATCGACGCCTCAGCGCCCACGCAGCTCGCCCCCACCACGCCTGCCCACACGACGATCACTGTCTACAACGGAGCGGAGACGAGGCTCTCGGCGACGATCAAGTACTTGCAGAGCCTCTACGGGGTGACCGTCCAGACGGCGACCGACGCGGCCGTCAAGGCCGACATCGTGATCCTCATGGGCAGAGACGCGCGCCAGATGACGGTGCCCACCGCGGGCTGACCGCCCCCCTGCTCGGCTTCCTCGCCCGGCTCCCTGATCGGCGTCAGCCGGGGGGCGCTCGCCGGTCAGATGGGCGTGAGCCAGCTCTTGTACTGCGGCAACTTGCCGCGCACCGCGTCGAAGTACGTCTCGCTGATGCGCCGCGAGATCGGCCCGATCTGGCCGCTGCCCACCGCGCGGTGGTCCACCTCGATCGCCGCGCTCACCTGGACGCCGGTCCCGCACAGGAACACCTCGTCGCAGACGTAGAGCTCGGAGCGGTCGATGGACCGGACCTCGGTGGGGATGCCGAGGTCCGCCGCGAGGGTCAGGATCGCCTTGCGCGTGACCCCCTCGAGGATGTCGTCGGACACGGGCGGCGTGATCAGCGTGCCGCTGCGGACCATGTACAGGTTTGCCGCCGACGCCTCGGACGCGTGGCCGCTGGGCGTGAGGACGAGGGCCTCGTCGTAGCCGTTGAGCTCGGCCTCCGACTTCTGGAACGCCATGTTGACGTAGCCGCCCACGATCTTGCCCCGGGCCGGCAGCGCCTCGTCGGCGTTGCGGCGCCACGACGAGGTCATGAGGCGGATGCCCTTCTCGATGTCCACGTAGTTGCCGAACGGCGTGGCAATCACGTACAGCTGGTGATCGAGGTGGTGGAGCTTGACGCCGATCGCCCGGGTGCTCTTGTAGAACGAGGGCCGGATGTAGGCGTCCTCGTGGAACCCGTTGCGCCTGATCGTCTCGACCACGATGGCGAACAGCTCGTCCACCGACGGCACCGGGTCCATCAGCAGCATCTTGGCCGAGTTGCGGAGGCGCTCGAGGTGCTCGCGGATGAACAGGCCGTAGAGCTGGCCCTGCTCGGCGTTCCAGTAGCCGCGGATGCCCTCGAAGGTCGCGGTCCCGTACATGAACGCGTGGGTCATGATGCTGACCTTGGCGTCCTTGAGGGCCACGTAGTCGCCCTCGAAGTAGGCGATCAGCTCGTCGAGAGGGCGGGGCTGCGGGGTGGCGGACGGCTGCTGGGTGAGCATCAGCGGGCTCCAACTGGAGTAGCGGCGAGGGCCGCGCGGGGCCCTGTACGGTGCCAAGACTCTAGCACGCGGGTCCCGTCGACTCGGCTGGCGGCGCTGCTCCCCGGGGCCTCCGCTCGCTCTGCGAGGCAGCGGAACCGTGCGCGGTCCGGGCCGCTCGCTGCGTGTAACGCCGGGCGCGCGCCGCGGCCGGGCGGCTCGCCTGGCGGGTGACGTGACCCGCAGGCTGTTCGGTTCGCTCGCTGGGCGAGGCAGGGCGATCGCCGCTCGTCGCTCGAGGTCCCACACCCACACGCGGAGCGCCGGCCTCCCGGCGAAGCACCCCGCTGGGCTCTCAGCCCAGGTGGAGCGTCCCGGTCAGCTGCCCCACCACAAGCGCGAGATAGGCCGCGTACAGCAGGCCGCCCACGAGCAGCGCCTTGCCGTCGAGCTTGTGCCGTCGCGCCATCGGCCCGAACACGGCGGCCACGGCGACCAGCGAGATGAGCGCGGAGGTGAAGGCGAGGGCGCTGTCGGACGAGACGTGCCAGGCGGAGCCTGCGAGCACCAGAGCGACGATGGTCGGGATCGCTGACTGGAAGACCATCGCGCCGGTGATGTTGCCCATCGCGAGCGTGTCCTTGCCCTGGCGCACCCAGATCAGGCTGTTGAACTTCTCGGGCAGCTCGGTCGCGATGGGCGCGATGACGAGCGCGAGAAGCAGCTCGGAGACGCCCAGCGACTGCGCGATCGAATTGACGGCACCCACGAACAGGTACGCGCCGCCGATGATGCACGCGAGCGCGGCCAGCACCTGCACACTGACGATCCGCAGGCGGGGCACGGACGGGTCAGCGAGATGGCCGTTCCAGTCGAAGCGGTGGAAGCGCAGCGGCGCCAGATCCTCCTCGCCAGCCTTGTGCTCTGCGTCGAAGTGGCCCTTCACGTAGACCACGTAGATCGCCGCGAGGGCGACCGCGACCAGCCACTTCACGGGCGCGAGGGGCTCGGGAAGGAACGCAGCCGCGATCGCCAGCGCGTAGGCGACGACGAAATAGCGGATGTCGTGGACGAGCACGCCCGTGTCCACGGTCATCACGCTGCCGGTCGGCCGCCGGCCCCGGTACGCCAGCACGCCTATCCCCGTGACGAACATCGCGAGGGTCGAGAGCATGAACGGCGCCCCCAGAACCGCGCCGATGCCCACGTCGTCGGTCGCCGCACCGCCGCCCCCGAAGCCGATCGCGATGATGGGGATCATCGTTTCGGGCAGAGCCGTGCCCACCGCCGCGAGCACCGACCCCACGGCGCCCTCGGCCAGCTCGAGCTTGCGCCCGAACCATTCGATGCCATTGGTGAACAGCTCGGCACCGGCGAGGATCACGAAGAACGCGATGACAAGCAGGACGGCGTCCACGTCAGCGCCCCAGGCCGAGCGCGGCGACGACCGATGCGCCGATCACGAGCAGGACGAGGACCGACACCAGCGCCAACCGCCGGTCGCCCGCGCCGAGGAACCCGGCGCCGGACACGACGACCCGGCCGAGCGGCAGCACGACGGCGAAGGTCAGGCCGGCCCACAGGAAGCCCTCCGGCTGGAGCGCCAGGAGCTGCCCGGGAATGGCCGTGACGGAGTACCCCGGCTGCGCCGCGTCGGTCGGGTCAACGCCGGCTAGGAACATCCCGACCACGCCGACGAGGACGAAGCCGAGCGCAAGGCGCGTTCCCCACGTGAGGAGACGCGCTGCGATCGTCTCGATGCCCGCGGCCGCCTCGATGCCCCCAGCCGTCTTGTCGACGGTCGCCGGAGGCGGCGTGGCGGTCGCGCGGGCGCTCACAGCCCGAGCGCCTTCTGCGCCATCTGGATGGCGGTGTAAGCGAGGACGATCACGAACAGCCAGCGCAGGATCCGCGCGTCGATGCGATGCGCGATGCGCGTGCCCACCATAGCGCCCGCGAAGACGCCCAGCGCGGTCGGCCCACCGACGAACGGGTCGAGTTGGCCGCGGAGCAGGTAGATCACCGCCGATGACGTGGCGGTGATGCCGATCATCATGTTGCTGGTCGCGGTCGCGACCTTGAGCGGCACGCCCATGAGCAGGTGCATCGTGGGCACCTTGACGATCCCACCGCCGACGCCGAGCAGCGCCGACACGAGCCCCGCGAACAGCGACCCCGTAACGCCCAGGGGCAGGCTGTGGACGCGGTAG
The DNA here is from genome assembly GCA_021802825.1 of Chloroflexota bacterium. GTDB lineage: Bacteria > Chloroflexota > Limnocylindria > Limnocylindrales > CSP1-4 > CAIXZV01. The sequence continues at coordinate 51,507 of JAJZRG010000011.1, forward strand.
CCGGGGCCCGAGAGCGTGTCGATGAAGGGCCTGCCGGCCGGCTCGGGCACGATCAGCGAGGGCGTGACGCTCGTCCCTGGGCCAGGGGCGATCGCGGCCATGGCAGGCGCGTCGTCGCGGCGACGGAGCATCGAGACCCCCACCCAGACCAAGAGCGCGGCGAACAGCCCGGCGAGCGCCTGCTCCGAGAGCAGGAACGCGACGAGACCGCCGATGAGGGCGCCCAAGGCCGAGAAGAGCTCGAGCACCATCCCCAAGCGCAGGTTGGCGACGTGCCGCTGGAGGTAAACGCCGGCTGACGCGCTCGAGGTGACGATCACCGACACCAGCGACACGGCGACGGCCTCGCGCAGCGGCAGCCCGAAGCCGAGCGTGAGCAGGGGCACGATCAGGATGCCGCCGCCCAGACCAAGCAACGAGCCGAACACGCCGGCGGCAGCGCCGCCGGCGAGCAGGACCAGCGCGGCGATCACCGGGACGCTGCCGGCCGAGGGGCGCCTCGGATGACCGGGCCGCGCATGGTCGGGGTTATGGGCGCAGGTGCTGCGGCGCGTACGGGAGCAGCGCCACGTGCCGGGCCCGCTTGAGGGCGACGGCCAGCTCACGCTGGTGTGCCGCGCAGGTGCCGGTCTTGCGGCGGGGCTCGATCTTCGCGCGCTCGGACAGGTACCGGCGGAGGCGGTTGACCTCTTTGTAGTCGATCGCGACCGTCTTGTCGGCGCAGAAGGAGCAGACCTTGCGGCGCCGGCGGTCGCGGTAGTAGTCGTCGCGCTTCTTCGTTCGGGAGGGGGGCATGTCGGGTGTGTCTCCAGGTGGTGGCGGCTCAGCCGCCGCAGCGGCCCGTGGGCCGCGGGGTCGTCGTCAGAAGGGCAGGTCGTCCAAGTCGTCGTCGGACGGCCTGACAGGGGGAGCCTGCCGGGTGGGGCGCACGGCCTCGCCGCCGCCCGAGGGGCCAGCCGCGCCACCGCCCGAGAACCCGCCGGCGGGTAAGCCGCCGAGGGAGCCGGCCTGGTCGTCGGCACCCGGGCGGTCGAGGCTCACGACGGAGTCCGCGGTGATCTCGAGCGAAACCCGGTGCTGGCCGTCGCGCGCGTCGTACTCGCGGGTCCGGAACCGGCCCTCGACGAACACGCGATTGCCCTTGCGGAGCTGCTCGGCGGTGCGCTCGGCGCGATCGCCCCAGACGGTGACGCGGAACCAGTCGGTCGCCTCGACCCACTCGTTGGTCTGCTGGTTCTTCGTGCTCTGGTTCACCGCCACGCTGAACTCCGTCACCGGACGGCCGTTCGGCGTGTAGCGCATCTCGGGATCACGCCCGAGGTTGCCGATGATCATGACCTTCGAGAAGGACGCCATCGTGCGCGCTCCCTGTTCAGTCGATGGCCGCGGGTGCGGCCTCGGACTCGGATTCGTCGATCAGTTCGCCCTCATCGACATCCTCCTCGTCCTCGCCGGACGGGATGTCGGCGTCCTCGGTCTCGCCGGCGGCCGCATCACGGCGCGCCTTGACGGGCTTGACGACGCGGGTCACGAGGGAGCGGAGGACGTCCTCGGTGATCTGGAGGCTGCGCTCCAGCTCGGCGATGGCCTCGGCCGGGCTCTCGAACACCACGATGTGGTACGAGCCCTCGCGGTAGCGCTCGATGGGATACGCGAGCCGACGGCGGCCCCAGGGCGCCACCTTGATGATCTGGCCGCCCGAGGAGACGACGTAGCGCGTGGTGCGGTCGATGACCGCGGATGCCCGCTCATCCGGCGCATCCGGCCGGAGGACGAGCATGAGTTCATAGCGGCGCACAGCCTGCAAGACTCCTTCCGATGGGATGAGCCCCGTTCACGGCATGCCGACGACGGAGCAGAAAGGACCCGGTCAAGATAGCACGCGCCCCTTGAGCCGCGAGCGAAGCCATCGGGTCGCCTTGTGTATGCTTTGAGCCGCACTCGTATGCGTCCTGCCTCTCGGGGGAACCGTGCAACTCTCTATCCTCCTGCTGGCCTCGGACCGCAACGCTGCGACCCAGCTGGCCCAGGCGCTCGCCGAGCCCGGGCATGGCGTGACGGTCGTGAGCTCGGTCCCCGACCTCCTGAGCTCAGCGCCGCGCTACAGCCTGGTGGTGATCGACCGCGTCCAGGGCGGCGCGTCGGTCGCGGACGTGATCGCTCAGCTCCGCGCCGACAGCTCGTCGCCTGCGGTGCCAGTGCTCGCCATCTCACAGAGCGCCGACCTCGAGGAGCGCATCGCCCTGCTGGAGGCCAACGCCGACGACGTCCTGACCCGGCCGTTCGACACCGGAGAGCTCGCGGCACGCGTCGAGGCGCTCGCGATCCGCGCCCAGCACGCGGCTGAGCGCACCGGCAGCCGCGCCTACAACGACGGGTCCGGGCGTCGAGTCGTCGCGGTGTTCAGCCCCAAGGGCGGCGTGGGGACCACCACCGTCGCCACCAACCTCGCGCTCATCGCCGCCGAGCGGCACCCCAACCAGACGCTGATCCTGGACCTCGACCTCTCGTTCGGGCAGGTCGCGTCCCACCTCAACCTGACGCCCAAGCAGTCCGTGCTCGAGCTGGCCCGCGACGTCGCCGCCCAGCATGACCACGAGCTCTTCCGGACCTACGCAATCCACCATCCAGGGAACCTCCAGGTCCTCGCTGCGCCGCCCGGACCGGGCTTCTCCTCGCTGATCACGGCCCAGCACGTCGAGCAGATCCTGACCGTCGCCGCCGAGGCCTACGAGGTCGTGATCGTGGACGCCGGCGCGGCCCTCGACGAGCGCGCGATGACCGTCTTCGGCCGAAGCGACACGACCGTCATCCCGGTCATCCCCGAGATCCCCGGGCTGAATTCCGTCCACATCATGCTCGACCAGCTCTCGGACATCGGCGCGCTGGGCGGCTCCAGCCTGTTCGTGCTCAACAACGTCTTCGCCCGCGACCTGCTCAAACGCTCCGACATCGAGACGGCGCTGGGCGCCAAGATCGCCGCGGAGCTCCCCTACGACCCGCTCGTGTACCTCAAGGCGGTCAACGAGGGCGTGCCCGTCATCCGCGGCTCCTCCCGCTCGCTCCCGGCCGAGCGGCTGCGCGCCCTCGCGGACACGGTGTTCGGCCCAGTCGCCGGCGTCGTGCCGCTGGCTGCCCCCAAGGAGAAGCGCGGGCTGTTCGGCCGCCGATAGGGCCCGGCAACCCGCCCCCATTCCCATGCGGAGCTGGTCCCGAGGGTGAGATTCGAACTCACAAGGGGTCGCCCCCAGCCGTGTTTAAGACGGCCGCGTCTGCCGGTTCCGCCACCTCGGGATGCGCGCGATCGTAGCCCTTTGGCGGCGGCGGCGCAGCGGCTGCCGGACCGCAGGCGCCAGCCCTAGAATCGGTGGCGGGCCCGCTCGAGCGTGTCGATGCGGCGGGCCCGCAGGTCGCGCGCCTGGTAGCCGAACGCCAGCGTCCCGAGCACGAACGCTGTCGCGATCGACGGCACGTCGCCGCGCATCGCGCCCGCGGGCCCCACGCCGTGCAGGTCTGCCAGCGCGACGCGCCCCAGCAGGAGCAGCGTGCCCGTCGTGAACCACACCGCGGCGACAGCCGCGAGCACGATCCCCAGACCCGCCCCGGCGAGCCAGCCTGCGAGCGTGGAGAACACGCCAACGCCCCCGAGCGACGCCACGAGGTCCGCACCCAGGCTGAGCCCGGCGAGGAACCCCCAGAGCGGGGCCGGCACCGCGAAGAGGCGGGTCCCGAACAGGGCCACCGCGAGGCCGACCGGGATCGCCACGGCCGCGACCAGCAGCGTCTCCACGGGTCCTCCTCGGCGGCGCCGGGCGGCGCGCATCCGCGCCTACGGTAGCGCAGCGCCCAGGGCCAGAACGGCCGGCTGGGACCAGAAACGGCAGACCGGCCCCCGGGAGGGCCGGTCCTCGTCAGTCAGTGGAGGCGACGATCGGATTCGAACCGATGAATAGCGGTTTTGCAGACCGCCGCGTTGGGCCACTTCGCCACGTCGCCGCGTTCGAGCGCGAGCGAGAGGATACCGGACGTGCCGCCCGCATGCCGCCGTCCGCATGCCGCCTCCCAACGGCGCGGCCCCGGCACCGGCGCTCGCCTGGCCCCGCAGGCCCACGGCGCGCCAGGCCGCTCAGACGCTCCTGGATTCAGCCTGTCGCCTGATGGAACAGAACCGGGCCGAGATGCGATGCCGCCAGGCTGGCCATAGCGTCCCGACGATACCCGACCCGACCCCCAGCCTCGGCTCGTCTTCCGGCCGTGGCCTCTTCGTCGTCCAGATCGACGGCCTCAGCCCGCCGGAGCTGGAGAGGGCGCTGCCCGGGCGGCAAGCCCGCTCGGTGTCGCCGCAGCACCCGGACGGCCACGCGAAGGCTGGCTGCCCCTCGAGGATTCGAACCTCGGCTCACGGATCCAAAGTCCGCTGTCCTACCGCTAGACGAAGGGGCAAGGTGCCACGAACTAGGGTAGACGATCAGGGGGGAGTGGAGCGGAAGACGGGACTCGAACCCGCGACCCTCACCTTGGCAAGGTGATGCTCTACCAACTGAGCCACTTCCGCTCGATGCCGACCGAGTGGTTGGTGCCGAGAGCCAGATTCGAACTGGCGACACCGCGATTTTCAGTCGCGTGCTCTACCAACTGAGCTATCTCGGCCCGGACCCGGGACCCCGCAGGGCCCCGTCGGCGCGCCGCAGGATAGCATGCGGCCTGAGCGGGCGTCCACCTCACGGAGGGACCCCGCGGACGGCCCTCAGCCCCATCCGCTCCAGTTGAAGCCCGGCGGCGTCGTGGGGGGTTCGGGCGGCTGCGGCGGCTCGTCGGGGGGCTGGCCCGGGCCGGACGGCTGCTGCCGGGACAGCCCCCGCAGGGCATCGTTCACGAGCGGGGCATGGTCGCCCACGACCACGCTCGGCGAGTCGACCGGCGCCTCGCCGGTGAGCGTGCGCAGGCGGTTGATGCGGTCGAGCACCGGCGGGTGCGTGGAGAACAGCTCGGACGAGTTGGCCGTCGCTGCCTTGACTGGGTTCTCGAAGTACAGGTGCTGCGTGGCGCGGTTCGCCGCCTCGAGCGGCTCGGTGTCGAGCGCGATCTTGGCGAGGGCCCGCTCCAGGCCGTACGGGTTGCGCGTCAGCTCCACCGACGAGGCGTCCGCGAGGTACTCGCGCTGGCGACTGACGGCAAGCTGGACGAGCTTCGCCGCGATGGGCGCCACGATCGCCAGGGCGAGCGCCACGACCATCATCACGACCGCGAAGCCGCCGGAGTCGCCTGAGCCGCTGTCCCGTCGTCTCCGGCCGCCCCCGAAGCCGCCCCAGAACGTCATCCGCAGGAACATGTCCGCGATCAGCGCCACCGCACCCACCAGCACGCCGACCATGAGCGAGAAGCGGATGTCGAAGTTGCGGACGTGGGACAGCTCGTGGCCCATGACGCTCTGGAGCTCCTCACGGTCGAGCTTCTGGAGGAGGCCCACGGTGATGGCCACGGACGCGTGCTGGGGGTCCCGCCCGGTCGCGAAGGCATTGGGCGCGGTGTCGTCGATGATGTAGACGCGCGGCATCGGGACGCCCGCCGCGGTCGCCATCTCGGCCACCACGTTGAACAGCTGCGGCGCCGACTGGGCGTCCACCTCGCGCGCGCTCGACGAGGCGAGCACCAGCGCATCGCCCGCGTAGTACGCGAGCAGCGCAGCCACGAAGCCCGCGACCAGGGCGATGGCCGCGGCGATCACTCCGTAGCGGGCCTGGCCGCCGAATGCCGCCCCGATGGCGAAGCCCAGCCCGCCGAGCAGCAGGATCACCACCAGCGAGAGCAGTACCGAGTTGCGGCGGTTGGCCGCGATCTGGCTGTAGAAGGTGGAGCTCGCCATGGGGGTGGGTGCCGGGTGGTGCCGACCGACGCGTGGCCGCCGGCGCCGAGACCCCTGCTACCTCAGGCTGAGGTCCACCGTCGGGACCGCCTGCGACTCAGGCTCGGCCGCGAAGAACTCGCGTCGGGTGAAACCGAACATGCCCGCGAGGATGACTGACGGGAACGTCTGGATGGCGTTGTTGTAGTCGAGCACAGTCGCGTTGTAGTGCTGCCGCGCGAAGCTGATCTGGTTCTCGGTCGTGCTGAGCTGCTCCTGCAGGCTCAGCACGTTCTGGTTGGCCTTGAGCTCGGGGTAGTTCTCTGTCACGGCGAACAGCGAGCGCAGGGCGCCGGTCAGCTGGTTCTCGGCCACGGACTGCGCGGCGGGCCCCTGGGCCCCGGCTGCGATCGCACTGGCGCGGGCCTCCGTGACCCTCGTGAGGACGTCCTGCTCGAAGTTCATGTAGCCCTTCACGGCGGCCACGAGGTTCGGGATCAGATCGTGGCGGCGCTTGAGCTGGACGTCGATCTGGCTGTATCCCTCATCGACCCGGTTGCGCTTGCCGATCAGCCCGTTGTAAATCCCGATGACCACCACGACCACGACGACGACGATGGCCAGGACAATGAGGAGCGGCGTCATGGAGTCGGTCTCCCTCCGGATGGAGGCCCTACGGACCTCCGGTGCATCGCAGCATACCGCCACCCGTTGGGGGCGGCCATCGCAGGCACGTGGTCGCGGCACAGAGGGGCATGACGGCCCCCCAGCCGCGCCGGAACGCCTGCCATCGCTCGACCGCCGTTCGGACCGCACCGACACCGAGCATCGCGAGGGCAGGCAGCGCGAGGAGCGCACACGTGTCGCCGATGTCGCGACGCACGACAGTGGTGGGCGGTGAGGGACTCGAACCCCCGGCATCCTCGGTGTAGGCGAGGCGCTCTGACCAACTGAGCTAACCGCCCGAAAAGACGAACGGGCGACCCGCCGGCCGCTGCTCCCGCAAGGCCGGCTCAGCCGCCGTCAGCGCAAGGCGGAGGGGAGGAGCGGAGCGAGCGCACCTGCAGGTGCGTGAGCGAGCACCGCAGCCGACAACGCCGCGATGGCGGCGGATCAGCCGGCCGCCCAAGGGAGTGGTGCCCAGGCCGGGACTTGAACCCGGATGAGTTGCCTCATACGCCCCTCAAACGTACGCGTATACCAATTCCGCCACCTGGGCAGGTGTGCCAACCAGCGGCGTGCCGTCACACCGCCAAGAGGGGTGGTACCGAGGGAGGGAGTCGAACCCACACGACCTTGCGATCACTGGTACCTGAAACCAGCGCGTCTACCATTCCGCCACCTCGGCACGCAACGTACCAGCCGGCCCGAGGGCTCACTGGGTCGCAGCGAGGCGCCATGCTAGCACATCCCAATACCGGTCGCCGGTGCGCTCGATGAGCCGCGGGGAGGCTCCGGAGAGCCCGCGGACGACCATCTGCTCGTCCGCCCAGACCAGCGGGAGGACGGGCAGCCTGGCCGACAGGCCCGCCAGCAGCGCGCCCCATGCGGCCCTCCGGGCGTCCGGCGTCCCGGGCTGCCGAGCGGTCTCCAGGAGTCGGTCCAGGCCCGGGTCTTGATACCCGGACCGGTTGGAGCCCTTGGCACGCACCTGGCTGGAATCGAGCAGCGGATAGAGGTCCGGCTCGAGCCCGGAGGCGACGTCGAGGACGGCAGCGGTGAAGGCGCCCGACGCGAGTCGTGCCGCCAGCGCGGTTCCCGACACCGATGTGACGGTCACGTTGAGGCCCAGCGCGGTCCAGTCGTCGCGCACGGCGGCGGCGACGGCGGCGAGCCGCGGGTTCACGTCGGCGGGCACGGTCAGCAGCTCGATCGCGTACGGCGCCCTGCCCTTGGGCGCGGTCCACTTCCCGTTGGCGCGGGTCCACCCGGCGGCCTTGAGGAGCTTGCCGGCGGCGGCCCGGTCGAACGGGACCTTGGTGACCTTCGACGGGTCGTAGGCCCACGATTCGGGGGCGAGCAGGGTGTCGGCGACGCGCGCCTGGCCGCCGAGGTCCGTGCTCGCGATGGCGGCGCGGTTGATGGCGGCGAACAGCGCCTTGCGCACGTTCGGGTTCGCGAGCTCGGGGTGCGTGGTGCGCAGGTTGAGCAGGACGACCGAGAGCGTGGTCGTGGGATAGTCCAGCACCGACGCGCCCGGCAGGGCTGCGAGGACCGCGGTTGTCGCCGCGGACAGGCCCGCGGCCCCGTCGATCTCACCGGCCCGGAACGCGGCCGCAAGGGCCTGCTCAGTGTCGTAGAACATGATCTCGATGCGCTGGACGGGCCGGGCGTTCGGGTTGGGGGCGGCGGTGCCCGAGGGCGCTGGCGACGCCACAGTGGCCGACGCCGGCGGCGCGGCGGTGTTACCCGAGGCGGCGGGCGCCGAGGGGCTCGCCGACGCGGCCAGCGGCGCCGACAGCCCGCTGGACGACCTGGCGCCGGCCGGCGTCGACCCCGACGCCGAGGGCGAGGCCGACGCGCTAGGCGAGTTCGTCGGCGCGGTGGCCATGGCGGGCACCAGGATCGCGCGGCTCTCGTCGATCTGGGCCAGCTGGTAGGGGCCGCTGCCCACGGGGCTCTGCGCGAACTCGCCCGTGGCGAGGTCCGACATCCGCACCCCGGTCAGCAGGTGCGAGGGCAGCAGGGGCTGCGTGAGCGCCGCGAGGAACCCGGCGATCGGCGAGCCGAGCGTGAAGCGCACCGTCTTGGCGTCCAGGGGCTCGACGCCGACATCGGCCCACGTGGCCGCCAGCCCGCCAGCCGCGGACGGGTCCTTGAGCGCGGCGACCGTGTAGGCGACATCGGCGGACGTCACCGGCTGGCCGTCCTGCCAGGCCGCGTCGGGCCGAATGGCCACCGTCCAAGTCTGGCCGGACTTGTCCACGCTCCACGACGCGGCCAGATCGGGCACGAGCGTGTTGCCGGGCCCCGCCTTCACGAGGCCGCTGTAGATCAGCCCGACGAGCGTGCGGTCGGCGCGGTTGCGGGCCGTGACGGGCGTGATCGAGGTCGGGCGACCCACCACCCCCTCGCGGAACACGACCAGGCCGCCTTGGCCGACGGACGGCGCGGGGACGCTGGGGAACGGGCTACCCTCACCGGCGGAGGGCGTCACCGAGCGCGGCAGGCCGATCGCGAACGCCGCCACGGCGATGAGCGCGACGAGGAACCCGGTGATGGCGCGGTCGCGGATGAGGGGGCTCGGCCCGGGGCGCTGGGGCGGGCGCCGGCCCGGGGTCGAGGTCACTTCTGGGTGACGAACGACACCAGCGCGAAGATCACGAACAGCACCATCAGCAGGATGGTGAACTGCCAGAGGCGGCGCTCGATGCCGCGTCGGCTGCGGTAGACGGCCGAGTCACCGCCGAAGGTCCCGGACAGGCCGGTCCCGCGCGCCTGCATCAGGATCGCGATGATCAGCGCGATGTCGAGGATGATCTGGCCGATCGCCAGGAAGGCGTTCACGGAATCGAGGTCCTCCGAGGTGTGACGGAGGCGGATGGTACCAGACGCGGCCCAGTCCGCCCGCGGTTCAGGCGGGATCGAGACGCGAGGTCCCCGTCATCCCGTCCCAACGGGGCAGTCCCGCGAGCTCGAGGATGGTCGGCGCCACGTCCGCGAGGACCCCGTCCCGCAGCTTGCGCCCGGCCAGCGCGCGGCCCATTCCGAGCAGCGGCACGGGGTTGAGCGAGTGCGCGGTGACCGGATTGCCCTGTGCGTCGCGCAGCTCGTCCGCGTTGCCGTGGTCGGCGGTGATGAGCAGCACCGCGCCCGGGCCCTCGGGATCGGCCGCCTCGACGCGCTCGATGGCATCCGCGACCTGCCCGAGGCACGTGTCGATGGTGGCCAGAGCCCGCAGCGTCGCATCCCACACACCGGTGTGCCCCACCATGTCCGCGTTGGCGTAGTTGGCGACGATGAAGTCGTGCTTGCCCGACTCGATGTCGGCGACGAGCTCCTCGGTGACCCCGGCCGCGCTCATCTCGGGCTGGAGGTCGTAGGTGGCGACCTTGGGGCTCTGGACGAGCTTGCGCTCCTCGCCCGGCCAGGGCGTCTCCACACCACCGTTGAAGAAGTACGTCACGTGGGCGTACTTCTCGGTCTCGGCGACGTGGAACTGGGTCCAGCCCTGCTCGGAGAACGCCTGCGCCAGAGAGCGCGTCTCTTCGGGCCCGAAGGCCACCTCGACCGGCAGGCCTGACTCGTACTCGGTCAAGGTGACGACAAGCAGGTCTTGCGGGGCGGGCCGGCCCGAGGGGCTGGCGCGGTCGAAGCTGGTGAAGTCGGCGTCCGCGAGCGCGTGCGTCAGCTGGCGAGCGCGGTCGGCGCGGAAGTTGAAGTGGACGATGGGGTCGCGGTCGCGCAGCTGCCCGTCGGTGCCGTCGATGACCGAGGGCATGACGAACTCATCGGTCTCGCCACGCGCGTAGGCCGCCTCGATCGCGGCGTTCGCCGACGGGGCGTGCAGGCCCTCGGCGTGGGCGATGGCGTCGTAGCCCCGCTCCGTGCGCTCCCAGCGCCTGTCGCGGTCCATGGCGTAGTAGCGGCCGCCCACCGAGGCGATCTTGGCGTCCGGGTGGGCTGCGGCGAGGCGCGCCTCGAGGTCTGCCATGTACCCGAGCGCGGAACTCGGCGGCAGGTCGCGGCCGTCGAGGAGCGCGTGGACCCTGACCTGCGGCACGCCGACGCGGGCCGCCAGCTCCACGAGCGCCACGAGGTGCCGGTCGTGGCTGTGCACCCCGCCCGGGCCGATCAGGCCGACGGCGTGCAGGCGCCCGGTTTCCCTGGCGCGTGCACAGGCATGGACAAGCGCCGGGCGCCCGAAGAAGGACCCGTCCACGATCGCGGCGTCGATCCGTGGCAGGTCCTGGAGCACGGGCCGTCCCGTGCCGAGGTTGAGGTGGCCCACCTCGGAGTTGCCCATCTGGCCCCTGGGCAGCGCGACAGCGCCCTCGGAGGCTTGGAGCACGCTATGCGGCCAGCGGTCCAGGAGCGCCCGCCAGCGGGGCATCGCTGCCGCGGCGATCGCGTCGGCGTCCTTCGACCGCCCGATTCCGAACCCGTCGAGGACGACCAGGACGATCGGGCGGGGCCGGCCGCCCGGCGCCATCACGAGGCGAGCCCGCGCGCCTTGGCGGTGATGCCGGCGCGCGCGCAGATGCCCGCCATCTCGTCGGGCTTGAGCGAGGCGCCGCCGATCAGCGCGCCGTCGACGCCGGGCTCCGCGAGGAACTCCTCGATGTTGCCCGAGGTCACCGAGCCGCCGTACAGGACGGGCGTCTCGTCGGCGCGGCTCCCCCACCCCAGCGCGCGGAGGCTGGCGCGGATCGCCTGCGCCATCGCCTCGGCGTCAGCCCCCCGCGCGTTCTTGCCCGTGCCGATGGCCCACACCGGCTCGTACGCGACCACGAGGCCCGCGCCGGCGAGCGTCTCGGGATCGCGTCCCTCGAGGGCGCCGCGGAGCTGCCCGTCCACGACCTGCGTCTCGCGGCCGGCCTCGCGCTCCGCGAGCACCTCGCCCACGCACAGGATGGGGCGCAGGCCGCCGGCGAGCGCGCGGTCGAGCTTCTTGCCGATGAGTGCGTCCGTCTCGCCGAAGTAGGCGCGACGCTCAGAGTGGCCCAGGATCACCCAAGTCGCCAGCCCCGCCAGCATGGGGACGGAGACCTCGCCGGTGTAGGCACCGGCGAGCTCGTGGTGGACGTTCTGGGCCCCAACGCCCACGTCCTCGCCGGCCAGCGCGTCGCGGACGGCGGCGAGGCTCACATACGGTGGGCAGATCACGCGCGTCACGCCGGGCTCCCGGGTGCGGGACGCGATGGTCCGCGCAAGGTCGCCGGCGTCGGCGGGGGTGGTGTTCATCTTCCAGTTGGCGGCAATCACAATCGGGCGCATGCCGAGATCATGCCAGAGGCGGTTGCGTCGCCTCCCTGCCCACCGGCACGCCAGATGGCGACCCCCGGCCCGCCCGACGGCCCCCGCCGGCCCGCCCGACCCTGCCGGATGGACGGTAGCCGTCCCGCAGCCCGATCCCCTCGTCGTCGTGGAGGGCCAGCCGCTCGAGGCGGTCCAGTGCCCGCTGCACGGCTGAGCGGTGGAGCTCGAGGCGGGCCGCGATCTCGGACAGCGAGGCCTCGGGCGTCTCGCGGCGCGCCTCGGCCACAGCCCGAACCGTCCGGGGCTGCTCCGCGAGCCGTCCGTCGTCATCGAGCACATCGATCGCGGCGAGCTGGCGGCCGGCCGCGGCCACGGAGCGCTGGAGGTTCGCGGACTCCGCGTTGATCACGCGGTTGAGCTCCCCGCGCAGGCTGCGCGCGACGCCCCGCGCCTGGAGCTCGAGCAGCGCCGCGCTGGCGCCGATCCGGCCGAGAAAGGCGGCAATCGACTCGGCACTCTTCCAGGTCACCACGCCCGCGCCGCGCCGCACGCGCCACGACGCCGGCAGTCCCACCTCGGCGAGCCGCCCCGCGAGCATCTCGGCCTCCTCCAGCGGCACGACGAACTCGAGGTGCGCCCGGCCCGTGGCCAGGCTGAGCGATCCCCGGGCGAGGAACCGGCCGCGGAGCCAGGCCATGCGGCAGTGCTCAGGTGCCTGGGCCCACGAGAACGACACGGGCGGCAGGGTGATCGCGCGGCGCACGCCGTGGGGCCGCGGCGACCCGGCGTGGCCGCCCAGCCGCACCGCCAGCCGCGCCACGGTCGTCTCGCGGGTGACGAGCGCCGGCCCCAGCCCGGCTAGCTCGGCGTTCCGGTCGCAGGGTCGGGCCGGGTCCACCGCCGCCACCTCGGCCCGCAGCGCAGCGACCAGGTCCCGCTCGGTTGCGGACATCCGCCCTAGGCTGACCGTTCCACGCGGGCGGCCGCGGGCCGACGGCGTCGGCCGCCCTCCCGGTCCCACGCGCGCATGATGGAGGCGGCGAGCCGCTCTGGGTCGTGGCGCCGCGCGTTGGCCCGGTCCACGAGGTCGTCGAGGACGAGGCGCGCGGCCGTGCGCTCCCGGGGCGGCCAGCGGAGCCGGACGGCCTCGCCGCTCGACCCGTCACGGCCGGCGCCATCGAAGCGGTTGTTGGCGAGCACCAGGTCCGGCAGGTGTGCGACGCCGTGGACGGCGAGGGCGTCGAGGTGGTCGGCCAGGTCGTAGCCCGAGGTCTCGCCATCCTGCGTCGCGACGTTGCAGGCGAAGATGACGAGCGCCCCGGATGCCGCGACCGCCTCGCGGATACCGGGCACCAGCAACGCCGGCAGGAGGCTGGTGTAGAGGCTGCCGGGCCCGAGCACGATGGCGTCCGCGTCGGCAATGGCGCGCAGCGCGTCATCGGTGGGCTGGACATCGCCGGGCGTCACCCACACCCGCTCGATGCCGGCCGTGTGGGCGATCCTGCTCTGGCCCTCGACCTCGCTGCCGTCCTGGAGGCGGGCGTGCATCGTCAGCACGGTGCTCGTGGCCGGGACGACGCTGCCGCGCACTGCGAGGACGCGGTTCATCTCGCGGACGCCCTGCTCGAAATCGCCGTTCTCGAGCTGTACCAGCGCGGCCAGCAGCAGGTTCCCCACCGCGTGGCCCCCGAGGCCGGCCTCAGCGGCGGCGAAGGGCCCGTCGACGGGCATTCCGGCGGCGTCCGCGGCGGAGGGCTTGTCCGGCTCGGCCGCGGACGCGGTGGCGGGCCCGGTGCCCGGGAAGCGGTACTGGAGCAAGCGCGCCATCAGCGGCTCGGAGTCGGCGAGTGCCACGACGCAGTTGCGGATGTCGCCGACCGCCGGGATGCCGAGCTCGGCCCGCAGTACCCCTGAGGAGCCGCCGTCGTCGGCCACGGTCACGACCGCCGTCAGGTTCGAGGTGTGCTCCTTGAGACCGCGCAGGAGCGTCGAGAGCCCCGTCCCGCCGCCGATCGCCACGATCTTGGGGCCCCGGGCCAGGAACCGCTTCTGGTAGATCACCTCGACCATCGGCTGGTCGCGGTCCCAGAGGGCGAACGGGTCCACGAGGGCGCGGACCAGCCGGTAAGAGCCGAACAGGAACAGCACAACGCCTGCGCCGCCGAGCAGCAGGCCCCGCGCCTGGTAGGGCAGGAACTGGAAGGTCAGCAGGTTGACGAGCTGGCCGGGCGGGTCGTCGGCGCTCAGTGAGGCGGTCAGCTGGCGCAGCAGGTGTGCGATGCCGAGAGCCAGGATGACCAGCCCCACGAACGCCAGCAGCAGCCAGCGCTTGACCCCGATGCCGACGGTGAGCCAGCGGCGCAGGTTCACCGCTCGAGCTCGCGGTGGAACACTGACACGGGGCCGAAGGCGCGCTCCCGCAGCCAGGTGGCCAGCTGCTCGGTCATGACGATCGAGCGGTGGAAGCCACCCGTGCAGCCGATGGCGATCGTGAGGCGCGTCTTGCCCTCGTCGACGTAGGCCGGGACGAGCAGGTCGAGCAGCTCCCGGAGCTGGGCGAGGAACGCCTCGGCGATGGGCTGCGCCATGACGTAGTCCCGGACCGCCTCCGTCAGCCCGTTCTGCGCGCGCAGCGACTCGATGTAGTGGGGGTTCTTCATGAACCGGACGTCGAGCACGAGGTCGGCCTCCAGGGGGACACCGTACTTGAAGCCGAAGCTGATCAGCTGAATTGAAAGCCGGTCGGAGTTCTGGACGTCTCCGAGACGCGCGAAGATTCGCTCCCGAAGCTCTCGCAACGAGGAATGGCTGGTGTCGATGACGACGTCGGCCTGCATCCGGATGCTCTCGAGCATGGAGCGCTCGAGCGCGATGCTGGTCGCGATGCCCCGTTCGTCGGCCAGCGGGTGCCGGTGCCGGGTCTCGCTGAACCGCCGGATGAGGACGTCGTCGCTGGCCTCGAGGAAGAAGATCACCGGCCGGATGCCGCGCCCTTCGAGCGCCCCGCGCATCGCGCCGAACGCGAGCGGGACGTCGCCGGTGCGGGCATCGAGCACGATCGCGGTCCGGGCGAACCGGAGCGGGTCGGTGGCGACAAGGTCCGCGAGGTCGCGCAGCAGCTCGCCGGGCAGGTTGTCCACGACGGTGTAGCCCAGGTCCTCGAACAGCTTCGCGGCCGCCGTCTTGCCGCCGCCCGAGAGGCCGGTCAGGACCACGACCTCCTGGCTCCGGGCGGTGCCAGCGCCCGTGGCGGCCGGGGTGCCGGCGCGGTCGGCGGCCGAGGCGTCGTCGTCCTGTGGCGCGCGGTCGGCGGTCATGCCGTTGGCCCGGCTACTTCCCGGTCCGCCGGACGACGAAGATCGTGCCCTCGAACAGGAGGTACATGGTCGCGAGGAGCGCGATCGGGCTGACCAGGTCGCCCCCGGGCGTGATGACGGCGGCGAACACCGTCATGCCCAGGATCGCCTGGCGGCGCGCGCCAGCCAGCCGCGCCGAGGTGATGATCCCCACCCGCGAGAGCGCGAACAGGATGATCGGGAACTGCATGATCAGGCCGAACACCAGGAACAGCGTGGTCACGAAGTCGAAGTACGCCTCGGCCGTGATCAGCGGCTGGAGCTCCGCCGACGAGAACCCGACGAGGAAACCCGCGGCAGCGGGCAGGATCAGGTACGCGATCACCACCCCCAGCGCGAAGAACGCGATCGCGATCGGGATCCACGGCAGCGAGGCCCGTCGCTCGCGCTCGGTCAGCCCGGGGGCGATGAACGCCCACAGCTGGTACAGGATCACCGGCATCGAGAGGATGATCCCGACGACGAGCGCGATCTTGACGTGGATCATGAACGCATCGCCGAGGCCCGTGTAGTAGAGCGGCTTGCCGCCCGGGATCGGGGCCTTGAGGATCGCGATGATGGGGTCGCCCAGGATGAAGCCGATGATCGCCGCGAGGGCGACCGCGAGCGCCATCTTGAACAGCCGGTTGCGCAGCTCGACGAGGTGCTCGACGAGCGTCATCTCGCCGGGGGACGGCGGCGGCGTCGGCGTCGGTTCCGGCGTGCTGGCGGGGACGAGGCTGTTGGTCACCAGCGCCGGGATGCCGGCATCGCGGACGGCATCGGCATCGGCCATCGCGGTGTTTGCGCTCCGGTTCGAGGCGAGGGTCTAGGCGTTCGCCTCGGACGACGCCGGAACGGCCTCGGCCGGGGG
Organism: Chloroflexota bacterium; assembly: GCA_021802825.1. Taxonomy (GTDB): domain Bacteria; phylum Chloroflexota; class Limnocylindria; order Limnocylindrales; family CSP1-4; genus CAIXZV01. The sequence continues at coordinate 67,480 of JAJZRG010000011.1, forward strand.
CGTCGCGGGCTGGACAGCCTGGGCCTCGGCGACGGGCGGGGGCGGCGGGAGGGGCGCGGCGACCGGGGCGGCCTGAGCCGGGGCGGGAGCGGCCTGCATGGGCGCCGGGGCGGCGGGCGCGGGCGCGGGGGCTGGGGCGGGCGTCAGGGACGTCGCCTCCTGCACGTCAGAGGCAGCCTTGCGGAACTCCTTGATGCTCTTGCCGAGCGCCGCGCCGACGTCCGGCAGCTTGCCGGGTCCGACGACGATCAGGGCGATGACGAGGATCAGGATCAGGTGGACGGGCGACAGTCCGAGCGGCATGCGACACCTCGACGGTGGGGGGCGGCGATCCGGACAGCGAGACGTCCAGAGCCGCCTCAGGGTAGCACAGCGAGCTTCGCCGACCACTCCGCCGCGGCTGCCGCGAGCCGCTCCCCGGGATCCGTCGAAGCGCCTGACGGGGCCTCCCCGAGCGCGGCGCGGGCGATCCCGCGCGACACGTTGACGAGCAGCCCGCCCCCCGGGACGCCGCCCGCGGGAGACGCCGTGGCCGGACCCGACGCGAGGACCGGGGCCACCTCCCCGCCCTGCGCCCCGACCCCCGGGACGAGGAAGGCGAGGCCGGGCACCAGGGCACGGATCGCCACCAGCTCCGCGGGGGCGGTGGCGCCCACCACGAGGCCCACGGTGTCTCCGGGTCCCCACGTCGCGACGCGCCGGGCGACGCGGGCGTACAGCGGCTCTGCGGGGTGGCCCGCCGCGGCGTCCTCGGCGACGAGCAGCCCCTGGAGCTCGCCGGCGCCAGCGTTCGAGGTTCGGCAGAGCACGTAGGCGAAGCGGTCGGCCCGCTCGATGAGCGGGAGCACCGCCTCCTCGCCCAGGTACGGGTTGACGGTGATCGCGTCCGCGCCCAGCCCGTCGTAGAGGGCTGCTGCCTGCCGGGCCGCGGTGCTCCCGATGTCGCCCCGCTTGGCATCAGCGATGAACGGGACCTCCGGAGGGACGAGGGCGCGCAGCCGCTCGAGGGCGGCGATCCCCGGGGAGCCGTGCGCCTCGAAGAACGCGAGATTGGGCTTCACGGCCGTGGCGTGCGGGAGCGTAGACTCGAGCAGGAGCCGCGCGAACGCCTCGACGCCGGCGAGCCCGGGCGGGAACCCCGCGGGGAGCGCGCCGGGCTCGGGGTCCACGCCCACGCACAGGACCGAGCGCGTGACCGCAGTCCGCCTCGCGAGCCGCTCGAGATAGGGCGCCGTCACGAGGGCGACGGCGAGGAGGGCGGGCTTCCGCCGGGGGCGCTCGCCCCGCCGCCTGCGGGCGTTGCGGCGGGCATCTGGTCGGCGGGGATGAACCAGCCCGGCCGGGAGACGCTGTCGAGGCCCGCGCTCTGCGTGAGGTCCAGCGTGTCGCCGGGCGTCCAACTGCCGTAGCTGCCGGCGAGCTCGACCAGCCGCAGGTCGACGACCTGGCCGTCCACGTGCAGGAATGCGACCTGGTTGCCAGCCGGCGACCAGACGGGGGCCCAGCTCGCGCCGTCGTGCGTGAGCAGCGTGATCTCGGCGCCCGTGCTGGCGTTGAGGATGGCGACATCGGTGCCGTAGGCGGACGTCTTGGTAACCGCGAGGTACTTGCCGTCCGGGGACCACGAGGGGTGCAGGTAGCCGGCGGTGCTGATCGGGGCGGAGCGTCCCGTCGCTGGTGTGTAGCCGTAGATCTGCGGGGCGCCGTTCGCGCCGTCCCGGTTGTTGTAGACGTAGGCGAGCACCTTGCCGTCCGGCCGCCACGCCGGGTCCTGGTGCCCGAGCGGCTGGACCTCGGGCAGCTTCGGGTCGGTCACGGTCTTGGTGTTGAGGTCGTAGAGCTTGAGGACCACATCGCCCTTGGTCGGGTCGGGCAGGTCGGTCGCGATGGCCAGCGTGCGGCCGTTGGGCGACAGCACGGGCTCGCGGATCCAGGCCATCCACTGGCCGCGGCCGGGCGGGTTGTAGTTGCCGTCGAGGATCCGCTTGGGGGTCCCCCCGGCGGTGGGCACCTCCATCACCGAGGGCACGTTCATCGCGTAGTAGGCCATCCCGCCGTTGCCGCTGTTCCAGAGGCCCTTGATGTATCGCGTGCGGATGAACAGGACGTTCGTTCCATCCGGGGTGAAGGACGGCATCGAGTCATTCCCGTCGGAGGTCAGCTGGGTCACCGTGCCGCGGCTCTCGAGCCAGATGTTCCCGTCCTTGGCGTAGACCAGCGTTCCGGGGACCCTGGCACCCACCGCCTCCTGGGAGGGCACGTTGATCACGCCCGAGGGCGTCGCCGAGTGGCTGACGCCGTTGCCGCCGCCCGAGGCGCCGGGCCCGCTGGCGCCACCCAGCCGGAGCGGCAGGGCGCCGGTGCCCAGCGCGAGCGTGCCCATGGCGACGATCAGGAGCCCGACGACCGAGAGCAGCACCGCGACCGGCGCCCCCGCGAGCAACGGGCCTCCCATGGAGCGCGGATCGCGCGGCTGGCGCGGGCTGACCCGGGGGGGCGGGTCGCGCCGGGTGGGGGTCATCGTGGGCCTCCGGAGACGGGGGCCGGGACGGGGCCCCCGACGGACCGCGGATCGCGGGGACGGGCGGCAACGTGCTCCAGGACCGCGGCGGCGCGCGGATGCGACCCGGACGGGGCCACGTCGCGAACCTCGAGCTGGAGGGTCTCGACGCCGCCGAATGAACGACTCGACAGGCGCGCGACGACGTCCACCCGATCGCCCTCGGCCAGCGAGGCGGCGAGGTCAGCCCTCCCAAAGGCGATCCCGTCGAGGACATCGTGGTCGCGGCGGAACACGAGCTGGGTGTGCCCGCCGTTGGCCGCGCGGGCGCGGGCGACGGTCAGCCCCAGCACCGCGACGAGCGGGATGGCGTTGCCCGGGCCGCAGGGGGCGAGGCGGGCGAGGTCGCGGTACAGCCCGTAGTCCACGTAGCTCGCCGGCAGCGCGAGGTCCACCGCGAGGGGCGCCCGGGGGTCGTCGGGACGCGTTGCCTCGGCGATGGCGAGGAAGCGCACCACGAACGCGTCCCACGACGCAAGGGACAGCTCGAAGCCGGCGGCCGCCGCGTGCCCCCCGTGACGGATGAGCAGGTCGTCGCAGGCATCGAGGGCGTGCGCGAGGTTGACGCGGCCATCTCCCCGACAAGACGCCCGGACCACGTCCCCGAGCCGCACGCCGATCACGGCCGGCTTGCCCGTCTCGTCCGCGAGCCGACCCGCCACCAGCCCGATGATCCCCACCGGCCACGGGCCACGGACCACCAGCGCAGCGGCGTCTGAGCCCCCGCCGACGACGACGTCCGGCGCCCCGGCCTCGCTCTCGAGCAGCGGCTGCTGCCCGGGCGCCTGACCGGGATCCGGCAGACCGATCCCAGCGCGGGCCTGCGCGATCGCGCTGCGCATCAGGTCTCGGCGGGTCGTGTTGGCCGTCTCGAGCGTCGCCGCCAGGGCTTCGGCCTGCTCCGGGGTGGTGGCGAGCAGCAGGTGCGCCGCGTCAAGCGCCTCCCCCACCCTGCCGGCCGCGTTGAGCCTCGGCGCCAGGGCGAACCCGATCGTCTCGAGGTCCGCGGCCGATGCCGCCACGCCCGCCCGCGCGAGGAGCGCGGCGATGCCCGGACGGGGCGCGGTGCGGATCCGCTCGAGACCCAGTCGCGCGATGGCGCGGTTCTCGCCCAGCACCGGCACCACGTCGGACACCGTCCCGATCGTGGCCAGGTCTGCCAGCTCGAGCGCCTCGTCGGGCGCGTTCGAGAGCTCGCCGAGGAGCAGCCGCGCCACCGTAAACGCCACGCCGCTGCCGGACAGCGACGGGTTCGGATACCCGGAGCCCGCGCGGTGCGGATTGACGAGCGCCACGGCGGCCGGCAGGACGTCGGGCAGGTGGTGGTGGTCGGTGATGGCGACGTCGATGCCGCGCTCCCGGGCCGCCGCCACCTCGGCCACGCTCGTGGAGCCGGTGTCCACCGTGATGATCAGGCCCACACCCTCGGCCGCCGCGGTGTCCACGCTCGCCATGGACAGCCCGTGGCCCTCGTCCAGCCGCGACGGGACGTACGGGAGCACGTCGAGACCCAGTCGCCGCAGCGTCAGGACCAGCTGCGCCAGCGCGGTCAGCCCGTCCGCATCGAAGTCGCCGAAGACCATGACCCGCTCGCTGGTGGCCATGGCCTGGGCCACCCGCGCGAGCAGGGCGGGCGCATCGGGCAGCAGGTGCGGGTCGTGGAGGCCGGCCTCGGCCGGCCCGAGGAATGCCGCCAGGCCGGCCACGTCGTCCACGCCACGGCGCGCGAGGACGGCCGCCGCGAAGGAGCCCAGACCCAGATCGTGCGCGGCCGCACGAAACGCGGGGTCGAGGCGGATCGGGTCGGGGAACACCCAGCGGTGACGTGCTTGGATCATCGCGCGGAGTCTGCCACGTCTGGCTCAGCGGGGACTTGCCCGCAACTCATCGGGCCCTTACCGCGAGCATGCCAGTGCGCGAGACGATCGATCGGGCCCCGGCCAAGACCGGGCCCCGCGATCACGTTGCGGCGCGGCGGCTTGGGCGGGCCGCGTTCTCCCGCTCGCGCTGGCGCTCGTCGTGGAGGTGCCAGACGACCAGCAGCGGGCTGGCGTTGAAGATCGACGAGTAGGTCCCGGAGATAATGCCGATGAGCAGCGCCAGCACGAACGTCCCGATGGCCTCGCCCGCGAACAGCAGCAGGGCCAGCAGCGTGATCACGACCGTGAAGCTGGTGGTGATCGACCGGCCGAAGGTCTGCAGGATCGAGTGGTTGACAATGCGCTCGAAGGGCTCCCCGGCGTGGCGGGCCCGGTTCTCGCGGATCCGGTCGTAGACGACGATCGTGTCGTGGACCGAGAAGCCGATGACCGTGAGCATCGCGGTGACGAACAGGCTGTCGATCTGGACGTTGAAGAACGTCCCCAGGATCGCGAACAGCCCGACCACCACCACGATGTCGTGCAGCAGCGCGATGAGCGCCGTGACACCCATCCGGAAGTCGCGGAACCGGTAGGTGATCCAGAGCAGGATGCCCACCGATCCGACGAGGATCAGGACCAGGGCCTGGGTGATGAGGTCGCTCGACACCACCGCGCCGACCGAGGTCAGCGAGTTCTGCTTCGCGATCGGGCCGAGCTTCGACTCGAGGGCGTAGCACAGGGCGGGCAGCTTGCTGCTGCCCTGGGGCAGCCCGCCACACACGGTGGTCGGCGCCGAAGGCGACGGAGCGGCCGATGCGCCGGGCGAGGCACCCGCGGCCGCGGAGGCCGATGGCGCCGCCGAGGCGGCGGCCGAGGCCGAGGCAACCGGCGCGGCCGACGGCGACGGGCTGGCTGAAGAAGTGGGCGACGAGCTCGTGCCGGGCGAGGCTGACGCGCTCTCACCCGCGGGGGCGGAGGCGCCGGCAGACGCGCTCGCAGCGGCCGAGGCGGACGCGGCCGGCGTCGCGATCGGGGCAGCCGGCGCCGCCAGGGCCGCGTCCTTGGTCCGGATCTCCATGAAGGACCGGTCCGTCTGGCCGTTGCCGGCCTGCGTGACCTGCGCGTCATAGCCTTGCTGCGCGATGACCGCCTTGACCTGGTCAGGCGTCACCTTGGGATCGGCGAACTGGATCTGCCACACCGTGCCGCCGGTGAAGTCGATCGAGAACTGGAGGCCCATCTTCTCGCCGGTGAGCGGGCCGGCGAGGATGAAGACCAGGCCCGGGATCAGGATCGCGAGCGAGATCGCGAAGAACCAGTTGCGCTTCCCGATGATGTCAAACACGCGTGCCAGCCTCGCGTCGCAGCGGCCGGCCAGTGGCGGGTCGGGCCAGGAATTCGGCTTCGGTCACGCCGTACAGGCGCGCCTGACGCGCCCACTGCCTCACGACGATCAGGCGCAGCACCGTGCGGGTGACCGTGACGGCGGTGAACAGCGAGGTCGCCACGCCGATGATCAGGACGAGCCCGAAGCCCTTGATCGTCGAGGAGCCGAACAGGAACAGGATCGAGGCAGTGATCAGGCTTGAGATGTTCGAGTCGAGGATCGAGTTCCAGGCTCGGTTGAAGCCGGCCTCGATCGCAGCGGGCAGGCTCTTGCCCACGCGCAGCTCTTCCTTGGTCCGCTCGAAGATCAGGATGTTCGCGTCCACCGCCATGCCCACCGACAGCACGAAGCCCGCGATGCCGGCGAGGGTCAGCGTGACCGGGATCCAGCGGAAGATCGCGACCACCACCAGCGAGTAGTAGATGAGCGCGCCGCTGGCCACGAGGCCGGGCAGCCGGTAGTGGACAACCATGAAGAAGATCACGAGCAGGACCGCGATCACGCCGGCGACCAGGCTCTGGCGCAGGAACGCGTCGCCAAGCGTCGGACTGACCGTCTGGTTCGAGATCTCCTGCAGCGGGTACGGGAGGGCGCCGTACGTGAGGATCGTCACCAGGTTCTGCGCCTCGGCCAGCGGGTAGCCGCCCATCTGCCCTGAGGTCACCTGGACCTGGCCGTTCGGGATCGAACCCTGGATGACCGGCGCGGTGATGACGTTGCCGTCGAGGACCACCGCGAAGTACTGGCCGATGTGGCTCGCGGTGTAGTCCGCGAACAGCTGCTTGCCCTTGTCATTGAGCGTGAAGTCCACCGCCCGCTGGCCCGCGGCATCCGCGCCGATCGTCGCCGACGAGACCGCATCGCCGGAGAACGCGACGCAGTTCACGGTGACGGACGCGGAGCAGGGTGTGTTCAGCGTGGTGGCCGGGAGCTTCTGCCCCGCCTGCGCGGGGGTAGATCCGAGGGGCACGAAGTCCAGGCGCCCGGCCTGCCCGACGAGGTCCTCGACCTGCTTGGGGCTCTTGGCCTCCGGCACCTCGACGACGATCCGGTCCGTGCCCTGGATCACGACCGTCGCCTCGGTCACGCCGGTGCTGTTCACGCGCTTGGTGATGATGTCCCGGATGACGCCGAGTGCACCGCTGTCGGCCACCTTGCCGTTGACCGGCTGGACCTGGTACTCGAGGCGGATCCCGCCGCGCAGGTCAAGGCCCAGCTTCGTGACCGGGCGCGAGTCGCCCGTGGACGTCGCGAACGAGATCGGGCTGAAGTCCGAGACCAGCGCGAAGAGGCCAATGACGAGAATCAGGAGGGGACCGAAACGGCGCATCGGGGCGGGATCATACCGGGAGTGGGCCCAACCGTGCGTCGGCTCCTCGCATCCACGACACAGATGCCACAGCGGCGAGCCATGCAAGCGCGCGAGTCGCCTTGGAGTCATCTCACACCGCGAGTCGCGTGACCGGGGGCGCGAGGTCCCATCCTCGCGCCCCCGGTCAAGGCCTGACGTGCCTAGCCGGGCTTGAGCGCCCGCAACAGTCAGCCCGCGGCCCGCGGCCCCGGCAGGCCCCCGCCACCGGGTGTCCCGGGCTGCTGTCCGCGCAGGTGCGTGAACAGCCAGGCCGAGACAAGCAGCAGGACACCGAGACCCGCCAGCACCAGCGCCCGGTAGGCGACGTTCATCGCCGCCAGGTCCACCATGAACACCTTGGCCGTGGCGAGCGCCAGGAGCCCGAACCCGATATGGCGCGCCATCCCAAACCGTGCCCGAAGGCCGACACCGAGCGCGAGCGCTCCGATCCCGGTCCACATAACGGACATCGCGACCTGTGCCTGCTTCGCCAGCTCCTCGGTGGTCACGCTGCCGCCCACCATCCGCTGGAACGGGTCCACGACCGCCACCGAGGCCAGATAGACCGCAGCGGCCGCCGCCGCGACCTTGAGCAGGGGACGGTGCGGGGCGAGCTCCGGACGGCGCGAGGCGATCGCGGCCGACAGGGCCAGCGCCCCCACCGCCAGCCACCAGCCTGGCAGGAGCGCGGGAACGCTCATGCCGAACCGCTCGGCAGCCACCCACAGCCGGTCGGGCGGGGCGACAAATCCCAGCGTCGTCGCGATGGCGCCCGTGCCGACCAGCCCCGCAAAGCCTGCGGAGACGGGCCGGAGGGCGTCGCCCCGCCGCGTCACCGCGAGCGCCGCGCCGGCCGCCACCAGCCACAGCACGACGACGAAGTCGGCGCCCACCTCGAGGGGGATGACAACCGCCAGGGGCACCAGGGCTGCCAGCAGCGCACCCTGCTGCGCCGGCCGGCTGGCGGCCCAGGACCAAGCTGCGATGGCCGCACCCGCGAGCACGACTGCCACGAGCGCGGACTCGTCGGTGAACGGGACCGACGGCCGGACGCCATTCACCCACCCCATCGGGGCGAGGCTGCGGCCCAGGGCCGCCATCAGCGCGGCGACCCAGGCCACGGCCCCCGCACCGCTCGCGAACCCGCGTGCCAAGGGCGGCAGCGCGATGAACGCCAGGCGGCGGGCATCGGGGAGCCGAGAGAGCGCGCGGTCGCCGACCACCGCGACCGGCAGCAGGGTCGTGCCGACGGCTGCGAGCGCCGACCGGATCCACGCGACGTGCACGAACCAGGCAGTGGCCGCGGCGGCCGCGAGGACGGCGGCCAGCGATGCCGCCTCCGGGTGCAGCAGCGGGACGTCGAACAGCGGCCTGACAACGGCGAGCCGGTCGAGCGGGTGCTCGACGACTGCGAGGTGCAGCGCTGCGAGCGACCCGAGCACGAGTGCGGCCAGCACGGACCAGCGGTGGAGGCGGCGCGCGCCGAGCCACGCGAGGGCGGCGGCCTCCATGGCCCAAGCCACCGGCACCAGCGCGGCGCCCAACTGCACGAAGGCCGCCAGGGCCACCAGCGCCAGGCCAGTCCCGGCGACGAGGTTGCCGAACAGGTGCTCGAGGCCCTGCCGCCGCAGGAAGGCGCCGCCCACGGCCAGGTGCGCCACCGAGGCGACCGCGACGAACCCGCCGAGCCACGGGTGCACGGGCCCGCCCAGGACGACGTTGCCGCCCCAGATGAGGAACGCCGCGTTGGCCAGAACCAGCGTGGCGCTCGACGGGCGCAGGTCGTCACGCCGGATGCGGACCTCCTCGCCGCCGGCGGCGAGGATGTTCAGGAGCCAGAAGCCCGCCAGGGCGACCAGCGCCTGCACTGTGCCGGCGCTCACCAGCCACAGGGCGAGCTGGGGCGCCGCCAGCACGAACGCGATCGACGGCAGCCAGCGCCACAACCGGAAGAGGGCGATCGCCGTCGTCCCGATGAGCGTCACCGCGACGAACAGCAGCGTGAGCGTCGTCGCCGACGCGCCCATGACGGGCGGTGCGATGAGCGCAGCGACGAGCCCGTAGGCGGCCACCTCACGAGCGTCGTACCGGATGGCGATGACCGCCGCGGCGAGGGCCGCGACGAGCGCGGCGAGGAGCCCCACCTCCGGCGAGAGCAGCCCGTAGCCGCGCGTGGCCGCGAACAGGGTGATCGAGGCGATGCCGAGTCCGGCTGCGGTGAGCACGTTGCCCAGCAGTGGGTTGCGGCGGTCGAAGCTGAGCGCGCCGACGCCGATGGCCCCCGCGGCGACCACGAAGCCGACGACGACGCGCATCGGCTCGGTGATCCAGCCGCGGCTGAACGCCAGGCTCAGGAATCACACGGCCGAGGCGACGAGCGCGAAGCCCCCGATCCAGGCCAGGGCCTGGCCGGCGAACCGCTCCTCGAGGTCGCGCAGGTTGAAGGTCAGCCCAGTCTTGGGCGGCGCCTGGAGATCGCGCAGATCGAACGTCGGCGCGGGCTCGACCGGAGAGGGCTCGGCGGGCGCCTCCCAGCCCCACCGCGGCGAGGGCTTCCCCAATGCCTCACCCTGGATGGCTGCGACGTGGACGTCGGCGGCGGCCGGGCGCGCGGGCGTGGGTGGGCGCGGGTCCGGGGGCGCCGGCGGGAGGGGCACCGCGAGCCTGGCAGGGCTCGCGGCCTCCGCCCCAGCCTCCTCCGGCGCCACCGCCTCGAGCCGCCGCTCAAGCTCGTGGACCCGCGCCACGAGGTGCCCCAGGCGCCGCTCCAGGCGCCGCTCCGAGCGGGAAACGCCATCCTCGCCGTCCATCGCCGCCCTCCCGTCATCCATCGACCGGGAGACGCCGCCGCACCTCGTTCGTTGCACGCCAGTGACCGCGGCGCGCCAAGCCTGCCGCGATGATCCGCACCCGGACCACCAGGCGCAAGAGTCCTAGGCCTCGAGGTTCGCCTTGATCCGCTCCGCCAGAGACCGCCCGATGCCGGGGACGGCCGCGATCTGCTCGACCGGCGCCTCGCGAACGCGCTTCGCCGAGCCGAACACCTTGAGCAGCTCCCGCTTGCGCTTCGGCCCCACGCCCGGCAGCTCGTCGAGCGCTGAGCGCACGGTCTTCTTGTTGCGCAGGCTCCGGTGGTAGGTGATCGCGAAGCGGTGGGCCTCGTCCCGCAGCCGCTGCACCAGGTACAGGGCCTGCGAGGTGACGGGCAGCACGACCGGTGCCTCGCGGTCAGGCAGGATGAGCTCCTCGCGCTCCTTGGCCAGGCCGCACATCGGCATGTCGCCCAGTCCCAGCTCGCCGAGGACCTCCTTGGCGGCCGACACCTGGCCGCGCCCGCCGTCGATGATCACGAGGTCGGGCATCGCCCAGCGGCGCGCCTCCTCGTCGCCCTCCTTGCCCGCTCCGGTGTTGCGGAAGCGGCGCCGGAGTACCTCCTGGTGGCTCGCGAAGTCGTTGGCGCCCTGGACGGTGCGGATCCTGAACCGCCGGTACTCGCCCGACCGTGGCTTCCCCTCCTCGAACACAACCATCGAGCCCACCGATTCGGCGCCCTGGAAGTTGCTGATGTCGTAGCACTCGATGCGCATGGGTGGCCCCGGCAGGCCGAGCGCGGCGGCAAGCTCCTCGAGGGCGCCCAGCGTCTTGCCCTCGTCGGCGAGCCAGCGGGCGGCCTCGCGGGCGAGCGACTCGGCGGCGTTGCGGGTGGCCAGGTCGAGCAACTCGCGCTTCTCGCCGCGCTGCGGGGTGCGGATCCTGACCCTGCTCCCCCGCTTCGCCGCCAGGAACGCCTCGAGCGCCGCGGTGTCGACCAGCGCCCGGGGCACCAGCACCTCGCGAGGCACGCTGGTGGCGCGGGCGTAGTACTGCTCGAGGAAGCTCTCGAGCACCTCCTCGTCGGCGACGTCGCGCGGCGTGTCGAGGAAGAACACGTCGCGCCCGACCATCTTCCCGTTGCGCACGACGAACAGCTGGACCGCGGCTTGGTCGTCGCGCCGGGCGAGCGCGGCGAGATCGAGCTCGGTCCGGGCGAAGGCCGCCATCTTCTGGCTCTCCATCGTCCGCTCGATCGCCCGGATCTTGTCGCGCAGGACGGCGGCGCGCTCGTACTGCTGCTGCTCCGCGGCGAAGCCCATCTGGTACTCGAGCCCGTCCACGACGGCGTCCGCGTTGCCCTCCAGGAACAGCTCCACCTGCTCGATGTCGGCCCGGTAGGCGCGCCTGTCGATTGCCTCGATGCACGGGCCCTGACAGCGCTTGATGTGGTACAGCAGGCAGGGGCGGGCGAGGGCTCGCTTGCCCTCCTTGATGTCGATGGTGCAGGTGCGGAACGGGAACAGCCGCCGGACCAGGTTCATCGCCTCGTCCACGCTCGACGCGCTCGCGTACGGGCCGAAGTAGCGGCTGCCGTCGTTGAGGAGCTTGCGGGTGCGCTCGACCCGGGGAAAGTCGTCCGCCAGGGTGACCTTAATGTACGGGTAGCTCTTGTCGTCCTTGAGCCGGACGTTGAACCGCGGCTTGTACCGCTTGATGAGGTTCGCCTCAAGGAGCAGCGCCTCGCTGACGCTGTCCACCTCGGTGACCTCGAGGTCGGCGACGCGGTCGATGGCCTGGCGGATGCGGTGGACCTCGCCCCGGCTGCCGGCCGACTGCCTCTGCCAGTAGCTCCGGACGCGCTGCCGCAGGCTCTGCGCCTTGCCCACGTACAGCACCGCGCCGTGCGAGTCCTTCATCAGGTACACGCCCGGGCGGTCGGGCAGGTTGGCGAGCGTCGCCGCGAGCTCCGGGTTCACCCCTCGATTGTGCGGCAGGTGGCCGGTCCCTGACGGAATCCCTGTCCGCTGGCTCGGAATCGACGAGGCCGGGCGGCCAGCCCGGCCTCGTTCCAGGTTGCGGATGTGGGCGGCCGGGGCCGCCGGATCCAGGGCTCAGTGGAAGACGAGGCGGCCCTCGATCGCGGGCGACACCGTCCCCTCGTGCGCGATGTAGTCGATCACCGCATCGCGGACGTAGAGCTGGGTGTCGTGGACGATCTGGTTGAGCGGCCACAGGCTGACGCCGCTGTCGTTGAAGTTGCACGAGCCGGCGGCGAGGTAGTTCACCGTCGAGACGTTGTAGTACTTGGCCGCGTCGCTGAAGTCCACGGGCGCGCCGCCGATCGTCAGCGACTCGACGTTGTTGCCGTCGGGCAGTGCCGGCGACGTGTCCTTGTACGTGATCTTGCCAGCGCTGTTGGTGCCGATCATGCACGTCGTGTAGTGCGAGTAGCCACCGTAGCCGGGCACGTACTTGTAGTAGTAATAGTTGCGGTAGGCGCGCTCCAGGACCGCCTTGATCTGCGGCCCGTTCATCTTCAGGACGACGAGTGAGTTCTCGTACGGCATGCCGGCGAACATGTCGGCAACGGTCAGCGTGACCGGGTTCGCCACGGTCGCCCCGGCAGCCATGACCTTGTTCGTCATAGCGCCGGAGAGATGGACGTCGACGTCGGTGACGCCCTTGCTGGCGAGTTCCCAGACCGAAGCGTCGGCCTGGAGGTTGGCGCCGTTCGTTTCCTGGGTGAAGGCCTTGTCGGTGTCGATGGGCGCGGTCGTCTTGCCCACGACCTGCGTGTTGTAGGTGTTCAGCGCCGCCACGTAGGGATCGACGATCGCCTTGGTCGCCGGATCCTCAAGCGTGGAGCTCGTCACGGCGAAGTACTGGCCGACGCTCGAGACGGTGCGGTACATCGCCTTGTGCGCGATCATCCAGTTGGCGTCAGCAATCAGGGTCGCGGCGGCGGCCCTGCTGAGGTGCTTGCCGGTCTGCGCCTTGACGTACGTGACGAACGCCTGGAGTTGGTTGACCGCTGACGTGACGTTAGTGGAATCGAACGCCGACTTGATGCCGGCAAGCTTCGACAACAGCGCGCTCCGGACGCCGGGATTGTCGATCGCCTTCGAGGCGAAGAACGCGTTGACGTCGGCGACCGTCAGCGAGTACTTCGGGAGGACGCCGAGGACGACCTCGCCGAGGTAGCTGTTGTAGCGGTAGGCCTGATTGATGATCACCGGCTCGCCGTCCGGGCCGGCCACGATGGTCGGCAGGAACTTGTGGGCCCCGGAGCCGGTGGACGGGTTGGTGTGGCTGTGGGCGCCGATGATCGCGTCCACGCCCGGCACCTGTGCGCCGAAGTTGGTGTCGACGTTCTTGTCGACCTCGACGCTCTTCGGGTCCTCGGTGAACCCGATGTGCGTCAGCGCGACGACGACGTCGCCCTTGGCGTGGAGCTCGGGGGCGTACTTGTCGCCGGCCGCGATCGGGTCGCTGAACGTGAGGCCCGGGATGTTGCTGGGCAGCTCGTAGTTCGGGACGCGGTGGTTGGTGATGCCGAGGATGGCGACCTTGATGCCGCTCAGGTTCTTCTCGATGTACGGCGTGACGCCCTGGCCGCCATCGACCGCTGCAAGGCCGTACTGGCCATCGTCGCTGACGTTCGCGCCGAGGACCGGGAAGTTCGCCTGGCCCAGCACGCCCTTGAAGACATCACTGCCGAAGTTGAACTCGTGGTTGCCGAGCGTCATCGCATCGTACGCAAGCGAGTTCATGACGGCGATGATCGGGTTGGTCCTGAGCGAGACGGGCAGGATGTCCCCGTTGCTGGCCTTCCCGGTGTACGACGACTTGAAGTAGTAGGACATCGCGTCGCCCTGGATCTGGTCACCGCCGTTCAGGAGCAGGGTCCGGTCCGGGTTGTAGTACCGCTCCTGCTTGATCAGCGTCGCCAGCTGGGTGAAGCCGACGTACTTCCCCTTGGCGAGATTCCCGTGCGAGTCGTTGTTGTGCAGGATCGTGATCGGGACGATCGACCCGGTCATGTCCGTGCCGTCCCGGACGATCCGCGCATCGAGCGTGCCGTCTCCGTTGGGACCCTTGTAGGCGGTGGCGGCAGTGCCGTAATGCGAGGTCACGTACGCGTCGACGGCATTGAGCATGTCGCCCCAGTACGTGATGTTCTTCATGTACTTGAAGCCGCCGTAGCCGTCACCTCCAGCGGGCGCGAGGAACTCGTTCGTGCCCACCTTGTATGTCTTGGTCAGATCGAGCGGGTCGCACGCCTTGGTCGTCTTGTTGACGACGCAGTAATCCGTCGGGCCCCAGGCCCACGTCCGCTTGGCCTTCGGCGTCGCATTCGAGGTCGGGTCATCCTTCCGGTAGGCGTAGTACGTGTACTTCAGCCCGGCGGGCTGGATGACGCCATTGCTGACGAGCGGTCCCTGGTTGAGGACCTGCAGGATCTCGGCCCCGGTCATCGTGCCGACGACCGTGGCGTTGCCGAATGGCAGGATCGTGAACATGTTGCCGTAGGTCAGCAGCGCGGGCTCGTGCGTGCCGCTCGTGCAGCCTGTGTTGACCCAGGCTCCGCCGACGTAGCACCAGTCCGTGCGGATGCCGCCCGCGTTGTTGAAGAAGATGTCGATGTCGTTCGACGGATCGGCGTCCGTGTTGAGGTAGCCGTAGATCGCGTCATCGACGAAGGTGCCCATCATGTTGTCGGCCGTGCCGCCGTTGCGCGGCAGGTCGACGGCGCTGTAGCCGATGGGCTGGTTGACGAGCGCGACGTACGTCGCGTCGTTGGCGTAGTTGTCGATGACCTCCTTGACGTCCGAGTCATCCGGCGTGCCCGCCGTCTTGACCGTACCGTCGGGGTTGAACACGTCGGGCACGACGGCGAGGCGCTGCCAGGCGACCGTCGTCGCCCTTGTGTCGGGATCGAACGTGAAGTTTGCGCGGCCCACGGCGCGGCCGCTGTAGTACGCCTGGACGACGGTTGTCACGCCGTCAACCACAGCCGGGTTCGGGTTCGACCCGCCGCCACCGACGTTCGTGTGGCTGTGGCCGCCGATGATGAGGGGAACCGGCTTGCCGGCCTTGTACAGCTTGTCGGCGAGCGTCTGGTCGCCGTAGACCGGGATGCCGTAGCCGTAGCCACCGTCATTGAAGCCGAGGTGGCTGAGCACGACGATGACGTCGGCTTCGCCCTTCATGGCGTCGTAGTAGTGCAGGATCGAGTCGGCCGGGTCCTTGAAGCACAGGCCCGCGGTCGCCGCGGACACGGTGATGGTCGGCGTCTCAGTCGTGGTGACGCCGATGAGCGCGACCTTCAGGCCATTCGCGGTCTGGAGCGTATACGGGGCATCGGCGAAGTCGGGCTTCGTCCAGCCGGCCGTCGCACAGTTCCCGGTGTCGTTCTTGACGATGTTCGCCGTCACGAACGGGTACGTGGCCTGGACCGTGCGGTCGCCGAGGTTCGTCTGGCCCCAGTCGAACTCGTGGTTGCCAAAGGTCGCGGCGTTGTAGCCGAGCGCGTTGAAGCCGGCGATCGTCGGCGCGCCCTTCTGGAGGTTCGAGAGCAGGGAGCCCTGCATCTCGTCGCCGCCGTCGACGAGGAGGACGTTCCCGGCGCCCAGACTCGTCCGGACGCCCTTCACGATGGTCGCGACCTTGGCGAGTCCCGGGTTGCTTCCCGACTGCTGCAGCTGGCCGTGGAAGTCGTTCGTGTGGAGGATCGTGAATGGGATGGGTGTCGCGGCCGCCGCGCCGGGCGGGATGGCCATGGCTGTCGCGAGTAGGGCGCCCGCGACCAGGGACGAAAGCTGCCGGATGCGCCGCAATGCAGGGCCTCCTCAGGCATGAGGGCACGCGGGGACTCGCCTGGCCCCTCCCTCTCCGTTGGAGCCAGCGCACACTGTGACGCCGACGGTATCGCCCGAATGTCCGGCCGCGGCACGGCCGCCGGGGCCCTCATTTCGGGCCGGTTGACCCTGCGATCCCAGCCCGGTGTGGAGAAGTCGGCAGCGGGGCGGGCCAGAGGTGTGCCGGGGCAGCGTCGGACGGCATCTTGATCGCCCTGGCCGGCGCAGGGCTCGCCTCCATCGGCGCCCGGTCGGGCGTCGGGCACTCCTCGCCCCTGCGTCCTTTCGGGTTGGACGCCCAGCCCCTTGCCTGGCTGACCCTCGCGCCAGCGTAAGCGGCGCGTGAGGCGCCCGCGCGACACTCGCACCGTGCACCCATCCGTCGCCGAGCGCCTCGCGAAACTGGCCCCAGACCAGCGCGCGGCCGCTGCCGCGCCGGCCGGGCCGGTGCTGGTGGTGGCGCCCGCGGGGTCGGGAAAGACGACCACGCTCGTCGCCCGGGTCGCCTGGCTCGTGGATCGCGGCACTGACCCCAAGACCGTCGCGCTCGTCGCGTTCAACAAGCGGGCCGCCGAGGAGCTGGTCGAGCGGCTGGACGCGGCGCTGGCGCCGCTGGGCGCGTCGGCCTCTGGAGAGGGCGGCGTGCGGGTGCGCACGTTCCACGCGCTGGGGCGCGAGGTGCTCGCCGAGGCCGGCGTGGACGTGGCGGCGCTCGCGGACCGGGACGCCGTGGTGCGCGCGCTGTGGCCCGACATGCCCCAGGCGGACCGGGGGCGCCTGGACCTCGCCTTTTCCCGGCTCAAGCTGGACCTGCGGGTGGACCCGCCCGACATGGAGGCGGACGCGGCGGCGGGGCCGGTGGCGCGGGCCTGGGCCGAGTACGAGCGGGCGCTGCGCGACGCGGGCGCGCTCGACTTCGATGACCTCGTGGTCCGGGCGCTGGCGCTGCTGGAGCGCGACACGGCGGCGCTGGCCCGGTGGCGCGCGCGCTGCGCCACCCTGCTCGTGGACGAGGCGCAGGACCTCGACCG
>JAJZRG010000012.1 GCA_021802825.1 Chloroflexota bacterium
CGTCGAGGCCGACCTCGTCGACTGCATGGTCGCGCTTCCCGGCCAGCTCTTCTACTCCACCCAGATCCCGGTCTGCCTCTGGTTGCTCGCCCGCGACAAGCGCAACGGCCGCTTCCGCGACCGGCGGGGCGAGACCCTGTTCATCGACGCACGGAAGCTGGGCTCGCTGGTGGACCGGACCCACCGCGAGCTGAACGACGCGGAGATCGCCCGCATCGCCGGCGTCTACCACGCGTGGCGCGGCGACCCAGACGCTGCCGAGTACGCCGACGAGCCGGGCTTCTGCCGCTACGCGACGCTTGAGGACATCCGCGGCCACGGCTATGCCCTGACGCCGGGCCGCTACGTGGGGGCGGCGGATGCGAGGGAAGACGACGAGCCGTTCGAGGAGAAGATCGTTCGCCTGTCCGGGACCTTACGCGACCACGTGACCGAGGGCCGCCGGCTCGACGGGCTGATCGAGACGAGCCTGCGGGATCTCGGCTTTGGTGGGTGAGTGGCCGCAGGTCGCACTTGGCGATCTCGTCGTGAACCTCGATGGCCGTCGGATCCCCGTCAAGGAGGCCGACCGCCGCCCGGGGCCCTATCCCTACTACGGAGCGTCCGGCGTGGTGGACCACGTGGATGACTTCCTGTTCGACGGCACTCATCTCCTAGTCGCCGAGGATGGCGAGAACCTCCGAAGTCGCAAGACTCCAGTGGCGTTCCTTGCCACGGGGCGGTTCTGGGTCAACAACCACGCACACGTCCTCCAAGCGAACGAGCGTGCCGATACCCGCTACCTGGCCTACGCGCTCAGCCGAGCAGAGATCGGGGGCTACCTAAGCGGATCCACGATGCCGAAGCTCACGCAGGCGAACCTCCATCGCATCCCGGTCCCAGCGCCGCCCCTCTCTGAACAGCGCCGCATCGCCGGAATCCTCGGCGCGCTCGACGACAAGATTCAGATGAACGTCCGGGCAAGCGAGACGCTAGAGGAAATTGCCCAAACCCTGTTCATGTCCTGGTCTCCTGACTCAGAGTCGGATCCATATGACCAGGGCTCCCTCGGGGATGCGGTCGACCTACTTCGAGAGCCGGTGGATCCCCGGCGCGAGCCGGATACGGTCTTCCAGCACTACAGCCTGCCGGCCTTCGACGCCGGCCGCGAACCGATCTCCGAGCCCGGTGCGCAGATCAGGAGTTCGAAACTCGCCGTTCCCCAAGGATCGGTCCTTCTCTCCAAGCTGAACCCCGAGATCGCGCGCGTCTGGCTCCCCGACCTTCGGCCCTGGGACCGGGCAATCTGCTCAACCGAGTTCCTCGTGCTGAAGCCTCGTGCCGGAGTCGGGCGTGCGTTCGTCTACGAGTTCCTCAGAAGCGCCCCTTTTCGCAGCATGTTGACGTCGCTGGTCACAGGTACTACCGGGAGTCATCAGCGGGCGCGCGCGGAGGCGATCCTGCAGGTGCCGATGCCGCTGCCTGGCCCAGCCCGGGCGGCGGAATTCGAACATGTCGTCCGGCCGATGCTTGATCGCGTTGCCGTTGCTCGACGGCAGTCGCGAGCGCTTGCTGAACTCAGGGACGCCCTGCTGCCCCGTCTCCTCTCTGGCGCGCGGCCCGCATGACGGCTGCAACGACACATCACTGAGAACCCATGGCACGACTCGAGCCGGAACAAGAAGCCCTGCTGGTCACGATGGTGGAGATCCATCGCCAGGTGCCGCGCGAGGCACGTGGACCGTTCTTCCTCCTTCAAACGATGGGCGGTTCCCGGATCATCCATCCAGGTCTGCGCAACGGGTGGCAGGCCGAGGCGAGCAAATCGGACCTAGACATACTGGCGCGGTACGGCCTGCTCGCCTATGAGTGGGGCAAGACCCCCAAGTACTCGGTGACGCCCGAAGGCATCGGCTACTACGAGGCCCTAAAGGCAGAGCGAGCCGGTCGCGTCGAACAAGTCGAGAGCGAGGTGACCCGCTATCTCGACAGTGAGGGATTCCAGCGGCGCCATCCACGCGCCTTTGAGTTGTGGTCGCAGGCCGACAGGAGCCTGTGGGGTAGTGACTCCCAGAAGCAGCTCACCACCATCGGCCATGTCATCCGCGAGGCGATGCAGGCATTCGCTACGGAACTGGTGGCGCAACTAGGTGTCGAGGCAGACGCCAACCCAGCGCACGACATCGCGCGCATCCGCGCAGTACTTGCGGACCGGAGAGCGAAGCTCGCCGACACGCACGCGGCGATGCTCGACGCCCTGCTCGCGTACTGGGGCACGGTAAGCGACCTCGCTCAGCGCCAAGAACACGGCGCACAGCGAGAGGGCGAGGCACTCAGCTGGGAAGACGCGCGGCGACTCGTATTCCAGAGCGCCGTCGTGATGTACGAAGTTGACCGCAGCGTCTAGAACGCGCATCGAGCCGAACGGCAGGCGGGGCGGCAAGCCCGGACCGCTCGAGGTCGTCGACGTGCCGCTGGTCTTCACGCAACGCCATATTCTCGATCGGCGCAAGTTCCGCGACGAGGGACGCCTCCGCGGCGTTTGGCTCGATGACCTGGCCCTGGACGTGCTCGACCGGCACCGCATCGTGACGCCGTTGTTCCGCGCGCGACGGCCGCTCACGGGCGTCCGCGCAGCCATCCGCGCCAGCGAACTGCACACGTGGCCGCGCTATCCGGAGTGGGTCTTCGCGGGCGACGCCGATGGACTCCGCTCCGACCGAGATCGTGGCTTCCTTCGAAGCGGTCCTGATTCTCCGCCCATCTCGAGCCGCGCGTTCTTCCAGGAGCTTGAGGGCGTCTCCGTTCAGGTTCACGAGGCTCTCTACTCTCCGTACCAGTTGCTCGATCTCAGGGATGCGGTGGAACTCCTGCCAACACTCGGCGCCCTGAAGAGGAGCGCGGCCGGAAGGGCCCGCGTCGAGGCCGCGCAGCGGGCGGCGGCTCGAGCTGTGGACAGGGCTGTGCTGCTGACCGCGCTGGAGCCCCGTTACTACCATCGCGTCGTTCGGAACCTCACGATGCAGGCCCATATCGGTTTCGAGGCCTGGGACGCTGCGGACCGTAAGTTCGACGCCAAGGCGCTGTTGAAGTGGTCTGGCTGGACGCCCTCGGAGATCTTGGAGGAGGCGCGTCGCCTCCTGTTCCGCGCTTGGTCGATCGACCCACTGAGGGACTGGGTCGACCTCGTTAGGTTCGTCGGCTCCTCGCGATGGAAGAAGCTCCGCGGCGATGCCCTCCTGGCAATCGAGCTCCGGATCGCTGCAGAGATGCTGCTGCGCTTCCATGAGGCTCTGCATCGGGCGAAGGCGGCCCCGCCCTTGCCGACGCGGCAGTCGCGCTTGCACGATGACCTCGACGACCGGTTGAAGTTCGATCCCGACGAACTCGACTCGACGCTCGCCACCTACGGCCTCTCCCCCCACCCGGCCGTCCTGATCATCGCGGAGGGCCAGACCGAGATGGCCGTCCTGCCGCGCGTCATGGCCGAGCTCGGCATCAAACGGGCTGACAGCTACATCAAGATCCTCAACGCGCACTCGGAGAACGAGAAGCACTCGCTGCTGGCTACCTACGCCGCGCTCCCGAAGCTGGGCCCGATCGAAGGGGACACTGCTGAGTTCCTTCGACCGCCCACTCGCTACCTCATCGCGGTGGATGGCGATCACACCTACCGGACGCAGCAGGCACGAGATGCCGAGCGAGACCGGCTCGTCGACATGCTTGCCGCAGAACTGGCTCCGGAGTACGACACGCCGGCGGCGCGCGACGACCTCCGGTCGCTGATCCTGGTCGAGGCGTGGGCAGACGGGCTGGACTTCGAGCGAGCGCACTTCAGCGACCGCGAGCTTGCTGACGCCATCATGGCGCTCGGCACCCCGCCCGCGGGGACATCCGCCGGGGCCGTCGAGGCGCTGCTGGCTGCCCAACGGCAGAGCGCACTCACCGGTCATGCCCGCGGACTCGACGCGATCTGGCGAGGATGGCCTCACAAGCCTAGCAAGGTGGAGCTCGCCGTCCACCTGTGGCCAACTCTTCGCAAGCGCATCCGGCGCCAGCGCTCGCGAGCGGGATTGGACCGAATACCCGTCGCCCGGGTCCTGCTCCTGGCGCGCGACCTCGCCGAACGGCCGCGAGGGATCCTGGTGATGCGGATCTAGAGCGACCTCCGCCGTTTCACGGATCGGCCGCTGTTGGGGACATCACCGGGGCCATGGCGTTCTTCACAGCCATTGTGAAGAACGGCGATTCTGTAAAGAACGGTCCCGGGCAGGCGCCGGGGGCTCAGATCCCGGTGTCGGCCTCCGCGTATGCGGCTCTGGGGTGGTGCCGGGACGGCAGGTTTGTCCCGAGTTTAGCAGTTGCGCATGACGCGCAGTCTCGCTAAACTCCGGGGAAACCGCCGATGAGGGGATAGTGGCCGTCGACGTCGCGAGGATCCTGACCGAGATCGACAGCGGGCGAACCCCGGCGGAGCTCGAGAGCCAGACCCTGGAGTTCAAGCAGGACAAGCGCCTGCCCGAGGACACCGAGCGGCTCATCGTCGAAGCCGCCGTGTGCTTCGCGAACGGCGCGGGCGGGACGATCGTGCTCGGCGTCGCCGATCGAGGGACAGGCCCGCAGGCGTTCCTGGGAACGTCGCTCGCGATCGACCAGCTCCGCCAGTCCGTCTACGCCTCGACGCAGCCGGGGCTGCTGGTCGAGGTCCAGGAGCTCATCCATCAAGGGGCGCGGCTGCTCCTCATCCGCGTGCCCGAAGGGGTCGACGTCTACGCCGACTCGAAGGGGCGCCCATACCAGCGCATCGGCAACCAGTGCCAGCCGATGCCGGTCGCCGAGGCGACGAGGTTGCGCGAGGAGCGCCTCGGGCACGACTGGTCCGCCGAGGCATCGGATCGGGTGCCGGGCGACGTCTCGGCGGCGACCCTCGAAACGGTCAGGACCGTCCTGTCCGCCCTGCCCGACGACCGACGCCGCCTCGTGTCGCTGTCCGACCTCGACCTGCTCCGGGCGCTCGACCTTCTGGCGGGTGAGCGCCTGAACCGCGCCGGCACGCTCCTGCTGCTGCCGGCCGAGGCGGATCGGCCCCGGCTCGTGTACCAGTTCCGCCCGACGCCTGGCGGCGAGCCCACGTTCTCGGAACGCCTCGAGGGACCGCTCGTCTCGGCGTTCGCCCGGGTGATGGAGGTCGTGCGCACCCGGCTCAACAGCGCCCCCCTCAACCTGCCCGACGGGCAGCAGATCCAGCTCCAGGACTTCCCGGAGCTGGCGGTCCGCGAGGCCATCGCCAACGGCCTCGTGCACCGCGACTACCGACTTCCCGGGCCCGTCGCCATCGAGCACTCGCCGGCCGTCTTCGCGGTCACGTCACCTGGGCCGCTCGTGGCGGGCGTCACGCCCGAGAACATCCTCACCCACCCGCCCAAGCCCCGGAACCGCACGCTGGCGAACGCAGCGCGCAAGCTCGGGTTCGCAGAGGAGTTCGGGCGCGGCATCGACCGGATCTACATCTCGCTGATCCGGGCCGGGAGGGGCCTCCCGGTCATCGAGAACGATCCGGGGCAGGTCGCAGTCCGCATGGTCGGGGGCGCGCCCAATGTGCACATCGCCCGGTTTGTAGCGTCGCTGCCCTCGGTCGAGCGCGACGACACCGACGCCCTGCTGGTCCTGTACCGCCTGTGCTCGACTCGGGTGGTCTCGCCGCCGACGATCGCGCCGCTCCTTCAGCGGTCGGAGGCCGAGGCCGCGACGATCCTCGGCCGGCTCGCGGTGGATCCGCCCGGGATGATCGAGCGGACGCGCCCGGTGCGGGCGGGTGCTGGGCCTGCCTACAGACTGTCGGGCCCCGCCATGGCCGCCCTCGGGCCGGCCGTGACGTACCAGGTGCGGAGCATCTCGGACACCGACAGAAAGGTCGTCGCCCACGTCGTGGAGTACGGGAAGATCACTAACCGGACGGTCCAGAACCTGTTCGACGTGACCGTGCACCCGGCGAACGCCATCATCGACGACCTCGTGCGCCGGGAGATTCTTGTCAAGACGTCCGTCCAACAGCGCGGACCCGGCGTGGAGTACGGACCGGGATCGAAGTTCCCGCATCGCGCCCGTGCCGCACGGAAGCGGCGGGGGTCGAAGGTGGACGACGCGACCCTGTGGGACGAGCAAGAGCCGTGACGACCTTCACCGAGTCGATCGTCGAGGAGGCGGCGCTCGCCGTCCTCGGCCGTCTGGGCTGGGCGGTCCTCCACGGCCCGGAGATCGCGGCCGGGATGGCGGCTGCCGAGCGCTCGGACCCCGGGTACCGCGACGTCATCCTCGAGCGGCGACTGCGGGCCGCGCTCGCGCGCCTGAACCCTGGGCTGCCGGTCAGCGCCGTCGAGGACGCGTTCCGCAAGCTCACGCGGGTGGCCGGGCCGACGCTCATCGAGCGCAACCGGGCACTCCACCGGATGCTCGTGGACGGCGTGACGGTGGAGTACCGCCGGCCGGACGGCTCGATCGCCGGCGCGCAGGCCCGGGTCGTCGACTACGAGCGGCCGGAGGCAAACGACTGGCTCGCGGTCAACCAGTTCACCGTCGTCGATGGCGGGCATGAGCGCCGGCCGGACGTCGTGCTGTTCCTCAACGGCCTGCCGATCGCGGTGATCGAGCTGAAGAACCCGGCCGACGAGCAGGCGACGATCCACACCGCGTACCGCCAGCTGGTCACGTACCAGGCCCAGATCCCCGCCCTCTTCGAGGCGAACGCGGTCCTGGTCACCTCCGACGGGACCACGGCCCGGATCGGCGCCCTGGGCGCGGGCGCGGAGTGGTTCAAGCCCTGGCGGACGATCGAGGGCACGGCCGATGCACCGCCGGCGATGCCGCAGCTCCGCGTGCTGCTCGAGGGCGTCTTCGAGCACCGCCGGTTCCTCGACCTGCTGCGCCACTTCGTCGTGTTCGAGGACGCGGGCGGCGGGGCGATCGCGAAGAAGATCGCCGGGTACCACCAGTTCCACGCGGTCAACGCCGCGGTCGAGGAGACGATCCGGGCGACCGGCGTGCTCTCGGAGCCGCACCTCCGCGCCGCCGAGGAGCGCGGCCGGTACGAGACGCCGTCCGGCCCAGGGGGTGAGCGCGGCGACCGGCGGGTCGGCGTCATCTGGCACACGCAGGGGTCGGGCAAGAGCCTGACCATGGCCTTCTACGCGGGGCGCATCGTCCTCGAGCCGGCGATGGCCAACCCGACGCTCGTCGTGCTGACCGACCGCAACGACCTCGACGACCAGCTGTTCGGGACGTTCGCCCGCTGCCGCGACCTCCTGCGCCAGGAGCCGGTCCAGGCGCAGGACCGCGCGGACCTGCGCGCGAAGCTCGCCGTCGGCTCCGGCGGGGTCGTGTTCACGACGATCCAGAAGTTCTTCCCCGACGAGCGGGGCGACGCGCACCCGGTCCTCTCGGACCGCCGGAACATCGTCGTGATCGCGGACGAGGCGCACCGGAGCCAGTACGACTTCATCGACGGCTTCGCGCGCCACCTGCGCGACGCACTGCCGGGCGCCTCGTTCATCGGCTTCACCGGCACCCCGATCGAGGCCGCCGACGCCAACACCCGCTCGGTGTTCGGCGACTACATCAGCGTCTACGACATCGAGCGGTCGGTCCGCGACGGCGCCACAGTCCCGATCTACTACGAGAGTCGGCTCGCGAAGCTCGCGCTTGCCGAGGCCGAGCGCCCCAGGATCGACCCCGCCTTCGAGGAGGTCACCGAGGGCGAGGAGGTCGACCACAAGGAGCGGCTCAAGAGCCGCTGGGCGCAGCTCGAGGCCCTCGTCGGGGCCGAGCACCGGGTCCGCCTCGTCGCCGCCGACCTGGTCGCCCATTTCGAGGACCGCCTCGCGACGATGGACGGCAAGGCCATGGTCGTCGCGATGAGCCGGCGGATCGCGATCGACCTGTACCGAGAGATCGCCGCGCTCCGGCCCGAGTGGGTCGGGACGGGCGACGACGAAGGCGCGCTCAAGGTCGTGATGACCGGGTCGGCGTCGGACCCGCTCGACTGGCAGGACCACATCCGCAACAAGCCGCGGCGCGAGGCGCTCGCCGCCCGCTTCCGGGACCCTGCCGACCCGTTCGGGGTCGTGATCGTGCGCGACATGTGGCTGACCGGGTTCGACGCGCCGAGCCTCCACACGATGTACCTCGACAAGCCGATGCGGGGCCACGGGCTGATGCAGGCGATCGCGCGGGTCAACCGGGTATTCCGCGACAAGCCGGGCGGGCTCGTCGTGGACTACCTGGGCATCGCCGACGAGCTGCGCAGGGCGCTCGCCGCGTACACGGAGTCCGGCGGGACGGGCAAGGCCGCGATCGACCAGGCCGAGGCCGTCGCCCTGATGCTCGAGAAGCACGAGGTCTGCGCGGGGCTGTTCCACGGCTTCGACCACCGCGCCTGGGTGACGGGGGACGCTGAGGAGCGGCTCGCCCTGCTCCCGGGCGCGCAGGAGCACATCCTCGCCCAGGAGGACGGCAAGGCGCGCCTGCTCCAGGCTGTGACCGAGCTCTCGGCGGCGTTCGCGCTGTCCGTCCCGGCCGACGAGGCGATCGCGATCCGCGACGACGTCGGCTTCTACCAGGCCGTCCGCGCGGTGCTCGCCAAGAGCGTCACGGGTGAGCGGAAGACCGACGAGCAGCTCGACCACGCGATCCGCCAGATCGTGAGCCAGGCGATCGTGTCCGAGGAGGTCATCGACATCTTCGCCGCGGCCGGCCTGCGGAAGCCGGACATCTCGATCCTGTCCGACGAGTTCCTCGCCGACGTCCGGGGCCTGCCGCAGCGCAACGTGGCCGTCGAGCTGCTGCGCAAGCTGCTCGCGGGCGAGATCAAGGCCCGCAGCCGGCGGAACGTCGTCCAGGCGCGCTCGTTCGCCGACCTCCTCGAGCAGGCCCTCCGCCGCTACCAGAACCGCGCGATCGAGACCGCGCAGGTCATCGAGGAGCTCATCGCGCTCGCCAGGGAGCTGCGGGCGGCGTCGGCCCGAGGGGAGCAGCTCGGCCTGACCGAGGACGAGCTCGCCTTCTACGACGCCCTCGGGACGAACGACAGCGCGGTCGCGGTCCTCGGCGAGCCCGAGCTCCTCGCAATCGCCCGGGAGCTCACCGAGCAGGTCCGCGCCAACGTCACGATCGACTGGACCGTGCGCGAGAACGTCCGCGCCCAACTCCGCGTGCTCGTGAAGCGCATCCTGCGCAAGCACGGCTACCCGCCGGACAAGCAGGAGCGGGCGACGCAGCTCGTGCTCGAGCAGGCCGAGGTTCTCAGCGAGCTGTGGGCAGTCGCATGACGCGGCGCGGACAGCCCGAGATCGTCGTGCAGCGGATCCACTTCGAGGGTCGGTGAGTCCGTCCGGGGGCGCCAAGACATGGTGGGTGCTGGCGCTTGCACGACATCGTCACCGGGACAGGTCTGAGGACAGGTTCGCGCAAAGTCACAACGAACGCCGGGTCGCGACTCGCCGCGCCGAGCCCCCTAGACACGAGTTTGTCAACCCCTTGACATGGGGGTACAGTCCCCCGTCACGTGGCTTGTCAAGACTTGACAAGCCCGTACGTGTATCCGCCGGGGGCCGGCGGACAGCGGGGATTGGAGCAGCGATTGGCCGTCGGCGTCGTGGCCGAGATCAAGGGCCGCCTCCCCGTCGCGGACGTGGTTGGGGAGACCGTCCAGCTGAAGAAGGCTGGTACCACCCTCAAGGGGCTGTGCCCGTTCCACGGCGAGAAGACCCCGTCCTTCGTGGTGACGCCCGCCCGCGACACCTGGCACTGCTTCGGCTGCGGCAAGCACGGCGACATCTTCACGTTCCTCATGGAGCGCGACGGCCTGGCCTTCCCCGAGGCGCTCGCCCAGCTGGCCGCCCGGGCCGGCGTCGAGCTCGATGAGCGCACCAAGCGTGAGGATGCCCGCAATGCGCGCCTGCGCGAGGTCATGGAGGCGGCGATCGCCTTCTACCACGCGGTGCTGATGAGCTCGAAGCAGGGCGAGCCGGCCCGAGACTACCTGCGCGGGCGCGGCTTCACCGATGCGATCATCGAGAGGCAGCAGCTGGGCTGGGCGCCCGGCGGCTGGGACACACTGGCCCGAAACCTGGCCCGCAAGCGCCAGGTCACGCCGCAGGAACTCCTGGACGCTGGCTTGGCGAGCCCCCGCCAGCGCGGCGGCGGCGTGTACGATCGCTTCCGCGAGCGCGTCATCTTCCCGATCCGCGACGCGAACGGCCACGCCGTGGGCCTCGGCGGAAGGATCCTGGGCAAGGAGGGGACGGACGAGGACGGCCGCGACCACGGGCCCAAATACCTCAACTCGCCCGCGACCACCCTGTTCGACAAGAGCCGCACGCTGTACCTCATCGACCGCGCCAAGTCGGCCATCCGCAAGACCGGCCAGGCCGTCATCGTCGAGGGCTACACCGACGCGCTGATGGCCCACCAGGGCGGCTTCGAGAACGTCGTCGCCAGCCTGGGCACCGCGCTCACGCCCGGCCAGGTCGCCCTGATCACCCGCTACGCCAAGCGGATCGCGCTCGCGTACGACGTGGACGCGGCGGGCGAGAAGGCCGGCACCTTCGGCGCCACGGCACTCGAGGAGCTGATCCGCCAGTTGGCTCGCGACGACAGCGGCGTCGAGCTCGACGACGTGCGCGTCGTCCGGCTGCCCGAGGGCAAGGACCCCGACGAGGTGGTCCGCGACGAGCCCGACCGCTGGCGCGAGGAGGTCCGGACGGCCCGCCCCATCGTTGACCACCTGATCGACGTCCACGCGCGCGCCCACGACCTGCGCACGCCCGGCGGCCAGGCCCGCTTCGTGGACGCGGTGCTGCCGATCATCCGCAACCTCCCCAACCCGGTCATGCGCGACGCCTACCTCGCCCGCGTCCGCCAGATCAGCGGGGTGGAGGAGCGGACGCTGCTCGAGGCGATGCACCGCCGCCCGGACCGAGACGGCGGCCGACAGGACGGCCACGGCGGCCGGGACCGCTTCAGCGCCCAGGCGGTCACCGGCGCCGCCGACGCGCTGCCGGTCAACGACATCCTGCGCGGCGTCTCGCCCACCGAGCAGCGCCTGCTGCGCCTGGTCCTGCTCGTCCCCGAGGCGCACGACCAGCTGCTCGACGGCCTCGGCCCGGACCGCCTCCCGTCCCAAGTCGCCCGCGAGCTGTTCCGCGCCGTCGTTGAGTCGCGCGCCCCCGACGACCACGGTGTCCGTCCGGCGTGGTCCCTCTCGAAGGTGCTCGAGGGCACCGACCCCGAGAGCCGCGCCCTGGGCCAGGCGCTCGTCTCCCGCGAGGGCCCCAACCCGCGCGACCTCTCCGACCGCTCCCTGTCCTACGAGGTGGAGCGCCTGATCCTCGAGCTCGAGGACGCCGAGTGGCACGAGCGCTCGGCGTTCAACCACGACGCCACCGCCGAGGCCGAGCGCGACGGCGACCGTGCGGTCGTCGATCGCCTCCTGCAAGAGCGGCGCGAGCTCAACGAGCAGCGCCGGTCGCTCGACCGGCGCCGCAACGACACCCGCCTCCTCGGCCGAGCGGAGGTACCCGCCCGCTGACAGCACAGCCGCCGACGCCACCGCCGGCCCGTCTCACCCAGACCGTACCCAGCGCCCCGTGCGTCCCCACAGCGACACTTCCGGAGGTCCCACGGCGATGACCGATCCCCTGGACAAGCAGCTCGTCGAGGCCGTGCTCACCGCCCGCCCGCGGCGGACGAAGCGCGAGACCGAAGAGGTCAGGCTGGCCTCGGCGCGCCCGCGCAAGGGTGGCCTGGCGGACGTGGGCGCCGACGGCCTGGCGCTGAGCGATGAGCCGGACGCTGACCTCGACGAGGACATCGATGCGGACGCGGAGCCCGACGCAGAGCTGCTGAGCGCCGAGGCCGACGAGCCGGGCGCGGCCGAGCTCTCGATCGAGCTGGTGGGTGAGGTGGCGCTGGAGGGCGTCCCGGTGCCGTCCGGCGTGGACGTCCCGGCGGGCCTCTCGGCGGCCGAGGTCGAGGAGCCGTCGGCCGAGGAGCTCGAGGCGCTCAACGCCGACATGATCGGGATCGACGACCCGGTCAGGATGTACCTCAAGGAGATCGGCAAGGTCGCCCTGCTCACCGCCGAGGAGGAGGTGGTCCTGGCCAAGGCCATCGAGCTCGGCGAGCAGATCATCGTCGAGCCCTGGAAGGCCGTCGTCTCGCTCCACGAGTGGACGCTTCATGAGACCGAGCGCAAGACGCGCACCGCGAAGCCGCAGCACCGCCTGCCGTTCGGGCCTGAGACCCACCGCATGGTGGCCGACGGGATCGCCGACCCGGCCGCCGCCGACCTCCTGACCGAGCCGCCCGACTTCCACCTGATCAAGGCCGGCAAGGACGCGCAGTCCGAGGGGACGCACGCCCTGCTCAAGGAGGCGCGCGCGCTGGTCAACGCCTACACCAGCGCGCCCACGGCCGAGCACTTCGTCACGCTGCTCGACTGGTCGTACCACTCGGTCCACAACGGTGACCTCGACTCGCGCGACAACGTCGGCCTGCGCGCCATCTACAACTGGACGCGCGACGACGTCGCCTTCCCGGCGCTCCAGCGCTGGATCGAGGCGGGCAACGACGCCGAGCTGCTCAAGCGCATGGGCTTCGACCCCGAGGTCCCGCCGCAGACCAAGATGCGCGACCGCAAGGGCGAGATCGTCAAGATCGGCCGCGACGCGCGCGAGCAGCTCACCTCGGCGAACCTGCGGCTCGTGGTCTCAATCGCCAAGAAGTACATCGGGCGCGGGATGTCGTTCCTGGACCTCATCCAGGAGGGCAACATCGGCCTGATCAGGGCGGTCGAGAAGTTCGACTTCGAGAAGGGCTTCAAGTTCTCCACCTACGCCACGTGGTGGATCCGCCAGGCGATCACGCGCGCGATCGCCGACCAGGCCCGCACCATCCGGATCCCGGTCCACATGGTGGAGACGATCAACCGACTCATCCGCGTCTCGCGCCAGCTGCTCCAGGACCTCGGCCGCGAGCCGACGGTCGAGGAGATCGCGATGGCGATGACGCTGGGCTCGGAGAACGCGAACAAGATCTTCGGCGCCGTCGGCGGCCGGGACAACATCCTCTCGTTCGAGATCCGGGGCGAGAAGGTTCCCATCCTGCGCCTCGGTCTGAGCGACCCGTCGCTGGTGTCGATGGAGGAGCTCGACGAGGAGGGGTTCGTCGTCCAGCACCACGGCCGCGACCTGGACATCGAGCTGCCCAAGAAGAAGGAGCGCGAGTCCGAGGCGGTCGTCGTGGTCACGCCCGAGAAGGTCCGCGAGATCATCAAGGTCAGCCAGGAGCCGGTCTCGCTCGAGACGCCCATCGGCGAGGAGGAGGACTCGCACCTCGGCGACTTCATCGAGGACCGCGGTGCGCTGGCCCCGGCCGAGGCGGCGTCGCACCAGCTGCTCAAGGAGCAGGTCGAGGCGGTGCTCGACTCTCTGACCGGCCGCGAGCGGCGCGTGCTCCAGCTCCGGTTCGGCCTCGAGGACGGGCGCGCCCGGACCCTCGAGGAGGTGGGCAAGGAATTCAACGTGACCCGGGAGCGGATCCGCCAGATCGAGGCGAAGGCGCTGCGCAAGCTGCGCCACCCGTCGCGGAGCCGCAAGCTCAAGGACTACCTCGAGTAGGGCGAAACCGAGGCGTACCCGGAGGAACTCCTGAGAACCCGGGGCGAACCGCGGGCAACCCGCGCTCGCTGGACGGATCTGCGGGCAGGGCGCATGCTGGCGCTTCTGGATGAGGCGCGAGCCGACGCCCATCCCGTGGGCGTCCCGCCGGGCGGCTTCAACCGCCGACTCTCCTCACGCAATGGCGGCACATCGCGCAGCCGCGCAGGGAGGTCGGCATGTCCGTCCTGGCAGGCCCCGATCTGGCAGAACCGGGCCCCCGGGGGCCCTTCGAGCACAGTCCCGTCGCCGCGCGGCAGGTCCGCATCCTCGTCGTGGACGACCACGAGGTGGTCCGGCGCGGTCTGGTCGCGTTCCTCGAACGGCGCGAGCAGTTCCAGGTTGTCGCCGAGGCGGGCAGCTGCGCCGAGGCCATCGCGCAGGCGCGGCGATTCCGGCCTGAGCTGGTGCTGCTCGACATCTCGCTGCCCGACGGCTCGGGGACCGAGGCCTGTGCCGCGCTCCTCGGCGAGTTCCCGGACCTCCTCGTCGTGTTCCTGACCAGCTCTCCCGACGGGCTCGACGTGATGGCTGCGATCACCGCCGGCGCCCGCGGCTACGTCCTCAAGCAGACACGCTCTTCCGCGCTCGTGCGGACGCTGGACGCGGTCGTCCGAGGCGAGTCCCAGTTCGACGCGGCGGTGACCGGCATGGTCCTCGAGCGGATCCGGCGAATGGCCTCCGGCGGCTACCCGGAGGACGTCGCGGGGCTCACGGCTCGGGAGCTCGAGATCGTGCCGCTCATGGCCGACGGCAGGACGAACAAGGAGATTGCCGCCGAGGTGTTCCTCTCGGACAGGACCGTGAAGAACTACGTCAGCTCGATCCTGGGCAAGCTGGGCCTGAGCCATCGGGCGCAGGTCCCGGCCTACGTCGCCAGCCACGACATGCCGCGACCGAGGGCGAGTCAGACCACAGACAGGAGCTGACCCCCTGGCCCAGCGTGGCCGGCATCAGCCCGCCATCAACGCAGCGGCGGCCATCAACGCTAGGGCCCCGACGCGAGGGGGGTCAACGCCGGGGCCGCGGCGAATGTAGCACCGTGCTCGCCCTCGCCCCAAGACGGTGCGGACCTCGGGCCAGGGCCGGGTGGGGCAGGCGTCCATCGGCGCTGCAGTGCATCCTTGCCCAACGCCACATTCCGCCCCTCCGCGGGTGGCAACGGCAATCGCGGGCGCCGGAGCAGGGCGGCGGGCGAACCCGCCGCCACGAGAGCGTCGGCGGGCCTCGAACGCCGGCCCCATCCGCAGGTGACGCGAACCGGGCGAGGCGCGGGCAGCGGCGCGCGTCGGCCCCGGATGCGGCTGCGGTGAGGAGCGTCGCGCGTTGGCTCAGGACGCCAACCGCACCGGACCGCACTGCTGGGAGCCGGACCGAACGGGTCCTGGTACCGGGACCGTGACCATCAAACCCCACCGGCCCCTGACCGTCGGGCGATCGCTCGCGAGGCCTCCCGGGTCGAGTCTTCGGATGTACGCAGTTGTGCCCCTGCGACGCTCCCCCGAAGGTGCCGACATCCCGATGCTCAAGACCCTGCAAGCCCTCGTCGCATGCGCGCTCGTGCTCCTGATCACGTCACCTGCCGGGGCCGTCGGATCGACCGGTGGAATTGTCACGCTCACCGGCATCCTGAACTCGGTTCACGAGGATTCGCTGGGCATTCACCGCGAGACGCACCAGTACTTCCTGACCTCCGGCGGCGAACGGTATGTCCTCCGGTTCGCCGATGGCGGCCCCGAGGGTCAGAACGGCGCCGAGGTGACCGTCACCGGGCGCCTCGCAGGCCACACGCTCGCCGTGGCAGGCTCACACGGCAGCAGCTTCCGGATCCGCAAGGAGGGGCCCGTCTCTGCCGTGACCAGCGGCACGGCCACCACGGGGACGACGTCCACGAGTGGGACGGGTACGGTGTCGCCGTCGATCTCCGCCGGCACCACCCGGGCAGCCTCGGTCGCCGCGGTGCTGGTCAACCTGACGGACCTCAACTCGCAGCCGTACACGACCTCGCAGGTCGCCTCGGCCGTGTACGGCGCCACGGGGAGCGTGAAGGCGTTCTTCGAGGAGGAGTCGAAGGGCCGGATGACCGTCACCGGCTCCGTCTTCGGCTGGTACACGATCAACGCCACCTCGACCAACTGCAACTGGTCCACCTGGGTGTCCCTCGCCAACACCGCGGCCAACGCCGCCGGCGCGAACCTCTCGTCGTTCACCAACGTGATGTACATCTTCCCGTACACCTCGCAGTGCGGGTTCGCGGGCCTCGGCTACGTTCCGGGGACGGTGAGCGTCCTCAACGGCACGATCTCGGTGCAGGTGATGACCCACGAGCTGGGCCACAACTTCGGCCTCGG
This sequence comes from Chloroflexota bacterium, assembly GCA_021802825.1. GTDB lineage: Bacteria > Chloroflexota > Limnocylindria > Limnocylindrales > CSP1-4 > CAIXZV01. The sequence continues at coordinate 16,043 of JAJZRG010000012.1, forward strand.
CCACGCCAACGGAATCAACTGCGCGGTCAACGGGACGCGCGTCGCGCTCTCGACCGCCGCCAACTGCTCCGAACAGGCCTACGTCGATCCGTTCAGCACCATGGGCAACAACGCCCTGCGCCACAACCAGGGCTCGCAACTGGGCGAGCTCGGCTGGCTCTCGAGCAGCGAGAAGGTGATCGGGGCACCAGGGCACACGTACGCGATCAGCCCGTACTTCAGCAGCGGCGCGGTCAAGCTCGTGCGGATCCCGCGCGGCGACGGCACGTACTTCGACCTCGACTTCCGAACGACCTACGGCAACGTCGACAACTTCGCCGCAGGGTCGCCAGCGGTCAGTGGCGTCACGATCCGTATCGGCAAGGGGACGGCCAGCCCCACCAACTCCCCGCAGCCGACCGACCTCATCGACACCACTCCCTCGACGAGCTCCTGGGCCGACGCGCCGCTGCTCGTGGGCAGGACGTTCACCGACCCTGTCTCGAAGATGTCGTTCACGACGATGGCCATCACGAATGGCGCCGTGCAGGTCCGCGTCCGCGAGCTCGTCGCTCCCTCGGCGCCCGGGGCCGCGACGGCCACTGCCGCTGCCGACGGCGCGTCCGTCGCCCTCGCCTGGGGCGCGGCCACGGACAACGTCGCGGTCGCGGGCTACGCGATCAGCCGCAATGGCACCACCGTGGCCAACGCGGACGCCGGGACGCTCACCTGGACCGACACCGCAGCCGCACTGGGCGGCAACTACACCTACAGCGTCGTCGCGGTGGACACCTCGGGCAACGAGGGCCCGGGCGCAACCGCGACGGTGAGCATGCCCGCCGACCCCAACGCGGTCTCGGTGCCGCCATCGGCGGACCAGCCGCCCACGGCACCCCAGCCGCTCAGCGCCGCGCCCGCCACGACGTCGATTCGCCTGACCTGGGGCGCCTCGAGCGACGACCACGGTGTCAGCGGCTACGTGGTGGCCCGCAACGGCGCGGCCGTCGCCACCATCACCGGGACCACCTGGACCGACACGGCACGAATCCCGAACACCGCCTACACGTACAGCGTCCGGGCGAGGGACACGGCCGGCAACCTGAGCGCAGCGACCAGTGTCAAGGCGACGACGACGCGCGACACCATCGCCCCGACGGCGCCCAAGTACTTCCACAAGGCCCGCCAATGGGGGCGCTACGTGACCTTCGCCTGGGTCCGCTCAGGCGACAACGTGCGAGTCGTGCGGTACCTCGTCTACCGGTACGGCCGCTCCACGCCGATCGCGCAGACCTCGAATGCGTGGATCCGGATCTACACGACGCGGGGCATGCGCTACTACATCCGGGCCGTGGACGCGGCGGGCAACAGGAGCGCCATGTCAGGCGTGGTGCGGATCTCGTACTGAGGCTGGCCGGCGGCACCGACGCCCGCCGCTTCCTTCGCGCCTGACGGCGGGCGCCTGACGGCGGGCCTGCGCGATCCTCGCTACTCTGCCGCGCATGTCACCCCAATACGCCCTGTTCCTCACACTCACCGCGCTTGCCGTCGCGCTCGGGATCGCCGCCACGCAGGTCGTGGCGCGCCTCGCCGGCGGTCCGCGCACCATCCTCGCCCACGTCATCCCGGTGCTGACTGCCTTCGCCACGATGGGCGCGCTGGGCCATTCGCTGGGCGCCCATTTCGGGCCGACGGTGCCGCTGTACGGCTTCGAGGTCTCGCTGCCCTGGGACATGGCGATCGGGCTCGGCGGGGGTCTCGTGGGCGCTGGCGTGCAGCTGGCCGTGGTCCGCGCGCTTCGCGGGCGGTCGCGCTCGGCCTGATCGCGGCGGGCCCCCGTCATCCATCACCGGCCTCGATTCGCTCAGCCGCCGGTCAGGCCGGCATCGACCCCGGCTCGTCGCCTGTTGCCACGGGCATCCCGCAGCGCGTCCAGTCACTGTACGAGCCCTCGTAGAGGAGGGGAGCGGGCATTCCCGCGACGCGCATCGCCAGCGCGGCATGGCAGGCGTTGACGCCACTGCCGCAGCTGGCCACGACCTCGTCCCCGAGCGGGGCGAACCGCTCGCGGAGGGCATCGGGCGGCAGCAGCCGGCCGTCGGGTCCGATGCTCCCGGCCAGCGGCAGGTTGACCGCGGTCGGGATGTGGCCCGCATACGCGTCCACCGGCTCGAGATCGCCGCGGTACCGCTCGTGGGCGCGGACGTCGATCAGCGCCACGCTGCCCAGCCTCGAGGTCAGCGTCGCGCGGTCGATGACGCGGTTCCACCGTCTCGCGAGCGTGAGGTGCCCAGGCTCCGGCGTCGCGATGGCCGTCGTGACGGGCAGCCCGGCCGCCGACCAGGCGACGAACCCGCCGTCGAGGACGCGCACCGACCGGTGGCCGAGGTCATCGAGCATCCACCACAGCCGCGCCGCGATGGTGGCGCCGGCGTCGTCGTACACAACCACGTCGGCATCGTTCGCCACGCCCAGCTCGGCCATCCGGGCGGCGAAGGCGACAGGGTCGGGGAGCGGGTGGCGGCCCGGGCCCTCGGGGGCTGTAAGGTCGCGGTCGAGGTCCACCCAGACGGCGCCGGGGAGGTGCGCCGTGAGGTAGTCCCTGTGGCCGCGGCTGGGCTCGGTGAGCCACCAGCGCACGTCGAGCACGCGCAGCGCGGGGTCGTCGAGGCGCCTTGCGAGCGCCTCTGGGGAGATCAGGCACATGCCCGCAGGATACTCGCGGGGCGGTGCTGTGCTGGCCGTCGCCGGGCCTCGTCGGCGGTCGCCTCCTGCTATGATCCCGCCTCGGCGCCGCGAGGCGTCTTCGCTCCGGCGTAGCTCAGTTGGTAGAGCGGGTGACTGTTAATCACTTGGTCGTAGGTTCGAGTCCTACCGCCGGAGCCAACCGCTTACTGAATCCAAGCGGTTAACACTTCCCTCGTCCGAGGGTGACCTCCAGACCGCGACCGCACGCTCCTCGCGGCTGTCGACGTCGATCCGCTCGAACAGGTCGCGGACCCAGGCGACGCGCGTGTCGAGCGCTGCGTGCTCGAGCAGCCCTGACATCTCGCCGATCGTGTCCCGGATGAGCTTGGGCGTGACCGACATCGGCTGCTGGACCTCCTCGAGCTGCTCGAGGCGGAGCTGCGCCTGGCGGAGCTCGGCCGCGACCTCGTCGATCTCGAGGGTGATCCGCTCGGCCGCGTTGGGCCTGGCCGACCTCAGGGCGCGCCGCAGGTTGGCGTCCTGCTTCTGCAGATCGTGGACGGCGGCTGTCGCCCGCTTGACCGCGGGCTCGTGCTCCGCGCCCCGGAGGCGGATGTCGTCGTTGATGATCTCGACCATCTCGCGGACGGCCTTCGGGGTGATCAGGCTGCGCCGGATGAGGTCCATCACGCCGTCGTCGAGCTGGTCCGCCCGGACGTGCGGGCGGCCGCAGCGGGCGGTGCATCGGTAGTAGCGGTAGGAGCGCGAGTTCGTGCCGGCCATCCGCCCGCCGCAGGCGCAGCGCAGCAGCTCCGTGAGCGCGTAGCCGCCGGCGTAGCGCTGGGGCGCCAGGCGGTTGACCCGCCGCTGGGCGAGGATCTCCTGCACCCGGTTCCACAGCTGCTCGGGGACGAGCGGCTCGACCTCGCTGCTCACGATCTCCTGGTCGGGGTTGCGACGGCGCTTGCGGCCGTGCTCGCCCTCGACGCGCGCCTCGCGGTTGAAGGCCTTGACGCCCCGGTACATCGGGTTGGCGAGGATCGTGGCCAGGCTCGACTTGTTTCGGCAGATGCCGGTGGCCGCCACGATCTCGTCGTACGCCACCCCCTCGGCGGCCATCTGGAATGCCTGGACCACCTTCGGCGCTGTCGCGGCGTCGGGCGTCCAGCGAACGCGGGTCAGCGGGGTCCCGTCATAGCGCGTGCCGACCACGACCGGCTCGCGCCGGTACCCCACCGGCGGCCGCCCGCCGGCCGAGAAGCCCTGGCGCGCGAGCTCCTTCTGGGAGCGCAGCACGTCCGCCGCCGTTGCGGCCGCGTAGAACTGGTCGACCGCCATCAGGACGTGGGTGATGAGCTGCCCGAGCGGGCCCTCGGGGATCGGCTCCTTGAAGCTGATGAGCTCGATCTCCTTGCGGCGGAGGACCGCCCGGTAGATGAGCCCCTCCTCGATGTCGCGCCCGAACCTGCTCAGCTTCCAGACCAGGACCCATTGGAAGTTCGGCTTCGGCTCGCGGGCGCGGGCGACGATCTCCTGGAGACCGGGCCGGTGCTCGAAGTCGGTGCCGCTGATGCCGGCGTCCTTGACGACCTCGCAGGTCGCGCCGGCGGCCGTGACGGCGGCGGTGAGCTCGGCGATCTGGGAGTCGACAGGCAGCTCGTCCTCTGCCTGGTGGGCAGTGGAGACGCGGACGTAGACGATCCCGTGGGAGCCGGCGGGTACCTTGATCATGGTCGCCGAATCCTAGTCCCGGTCCGCAACTGCGCGAACGTGGGCAGGCGGACCGAGGATCGACGCTCGATCCAGAATCAAACTGACGCAAGTCAGGCGGATCGCCAGCGCCCGACCCCGAACTCACGTTCAGGAGCCCCTGTTTCGACGGCTCCTCCGTCGCTCCGCGCCGTCAGATTCCAGGGGTGTCATGCGAACGTCCCCGCGAGAGTCATGCGCACTGACCGGCCCGACTGGACATCAGACGGACTTCGGGTGCGTCTCCGGATGGTACGCCAGGGGCGCGAGGGCGGTCCCCCTCGAGGAGCTGCGGGCGAGAGCGGTCATCAGTCGCAGGAGTCACGTTCACGCTGCGGTATCGCCGCGTTCACGATCTTGTCCGAGTGCGACGCGCGCCGATCGAAGGCCCCCTGGATCGCGGAGAGTACGCGTCCATCATCCTTCGTGAGAGAGCTCCATGTGTACAACTTCGCGTACCCAGAATCGACGTTGGCGTCGAGGCGCCTCGGGATATCGTCGCCGCGGTATTTGCCATCCGTGGTCAGCGCGAACGTGGGGAGGAGGATCCCAAGGAGCCCCGAGTAGCCGCCGACCTTCTTGTTGAGGCCCGCCGAGATCTCCCAGTCCACGTGCTTCCGGCACTTGGTCTTCGGCCCGACGAGCACGATGACAACGCTGGCGTCCTCGAGGTAGCCCTCGCGGATGAGCCGCTTGATGTACTGGTCGGAGTTCTCGCTGGCGATCGCGCCGTCCTGCACGCTCTTCGCGATGAAGAGATGCCCGAAGTCGCGCTCGAACTTGACGCGGTACCGCTCGTCATCCTTGTGATAGAAGCTGATGAAGACCCTGTGCCGAGTCGCCACTTGCCGATTCCCCTCACTCTTTGGGCGGGTGTGCCGCCGCGTCCGTCAAGCGCCTGAGGCCTCGCAGCACAAGCGCCACGACCTCATCCGCGTCGTCGGTTTCCATCAGCCACTCGTTCTCGTCGTCCTCAAGCCCGTTCAGCAGGCCCGAGGAGCCCGCCTGGTGAAGCCTCTCGACGACGGCGGCAAGCACCGAGCTTGCGTTGCCCTCGAGGTCCAGCCGATCGTAGTCCGGCGTATGCCCTCTCTGGAAGCCGGCGGTCAGTTCAATGGGCGACGCGCCACGTAGCGTCTCTGCAACGAGCGTCGCCGCGCCACCGTAGCCGCCGGCGACGAACACTGGCAGGCCACCCGCGATCGCAATATCCGCCTCGGCGACCACCCCGGGTACGGGGCCGCGCTGGCCCCACGTTCTTCCGCCGATGACAACGCGGGCGTCGATCTCGCTGGTCATTCGCGACCGCATCGCCTCTACGCAGAGGGCGATGGTCGGCGGGTCTTCGCGCAGCCTGCCGTTCGAGATGTCTACGCCGGGCGGCGCGTCGACCTCCACGAGCGTCGCGATGTTCGCCAGGTCGGCGCGCTGCTTCGGCGTCAGGTCCGCCCAGACCGGCCAGTGCAGGTACGAGCGGACGCGCTCCGGGCCGGCGAGGTCCCGCCGGTTGTAGGTCCGAACGAGATCGAACAGCGCCTCCGTGTACCCGGCCCTCCGGAGGTCGCCGCCGTAGGCGACGTCCCATCCAGAGGCAAGGACGTGCCGGACGAGCTCGATGAACACGTGGCGGATGTGGTGCTCACTCAGGCCGAGTCGCACCAGCTCCGGCTGCGCCGGTGACGACACGGAGATCCCGATGGTGTAGCGCGTATCTCCCATCCGGTGCCTTAGCCCGTGAGGAGGGCAGTCGGAGTCACCGGCCGCAGTGCCGGGTCCAGCTCGGCGAGCACCGCGAGCTCCTCAGCGCCCAGCGGTGGGTCGGGATAGAGCACCCAGTTACCGGAATCGACATCCGACGCTGGCCCACGGAGGGCGAGCGCGGTCAGGAGCTCAGGCGGATGCGAGAGGACTTGTCTCTCAGCGTCGAGCCCGTGCAGGCGGCACAGCGACTCCACGCGGCGAGGGAAGTAGCGGCTGCGGAGCACCTCGCGGAGAACGGCGCCCGCGACAGCGGCGGCAGTCTCGGGCCCGCGCCACCGGATCACCGGCAGGTTCCCCATGTAGGGGAAGGACCTCGCCTCGCCGCGCTCGACTGCCGCGAGGACGACGATCGGGACGCGTCGCCTCTTGGCCTCGAGCACCTCGACGCGGCACCACTCCCGCGATCCGTAGGTGTCCGTCTGGATCGCGAGCAGGGCATGGCTCGAGCCAGCCGAAGCCAAGATGAACTCGCCGAACCTCACGCCGTCGGGCAAGTCCGCCGCGTCGAAGAAGTCGTCAAGACGGTCCTCGTCGTGCAGGTGGGCCCGCACGGTCGTCGCGATGTCGAGCCCGTCCTGCTTCGCGTGGCTGAGGAAGACCTTGACCTTCGCCCCCTCCGGGTCGAGGCACCTACACAGGTCGTGCAGGGCATCGCGTAGCAGCACGTCCTCATGAAGTTCAGTCGGCGCCTTGTCGAGCCGGATCGCCTCGAGGTTGGACAGGGCGGGCGGGAGGTTCGAGCAGTCGCTGATGGCAACTGGCACGACTAGGTCGGGCTCGCCCGCATCAGCGACAAGCTGCGAGCAGTAGTCGCGCCACGAAGCCGACGCGACGAGGAAGTCGTCCGCAAGCACAAATACCACGGTTCGTCGAGATCGCCCGAACGGGACTGGAGCCGGGACGTCGTCACGACCTAGTGCCGTGCGGAACCTCACCGGCATCCCGAGGCCCCGCCGGCCCGGGTAGTCGGGGTCCGCGCACAGCTCCTTGAACATAGCTGCCGCGAGATCGCCCGCGTGGGTAGCATCTGGGTGCCAAGCGATGAAGACGCTGAGGACCGGTCGCGGAAGGTCAGCACTCACTGCATAAGCCTGCCACGGGAGGTCCTGTGCCGCCGGGCGATCTGGGATCGCTCTTGGCGGGCAAAGTACGCGTGCGACCACGCGTCGCCCGAAGTGTACGGCCAGCGGGGTCGGCGCCCGCGTATGCCCCATTGAGCGCCAACATCGTTTTCGGGCAGCTCGACACCAGCTACTGAGGAGCGCCCTTCGTTCGCAACGCCTCTTCACGTGCCCCGACGATCACTGCGACAAGCTCCGCCGCACTCGGGCACGCCGACATCAACTGAGAGGCTTGGACCGCGGAGTGGTGCAGCGGCGATACGCGCGCGGTCCGGGCTGACCCGGAACCCAGTCCGGGTGCCTCTCCAGCCAGCGACGGGCAGCTCCTACACCGCGGCCGTCGCGCGTAAGCGCCAGCAGGCTCTGCTCGTACTGGAGGCGGGCGAAGAAGGCGTGAAGCGGACCGGTCGGGGTCGACTCATGGTCATGGCGGTACCGTCGCATCGTGCGATCGGGCCACCCATGGACCATCTCGCCGAGGAAGTCATATTCACCCGGCTGACGACCGGCCCCGACGTTGCGGAGCATGTGGAAGACGAGCCCGACGGCGGACTCGTGGTCGGGCGGGGTCGGTTCTCGACCGAACATAGCCATGGTGTCGGCTACGTCGATGCAGTCGAGCTCGAGTTGCCAGTGCGCCTCCGCCCAGGCGGCCAGCTTCGACGCGAACGCCAGCTCCTCCGTCCAGGGGCGCTCCCGCTCGACGAGGGCGCACAACGCGGACCGCGCCGGCCCGGGGATGATCCCGGCGCACTCTCGATTGTCGCAATCTGGCCGACCGACACCACCAAACTCTGGCACGGCCCGATTCTAGGCCCGGCAACGGCAGCCAGATCGCCGAAGCAGGGGCCTCGCACGGCCAGAGGCCGGCGGGTCCGAGGAGACAGGGGTCGACGATGCGCCAATCGAATGAGCCTCTCCGGCTCGTGGTCAGGCGGCACCGACGACACACCGTTGTCGAGTTCCGACTGGAGCTGGGATGGCGGCCGGCTGCCGTTGCGGCCTCGGCTCTGCTCCTGACTGTTGGTCGGCTGCTGGGCATCTGGCAATGACCGGTCGGGGACGCCCGGGCCTCCGCCGTCCGTTTGCCCTGTGATGGGCGTGGCCGGTGGGTGGATTGAGAGGAGTTCGTCACGGGCGCCTCCGCGAGACACGCCGTCGATCCGTGGACGCCCCGATCTGTCAGTCCGTTGTTGGCCGCAGTCGACAGGGCCTGAGGCGCCCTGGCTCAGGCAGCGAGCGGCCGGTGAACCGACCCGCGCGAAACCCGGGACTAGCCAGCGTCACGAGAAGACGCGTCGACGATCGCCTCGTCGTAGAGCGCTTGAGCCACCCTCGGATCGATGCCAAGACTCTCGGCCAGCGGGCGGCGAATAGCGGTCGCCGCCTCATCGGCAGCGCTGAACAGCGCGATCGCAGCGCGGAGCTCGTCGATCATCTCGCGGCGGCCGGCGCGCGACAGGAAATCCGTCGCATGGGCGGCGAAGAACCGATGGATCAGTCGGTTGCGCTCGCGCAGGGCTTCCGCCAGAAGACCATCCAGATCGTCGGGAACGGTCATCAATGCGCGAGCCTCGTGCAGGATCGACCCGAATGTCTTCGCCTCGATACGATCCATCAGCGCGTTCACCCACTCCCCGGTCAGCGAGCCGGCGGCGCCCATGTGGAGGACGGACGCGAGGAGCACCAGCTCCTGCTCTAGGATCTGCGCGCCGTACGCGGCGAGTCCGAAGAAGGCGTAGACCTCCTTCGGGTCGTCGTAGTCGGGGTCCGGGATTTCGAGGGGCATGGTGGCCCACCGCCCCTCGAAGGACGGCCGGTCATTGGGTCCCATCGGTGTCGGCGACGCCATGCGCGTCCTGAGGTTCGCCCAGCCAGAACGACAGGATCCGGACCCCGTCGACCTCGTCGGGCATCCTCACCGGCGACGGCTCGAGGCTTAGGCCGAGCTCGAGCCCAAAGAGGTTCAGAGCCACGAGGGTGCCTTCGGCCGACGGCTGCCACCAGGTGCGGATCTGTCCATGGGGCTTGGCGGTAGGGACCATCACCAAGTGGGTCGCGAACGGCGCCCCGGTCATGACGAAGGCGCGGGCGGCGTCATAGCGAGGGTCGAGCGCCGCGGCCGACCCGGCGTCGTGCGCGACGAGCCCCAGCGCGATCTTGACCAGCGCCCGGCCCAGGAGAACAGGATCCGCGGGCTTCGTCCCCATCCCGGTGACGGTGAAGCGCACCGACCCGTCCTCCTCCCGCGCGGGGGCGGGGAGCGGCTTCCCGGTCTTCTGGGTGATTCGGACGTGCCTGGGCGCCGTCCGCTCGATGTCGATGTCCCTCAAGCGCGCCTTGGGGAACTTCCCCTTCTTCGTCATTGGCCCGAACACGGCGCGAAGCATCGCGAGCGGCTGGAAGTCGAGGAGCGCCTTGTCCAGCGTCGAGAGCCGATTGTTGCAGCCAGCGCAAACGCAGTTGCGAATGACCACCGCGTCACCGCCAAGCGACTCCGGGATCACGTGCTCCTCAGGGCCGAAGTCGCCGTCGGAGCCTCGGCAGTAGATACAGGTCCGAAGGCCAGGACCGGCCTCTCCGGATTCGGGCAGCTGGCCCTCGCACTCGAGGAGGGCGTCGAGGACGGCGAAGACCACGGCGCTGAAGCCGGCACAGGCGTCATGGAACAGCAGCTGAACGAGCTGCGGCATCGGGCCAACCGACATGGCGACGAGCCTCGCGCGGGCGACCTCGTCCTCCCGGAAGTACTCGCCCTCACCGTAGGCGAAGTAGACGTCGCGCGCGGAGAGGTTCTCGCCGTTGACTGCGACCGGGAATGTCAGGGCCTCCGATGCGGCGAACGCAGCCTCGACCTCGGCGACCCTGGGAGCCCCGATGAGTCCGAGGGCAAGAAGCCGCGTCCACACCGCCCGCAGCTCAATCGGCGAGCTGGGATCCATGAACGGGCGGAGCAGGACGGCATGCCGATCCACGCCGGCGCCCGCCGAGAACTCGCCCGAGGTTGGACGATCCTTGCCCGCGGTGAGGCGGAAGGCGATCTCGAGGTCCTGCGTCGGTCCCTGCAGGACGTCGCGCAGGAGTGACGCCGCCCGCTTGTAGGTGCGGAAGACTGCTCGCAGTTCCTGGGTATCGCTCACCTGCTCCCCTGGCCTTGCCCACCCATCCCACGAATATCCGAACTGTCGAGGAATCTGACGCTGTGGGCGCGACAGGTTGTCTGTCACGCGACCCAGTTTGACGCCCACACGTTCCTCGGTTGGCTCGGCGAGCTGCCTGACCACGTCGTCGGCCGTCGCGCGGCCGTGCCTCTGAGCCTCCGACCTCAATCTGGAGAATGGGTCTCCCGCGTCAGCTCGAATTTCGGGCACGTGATCGCGCCCTGGCGCGGGCGACGGCGGCCCGGCTTCGATCGGCCCTGAGGAGAGCCCGGCAGTCCGCGCAGTGCCGCTGGGCGGGCGAACGGCGTTCCGCGACCCGGTGGCAGCAGGCGCACTCGAGCAGCGCAACCTCGAGCCAGCCGCGCGAGCGACCGCGGTGGGGGAGCGGGACCACGCTCTCGCCCTCTCCCCGACGATTCAGCACACGGCCCGCGCCGGCCCGCCGGAGCCAGCTATTTCTGGGTAGCACGTTTCCACGGCCGATCCTGATCACGAATCCGCTCAACCGTATCGGCTGGGGCGCCCGCAGGGTCGTGACGTCAACGGGTTCGCCTGATGACAGCTGTCATCCCGCATCTTGACGCGGCCTGCCGCGTTGTGTAGGCTCCGACTAGACCGATCGGTCTAGTCGGAGAGACCGCAGCGGAGAGGAGCAGCGGCATGCGCGTCGCGAAAGACGATGTCGAGGTCAGGATGGCGATTCCCGGTGCCGTGATCCGTCAGCGACGCGGTTTTGGCGACGCGGGCGCATTCGGCACGATCAGCGGGGAGTACTTCACCCTCGCGGCGGGCGTCGACACGACACCCCTTTTCCAGGGACTGGAAGGCGATCTCTGCCAGTGCCCCCACTGGGGCTTCGTCTTGAGCGGGCAGCTGACGACGACCGATGCGGGCGGCGCGCGTGAGACGGTCGGAGCGCATGACCTCTTCTACTGGCCGTCCGGGCACAACGTGAAGGTCGACGCTGACGCGGAGATCGTGATGTTCAGCCCCCAGCGCGAGCACAGCCACGTCATCGAGCACATGATCGGGAAGGTGAGTGCCGGTTGATGTGCCCGCGATGAGCGCGACCGCGGAGCCGATGCACTCGACGAAGCAGCGCCTGCTCGACGCGGGCTTGCCGATGCTCCTGGAGCATGGCTACAACGATCTGGGCATTCAGGCGCTGCTCGCCGCCACGGGTATCCCGAAGGGCTCCTTTTACCACCATTTCGCGGACAAGGAGGACTTCGCGCTCCTGGTCGTCGAGCAGTACATGTACGCGGTGCATGCCGGGCTCGATGCCTGCCTGGGGGACACGAGCCGTCCTCCGCTCGAGCGAGTGCGCTGCTTCTTCGAGACGACACAGCAGCACTACCGGCGAGAGGGATACATGGGCTGCCTGTTGGGTGGGCTGGGACAGGAGCTGTCAGGCGTGAGCGAGCGGTTCCGGCGCACGATCGAGGACTGCTTCTCCGGCATCGCCGAGCGGATCGCCGTCGGTCTGGAGGAGGCCCGGCAGCGAGGCGACATCGCAGCGGACTCCGATGCTCGGCAGCTGGCGAACCTGCTGGTCGACTGCTGGGAGGGCGCGGCGCTCCGCAGCCGGCTGCGGCGCGATCCCGCTCCGCTGGACGCGATGCTCGACTTCTACTTCCGTTCGGCGGTCGTTCGCTGAGCCGCGGGTCAAGCCGCTGTGGGGGGCTGGCCCAGGATCCCCCGCACCTCGAGACGAGGAGAACGAATCGTTGACCTGCGGCGACCCGCGCCCGAGGTGTTCGGTTTCGCCGACGTGGTGAGCGTCCAGATCGCCTGGTAATCACTCGGTCCGTCATGCGGCCGGCGGGCGTGGTGACCACTGGGGACGGCGGACGTCTGGCCGGCCGAACGGCGGATCCCGTGCCGAAACCCGGCCCGACGCGCAGCAGACCCGCAGCGCCTCGCGGGTCCAGTCGCCGGTCGCGGCGTCCTCCACCGTCTCGGCCACGAACGACGGCGAGCCCGCCGGACCTCCAAGTCAGCCGAAACCGCTCGGCGTCGGCCGAAACCGCTCGGCGTCGGCTGACGTATCCGCGGCATCGACGTTCCGCATGGAGGACATCCCATGAAGCGACTCGCGCTCCTCGCCGGGCTTGTCTCGGCGCTGGCCCTGCCGGCACCGGTCGGCGCGTTCCATCACGTCTTCCTGCCCGATCCGGCGCTCGACTGCGCGAACCCGGCTCCGATCGCCGGGAACAACCCGGCCGCAGCCGCTGCGATCCGGGACCGGAACCCCGTTTTCAACCCCGGTGTCGCGATGCCGCCGAGCGGCCGCGAGAACGCGCCCGACGATATGGCGCACTGCGGCTAGGGTCGCAGCCGGGCTCCCGAGCGAACAGCGCATGGTGGGTGGACGCTCGTCGGACAGGTAGTGCCGGCTTCACGCCGGCACGTCCCTTGGTCTTCTCTGTTCGTCAGCGCCCGTAACGCCCGGCTCACGGAGCCGGTAACCGAGGCCGAGGGTTGTCTCGATCCGCGAAGCCTGGTCACCCAGCTTCTTCCTGAGCGACCGGACCTTCGCCTCGATGACGATGCCCCCACCGGCACCGTAGCCCGAGGCCTGTCGGAGCATGTCAAACCGGGGAACGACCGGCCGCCTGATGCTCACGAGGCTAGCTGATCACTTCGAACTCGAACTTGGTCAGATCGATCCGGAACAGCAGCGCAGGTGCGACCCGATCAGCACCCCCGTGTCTGCCCCATCGAAATCGTCGGCGTTTCAGGGCCGCTCTGGCATCAGCGGCGGGCTTGGCGAGCGCCCGCGAGGTCCGGAGGGAGCGCGGCGATCGTCGCGCCCAGCTCGGCCCGCGAGTGGATGCCCAGCTTGCCGTAGACCCGCTCGAGTACGCTCTCGACGCTCTTGGGGGCGAGGAACGCCCGCGCGGCGACCTCCCGGTTGGTGAGGCCGGAGGCAGCGAGCTCGGCGACGCGCCGCTCGGTCTCGGACAGGTGGTCGGGAGTGGATGCCGGGTGGCCCACGCGACCGAGTTCGGCGCGGGCTCGCGTGGCCCAGAGCTGCGCACCGAGTCCCTCGAAGATCTCGAGGCTCGCCTTGAATGCCTCTCGAGCTGCACCCTTCTGACGCGCGCGCCGGAGGAGCTCCCCGCGGATCAGCAGCGTCCGGCCGCGCTCCAGGGGGATCGGCAAGGAGTCGCTCGCCTCGAGGGCCTCGTCGATCGCATCGAGTGCGACGTTGAGCCGTCGGCGCGCTGCCTCAACTAGCGCACGAGAACGGGCGGCGAGGGCCCGGTTCCACTGCCGGTGGGCGATCAGGCGGGGATTCTGGATCGCCGCCGTGAGCCGTTCGGCTCGCTCGATCTCGCCGATCTCGAGGAGTGCCTCGATGGCGTCGGGCACGAAGAAGCCCGTCGCGAAATCGACGCGTCCGACCGCTTCGACCGGGCCGAGGAGGGATTCGAGAACCCGTGCCGCCTCGACCGGGGCTCCGCGGGACAGGGCAAGTGTGCCGAGCGCGGCCATCGACCACTGCGCCCCCACGAGCCAGCCGGTCCGCTCCGCCAGCTGCAGCCCCTCACGCGCGTCGGCTTCGGCCTCCGGCCGGCCTTGCTGTGCGCCGACGAGCGCTCGCATCGCGAGGGCAAAGCCCCGCATCGTCTGTGCAGCCGACAGCTCCGCTGCCTCGAGGGCCTCATTGACGCTATGGCGGGCGCGGGCCAGCTCGCCGGCCAAGACGTCCACCCAGGCCAGATTCACGAGCACAAACGGAAGGTCGCTGTCCTCGCCTCGATCCCGCATCAGGTCACGCAGCGAGAGGAGCATTCGCCGGGCGTCGGCAAGGTCGGCCGTGTAGAGGTGGAGCAGCGCCGCGATGAGGGTCGGCCTGAACCACAGAGCGCCTTGACGATCGATGTCCTCGAGACGCAACGCGCGATCGAGGGCGACACCATCGAGCACGCCTGTCGCGAGAAAGTGCGCCATCGTCCGCACGGCCAGGGCTTCCGCGAGAAAGGGCTCGTCGCCGCAGGCCTCGCCGAACTCCGTGGCCCTGGTGGCGTGCCGCTCGGCTGCTGCGAAGTCGCCGCGCCCGATCTGCACGAAGGCCACATCCAGAAGCAGTGGAGCCTCGGTCCCGCCGTCCTGGACGCAGGCCAGGGCTTCCTCGAATGACCGGCTCGCGTCCGAGTAACTGTCCTGGAGCCTCGCCTCGCCCAGCAACCGGAGGGCGCGCGCCCGAAGCGTCGCCGGCGGCGGGGTCGCGAGCACGCGCTGGGCAAGCTCGATGGCGCGCTCCCGATCCCCGGCATGGAGGCAGTGATCGGCGGCGCGCAACCAGCGCTCCCGCCGGACCGCCGGATCGTCCGGGAGTGTCCGGTCAGCCGCCTGCTGCTCGAGCTCCGCCGCAACCTCGGGTGCCCCCCGCCTGCGCGCCTCCTCGGCCGCCTCGTGCAGGACCGCCGCGACAACGGCGTCGGGCTCGGCCGACGCTCGGGTGAGATGACGAGCGCGCTCCATCACGTCCGGGGCGGTCTCGGCGAGCCTCGCATGGAGCCGTCGTCGTCGGGCCGGCGACGCCTGGGCGTAGGCCGCGGCGGCGAAAAGGGGATGGGTGAACTCGACGAGCCCCCCGCGCTCGATGACCACCCCGGCCGCCAAGGCGGGCTCGAGAGCGTCGAGATCGATGGCCTGGCTCGCTGCGCGGCCGCTCGCCGCGACGGTCAGCAGCGCGTCGTGGGTCGCTTCCGGCAGGGCCGAGATCTTGTCCGCGACCAGCGCGGCCAGGCTGTGCGGCAGCGGGAGCGGCTGGCCTGATGGCGGCACGCCCTCCCGTTCGAGCGCGCGGGCGATCTCGAGGGCGAACATCGGATTGCCGCGGGACGCCGAGTCGACCTTGAGCAGCATGGGGCGACTGAGAGTCAGGCCGACCTGGTCGACGATGATCCCGAACAGCGCGGCCATGCTGAGCGGCCCCAGGCGAATGCGGGTCACTCGACCGTCAGGCGCTGCCCGCACGAAGGCCGGCGGATCAGACTCCGGTCGCGAAGACACCACCATCCCGATCGGCATCCCGTCCACTCGCCGGGCCGCGAACTCCAGGACGCGGATCGATGCCGAGTCCAGCCACTGCGCATCGTCGACCGCAACGACGACCGCGGCGCGGCCGCCCAGGATCCCGAGGAGCGTCAGGAAACCAGTTGCAACCGCCCGCTGGTCAGGGGCGCCGCCGTCATGCTGGGCCCGCAACAGGGCCGCATCGAGGGCCCTGCGTTGCGGGCTGGGAAGGCGGGCCGTCAGTTCGTCGTAGGCCCCGCCGAGGAGGTCCGTCAGGCCGGCGTACGGGAGCGCCGCGTCGGAGGCCGTGGGTCGGGTCTGCAGCACACTGAGACCCCGCGCTGCGGCGAGCTCGAGGACGTTGTGCCAGTACGTGGTCTTGCCGATCCCCGCCTCACCCTCGATGTGGAGGGTGGCGTGGCTGTCCTGCAGGCCGTCGAGGAAGCTCGACGCGACGCCCAGCTCTCGATCTCTGCCGACGATGCGATAGGACGCCGCAGTCCGGGACCGCATGGCCGCGCGCTTTCCTCTCTCCAGGACGCCCGACGGCGAGTCTACATCCGCACGAACCGGGAATCACCGGTTTCCCTGACGACGCTCCGGCGTCCACCGTTCGACCATGGGGACTGCGACGAGGGTCCGGAAGCGCCGGTCGGCCCGCACCTATCTCGTTGAGCGTTACTGGCCCGGCGTGTCGCGCGGCGATCTGATCGAGCGGCTCACCCGCGCAGTGGAGTGCGCCCAGGAAATGCGTGCCCAGGGCGCGCAGATCCGATACGTCGAGACGATGCTCATCCCCTCTCAGGACACGGTCCTGTGCCTGTTCGAGGCCGATGGTCCGGATCGCGTGGCCAGGCTCAACCGAGTGGCCGACCTGCCGTTCGACCGAATCAGCCGAGTCGACCAGCTCGGGCTGAAGGACGCCGAGGGATCAGGGCACGACACCGAGCGCACAGCGCCATGAGGTCACTGGGCAGGAACGCCAACACGAACCCTCGCCGCCTCGTCGTCGTCGGCCTCGTCGCGGTGGTCGTGGCAGCCATCGTGGCCGTTCAGGCCATCCAGCAGCCGACGGCGACCCCGACGCGCCCGGCCGACGCAGCGATCACCCCGCCCGTTCAGCCCCTGATCGCGAGCGTCGCCTACGTTCGGAGCAGCGGAGCCGACGGCCGGGTGTTGGCGGGCCGGCCGGTGACGGTCAGCGCCCACGCGCTGGGCGAGTCGGGCGTGGCGGCGCTCGAGCTGTGGGACGGCACCGAGCGGCTGGCCGCTCAGGGGGCCGGTTCTGCCCCGCCACGGCCCGCCTCATACGCCCGCTGGCAATGGACCCCTGCTGAGCCGGGGCTGCACACGCTGTTCGTGCGCGCCATCGACCTGCGCGGGGGCGTGGTCCAGTCAAACGTGGTCCGGGTGCAGGTCGCACCCTCGCCGGCAGGCAGCTCAACGCGCGCGATGTGGGCGCTGGCCGGAAGCTCGACGCGCCTGATAGGCGGTGCGCTCGGGATCGCCAGCCGGGGCCGGCGGCTCGACCTCACGGCCACCTCGGCGACCCGCTATGCGATCGCGACGCCAACGCTCCAGGCGACCCTGGAAGGCTGCGAGCTCCAGCTCAAGGTTGCCGCAATGCCCGCGCAGGCCACCGGTGTCCAGCTCGTGGGCCTGGCGCCGGCCGGATCGGCCTTCACCCCACTCGTGGCGCTCGCCGCCGAGGCCTCAGCGACGACCCAGACCATCGACTTGGCCGCCGCCGGCTCCTTCCTGTTCGCCGCCTCCGCCTTCGACGCTTCGGTTGTTGCCTACAGTCAGCCGGTCGAGGTCCTTGCACCGGCCCGCTGCGAGGGTGGCGGCTGGAGCGGTGGCCTGTCGCTCGTCGCCGGGAAGCTGCTCGGTGGCCAGGCGGTCGACAAGGCCTACCTCTACCTGACCCAGGGCAGTGGTGCGGCGGTGCGCGTCCCAGCCGGGCAGAGCGAGTTCGTCGAGACGGACGGCAGCGGTGCGCTGGACTTCGGCCCAGTGCTCCCGGCGCTCGACGGGTCGCCTCTCGCCATCGAGGCATGGGGCTGGAAGGGAGACCAGCTCGTCAACCTCGGCAGCGGCTCGTTCACCCCCGCTCCCACGCCGTCGTCAGGCGCCAATGGCGCATCGAGTGGCGGCGCGACGATGACCTTCGGCGGCGGGCTCGAGAAGGTGGCCGGCACGCTCACGACGCTCAGGGTCATCAACAGAGTTCTGTCCAACGATGCGTCGGCACCGGCCGGCGTCGACTGCGTCGGTCCCAGCGAATTCTGCTACTACGAGGAAGCCGCCAGCTCCGGGACCATCGAGCGGCCGGCCGATGGCACCACCAAGCCGCTCCTCAAGAGGTTCCGGTGGACGACCGTGCTGGCGAATGTCAATCAATTCGTGTGGCAGATCCTGCCCTATCCGCCTCCGAAGTCGGCCGATCTGACCCCCCCGTTCGTGGTCGACCAGGGGGTCGTCGTCGTGACCCCCGGCGAGCCCGAGGGTGAGTTCAGCATCGACTTCAACAAGTACTTCCTGCACACCACCCCGACGCTCTCTCTGGGCCTTTCGACCACCCAGTCGTCTGGCGGACAGCTACAGCTGTTCGGCAATCTCGGCGGGTCGTCAAGCTCAACCGCCACGCCCGCGCCGAGCAAGAGCAGCACGATCGGCCAGTTCGCGTACGCCAGTCTCGACGCGCTGCAGCTCGCGGCGTTCGGCGACAAGTTCTACGTCCGGCTCGTGCCGATCGAGTTCAACTCCGCGTCGCCGCCCTCGAACGCCGTCACGCTCGATGTCGTCGAGCCGGCCGTAGCGATCGAGGTCATCGACCCGCACGCCGGCGAGGGCTGGAACCAGAACGCCTACACGGTCCAGTGGACGTTCGAACCGCCGGTCGGGCCGGATCCGGCGTACGCGCGCTGTGCCCTCGTGACCTCGGTTGATTTCGGCGTCGTCGGGCCGACCGCAGCGCTATACGAGGCGTATCGCCAGTCCGGCAAGCCCCTGTGCTACGAGCCGCCCAGCGACGACGGCTGGAGCGTATGGGACGCCTTCGACGCGTTCGTCGAGTTCGTGAGCGATGTCTGGGATTACGTCGCCGACGCCGCCGACTGGGTCAAGCAGCAGGTCGTCGCCGTCGTCCTCACCGCTGTTCCATGCAAGGAGATCGCCAGCGAGGAGGTCTGCAAGGGGATCGCCAACACGGCGCTCAACGCAGCTCTGATCTCGGTCGGCGTCCCGCCGACCCTGCCCGACTTCGACACCGTCGTCGCGGGCCTGAAGGGCGACCTCGAGACATTCATCGTCCAATCGGCGCAGTCCATACCCGGGGTGGCCGAGGCCTGCGGCCTGGCCGAGGCCGGCAATGCCGTGTCGAGCAAGGTCGAGACCTGCGAGGAGCTGGCCGGCGTCGCGATCGACGAGATCATCAGCCAGGTCAAGCAGGCTCGCAGCGACGCGGCGGGCCAGGCCTCGGGCTGGGCCGCGCCGGGCGTCACCTTCGAACCCGACCCCCGGGGCATCTGGCACCCGCCGGCCTTCAACCTCACCATCACCCGCACGAGCGACCCGGTCCTGCCCAAGACGTGCTCGCTCTGGACCTCGATGAAGTCGACCAAGAAGGGCTGGACGTTCCCGGAGCTCTGGAACGGCTACCCCAAGAACGTGACGAGTGACGTCTCGGGTGTTCCGCTCACCGGGGCCGGCATGATCATCCCGCCGATGGCGCCGGGCAAGTCCATCACCCGCAAGCTGTGGCTCAGCCAGCCGACGATCTGGTTCGAGTCGCAGCGCTCGGAGTGGTACTGGAAGTACTACCAGGCGCTCAACACGGACCTCGCCCAGTTCAGTCGCGCGTGGGTCCTCCTGACCGGCGGCTCGGAGCTGACGTTCGGCGTGGGCAGCAACTGTGCCAAGGCTTCGGAGCAGGGCCCAGTGGTCCTGGCGAAGAGCGCATATGACAGCAACTGAGCGGCACGCGGCAGCTCCACGATCCCGCGTGCTCCGGTGGCTCGCGCCCTGGCTGGCGGCCCCACTGATCCTCGGGATCGCGGGGGCGGGCATGTCCGCCCCGTCCACGGTCGCCCGGGCCTGGTTCGACGAGCCGCTTCCTGGCGCCCACCTGCCGTTCGGTTCCGTCGAGATCGCGGTTCATGCGACCGCTCCCGGCGGCCTGGATGCAATCCGCATGTCCGTCGATGGCGCCGTCGTCGAGACGCGACCGGTGGCGGGCAAGCCTCGCCTGGCAACGGCCCGATTCGATTGGCTGCCGCAGGGGGAGATGGGCTACTGGCTGATCGTGCGTGGCCGGTCGGGCGAGACGTGGGGACTGGCGGCGGCGGTCTTCGTCATCGTCGGGAATCCGATCCCTGGCGCCGCGTCCGCATCCCCGTCGCCCTCCGCCGCCTCGCCGTCGCCGCTGGCAACGGCCAGTGCCGCGCCGTCCACGGCCACTCCCAGCGCGACGGCAGTATCGACACCGCGACCGACGCCGACGACCCGGGCGACACCCACGCCGACAGCTCTGGCGACTCCGAAGCCGAAGCCGACGCCGACGCCGGGGTCGACGCCGACGTCGACTCCCAGCCCAGCACCGACTCCCAGCCCCGCCGCGACGCCCAGCCCGAGTCCAACCCCCTGCCTGCCCCCGGCGCCGTTGCTCATCTCGCCGCCGGGCGGTGCGCTGCTCGCTGACGACACCCCGACGCTTTCGTGGGCCTACCGGATCGCGCCAACGTGTGACCCGACGCGCTTCCGGGTCCAGGTCTCGACGGCCCGCGACCTCTCGTCGCCACTCCTCTCGGCGCAGGTTTCCGGCGGCACGTTCAGCTGGGATGTGCCTGCTTCCCTGGCGCCCTTCGTCACCTATTTCTGGCGCGTGAACCCGCAGGCGGCCGATGGGAGATACGGCCCGTCGTCCGATGTGTGGAGCTTCTGCGTCCGGGCCTGCCCGTGAGCAGACAACGGAGGTGACCCTTGGATGATCGGATGACCCGAGGGAGGCTGCTGCTGCGCACGCTGCTGACCGCGTCATTGCTCGCCGCCTGCGGCGGAGGCAGCGCGAGCGGAAGCGGGAGCACCGAGCCTCCTGCCAGCTTGACCCAGGACGCCTCCGCCCAGAGCACGGCCTCGACCCAATCGGGAGGCGGCAGCAACTTGGCCCTGGACGGCTGCACGATCGTCACCGCCGCCGACGCCCAGGCCATCTTCGGCATGCCGATGGCGAAGTCGGACGCCGGGACCACGACACCGCAGATCCTGGCGGCGTGCGTTTGGGACGGCGGGCCCGGCACGGGCACGATGGCGCTGGTCAGCAAGCTCCTGCAGTTCCGGGTGTGGGACGGCTCAGTGTTCTACGCACCCGACTCGTACAAGGAGATGCCTGGCTTCGAGAAGATCGATAGCCTCGGCGATGGGGCGTATGCCTACGGAACTGGGTCGTTCGACCTGGTCATCCTGGTCGGCGAGCGAACGATCAGCCTCGGCGCCAGTGGCTTCCTCCCCAAGGATCGGGACCAGGTGCGGCAGGCGGTGCTCGGCTTGGCCCACGACGTCCTCGGCCGAATCTAGGACACCCCACGGCTTCACGGCGTCCCCTCCTGCGCCCCTCCTCAGGCGCGAACCGGCGCCAGCCAGCAGCCGCGCCTCGCCGATCCCGGCCTCGCCGGCGAGGCGCAGCGACGCCCCACAGCCGCCCCGTGCCTCGGTCGCCCGGCACGCGGGCAGGCGGAGGAGGTCGTCCTCGTCCGAGGAGGATCGGGCACAGGGTGGGCGCGCCCGTGGCCCATGGGCCAAATCTAGTCCGATCACCGGACAGTGCATCGGTCACCTGACCGATGCACTCGCGGCGTCGTCGGCCGAACGTCGTGTCGAGCGCACCTGCGCAGCGATCGATGCTCTGGAGGCAAGCATGGCGAAGTTCATGGACGTCCACACCGGCTTCTACGGGGTGACCGCCCAGCAGCTCCAGGAGGCCCACGAGAGCGACCTGGCGATCCAGGGCGACGAGGGCGTCGTGTTCGAGCGGGCCTGGCTGGATCCCGGGGCCGGCAAGGTCTTCTGCCTCGCGACGGGGCCGTCGAAGGAGGCCGTGATGCGCACCCACGAGCGTGCCGGCCACCCGACGGCCGAGGTCTACGAGCTCCTGGTGGAGGTGTGATGATGCGTCGACGACTCCTGGCCGCCGCGTCCGCGGTGGCCCTCGCGATCGGGGTGGCTGCGCCCGTGGCCGCCGCCGGAAGCCCGACCTGCAGCGAGCTGTTCGGCTACCCGCACGGCTACCACGTCGTGGCCGACTACGTGACCGGGATCGGCAGCGAGCTGCTCGGCGGCCCCGGCATCGACTGGCCGCCGACGGGCGTGAACGCCGCGGGGGGCGCTGCCCACCCGGGCGGGCCATACCACGGCGGGGTGATCGCGCCCGGCGCCTCGTTCTGCACCGACTCGAACTCGCCGGGCGCGCACCTCTAGGCGGCTCGCGAACCGGTTGGCCGGCCCGCCCTCGTGGGTGGGCCGGCCGATTCGCGCCTCCGCCTATGTCAGCGGGCGGCCAGCGCGCCGCCGGAGACCGCGTCCCCGCCCGGCGAGGAAGGCGCCGCCGTCGCGACCGTCGCGACCCAGGCGGCGATCTCGGCTCGCCGCGCGGCGCCAAGCTTGGCCAGGATGTGCTCGACGTGGGCGCTGACGGTCTTGGGTGAGACGAACAGGGCTTCGGCGATCGCGGTGTTGGTGAGGCCTGCCGCGATGTGGCGGGCGACCTCGAACTCGCGGACGGTGAGCGGATGCCACGGCTCCTGCTCGGCGCCGCGTCCACGCGCCGCGCGCTCCAGCTCGGCCACCCGGGTCAGCAGGGGCTGGCTCCGAAGCCCGGCGGCTGTGTCGCGCGCCGCGCCGAGGATGGGCAGTGCCGCCGCGTAGCGGCCGGCGCGCAGCAGGCAGGCCGCCAGGTCGAGCCGGGCCCACGTGGCCTCCCAGGCCCTGACGCGGGCATCCCAGCCGGCGACGGCTCGCTCGAGCGCCGAGCGGGCTGCGACGGTCGCGCCGGTTGACAGCCGAAGGAGGCCCTCGGCGTGGTCGAGCGCGGGAGCGGCAATCGCCCAGCCTTCGATCAGGGGCCGCACTCCAACGAGCCAACGCTCCGCGGCCTCGGGGCGGCGGTCGGCGAGGGCCGCCCGCACCGCCGTGACAACGAACGGCACGAGGTGCGCCCGCTCGCCGCTCGGGGCCGCAAGCTCCACAGCCTCCCAGCAGTGGTCCAGGGCGCGGCCCGGATCACCGGCGACCAGAGCCGTCTCCGCGAGGCCCCAGAGCGGGGGCAGGACCAGGTCCACCTCGCCGCTCGGGCGACCGACGGCCAGGCAGGCATCCAGCAGCGTTCGGGCCCGATCGACCTCGCCCCGCCCGAAGGCGACGAAGGCGAGCGCGGCCCGGGAGCCCATCGTCCCGCGGCGACTTCCGCGCTGGACGAGCTCGAGCTCGGCCGCGGCCACGGCCTCGTCCCACCGCCCGTCGGCCCAGGCCACGAGCGCGGAGGTCGCGGCCAGGACGTGGCGGCAGTAGGACTGCTGGATCTCGTCGGCGTAGCGGATGCCCTCCTCGATCCCGACGCGACACGCGGCGTGCTCCATCACCCGGAAGGCGACGTCGGCCGCCACGCGATAGGCCGTGACCGCGGTGCTCTCCATCTTGGCCTCGCGGGCCTCGCGGGCGATGGCCAGCATCTGTGGGAGCCCCACTTCGGGCCGCCCGGCGAGGATGTCGGCCTGGGCGAGCATGTAGTCGATGTCGAGCTCGCAGTTGCGCAGGGTCGCCGCGTCGAGCCCACCCTGGCGGACGAGGCGTCGGGATTCCTCGAACAGCGCACGGGCCTCCGGTAGCCGGACGGCATCGAGCTCCATGATGGCCTGCATGAGCCGAACCTCGGCGAGCGCCTCCGCGCGGGATGGCGACACTGGCAGGGCCAGGAGCTCGGCCTCCGCCCGGTCGAGGAGGGCCGCTCGTTCGCTGCGCGGCCGCACGTCGCGCCGGGCGTTGCTCGCGAGGGGAAGGAGCTGCCAGGCTGCCTCCAACAGTCGCCCGGCCTCCAGGAAGTACTGCCGGGCGAGGGTGGCGGTCTGCTCGATCAGCGCCACGTCATCCACGGCTAGGGCGGCCTCGCAGTACTCGCCGTAGAGGTCCCCGAGCTCGCTCGCCGACAGGCCGGCCGGCAGGTTCGCGACGGCCCGCCGGTAGAGCTCGGCAGCCTCATAGCGGCTCGAGATCGCGCCGGCCGCTCGGGCGCCGGACAGGGCCGTCCGGTAGGCCTGCTCGCGAAGCCCGGCCCGCTCGAAGTGGAGCGAGGCGTGGATCTCGGAGGCGCCGACAAGCGAGGCGCCGAACTCGGCAGCGCGGGCGTGCAGCCGGCGCAGGTCGCTCGCCGGCACGCTGTCGTACAGGGCATCCCTGAGCAACTGATGCCGGAAGTCGTAGAAGCCCCGGTCGACGTGCTCGAAGGGGTAGAGGATCGAAGCCTTGACGAGTTCCTCGAGCGGTGCGTCGAGGTCCGCGAGCTGACGGTCCATGATGCCGGCCAGCACCTCGGGCACGAAGCACCGGCCCATGACCGCGCCGGCTCGCGCGACGGCCTGGGCTTTCGGGCTGAGGCGGGCTACCCGCGCGAGGACCGCGTCCTCGATCGTCGAGGGCACGGCGGCGTCGCGGATGAGGCGGCCATCGGTGTCCGCGGCCTCGTCCAGCGCGCTCAGCAGCTCCTCGATGTGGAGCGGGATGCCGTTGGTCCGCTCGTGGACCGCCTGCGCGACCTCGCGCGGCGCCGGCAGGCCGGTCCCGAGCAGCAGGGTCGTGACAAGCGCCGTCTCGTCCGGCGACAGCCGCTCGAGCCGAACCTCCTGGGCCAGGCGCTGGGACAGCAGGCGGGCGCGCCACTCGCGGTGGATCGTCCCGGCGGGCAGGTCGTCGAGGCGATACGTCCCGAGCAGGAGGAGCGGCCGCTCGGCGGCGCCACGGGCCAGCTCGCTCACGACCTCCAGGCTGAGCTCGTCTGCCCACTGGAGATCCTCGAACGCCAGCAGGGTCGGATGATCGGCGGCGGCCAGAATCCGGTCCGCAATCTCCAGCACCAGCAGCCGACGCGACCCCAGCGAATCGAAACCGCGGCCTCCGCGGACCTGGAGCAGCTCCGGTCCGAGATCGCCGAACTCCTCGGCACGCATCGAGCGGGCGAGGTCGAGCACCGAGGCGAGCGGGACGAGCGCGTCCTGGGGTGACAGGTCGCCCTTGGCCCGCCGGAAGCCGAGCCCGCGCGCCTTCTGGATCACGGCCTGGAGCATCCGGCTCTTGCCGATCCCCGGCTCGCCGGCGAGGAGGATCAGGCCGCCACGTCCGCTTGCAGCCTCGCCGATACGCCGGTCGGCAAGGGCCAGGAGGTCGTCGCGACCGACGAGGAGCGGGCTCTGGATGAGTCGGGACGCGCTCATGCCAGCAAGTTTACGGCTGTCGCCATGTCGGGCATCGGTCGAATGACCGATGTTCGCACCGGGTCCGTGCACGCATAGTGCCGACAGTAAGCGCCACCCCCCGTCGACCCACGGAGGCTTGCCCGATGCGCCCGACGTCCCGAGCCGCGATCGCGCTGGCTCTCAGCCTGATCGCCGGCATGGCACCGCCGCTCGTCGGCCTCTCGAGGGCCGCCGTAGCGAGTGCGACGCTGACCTCCTCGACTGGCAACGGCCTCGACACCTTCGGGAAGTCCGTCGCCGCCTCCGGCGACATCGTCGCCGTCGGCGCGCCGCATCATGATGCCGGTGGCGACGTCAACAGCGACGAGGGCGCCGTCTTCGTGTACCAGCGCGGGCCGTCCGGCTGGGCGAGTGGCACCGAGATCGCGCAGCTGACCGCGTCGGACGCGCAGGTCAGGGACCAGCTCGGCTGGGCGGTCGCGATCTCCGGCGACGTCATCGCAGCGTCGGCCATCCGCGCCAACGGCGGCGCGGGCGCCGTATACGTCTTCGTCAAGCCGGCCGGTGGCTGGACGTCGATGACCGAGACGGCCTACCTGCGCAGTTCCACGGGCGACTACCTCGACCTTGGCTGGTCCATCGCCATGTCCGGGTCGATGATCGTGGCCGGGGCTCCCAGCTATGACGTCGGCCTGAAGGACGACGCGGGGGCCGCCCTAGTGTTCGAGGAGCCGGCATCCGGATGGGGCCCGCGGTCGGCCGGGGACATTACGGAAACGGCCTTCCTGTCCCTCTCGACGCCACAGGCGCACGGCCAGTTCGGCGCCTCCGTGTCGGCTTCGGGCGGCACCATCGTCGTCGGCTCGCCGGGCGAGGGTCCGTATTCCGGCGCGGCGTACGTCTATCAGGCGGACCTGACGATCGGGTGGGAGACGCTCACCCTGATGGCCAGGCTGGCGGCCTCGGACGGCGACTCGAACGATGCGTTCGGCTACTCCGTCGCCGTTCGCGGGCGACTCGTGGCTATTGGGGCGCCGTGCGACGACGATCTCGACGGGACGACCTGCTCCGGCGCGGCGGGCGAGCACAGCTGGGGCTCGGTGTACGTCTTCCGCGAGCCCTTCACGGGCTGGGCCTCCACCACCCAGCTCGCGCGTCTCCATGCAGCGACGCCGCACGCCTTCGAGAGCCTCGGCTTCTCGGTCGCGATCACCGACGACGGGATCTACGCGGGTGCCCCTGGCTGGCCCACGGGCTCGAGCTCCAGCGGGCGCGTCTACCGGTTCGTCCAGCCGTCCGGCGGCTGGAGCGACACGACCGAGGCGAGCCTCGAGTACCAGGCGCGGGAACGCTTCGGCAAGGCGCTCGCGGGCGTGGGACACACGCTCGCGATCGCCGACTCGAGCGGCCTGCGTGGCGGCACCGTGACGGTCGAGGTCACCGACGAGACCGCGCCGGTGACGAGCATCGAGCTGACCCCCGAGACGCCCGACGGGTCTGTGGGCTGGTACGCCACCTCGCCCACGATCCGGGTCACGGCCTCGGATCCCGGCGGCAGCGGCGTTGCCGGCCTGCGCTGCACGGTCGACCCGGCGGTCGCGCCCTCGACCTTCGGCGACTTCCCGGCCAGCTGCCCCTTCGCCGATCCTGGCGACATCCTGGCAGTCGACGGTGCCCACACGGTGTATGCAGCCAGCATCGACGCTGCCGGGAACGCTTCGGACGTCGTGAGCGCGACCGTCTCGTTTGATGGCGCCGCCCCGGTCACGACCATTTCCCTGACGCCGGAGGCGCCCGACGGCACGAACGGCTGGTACACCCAGCCCGTCTCGGCCGCCGTGTCGGCCACCGATGCCGGATCGGGCGTCGCCGAGACCCGCTGCGCCCTCGACCCCGCCGCGATGCCGACTAGCTTCGACGACCTCGCGGCGGGCTGCCCGTTCCTCGGCACGGGCGCCCCGATCTCCGGTGACGGCATCCACGTTCTGTACGCCGCGTCGCGCGACAGCGCAGGCCTGCTCGATCCGCCGGTCGGGCGGACGATCCGGGTCGACGGCACGGACCCGCAGCTGTCCTGCCGCCAGGCCGCCTTCGTCCTCGGCGGGACCGGCTCAGTCGTCGCCGACGTGTCGGATGCCAGCTCGGGTCCGGCCTCGGCCACCGCCTCCGCTGGCGCGGACACGAGCTCGGTCGGCGCCAGGTCGGTCTCGCTCACGGCCTGGGACCTCGCCGGGAACAGCGCGACGGCGACGTGCCCGTACGTCGTGGGCTATGACGTCGTCGGGCCCATTGGCCTGAAGTCCGCGTATCGGGCCGGTTCGGTCGTCCCGGTCCGGATCGGCCTCGCCGCCGCGAGCGGCGCCCGGATCTCCGATGCCAGCGCGGCGACGGTCGCCGGGGCCTGCGGCGTCCGCGCAGCGGTTCGCGGCGGGGCCTGGGCGTGCGCGACCTATGACGCCAGGACGGACGAGTTCGTCGTCGCGCTGCGGAGCTCGCGGGCGCAGGCCCTCGGACCGGCGACGCTCGTCGTCGAGGTCCGGGAGGGTGAGGTCGTGGTCAACACCCTGGAGGCAACGATCACCTTCCGCTGAGGCCGCACCCACCTCCTCGCAGTACGGCGCGACAAGGGCAACCGCGCCGAAGTCGTGGCAGCCTCAACCGGTCGCTTCAGACGCGGGAAGGCGGCGCAGAGGCGGCCGACGGTCTCGAGCGTGACCCGCGCCGCTTGGTCGTCCGCCCAGGGTGCGCGCTCCGCAATCGGCTCCTGCGCAATGATGTGGACACATCGCTGTGGTAGTGTGGCCACATGGCAGACGTCGGGATCCGCGAGCTGAAGCAGCGCCTCTCGGAGTACCTGGACCGCGCGGAGCGGGGAGAGGTCCTGCGCGTCACCGACCGCGGCCGGCCGAAGGCGGTGCTCGGGCCGGTGCCGGGCCGCGCGCGCATCGACGACGGCATCCGCGCCGGATGGATAGCGCCCGGCACGGGCTCGCCGCTCGGCCCGGCCCGCCGGTCGAGGGCCGCGCGGCGGGTGCTCGACGTGCTGGCCGAGGACCGCGGCGAGTGAGCGCCTACGTCGACTCGAGCGCCCTGCTCAAGCGCTACGTGGACGAGGCCGACTCGGCCGCCGCGGACGCGATGCTGCGGGGCGACCCCGCGCTCCTGACGGCCCGGCACACGGTCGTCGAGGTCCGCCGCAACCTCGCCCGCCTGTTCTCGGGACGGGACCTCGTCGCCGCGCGGGCAGCGTTCGCCGACGACCTGCGATCCATCTCGATCATTGAACTCGACGAGGCGACCTGCGAATCGGCGGCCTCGATCGCGGAGGCGACCGGCGTACGCACCCTCGACGCCCTCCACCTCGCGGCCGCGCAGCGGATCCACGAGCCGGGGGCAAGCTTCCTGACGTTCGACCTGCGCCAGGCGCAGGCCGCTCGCGCGCTCGGCCTGACGGTCGTGACCGCCTGACCCGCGCGAGCGGCCGGGCGAGAAGCCGGCCCCCCGGGGGCTCCGCTGTCGGGATAGACCCGGGATCAGCCGGCGACGCCCTCGGCCGAGCATGCCGCCGGAGCCAGCCGGATCCGCTCCACGCTGAGGTCGGTCGGGGAGGGCCAATCCCTCTCGCCCCGACCCGATCCCAAGAGACATCGAAGCCAGCTGTCATTCGCACGTGCGTGTTGTGCATCATGATGCGATGATGCCGTCATGACGAAGGTGCGCACGACCCTGACGATCGATCCCGAGGTGCTCCGCGCGGTGAAGGTCCGTGCCGCCCGGCTGGGAAAGGGCGATAGTGACGTGATCGAGGAGGCCCTGCGCCGCGATCTGGGTCTCGATCTCCTCGACCGCCTCTGGGCCGCCACCGACCTCGACGAGGACGCGGCGCTCATGCTCGCCGTCGAGGCCCAGCACCGGACACGCGGCTGACCCGCTCACCGGTGCGGGCCGTTCTCGACGCCAACGTCCTGATCTCCGCGGTGCTCTCCCCGCGAGGCACCCCGGCCCGCCTGCTCCTCGCCTGGCAGGCCGGGGCCTTCGAGCTCGTGGTCTCGCCCCAGCTGCTGGCCGAGCTTCGACGCGCTCTCGCCTACCCGAAGCTCGCGAGGCTCGTGCCGCCGGCCGACGCCGACGCCTTCGCCGCCTGGCTGGGCCGCGCCGCGCAGCTCGCCGCCGACCCGCCGGGCCCGCCCCCGGTCCGGTCCGAGGACCCGGCTGACGACTACCTGGTCGCCCTCGCCGCTGCGGGGCGGGCGGTCCTCGTCTCGGGTGACGGCCACCTGACGGCCCTGGCCGGTCGGATCCCGGTGCGCACGCCCGCCGAGTTCCTGGCCGAGCTCGAGTCCCTCTCCGCATCGGAGCCTGGATAGGTTCCCCGCACGCGCTCGGCAGCGCCACGGCGACGCGACACCGGAGCAGCCAGACCGGGACAAAGAGGTCGGTGCTGGCGGCTCGACTCCTCTCGCCCTGACCAGTACGCATGTTCTATTTGCCTCCGCGACTCTGGCGCGAAGCGGCGGTTCGGTTCCTACAAGAACCCTACGCGCGGACCGGTCACGGGGTCGACGCAATATGTGTACGCGTTTGCGTACGAACCCAGGCTCCATCAGTTGCGACGGGGTGGCGACCGGCCCCGGCTGGTTAGCTGGCGCTAGACGGAGGGAGGGGCGCTGCGGCGCACTGGTGCGTCGACCCCTCCGCCCTCAATGCTCGCGGAGTATCAGGGCTCGTAGCCGGGCGCGAACGCCCAGTCAAGCTGGCTCACTACCCATTGCCCGCCGACGCGATCGAGGACAAGGTGGTAGACCATCTCGGACTCGGAGTAGTTGACGACCTTGCCACTCTGCATGTTGGCCAGCTTCTGGTGGGCCTGCAGATCGACCCTGACGGAGGTCGAGGTGCCGGACATGCCCAGGACCCGCACATTCGAGAATTCGTTTGATCCCGGGTACATCTGGCCAGCCGCCGCATTCGCGCGCTGCTGGGCGATCATCGCCATCATCCCGTCGGCGGCCGCCCCTCGAAAACGCGGGTTGGAGGCCGCCGCGGCCGTGGCCGTCATGGAAGGGGTCCCCGCCGACACCGCATCATTCTGGTGGCTGAGCGCGTCCAGGGCGGCTGTTGTGACTTCGGACGGGTTGTAGGGGCTCGCCGATACGGCCATGACGCCGACGGCCGCGAGGGCGATGATCGCCAGTGCAGCGATGAAGCCCGCTCGAGCACCGCTTCGCCTGCTCATACTCTGTAACCCCCTGCTTGGATTGTGCATGCCTATGACGATCGGGCGCGCTGCCTAGGCGCGGAAGTGGAGAACCTCGATGTAGGTGTATTGCCAGTTCGCGTTGTAGCGATAGAGAGACCAGTACTCCTTGTGGCGAGGATTGCTGTGCGCGTCAACCAGTGCGCCCACGTCGCCGTAGTGCGTCGCCGTGCCGCTCGTGACTACGATGAGAGCCTCGTGCGGATCCGTGTCGAAGTTGCGGTCGCCCCGCCAGTCGTAGTAGACGATGTCCCCGGCGACTCCGCCGATCGAGTGCGTCGAGACGCCGTAGAACGTGTTGACGATGTACCCGCCGGGGTGCGTGTCGTTGAGGAAGAAGCCCCGGTTGTAGGCCACGATGCGCCACGACAGGCTGTAGGCATGACCCGCGCCATACTCCGCGTACCAGGGGTTCGTTTGCGTGTAGCTCATTGGGACGCCACCCGCGAACGCCGACTGAGAAACGAAGTTCGCGCAGTCGTTGTCGAACGTCTACCAGAACGTGTTGTGGGTGCTCCACCACTGCTCAGCGTAGTTGACCGCGTTTCCTCGCGTGTAGGCGCTCGCACTTCCGGCGAAGGCAAATTCCAGTGCAAGCGCAACGGTCACGGCCGTCCGGATCTGGCGCTTCGACGCGGCCCATAGGCGTAGCAAGACGCTCATTGCTCGGACACCCCCTTCATGCACCACTCCACCCCGACGGTGCGTCTTGGCACGGGTCGTGCCAAGCCGCCAACACCACTGGGCGGCAAGACTGAACTCGCCGAGAGGATCGGTAAGATGCAGATGGCCCGTCACAGGCGGGCCATCTGGGCCGAAGGCTGCGCCACGCTGGCTGCCGCGGCCAGGGCCAGAGGTTCACACCCTCAAGGCGTCGTACCCCCGGTTGTCTTGGGCGCACTCGTTCCTGCGATCCGGAGTCTGCCCCGAAACTGGCGGAAAGACCGAGGACAGTCAGACGTAACTGCGCGGATCGGCGGTCGGCTCCTCGACGCTTCCGCGTCGCGAGTAAGGGCCAGCCGCGTGATGTACGCCCGCCTGGCCGCGTCGGCACGGCGGAGGCGCTCACGGCCTGGGAGACGATGATCCGGGTCGACCTGGTCCACGAAGCGGATGTTGAACGCGACACGAGCGGCCATGGTCGTTTCGCGCGGGTCGTGGCGCGCGTGGAGCATGAACGCAGCCATCCGAGCGCATGACACGCTCGCTGGGGGACAGGGCTTCGCGCCTCGTCGAACCGCCTCGGCGATGCCCTCGCCGTCCGCAGCCGCATGATCCTTCCTGTGTCGCATGGGCGTCGGAAGTCCGAGCGATCGGGGACGCCGGGCGCGGGCGCAGATTCGGGAACCAGTGACCTCACGCGCGCCGCTGGCGTCAGGCCTCGGGACTGGGCACCCAATCGCCCCATGGCCGACACAAGGGCCTCCAGGCCCTCAGTCAACGCCAGATGCGTACGCAACTGTGGACGCGCCGCTGCCCCGGCAGATGGCCGCAGCGTGTCGGCTCGCCTACGACTTGGCCCGCGACGCTCTGGTACGCCCGTCCTCACCATCAGCGGGCCTGACTTCCCGGATCGGGTCGATACTGCCATGGCTTCCGCACGGGGATCCTGCGGGCCATCCGCGCTCTGGACGGCCCGCCGCGCCACGCGATCACGCCGAGGCCGCCTCGGACAGGCTCGCGCCCTTCGCGAGGTTCGCCCGCGTGGAGCTGTACGTCACGGCCCGCGCACTGTGGGACGAGGCCCTCCAGCTCACATCGGTCGCCCGAGGTCGGCCTGCTCATCACCGGCGCCAACGTGCCCGCGGCGGAGCTCGAGGCCCTGCGCGCGGCGGGCCGGGAGATCCAGCTCGCTCCTCCCGAGCCGCCGGCCGCGAGCCCGGAGGCGGTGCGCGCGCGAGGTTCTGGCTTAGACAACCTTCACCTCCGGTAGCGGGCGTCTGGCCGAGGACAATGCCGAGCAAGTCGCGCAGATCCGGACGATCCTCGAGGTCCCCATTCTCTCGGGCCTCCAGCTCGTGCTGGCGGGCGTCGAGACGATGCTCGGGCGGGGATGACCCTGGCGGCGAGCACCTAGGCGGCGCCTCGGGCAGCGCCGGCCGGTCTGACCACGCGGATCGCCAGGGGCCATCTCACCGGGACAAAGAGGTCGGTGCTGGAGGTTTCACTCCTCTTGAACCACCGACATCACCTCCCCAAGGCTCGTGATCGACCAGCCTGAATGCCGAGCCTGTCGACGAGTCGCTCTGGCGCGGGCAACGGCGTCGCTGCTGTGCGCGAGGTCCAAGGATCGCCGGCACTCGGCGCAGTGCCGCGCTGGCCAGCGACCTGCGTCCACCACTTCGTGGCACCGGGAGTACGCGAGCAGCACGCCTCGAGCCAGCCGCGAGATCGACGGGGGGAGGGGAGCGGGACCTGGCTCGAAACGCCCCAACCCCTCGCCGATTCAGTAGACGACCAGCTACCCGCACCCGCCGGGGCCAGTCATTTCTGGCTCCGAGTTCCCGCGGCCGGCTCTGAGCACGGATTGGCTCCGCGGCGCGTCGTGGTGGCTCTGTCGAGGTCCGGGATCCAGCGATGGCTCGTGCGGAGGGACCTCCGCGTCGTCGATCCCGGCGCGCCGGCCATGCCCGCACGCCACGCGACGCGCCCGGCCGAGGGCCAGAAGGCCCGGCGCAGTTCGCCGAGCTCACGCGGGTCGCGGAGTCACGCCAGAGGCTCCCGCCGCTGGGGCGGGAGGGAGTGCCTCGAGGGCGAGAGCCAGCGCGTCGGCGATCGACAGGACCTCGCCGAACCGCCACTCCGCGTCGAACGCGACGGCATCGAGCTGGCGCCGAACCCTGGCCGCGGTCTCGTCGGTGATCCCCGCCACCAGCGCACGCCGACCGCCGATCTCCTGACGCAGCGTGGACAGGCTTGCGAGCAGCCGGAGGGCGGCGCCCGGTTTCCCCGTCATGGCCAGGACGCGTGCGGCCCGGGCCAGGTCGACGGCGCTGTCGAGATGATCGCCCTGCTCAGCATGGATTCGCAGGCTCTCCCGAAGCATCCACAGTGAGTCGCTGAGGCGACCCTCGTCGTACGCATGGGTGCCGAGTGTGCCCAGGAAGCTGGCCTCGAGACGCGGGTTGTGCGCGGCGCGAGCGAGCCGGAGCGAGTCCGCCAGCAGGGCCGCTGCACGCGCCCGATCACCAGAGTCCTCGAGGCTGCTGGCCAGGCTCCGCGTGGCCAGCAGCGCGGAGTGCTCGTCAGCCAGCTCGCGGAACACCCGGATGCTGTCCTCGAACAGCGCCTGTGCCCGCGGCGTGTCGCCCGCGGCGTCGGTGGCGTTGCCGAGCATGAACCCGCAGTACGCGGCGCTCCATCGATCGCCGAGCGATCGATGGAGCGACAGGCCCTCCTGTGCCCGGCGCATGGCGGCGTTCGTATCCCCGAGGTTCATGGCCATCACGGCCGCGCCGATGAGCGCCTTGCCCCTCGCCGGCGTCGGCCGCGGATCTCGCTCCAGGGCGGCCTCAAGCCGCGAGCGGCCCTCGCTCAGGTGCCCGCGGAGGTACCAGAAGCGCCACAGCGCGCCGGCCAGCGCCTGCTGTGCCTCGGCGTCACCTTCCGCCGCAAGGTGGCCCAGCGCCGCGCGCAGGTTGTCGAGGTTGATCTCGAGGCGGTCGAGCCACCCGCCGGGGTCTCCGCGCAGGTGTGGCTCGGCGCGCTCGGCGAGTGAGAGGAAATGGCCGGCGTGGCGGCCGCGCACCTCCCGGGCCGATCCGCCCTCGAGGAGCAGCTCCGCGGCGAAGCCACGGATCGTGTCCAGCATCGAGAACCTGGGGCGCTGCACGTCGCCGCCGGCGCGGACCAGGCTCAGGTCCACGAGGCTTGCCAAAGCCCGGACGACGTCGATGCCGTCGCCACACACCGCTTCGACCGCCTCCAGGTCAGCGCCGCCGGCGAAGACGGCCAGTCGCTCGAAGAGTCGACGTTCGCGCTCCTCGAGCAGGTCGTAACTCCAGGCGATCGTCGCGCGCAGGTTCTCGTGTCGGGGTGAGGCCGCTCGCAGCCCGGCGTCGAGCAGCTCGAGGCGGTGGTCCAGGCGCTCAGTGAACGCCGCCGGCGGGAGCACTGCCACCCGGGACGCGGCCAGCTCGATCGCGAGCGGGAGGCCGTCGAGGGAGACGCACAGCTCGGCGACCGCCCGGGCATTGGCGGCGTTCACCGCGAACTCCGGTCGCAGGGCGCGGGCGCGGTCCGTGAACAGCACCACCGAGTCGAATGCCATGAGGCGAGCCGGGTCGTCGATGTCGGGAGGGGTCGCGAGCGGCCCGATCCCGTAGACCCGCTCGCCCGGGATCTGGAGCGGGGCCCGGCTCGTGACGAGGAACCGGACGAGCGGGGATTCCCGCGCCAGCCGACCGATGGCCGGCGCGGCGGCCAGCAGGTGCTCGAAGTTGTCGAGCACCAGCAGCAGCTCGAGGTCCTCCAGCTCAACCGGTCTTCCCCGCACGGCGGTCGCGCTCGTCCTGCCAGTGTCCAGGGCGCGGGAGACGGTTGGCCCCACGAGCGACGCGTCAGCGAGCGGCGCAAGCTCGACCAGGCGGATCCCGTCTGGGAACCGATCCACCAGCTCGGCTGCGGCGTGCAGCGCGAGCCTCGTCTTGCCGGTCCCCCCGGGACCCGTGAGCGTCACGATCCGCTCGGCGCCGCTGGCCACCAGTTCCGCGATCGCGTCGGTTTCCAGTTCCCGACCGACGAGGGATGTTGGCTGCGGCGGCAGGCTGACCCCCCTTACCTCGAGGCTGAGGATCGGCGGGTAGCGCGACGGTCGGCGGGGATCGTCCAGCTGGTACACATGTCGCGCCGGGGCCAAATCCGTGAGGAGGTGCTCTCCGAGGTCGACGATCCCGAGGTCGCGGCGAGCCGTGTCCTCGAGCAGGCGGCGGGTTGCCCCCGAGACCAGAGTCTGGCCCGGGTGGGCGGCTCGGCGGAGATGGCCGGCGCTGCGCGCGCCGGGTTCCCGGCGCCACTCGCCACGCCCGGATGCTGCGGCCGAGTCCAGACCGATGCGCGGTCGGGCGTCGAGATGCCGCGTCGCCGCCTGCATGTCGAGGGCGGCGTCGGCGGCATCCGAGGAGCGACGGAAGGCCGCCGTGAGGGGGTCCTCGGCGATCAGGACGCCGTGGTGGCGTGGGACGACCGCTCGCAGGGATTGGCTGCCCTCGACGTGCGCGCCACGCCGCGATTGTCCGTGTCGGTGTAGCGGGGCGAGATCGGCTGACAGGAACGTCAAGATCGAGCCCGGTGCGGGAGGCTCGATCGCGATCGCGGGTCCCGGCGCCTCGAGGCCAGGGTCCTGCTCGAGGATCTGGCGCTCGAGACGTTGCAGGGACGGGCTTGGGTCGATCCCGAGTTCGTCAGCCAGTGCCCGTCTGCCCTGCTGGGCGACCTGCAGCGCATCCGCCTGCCTGCTCGCGCGGTACAAGGCGAGCATCAGCTGCTCTCGGAGCCGTTCCCGAAGAGGGTGCTCGCCGAGCATCTGCTGGAGTTCGGGAATCAGCTCCTCGTGCCGGCCCAGCGTCAGGTCGGCCGTTGCCTTCTGCTCGAGGATGTCCAGCTGGAGGTCCTCCAAACGGGCCACCGGCCCGGCGAGGTCGGCGCCGCCCAGGCGCAGGTCGGCCAGGGGCTCCCCGCGGAACAGCGCGAGGGCCGCGGCCAGGCGCTCGGACTGCTGGAGGGGCGCTGCCGTTCGCGCACCCGCCGCGAGGCTCTCGACGCGATGGACATCGACATCGTCGTCCGGATGCAGCTGGAGTCGATAGCCCGGCGCGACCGTCTCGAGTCGCGAGCCGAGCAGCTTCCGCAGCGCTGAGATGTAGCCGTGCAGCGCGGTGCGTGCGGTCGGCGGCGGCTCTCCGCCCCACAGCAGCTCGATCAGCTCGTCGGTCGGGACGACCTCACCGGCGCGGAGCAGGAGAATCGCAAGCAGGGCGCGCGGCTTCGGCCGAGCGGGCGCGAGCTCCGCCCCGCCGTCCTCCACCTCAAGCCTGCCGAGGAGACGGAACTGCATATGGCGCCATTCTCACATCGGTGTCACGCGTGTTAGCGCCGCCTCAGGTTCGCGTTAGTCCCCGGCCCCAGGGTTCGGATGCGGCGATGGTCCCCTCGGCGCCAGACCGCGCCAAGGCCATCCCGGTCTCGGAGGAGGTGCGAATGCGACTCGACGCCTGGCATCGACTGGCGGACGGGGCCGCCTGACCCGCGCAGGCGGACATGACATTGACGGGGCAGGTGGCCGACGTGCCGATCTCGGATCTATCGCTGATCGAGGAGCGCATCGTGCGACTCATCCTCGCCGGGCGAGGCATCGCCGAGATCGCAGAAGAGCTCGGAACCGATCGCCGACTCGTCATCTGGCACATCGACCGAGCCATGGGAAAGCTCGGGAAAGCCAGGGCGGTGCACTCCCGGCTCAGGCGAGCGTTGTCGGCCGAGCCATCCCTGGTGCGACCGGACACCCAAGCCCACGTCGCAGACCGCCGTGCGCCCTGACCTATCGACTGGAAGCGAGGTGCTTGGTGGAAGGGGTGGCCCCGAGCGCGGGGCTCCACGCCCGATCTCGTCGAGCGGCCCCGACCGGCGCCAGGCGCCGATAGTCGTCGGCGCTTGAGGGCGCCGGTGCAAGAGAGACAAGGAGAATGGGATGAATCGAACGTCTAGGCGGCGCCGGCTGGCGCTCACGACCGGCCTCGTGGCGATTTGCCTCGGCGTCTTCGCCGGGACTGCGTCGGCGGCCCCGAACCCAACCCCGAATGGGTACTGCGGAGCGCTGAACATGGTTCAGTCGTGGGGTGTCGGAGCCC
This sequence comes from Chloroflexota bacterium, assembly GCA_021802825.1. GTDB lineage: Bacteria > Chloroflexota > Limnocylindria > Limnocylindrales > CSP1-4 > CAIXZV01. The sequence goes on from JAJZRG010000012.1 coordinate 53,093, forward strand.
AGGGCGGCATGGCGAACGCGATGTCGCGCGACAACGAGAACGGCAACGCTGGCATGTTCACCGCGGTCGGCAACTCGAGCTGCTCCTGACGGGAGCCTCGCGCCCGTCCGCCGACTGATGGCCCGGCCGACCCTCATCGCGTGGGTCGGCCGGGTTCAGGTGCGCCACGCCCGGCGTGTGGGCGGTCCAGTTGGGGGAGCCGGGATGCCTCGACGAACGGCGTGGTGGCCGCGGAGGCCCCAGCGCCGCCTGGGGCCGTGCCACCCGGCGTCACAGAAGAGGCCCGCGTTGACGCGGGCGCAAACCCTCGGGCCCGGGGCGCCCGCCGGTTGATAGCCTTGGGGCGTGCCCAGACCGTCTCGCCGGTTCGACGCCGTGCTGTTCGACATGGATGGCGTGCTCGTGGACAGCGGGCACCGCTGGAACGAGGTGCGGGCCGCGTATGCCGCGGCCCGCGGCCAGTCCTGGGATGTCGATGCCGAGCACGCTGTCATGGGCGCGAACTCGATCCAGTGGGCGACGTTCATGCGCGACCGGCTCGCGCTCGACGGCGTGCCCGTGGACCGGATCCTGGCCGAGGTGGTGGCAGGCGTCGTGAGCGGGTTCCGGGAGGGCAGCGTGCCCGTGATCCCCGGTGCCCCGGAGGCGGTGCGCAGGATCGCCACGCGCTGGCCGGTTGCCATCGCCTCCTCGTCGCACCCCGAGGTCATCGCCGCGGCGCTGGACCTCCTGGGCCTCCGCGATGTGCTCGGCGCGGTGGTCTCGTCCGATGAGGTCGCACACGGCAAGCCCGAGCCCGATGTCTACCGGCTCGCCGCCGGGCGGCTGGGGGTAGCGGCGGAGCGGTGCCTCATCGTGGAGGACTCGACGAACGGCATCCTCGCGGGCAAGGCTGCCGGGGCGTACGTCGTCCTGATCCCGAACCCGACCACGCTGCCCGCCCCGCACGCGGTCAGCGCCGCCGATGCGACCATCGAGCGGATCGAGGACCTCGACCCGGACGCGCTCCCCACCTGAGCCCGCACACGCCGGCCCCCGCCTCCGCTCGTTCCGCCCTCCTCAGGCATCCGCCCGCGCCATACTCAACCCGTGCCCGAGATGCTGCTCCCCGAGCCCCAATACCGGGCCTTCCGTGTGCCGCTTCTGCGGCTCGCCTGCCGGGTGGTGCTCGGCGGCCTGCTCCGCATTCGCGTCGAGCACCCGGAGCGGTGGGCGACCGCCCCGGCCATCTACTGCTTCAACCACCTCAACTGGGTGGACCCACTGGTGCTGCTCGCGGTCCTGCCGCTCCGGCCCCACTACGCCATGTTCGGGCCGAAGGAGGCCGACATGCACACTGGGGCGCGCAACCGGCTCATCTCGTGGGCTGGCTTCGGCATCGCCTACCGCCCTGAGAAGAGCGACCTGCTGCCCACTACCCGCAGGGTCGGCAACGTGCTGGGGCGGGGCTGGGTCATCGCGATCGCCGGGGAGGGGAGGATCCACCGTGGCGAGCGCGAGCTGACGCCACTGGCCGACGGCACCGCCTATTTCGCCCTCCGCGCGGGCGTGCCGGTGGTGCCCATCGCGATCAACGGGACCTCGTGGCTGGCGTTTCGTCGCGGCGTCCGGGTGCGCCTGGGCGAGCCGATCCGGCCTGAGGGTCGCGCGACCCGGCCGGCGATCGACGCCCTGACGCGCCAGATCGAGTCAGCGCTGCTCGCCATGACGGCCGATTTCCCGGACCCGCCGCCCTCGCGCGGCCTGTTCGGGCGCCTGACCGAGTGGTTCAACGACTGGCCGGAGGGCCATCGGCCGGAGCTGGGCGAGGGCGACGGCGCCGCGTACACCCGAACGCTGAGCGAGCGCGATGCCGCAGAGGGCGCCGCGGGGTGACCCCGGTCTGTGGCATCCTGCGATCGACACCGCACACCATGGAGATCCTGCGTGGGAGCCACCGGCCTCTCAGCCGACCGTACCGAGTATCGCGCCCGCCTGGGGGAGCAGCCCGACCCCCAGATCGACAGCTGGGCCGCTGAGATGATGCGCGACGTCGCCATCCGTCGCGGCGTCGTGCGGGTGATCGAGGATTTCCGCGCGGCCGCCAAGCTCAATGAGCGAGAATTCGAACGGGTGTTCGCATCTGGCGGCGGCCCGCCCGCGATGCTCGGCCACGATGCGCAGGGGCGGCTCCTAGTGCCTGCGGTGGCGCTCTGGGCGCTCGTGCCCGGGATCCGCTCGCAGGTGCCCGACGGGCGCGACCGGCTGATCGAGTACCTTGTCGCCTCGTTCGACGAGCTCGTCTACGTCTGATCGCCGCAGGATCGCGGCGTCCCTCCGGCAGGCCCACCCGATCGGGGAGGCACCGCCACCCGACGTCCCTGCCCCGGGCAGCCCGGCGCTGACACGCGTCGCGGCAAAGTCTGACATCCTGACGGGCACTCCGTCGCCTGTTGCGGCGCCACCGCGTCCCGCTGCCTTGCCCGGCGTCGGATCGAGCAACGGATCGTCTGAGAAGCGGATGGAGGTCCCCGTCGTGGCAGGGCGCCGGCGCGGCCCCCTGGGCCGGACGCTCACCGTGGTCCGGCTTGTGCACCCCTTCCCGTCGCTGCTCGACGCGGCGGTCGTCGCGGTGGTCGCCCTCGTCGCCGGAGGGCCGCCCGATCGGGCCGCTGTGCTCGGTCTCGCCACGGCGTCCGTCCAGTTCTCGATCGGCACCCTGAACGATGTCGTTGACGCGCACGACGACGCCGCGACACGGACGGGCAAGCCGATCCCGGAGGGGCTGGTCAGCGAAGGCGTGGCGAAGGCGATGGCCGCGTCGTTCGGCCTGGTCGGCCTGGTGCTGGCGGCATCGGCGGGTCCGGTGCTGCTCGTCGTGGCTGGGATCGGGCTCGCGATTGGTCTGTGGTATGACCTCGGGGCAGCGGGAACTCGGTGGTCATGGCTGCCACTCGCGCTGGGCGTTCCCTTGCTGCCGGTGTTCGGGTGGTACGGGGCGACCGCCAGCCTCCCGACGTCGTTCGCGGTGCTGGTGCCCGCGGCGGCTCTCGCCGGGTCGGCCCTCGCGATCGCCAACGCCGCCGTGGACGTCGAGCGCGACGTGTCGGTGGGGTCCACCTCCCTCGCCGTCGCCCTAGGGCCGCGCGCCGCGGGTGCCCTGGTGCTCCTCCTGGAGATTCTCGTCGGTGCGCTCGCCGTCGGCTCCGCGAGCGGCGAGGGACGGGCCGGGCCGTGGCTCGGGGCAACCGCCGCCACGGCCGCGATCCCCGTCGCGGGCGCCCTGCTGGGGGTCCTGCGGGCGCGCAGCGGTCCCGGACCCCGCGAGGCCGCCTTCGAGCTTCAGGCGGTTGGCCTCGGGCTGCTGGCGGTCGCCTGGGTGAATGCGCTGAACGCCGCAGCTGCCTGACAAGCTGCCTGAAACCTTTGGTGGCTGAGCTGCCTCAGGGTGGTGCAAGGCACTTGGTGCAATCCCGAGGACCCCAAGGTCCTGAGGCGGGGCGGACGACCGTACCCCTAACGCACCGCCTTCCATGCCCGTTACCCTATGTGTCAGTCACCACGCTCGGAGGACACCAGCGTCTCATGTCATCCATGCTTCGTCAGTTCCGGGGTCTCGGCATTGCCCTGACCGTGCTCGCGCTCTCGGCCGGGGCAGTCTTCGCCGCCGCGCCGTCACTCCAGCTCACCTCGAGCCACGGGACAACCAGCGCGTCGGTCGATGCGTCCGAGTCGGCAGAGCCCTCCGACTCTCCGGAGGCGTCCAAGTCTGCCGAGCCCAGTGAGACCGCGGAGCCGAGCGACTCGCCCTCGGAGAGCGCTGAGCCCTCGGAGAGCCCGTCTCAGAATGCTGCACTCGGCGCCAGCCCCAGCCCGGACACCCACGGCGCCCTTGTCTCGACGGCCGCGCAGATGCCGACGCCAAGCGGCTTCCCGAACCACGGCGCGTTCGTGTCCTGTGTCGCGCATCTTGACGCATCGGTGACGGGCTTCAGCTGGGCCACCGTCACCCCCCAGTCCTGCGGCATCACCCCCTCGGCACCGGCCGCCAAGCCGAACGCCAGTCACGGCCACGGCAACGGCCATGGCAACAACGGCCAGGGCCACGGGCCGAACGGCCACTGAGAAGCCCCGCCTGGGTGACGATCCGGGCAGCCTAGACGACAGAGCCGGCGCCAGTGGCGCCGGCTCTGTCATGTCCAGCGCGACGATCCCATCCCGCAGTCCGCGAGCTGCGCCCGAGGTACGAAGGAGCCGGCGCCCCTCGGCGTCGGCTCCTGTTCGTTGGCGACTGGCGGGCCTTGTCGTCTAGCGGTCCGGGTCCCCGCTGCGGACGACGGCGATCGCGTTCTCCAGGCGGAGCTTGGCGATGGTCAGGTACTTCGCCAGGTTGGCCCGGTCCGTCGTGCCGATCGACTCGAGGAGGCGAGGGTCGCGGATGACGCCGAGGAGCTCCTCGACAGCCTCATTGAGCTGGGTCTTGGCGGAGTAGAGGCTGTCGTCCTTGAGTGCCTCGTGGGACCCGGCCGCTGTCCAGCCGACTTCGTCCGCCGGGCTGGCGGCGGGTGCCGGCGCGGATGCAGCCGCCGGGGTGGCCGCATCCTCACCGTCATCGGGCTGGCGGGCCGGCCGACCCTCGATCTTCTCGCGCAGCTTGACCAGCGACAGCTCATTGCGAGCGACCGCGTCGGCCAGGCGCCGGCGCTTCTTGGGGTCGGCGACCTTCATGAGCTCGTACGCGTGGGACAGGGTGTCCTTGCGTAAAGACACGAGCTCGCGAACCTCCGGGGGAGCGTCGGCGAGGCGGAGGCGGTTCTCGAGGTACCCCTTGTCCTTGCCCAGTTTGTCGGCGAGGCGGCGGATGCTGTAGCCGTGCTCCTTGATCATCCGGTCGTACATCGACGCCTCGTCGAGCGGCGAGATGTCCTCCCGCTGGAGGTTCTCGATGATCGAGATCTCGAGCGCGGTGGAGTCGTCGATGTCCTCGACAAGAGCGGGGATCGACGCCATGCCCGCCAGCTTCGACGCGCGCCAACGGCGCTCGCCGGCAATGAGCTGGAAGTGGTTCTCGCCGATGGGCCGGACGAGGATTGGCTGGAGGACGCCATGCTCACGGATCGAGGACGCCAGCTCCATGAGCGTGGTCTCGTCGAACGCGAGTCGCGGCTGCTCCGGATTGGACTCGATGCGCTCCAGCGGGATGACCTTGACGCCCGTCGTACGGTGCGTCGTCTCCGGCGACAGGAGGCTCACGATGGCGGGGGAGAGTTCGCGCTCCTCCGACAGCCGCCGAGCGGCTGCGGCACGGAAGTCAGGCCTGGCCAAGCTCAATGACCTCCCGGGCGAGCTCGCGGTACGTCTTCGCCGCCTCCGACGATCCGGCATAGGCGGTGATCGGACGGCCCGCGAGCGGCGCCTCTCCCAGCTTCACGCTGGTTCGGATGATGGTGGTGAAGACGTGGTGGTCGCCGACGATCCTCAGTTCCTCGAGCATGTCGCGCGCGAGGTTGGTCCTGCCGTCGTAGAACGTCGGCAGGAGGCCCAGGATCTTGAGGTCGCGGTTCAGTTTGTGGCGGATGGCGCTGATGACCTTGACGAGGTTGTTGAGGCCCTTCATGGCGTAGAACTGGGTCTGCACCGGGATGATGACGCTGTCGGCGGCGACCAGCCCGTTGACGGTGAGCAGGCCCAGGTTGGGCGGGCAGTCGATGAGCACGTAGTCGTACGCGTCGATGCTCTCGCGCATCGCCTCGCGCAGGATCGCCTCGCGGCCCAGGGCCGTGAACAGCTCGCCCTCGGTGCTCGCGAGATCGATGTGGGCGGGCGCGACGTCGATGCCCGCTGTCTCGGTGGGGAGGATCACTTCGGGGAGCGTCGCCCGTCCGTCGGCGAGCACGTCCGCCATTGAGCGCGCGACCGTGTTGAGGTTGATCCCCACCCCCGCGGTAAGGTTGGCCTGGGGGTCCATGTCCACGAGGAGGATCCGGCGCCCCTCCTCAGCCAGCGCGCCCGCGAGATTGATCGCGGTCGTTGTCTTTCCAACGCCCCCCTTCTGGTTGGCGATCGCGATCACGTGCGTCAAGGGCTTCACCTCGATGGGACCGCATCCGCGAAGGACGGTGCGGAGGTGCCCGAATGCTACCGCGCCGAGCAAAGCCGCGGTGGTGCCCTTTTCCACAACCGACCCGAGTTGTGCACCATTCTGTGGATATGTCGGGCGCCGAAGAGAGCGTCTGGGGATCTCCGCCGACGGAGTTCACGACGCGTTCACACGGCGGTTACAGGGGGACCGAGGCGTGCTCGACAGGCACATGGGCTGCGCCGGGACAGTGGGCCCACGGTTGTGCCACGTCACGGCGCCTATGATGTGCCGATCGCTCACGTCCTCGCGCAGCATCGCCCTACGTCTTTGCGCAAAGACGAATCACCCCCGAACGGAGGCAAGCCTGGCGTGTCCACGAATGCCGAGCGAATCGAGCGCCTGGAGCGGATGCGGGCGGAAGCGCGGTTGGGCGGCGGACCCGCCCGCATCGAGCGCCAGCACGCGTGGGGCAAGCTGACCGCGCGCGAGCGCCTTGAGTTGCTGCTCGACGCAGGATCGTTCGTCGAGCTCGATGCGTTCGTCACGCACCGGGCCACGGAGTTCGGCCTCGACCGCCAGCGTTTCCTGGGTGATGGCGTGGTCACGGGCCACGGGACGATCGACGGGCGCCTGGTCTTCGTGTTCAGCCAGGACTTCACCGTGTTCGGCGGGTCCCTGTCCGAGGCGTACGCCGAGAAGATCTGCAAGATCATGGACCTGGCGATGAAGGTCGGCGCCCCTGTGATCGGGCTCAACGACTCCGGTGGCGCGCGTATCCAGGAGGGTGTCGCATCGCTCGGTGGCTACGCCGAGATCTTCCTGCGCAACGTCCTCGCGTCCGGCGTGGTGCCGCAGATCTCCGTCATCCTCGGCCCCTGCGCGGGCGGTGCCGTGTACTCGCCTGCGATGACGGACTTCACCGTCATGGTGGAGGGGACGAGCTACATGTTCGTCACGGGACCGAATGTCGTGAAGGCCGTGACCCACGAGGAGGTGGACTCCGAGGCACTGGGCGGCGCGGGCGTGCACACAGGGCGCAGCGGCGTAGCGCATCTCGCGGCGCGCGACGAGGCAGAGGCGCTCGAGCACGTGAAGCGGTTACTGTCACACCTGCCCCAGAACAACCTTGCGGACGTCCCGCGGGTTCCGACCCAGGATCCCCCCGACCGCATGGACCCCGATCTCGACACGGTGGTGCCGGACGACCCCCAGAAGCCGTACGACATGCACGACGTTCTGCGTCGCGTCGTGGACGACGGCGACGTCCTGGAGATCCAGCCGGCGTGGGCGGCGAACATCATCATCGGCTTTGCGCGCATCGGCGGCCGCGCAGTCGGGATCGTCGCGCAGCAGCCCTCGGTGCTCGCGGGCGCGCTCGACATCGACGCGTCGGTCAAGGCCGCTCGCTTCGTACGCACGTGCGACGCGTTCAACGTCCCGCTGGTCACCTTCGTTGACGTGCCCGGCTTCCTGCCCGGCGTTGCGCAAGAGCACGGCGGCATCATCAAGCACGGCGCGAAGCTCCTGTACGCCTACTGCGAGGCCACGGTGCCCAAGGTGACGATCATCACGCGCAAGGCATACGGCGGCGCGTACGACGTCATGAGCAGCAAGCACATCCGGGGCGACATGAACTTCGCCTGGCCCACGGCGGAGATCGCCGTGATGGGCGCCGAGGGCGCCGTCAACATCATCTTCAAGGACGCGATCGCGGGTGCCGAGGACCCGGTTGGGGAGCGCAAGCGCCTCGTCGCCGAATACGAGCAGGAATTCTCGAGCCCGTACGTCGCCGCCGCGCGCGGGTACATCGACGAGGTCATCCTGCCGCGCGAGACACGCCCCCGCCTCGTGCGCGCTCTGGAGATGCTCTCCGACAAGCGCGACACCAACCCGCGGAAGAAGCATGGCAACATCCCGCTCTGAACTGCGCCGCCCGTCTTTGCGCAAAGACGTTCCCGCCGGGAGCCCCCGATGACATCCGAACCGACCCCGTTCCGGCGCGTGCTCATTGCGAACCGCGGAGAGATCGCGGTCCGCATCATTCGCGCCTGCCACGAGATGGGCATGGAGGCCGTCGCGGTGTACAGCGACGCCGACGCCGAGGCCGCCCACGTCCGTCTCGCGGACATGGCGGTGCGCCTCGGGCCCGCCGCGCCGTCCGAGAGCTATCTGCGCATCGACCGGGTCATCGAGGCCGCCGCGGCGACGGGCGCCGAGGCGATCCATCCCGGCTATGGATTCCTCGCCGAGCGGGCTGCGTTCGCGCGAGCGGCCGAGGACGCGGGCATCGTCTTCGTCGGGCCGTCCTCGGACGCGATCGAGGCACTCGGAGACAAGCTCAACGCGCGGCGACTCGCGGCGAGGGTGGGCGTCCCGGCGGTGCCCGGAACGCTGGAGCCCGCGCCCGTCGATCATCCCGATCGCGTTGCTGACCTCACCACGACCGCGCGGCGGATCGGCTTCCCGCTATTGGTCAAGGCGGCGGCGGGCGGCGGCGGTCGGGGCATGCGGCGCGTGGAGCGAGAGGAAGACCTTTCGGCGGCCCTCGTGTCGGGTTCGCGCGAGGCGCTCTCGGCGTTCGGCGACGGATCGGTGTACCTGGAGCGCGAGATCCTGCCGGCTCGCCACGTCGAGGTGCAGTTGCTGGCCGATCACCACGGCAGGGTCGTCGCCCTGGGCGAGCGCGATTGCTCGCTGCAGCGTCGCCACCAGAAGCTTGTCGAGGAGGCGCCCGCGCCCGGGCTCAACGAGGAGCGGCGGCGACACCTCCACGCGCTCGCCGTGACGATGGGCTCCGCGGCGGGTCTCCGAAACGCGGCGACCTGCGAGTTCCTCCACGATCCTGCCGGCAACTTCTGGTTCCTCGAGGTGAACACGCGACTGCAGGTGGAGCACGGCGTGACCGAGCTCGTGTCCGGCATCGACATCGTGCGCGAGCAGTTCCGCATCGCCGCAGGTCTGCCGCTGAGCCCCGAGGTGGTCGAGGCCGGGGAACGCGCGGCGCGGCCGGCGAGCCACGCCATCGAGGTCCGCCTCTCCGCGGAGGACCCGGCGCACGCGTTCGCGCCCACACCCGGGCGCGTCGGGCGGTGGGTGATGCCGTCCGGTCCCGGGATTCGCGTGGACACGCATATCGAGGCCGGCGATCGCGTGCCCGCCGAGTACGACAACCTGATCGCCAAGCTGCTGGTCTACGCGCTTGACCGCGACGCGGCGATCGACCGGCTGCGACGCGCGCTCGACGAGACGGAGATCGGCGGCGTCCAGACGACGCTGCCGTTCCACCGGGCCGTCGCGACGAGCGACGCGTTCCGCGACGCGGAGCTGTCCACGGGCTGGGTGGAGGAGCACTGGGACGGCGAGGCGGCCCGCGCCGCAGCCGCGCGTCGGGCCCTGCTCGCGACGGGGCTCGCGGCGATCGGCTCCGGCTTCGCTTCGACCGGCGCATCGGCGGCAGCTTGGGAGAAGCCGCACGTGGCCGCGGGGCCAGCAGCCAGGAACGGTTGGCGGAGCAGCGGTCGGGCCAACGGAGTTGACCGATGGCCGAGCTGACCAAGCAGGTTGAGCCAGTGGCTGCGGCGGATGGGAGCAACGCCGCCCAATCGCCGACGATCCCCGACGACCCGCGCGCCGTGCGCGTCCGGCTGGCCGCGCCATCGCGCACCGGCGAGGAGCCGGCCATGCGCGTCGCGCCCGCGCCCGCGCCCGAGCCGCTGCGCACGACGAACCCGACAGTCGGCACAGGTCCCCTCGGTGGCGCGTCCATGACCCCAGAACGGCCGGGCGACGGTGTCCTTGCGCAAAGACAGGTCCTTGTGGACGGCGAGCTGAGCGACGCGTCGGTCCAGACCCTGGGCGCCGGCCGCCACGCGCTCCGCGAGGGCGGGGCCGTGACGCGGCTGGTCATCGAACCGGACACGCGGGGCGAGGGAGGCAGCCGCGTCCGCGAGGTCCTTGTGGACGGGTTCCGGTTCCTGGTGGAGACGGAGCCCGAGCGGATCGCCGCCCTGCGCGAGCGGGCGACCAAGGGACGCGCGACCGCAGCCCACACCGGCCAGCTCCAGGTCAAGGCCATCATCCCCGGCAAGGTGGTGGCCATCTTGGTCGCGGTCGGGGACACCGTCACCGCGGGGCAGCAGCTGCTGGTTGTCGAGGCGATGAAGATGCAGAACGAGCTGCGTGCGCCGAAGGATGGCACCATCGAGCGCCTCGGGGTCGCGGTAGGTGTCAATATCGAGATCGGCGACCTGTTGGTGGTGATCAGCTGACGGAGGACTGGGTGAACGACGAGGCGAGGGCCACCGCTGACGGCGCTGGTGAGGGCACGGGTGCCGCGAGCGGGGGAGGGGACCCGGCAGTCGAGCGCTGGCGTGCCACCACCCGAGCCAAGGCGGTTGCGGCGTCGCCCGAACGCCGGGACACGTTCACGACCACCTCGGAGATCCCGATCGCGGACGTCTACACCGCTGCCGACGTGGCCGCACTCGACCCCGTCGCGGACCTCGGGCTGCCGGGCGAGTACCCGTTCACGCGGGGCGTCCAGGCGACGATGTACCGCTCCCGCTTCTGGACGATGCGCCAGTACGCGGGGTTCGCCACGGCCACCGAGACCAACGAGCGGTTCCGCTATCTGCTGGAGCAGGGTCAGACCGGGCTGTCGGTCGCCTTCGACCTGCCAACGCAAATGGGCTACGACGCGGACGCGCCCGAGGCGGCGGGCGAGGTCGGCCGCGTGGGCGTGCCCATCAGCTCGCTCGCCGACATGGAGGCGCTGTTCGACCGGATCCCGCTCGGCAAGGTCAGCACGTCCATGACCATCAACGCGACGGCGCCCATCCTGCTGGCGCTCTACGTGGCGGCGGCTGAGCGCCAAGGGGTCGCGCGCGCGAGCGTCTCTGGAACGACGCAGAACGACATCCTCAAGGAGTACATCGCCCGGGGGACGTGGATCTACCCGCCCCGGCAGTCGATGCGCCTCGTGACCGACGTGTTCGAGTTCGCGTCCCGCGAGCTCCCCAAGTGGAACACGATCAGCATCAGCGGCTACCACATGCGCGAGGCCGGGGCGACCGCGGCGCAGGAGCTCGCCTTCACCCTCGCCGACGGGATCGCCTACGTCGAGGCCGCCGCGGCACGCGGGCTGGCCGTAGACGCCTTCGCGCCCCGTCTCTCGTTCTTCTTCGCGGCCTGGTCGGAGCTGTTCGAGGAAGTCGCGAAGTTCCGGGCGGCACGCCGGATGTGGGCGCGGATCATGAGGGAGCGGTTCGGGGCCAAGAACCCCAAGTCGATGATGTGCCGCTTCCACACGCAGACCGCGGGCTCGAGCCTCACCGCCCAGTCGATCGACAACAACGTCGTCCGCACCACGCTCCAGGCGCTCGCCGCCGTTCTCGGCGGGACCCAGAGCCTGCACACCAACTCGCGGGACGAGGCGCTGGCCCTGCCCACCGTCGAGTCGGCCCGGCTTGCGCTCCGCACCCAGCAGATCATCGCCCACGAGGCTGGCGTCACGGAGACCCCCGACCCACTCGCGGGGAGTTGGTTCGTCGAGTCGCTGACGGAGGAACTGGAGGCCGCCGCCACGTCCTACCTGGCCGAGATCGACGCGATGGGCGGCACGCTGACCGCGATCGAGTCGGGCTTCCAGCAGCGGCAGATCCAGGAGTCGGCGTACCGCGTCCAGCGGGAGATCGAGCGCGGCGACCGGATCGTCGTGGGGGTCAACAAGTTCCGCGACGACGAGGCTGCGACCCGACCCGCGCTGCTGCGCATCGACCCGGAGGGGGAGCGGCGCCAGGTGGCCGGGCTCCGGCGCGTCCGCGACGAACGAGATCCTGCCGCCTGGGCTGCATCGCTGGCGCGGCTCGAGGACGCCGCCCGCGGCGACACCAACCTGCTCGAGCCCATCATCGAGGCTGTCGCCGCCTACGCGACCGTGGGGGAGATCTCGGACCGGCTTCGTTCGGTCTGGGGCGTCCACCGCGAGCTGATCACGGTCTGAGGAGGCGCGTCATGACCGAATCGTCGCCGGCTGTCCCCGAGGGGGTTCGCAAGCTCGGCCGGGTGCACCACGTCGCGCTGGTCGTCCGCGACATCGAGGCTTCGCTCCGGCTGTGGCGCGACACGCTGGGCCTGCTGGTGGAGCTCGTCCTGCCCATCGAGCACGATCGGGTCACGATCGCGTTCCTGCCCGTGGGCGAGAGCAAGATCGAGCTCGTCCAGCCGACGGACGACACGACGGGCGTCGCCCGGTTCCTCGCCAGCAAGGGCGAGGGGTTCCACCACGTGTGCTTCGAGGTGGCCAACATCTCCGAGGCGCTGATGCGCCTGGAGATGGACGGCGTGGAGCTCATCGACAGCGTTGCCCGCAAGGGTGCCGAGGGTCCTGTGGCCTTCGTGCACCCGCGGTCCTGCCAGGGCGTGCTTGTAGAGCTGATCGAGGCGCCGGGTGGGCCGGCCTGGGCGGCGCTGGGCTACTAGCGAGCTGCGGGCTGCCCGCCGCTGGTAGGCGACCGGGGTGTCTTTGCGCAAGGACACCACCTCGTCCCGTTGCCGCTCGGAGCGCGTCTTTGCGCAAGGGCACCCCCGAGGGGCGGCCAGGCTAGACGAGGCGGATGTCGATCGCAGTCGCACCGATGCGCTGTGCCTCGCCTTCCAGCGCCTGGCGGGCAACGGCACCGGCCTGCTCTGAGAACAGCTCCACGGCGAGGGCCGCCCCGTCCGAGGTCCAGGTGCCTGCGACGCGACCGCCAGCCAGGATGACGGGCGAGATCCAGCCGCCCGCGCGGTTCACGGCACCGCGCCGAGACGCATCCACGACCCACGAGTTCGCGGTGCCCGCGCCGAGCACGTACGGGTCGAAGGCAGGCAACAGCCGAACGAGGTCGGTCGGGCGCGTCACGGCAAGCTCGTCGAGGTCCGACGAAAGGGCGAGAGCCACGACGCCGTCGACCTGCACCCGAGCGAGCTCATCGCCGAGCGCTGACACCCACCGGCGCAGGTCGCTGGCCTTGGTCGCCCCGCGACTGAGCCAGCCGACGAAGTCGGCCGCGGTTGCCGGACGGCCGGCTCGATGAGGAACTGGCGCCGGAGCCGGAACGCGAGGACCTGGCCGACGGTCAGGCGCACGACGCGTCAGTCCTGCTCGCAGGCGCACGCCGGGTGGCACCGGCGTTGGCGTCGGCGCATCCGCCACAGGACCAGCAGCGCGAGCGCGACCAGCCCCTGCCGCCAGATCCAGCCGCGGCCGCCGGGATCGTCAGCCCCCGGCTCAAGTCTCGACCCGTCGGCGGGACGGAGAGAGATGAGCGGCACCCACGCCGTGGCGTCGAGGATCTCCTCGTCCGGAGCGGTCACGGGGGAGGGGACAACCATCATCCCGGGCAGGCCCGTCGCTCGGACCAGCATTGGGATCATCCGCGCGCGAACCGCAGGGTCCAGGACCTCCTCGGCCGTCGCCGCGAAGACGCGCCCGGGCAGCTGGACCTCCACCGACGGGTTGGCCACGAGGTTCCGGTACCACTCGGTCCGGCGGCCGAACCCGGCCATGATCCAGACCGCCCCGTCAGCGATGACGTAGTTCAGCGGGGTCTCGCGGATGAGCCCGCTCTTGCGCCCCCGGACGCGCAGCAGGAGGATCCAGCCGCCGATCGGGGTGGACACCCAGGCGGCGAGCCCGGCGTGGTGCGCGGGCACCATGAACCAGCGGTTGAGGCCCTTGAACAAGCTACGAAGGTAGGGCGATGCCGCGCTGGCGGCACCTCCGCTCGGCGGCTCGGGAAGCGGCGGGAATCGGCTGGCGCCGTCGGTCATGGCTCGAATCCCCAGACGATGATGGCGATCCGGGCTTCCGCGGCCGCCCGGCAGAACGCGACAACCTTGCCCGCGACGGCGGCTCAGTCCCGGTAGCCGGCCTCGCGCAGCAGCCTGGGCAGCTCGGTGGGGGAGCCCGCGACGCGGAACCCGGCCGCCTCGAGCGCCGACACCTTGGACGCTGCGGTGCCCTTGCCGCCCGAGATGATCGCCCCGGCGTGGCCCATCCGCTTGCCCTCGGGGGCCGTGCGCCCGGCGATGAACGCCACCTTGGGCATGTCGGGCAGGTGCTCGGCGGCCCAGGCCGCGGCCTCCTCCTCGGCGGTGCCGCCGATCTCGCCGATCAGCACGAGGGCGTCGGTCTCGGGATCCTCGGCGAACAGCCGCAGGACGTCGATGTGCTGCGTCCCGACGACGGGGTCCCCGCCGATCCCGACGCAGGTGGACTGGCCCAGCCCGGCGTCGGTCATCGCCTGGACCGCCTCGTAGGTGAGCGTGCCCGAGCGCGAGACGACGCCGACCCGGCCCTCGCGGTGGATGGAGCCCGGGATGATGCCCACCTTGGCCCGGCCCGGGGAGGTGGCGCCGGGGCAGTTCGGCCCGATGAGCCGGGCGCCGGCGAGGCGCACCTCCTCGACGACCGCGATCATGTCCAGGGCGGGGATGCCCTCCGTGATGCAGAAGATCGTCTGGATCCCCGCCGCGACCGCCTCGAGCACCGCGTCCGGGGCGCCGGCCGCCGGCACGAAGATGCACGACGTGTTGGCGCCGGTCTCGCGGACCGCCTCCGCGACGGTGTCGAACACCGGGACCCGCCCGTCGAGCGCCGTCTGGCCGCCCTTGCCGGGGGTCATCCCGGCCACCAGCGGGGTGCCGTACTCGAGCATCGCCCGGCTGTGGAACTCGCCCTCGCGCCCGGTGATGCCCTGGACGACGAGGCGGGTGTCGCGCCCGATCAGGATGCTCACGACGCGGCTCCCTTCGCAGCCGCGACGGCCTTGGCCGCGGCCTCGTCGAGGCTATCGGCGGTCACGAAACGCGCCTCCTCGAGCAGCTTGGCGGCCTCGGCCGCGTTGGTGCCCACGATCCGGACGACCATCGGGACGTCGCGCTCCTGCTGGGCTCGCGCCTCGATCAGGCCGCGGGCCACCTCGTCGCCCCGGGTGATGCCGCCGAAGATGTTGACCAGGATCGCCTTGACGTTGGGGTCGGCCAGGATCAGGCGCATCGCGGCCGCGACCCGGTCCGCCTTGGCACCGCCGCCGATGTCGAGGAAGTTGGCCGGCTCCCCGCCCGCCCGGTGGACGAGGTCCATGGTGGTCATGGCTAGGCCTGCCCCGTTGACCATGCAGCCGATGTCGCCCTCGAGCTTGATGAACGTGAGGTCGTACCGGCGCGCCTCCACGTCGGCGGGGTCCTCGGCGTCCAGGTCCCGCAGCTCCTCGAGGCCCTTGTGGCGCCCCAGGGCCGAGTCGTCGAGGGTGATCTTCGCGTCGAGGCAGACGAGGCGCTCGACCGGCGTGCCGTCCGCGTTGTGCTCGCGGATGACGGCCAGCGGGTTGATCTCGACGAGGTCCGCGTCGTTGGCGACCATCGTCCGGAGGAGGCCCTTGGCGATGGACGCGCCGGCCTTCCAGTGCCTCCCGAAGCCGACCTTGAAGGCGAGCTCGCGGGCCGCGTAGTCGGGCAGGCCCAGCAGCGGGTCCGCATGCTCGTAGACGATCGCGCCCGGGTTCTCGACGGCGGTCTGCTCGATCTCCACGCCGCCCTCGGCCGAGCCGATGAACATGAGCCGCTTGGTCGCGCGGTCCAGGAGCACCGAGAGGTAGTACTCCTTGACGATCTCGGCGGCCGGCGCGACCAGGACGCGCCGGACGGGCAGCCCCTTGATCTTGAGCGCGAGGATCTGGGCGGCCACGTCCTCGGCCTCGTCGGGGGTGGACGCGAGTCGGACGCCGCCCGCCTTGCCGCGGCCACCCACGAGCACCTGGGCCTTGATGACCACCTTCTTGGTGGCGTTCCCCGGGTCGGCGAGGAACTGGACGGCTGCCTCACGGGCCTGGGTTGGGGTCCGGGCGACGGCCCAGGCCGGCACGGGCAGCCCCTGGGCGACGAGCAGCGACTTGGCGTCGGCTTCGTGGATCTTCACGCGACGGGCGAGACCTCCGGGCGACGGAACGGGGAGCCATGTTCATGGCGACGGGCGCAGAACCGGATCATAGCCCGCGTGGCAGGGCCTCCCGGTGGCCGGTGGTCGCCAGTGGACAGGACAACCGGCCCTCGCGAGCCACGACGGGAGTAACGGCAGGTCGGCGCCAGTCCATCTGGCGACCGGTGGCCCCTCCCGCCTCGCTACAATCGGTCCATGCCCTACCGAGTCACCCTCATCCCCGGCGACGGCATCGGCCCGGAGCTGGCGGAGGCCACCCGCCGTGTCCTTGACGCCTCTGGCGTCGCTTTCGACTGGGAGGTCCAGGACGCCGGCGAAGGCGTCATGGCGCAGTACGGAACCCCGTTGCCGGACCACGTCCTGGAGTCCATCCGGCGCAACAAGATCGCCCTCAAGGGTCCCATCACGACGCCCGTCGGCGCGGGTTTCCGAAGCGTCAACGTGGCCCTCCGCCAGACGCTCGGTCTGTACGCCAACCTGCGGCCGGCCCGCTCGATCAAGGGCCTCCAGACGCGCTACGAGGACGTGGACCTCGTCATCGTGCGCGAGAACACCGAGGACCTCTACGCCGGGATCGAGCACATGGTGGGCCCGGATGCCGCCGAGAGCATCAAGATCATCACCCGCGCCGCGTCTGAGCGGATCGCCCGGTTCGCCTTCGAGTACGCGATCCACAACGACCGCAAGAAGGTAACCGCGGTCCACAAGGCCAACATCATGAAGTTCTCGGACGGCCTGTTCCTCGAGAGCTGCCGCACGGTCGCCAAGGACTACGAGGGCAAGGTCGAGTTCGAGGACCGGATCGTCGACAACATGTGCATGCAGCTGGTCCAGAAGCCCGAGCTGTATGACGTGATGGTCCTGCCGAACCTGTACGGCGACATCGTCAGCGACCTGTGCGCTGGCCTGGTCGGCGGCCTGGGCGTCGCGCCCGGCGCCAACATCGGCGTGGAGGCCTCGGTCTTCGAGCCGGTCCACGGCTCCGCGCCCAAGTACGCGGGCATGAACAAGGCAAACCCGACGGCTCTGATCCTGTCCGGCGTCCTGATGCTCCGCCACCTCGGCGAGCAGGCGGCCGCGGTCCGGGTGGAGACGGCCCTGCGCGAGGTGATCGCGGAGGGCAAGGCCACAACTTACGACCTCGGCGGGCCCGCGGGGACCAGCCAGTTCGCAGACGCCATCATCGCGCGGCTCGGCTGAGCGCCGGATACCGCACGGAAGCGACCCGCCGCGCGGGCAGGGAGTCAGGAGGATCCATGCTGTTTCGGTACCGGGGCAGCGAGGGAATGCTCGCCTGGGCGTTCCACCGCATCTCGGGTGTCGCCATCTGGGCGTTCATCCTGCTCCACGTCCTCGACATCTGGCTCGCGAACGTCAACTACAAGCTCTACAACGACCTGCTGAGCCTGTACGGGAGCCCGGGCGGGCGAGTGCTGGAGACGGCGCTCGGGGCGGCCGTCCTCTACCACGCGCTGAACGGGGTGCGGATCATCGTCATGGACTTCTGGCCCGCGATGACCCGCTACCACAAGCAGCTGTGGTACGCGAACTGGGTGCTGTTCACCGTGGTGGGCCTCGTGTTCGCGATCCAGATCATGGCGCCTGCCTTCGGGCTCCAGGCGCCGTTCTCGTTCGGAGGCTGATGCGATGGCCCGGATCACCCGCGCCGGCAGCAGCGCCCGGCCCATGACCGGCGGCTTCGAGCTCGCCGTCTGGTACCTCATGCGCCTCACCGCGCTGGCCCTGTTCGTGCTCGTGCTCGCGCACTTCACCATCGTCCACCTGATCTACGACCCGGCCGTCCAGCGGGCCGACTGGATCGCCGCCCGCTGGTCGGGCGCCGGCTGGCGAACGGTCGACGGGCTGATGCTGGCCGCAGTCGTGTTCCACGCCTTCATGGGCATGCGAACCGTGGTCAGCGACTACACCAAGGGCGGCACCCGCATGGTGCTGGTCATGGCGCTCTACCTGCTGGCCTTCCTGATCTTCGCGATGGGGGCGATGGCGCTCATCACGTTCCCCGACGCAACCCAGGTGCCCTCATGATCCGCGAGCACGAGGCTCTGGTCGTCGGTGCTGGTGGCGCCGGCCTGTGGGCCGCCCTCGAGCTGGCCAAGGCCGGCGTCGACTCAGCGGTCCTCACCAAGCTCTACCCGACCCGCTCCCACACCGGCGCCGCCCAGGGCGGCGTGTGTGCCGCCCTGGGGAACCAGGAGGAGGACCACTGGGAGTGGCACATGTTCGACACCATCAAGGGTGGCGACTACCTGGTGGACCAGGACGCGGCCGAGGTGCTCGCCCGCGAGGCCATCGAGACGGTGATCGAGCTCGAGCACATGGGGCTGCCGTTCAACCGCACGCCTGACGGCAAGATCGACCAGCGCAAGTTCGGCGGCCACACGCGCAACTACGGCGAGGGCCCCGTCATGCGGGCCTGCTTCGCCGCGGACCGCACGGGCCACATGATCCTCCAGACGCTGTACCAGCAGTGCGTCAAGCACGGGGTGAAGTTCTACGACGAGTACCACGTCGTGGACCTCATGACCGAGGGCGGCGAGCTGGGCGACGGCGGGCGCTGCGCGGGCGTGGTCGCCTACCGGATCGCCGACGGCGAGCTCGTCACGATCAAGTCCAAGGCCGTGCTCCTCGCCACCGGCGGCTTCGGGCGCATGTTCCGCGTGACCTCGAACGCCTGGAGCCTCACCGGCGACGGCGTCTCGCTGGCCTACCGCCACGGCGTCCCGATGCAGGACATGGAGTTCTACCAGTTCCACCCGACGGGCATCGTGGGCATCGGGATCCTGCTCTCGGAGGCGGCCCGGGGCGAGGGCGCCTACCTGCTCGACAACGACGGCTTCCGGTTCATGGAGCGCTACGCGCCGAAGCTCATGGAGCTGGCGCCGCGCGACATGGTCAGCCGGGCCATTGTCCAGGAGATCCGCGCCGGCCGGGGCATCAACGGGAAGGACTACGTCTACCTCGACGTGCGCCACCTCGGGCGTAAGAAGATCGACGAGAAGCTGCCCGACATCACCGACTTCGTGCGGGTGTACCAGGGCATCGAGCCCTACACGGACCCCATCCCGATCCAGCCGACGGCCCACTACGCGATGGGCGGCATCCCGACCAACCTCAACTCGCAGGTCACGCGGGACAGGCTGAACACGGTCGTGCCGGGCCTGTACGCGGCCGGTGAGGCCGCCTGCGTCTCGGTCCACGGCGCCAACCGCCTGGGCACCAACTCGCTCGTGGACCTGCTGGTCTTCGGGCGCCGGTCGGGGCAGCAGATGGTCAAGGACGTCCGGGGCGTCGGCATGCCCGAGGTCGCGGCGGACGTGATGGAGCCCGTGCGAGCCGAGATCGAGGCCCTGCGCGCCCGGCCCAAGGGCGAGCGCAAGGAGGCGATCCGCAAGGAGCTTGCCGACGTGATGATGGACGACGCCGGGGTCTACCGCGACGCGGCGGGCCTCGAGCGAGCTCGCGCGAAGGTGGCCGAGCTCCGTGGCCGCTACCAGAACGTCGCCGTGGACGACAAGGGCACCACCTTCAACACGGACCTCCTCGAGGCCCGCGAGGTGGGCTACCTGCTCGACTGCGCCCAGACGATGGTTGCCGCCTGCATCAACCGCACAGAGAGCCGCGGGGCGCACAGCCGCGAGGACTTCCCACAGCGGGACGATGTCAACTTCCTCAGCCACTCCCTCGCGACGAAGGGCGCGGACGGGTCGGTCGAGCTGGACTACAAGCCGGTCACGATCACCAAGTTCCAGCCCAAGCCGCGCATCTACTGAGCGGAGGAGCACGAGATGCAGATCGAGCTGCGCATCCTCCGCTTCGACCCGGAGCGCGACCAGAAGCCGCACGAGGAGAGCTACAAGGTCGAGGCGTCCCCTATGGATCGGGTCCTGGACCTGCTCCACAAGGTCAAGTACGAGCAGGACGGGACGCTGACGTTCCGCCGGTCCTGCGCCCATGGCGTCTGCGGGTCGGACGCGATGCTCATCAACGGGCGCAACCGCCTCGCCTGCAAGATCCGCGTGGACCAGCTGAAGGGGAAGCGGATCACCGTCGCCCCGCTGCCGGGCCTGCCGGTGACCAAGGACCTCGTGGTGGACATGGACAGCTTCTTCGCGAAGTTCCGAAGTGTCCAGCCGTACCTCCAGCCCGGTGACCCCGACCCGGAGCGCGAGCGGCGCCAGGCGGCCGAGGACCGAGCGAAGTTCGACGACACGACCAAGTGCATCCTATGCGCCGCGTGCACGACGTCGTGCCCGTCGTTCTGGGCACAGCCCTCGTACGTCGGGCCGGCGGCCATCGTCAACGCCCACCGGTTCATCTTCGACTCGCGAGACGACGCGGCCGAGGCGCGGCTGGAGATCCTCGCCGACAGTGACGGCGTCTGGCGCTGTCGGACGATCTTCAACTGCACCGACGCCTGCCCGCGCGGGATCCACATCACCCAGGCGATCCTCGAGGTCTCCTCGAAGATCGTGGAGCACCACGCCTGAGCGAGGTGGAGCTCCCGGTCATCGCGCACCTCGTCATCCGCACGGACGGCGCGGCCCGGGGCAACCCGGGCCCCGCGTCGCTCGGCGCCGCGCTGATCGACGGGACCCGCCCTGACGCCCTGCACCCGTCCGCGCCCCCGGACGCGACGATCAGCGAGGCGCTCGGGGTCCAGACGAACAACGTGGCCGAGTGGACGGGCGTGGTCGAGGCGCTCAAGCTCGCGCACCGGCTCGGCGCCGAGCGGGTGGAGCTGTTCCTCGACTCCAAGCTGATCGTGGAGCAGCTCCACGGCCGGTGGCGCGTCAAGGACGCCAAGCTCGCGCCGCTTCATGCGGAGGCGAAGGGCCTGCTCGGGCGCTTCGGCCGCTGGTCCGCCACGCACGTACCCCGCGCCCAGAACGCCACGGCGGACCGCTTGGCGAACGAGGCGCTCGATCGGGTGGCGGCGGGTGGCCCGGCGCGGGTGGCCAGGGCACGCCGCATCGCGCCCCGGCAGGGCGGGGGAGAGTGATGCCCGGGCTGCCGGTGGTCCTCTGCTTCGGCGACTCGAACACGCATGGCGCCGATCCGCTGGGCGGTGAGCGCCTCGGCCGCGATGTGCGGTGGACCGGCGTGATGGCCGCGCTGCTGGCCGCCGAGGCGCACGTCATCGAGGAGGGCCTGAACGGCCGCACCACGGTCTGGGATGACCCCTTTACGGACGGCCGCAACGGTCGGACCTACCTGTTGCCTGCCTGCGGTCGCACCAACCGATCGATGTGCTGGTGCTGATGCTCGGGACCAACGACATCAAGCCGATGTTCCATGCCGATTCCTTCGAGGTCGCCCGATGCACCACCCCCACGTACAATCTGCGGGCCAGCGAGGCGGCCGGACGGTCGCGCGTTGCTCCGAGCGATCGGCGCGGCGTGAGGAAAGTCCGAGCTCCCCAGCGCAGGGTGGCGGGTAACGCCCGTCCGCCGTGAGGCGAGGACCAGTGCCACAGTGACGATGCCGGCCCCTCGGGGCCGGAGTGAAACGCGGCAAACTCCACCCGGAGCAAGGCCAAATAGGAGGGCGCAACCCCGGTTCGCCGGGGGGAGAGGCGCGCTGCCCAGCCCTCGGGTCGGCTGCACGAGCCGTCGGGCAACCGGCGGCCACAGATGGATGACCGTCGCCACGGCGAGAGCCGCGGCACAGAACTCGGCTTACAGGCCGCCTCGCTGGCGCCTCGCCCGCCACGCACGAATCGGGCCCCTGAGGTGGCCTGGCGTCGAGGGGCTGAACTCAGTTCTGCACACGCTTGGGCCCTTCGCCGCTAGTCGTCCAGCGTGACCAGGAACTCGGCCGGGTTCATGACCGGCAGGCGATCGCGAAGGTCGAGCAGGTGGGCATCGCCCGACACGAGCACGTCGGCTGCAGCGGCGCGCGCGAGGTCGACCAGGTACTCGTCGTCGGGGTCGACGCTGAGCGGCCGACCGCTCGGCGCCGGGTCATCGAGGATCGTGGCTTCGCGCCTGATGAGGTCGACGTACGCGATGGCCTCGGCCTCGGTGGCGTAACGACGGAACTTCTCGCGCCCTAGGACCTCGCGGAGCTCGGCCAGCAGCGTCGGAGAGGCGACGAGCTCGAAGGCGCCGGCGCGAAGCTGGAGCAGGAGCGCCGCGCTCGGCCCGCCTGGGCTGATCAGCGCCGAGACGAGGACGTTGGTGTCAAGAACCGCGCGCGGCACGCTTCTCGGCTCGGGCCGCGTGGGTCTCCTCGACCGCGAGGCGCATCGCCTCGTCCTCGCCCAGGTCGCTGCGCGCCCACACGCTCGCAACGACGTCGAAGCCGAGGTAGGCCCGGAGCGCCTCCTCCACCACCTCTGAGTCGCGCTTGTCGGTCCGGGCCGCCCGGACGCGTGCCGCCCGCATCACGTCCTCGTCGACGTACAGGGTCACCTTCTTCTTGGTCGCCATGACGCCAGCATAGCGGCATGACGTTAAGACCTCAAGAGGGCGGTGGGTCGATCCAGGTGGACCGCGCCACGCGCCGCGCCGACGACGCTCTCCGCGTACGGGATCGAGGCCCGTGGCACACACAGGCCCCTTGATGATCGGATCGGGAGCGACTTCGTGGACCGAGGTCCAGGCCTGGAGCTTGACGGACTTCGCCTGCATCCGTACAGTGTCCGTACAGTGACGAACGAGGAACCTAGCCGATGACCGCAATGCCGCACGCCGCGGCCGTTCCTGCGCGCGCGGCCAAGAGTGCGAGGCTCGACCTCCGTATGAGCGCC
Source organism: Chloroflexota bacterium (assembly GCA_021802825.1). Taxonomy (GTDB): domain Bacteria; phylum Chloroflexota; class Limnocylindria; order Limnocylindrales; family CSP1-4; genus CAIXZV01. Next base: position 75,905 of record JAJZRG010000012.1, read on the forward strand.
GAGCAGAAGCGCCTGTTCGAGGAGGCCGCGTCCGCTACCGACCAGACCATGACCGAGTTCGTCGTCCAGTCTGCCGAGGTCGCCGCCCAGGAGGTGCTCGCAGACCGGACTCGGTTCGTCCTCGCGCCGGAGGACTGGGAGGCGTTCTCGGCTGCGATCGACCGCGAGCCGCGCGTCCTGCCGCGATTGGCCGCATTCCTGACCACGCCCTCCGTCCTCGAACAGGAGTGAGGTACTCGCCGGCCGAGGCGATCTCCAAGAGTCACCTGACCGACGAGTTCGACTGCGGGTCGGACGCGCAGTCCGCCTGGCTGCGCCGGCATGCCCTCCAGGCCGACCTCTCCGACTCGACGAAGGTCCGTGTCGTCACATGCCGCGGCGACCGCCGCGTCGTCGGCCACTACGCCCTCTCCGCCGGGTCTGTGGAGCTCGCAGATGCACCGGAGCGCCTTCGCAAGGGGATGCCCCGGTACCCGTTGCCCGTGATCGTCCTGACGCGGCTGGGCGTCGACCAGCGGGAACAGGGCAGGGGACTCGGACGAGCGCTCGTCAAGGACGCGATCCTTCGGGCCGAGGCCGCCTCCCATTCGATCGGCGCGCGAGCGCTTCTCGTCCATTGCGAGACGTCACAGGCCAAGGCCTTCTACTTGGGGGTCGTCCCCGAATTCACGGAGTCGCCGACGGACCCGCTCCACCTGTACCTGCTGATGAGCGACCTTCGGCGGACGATCGCCGCGGTCGAGGCGCTTGGCGCGACGGCCGAAGAGGACGCCGGCGCGATGGAGCTGCGGTAATACTCGAGGCTATTACCGGGACTGGTCGCCCAGGCCGCCGGCATCCGGCACCCCGTCCTCAAAGTTCCGTGTGGCGCAACTCCACCATGTCGCACCCTCGTTCGCCCGAAGCTCCGCTTCTGCTTGAGCCTGTCGATCTGAGATCGGAGGTCCGCCCTCAAGGCGGTGTCCTGGACCTTGTCGAGCAGGACGTCGAGCTCGCTCCGGATCATCGGATCGAGTCTCCCGCCACGAGTGTGCGGGCGGTGGCGGAGCGCACGAGTCTTGAGATCGAGACGAGTGCCACGAAGTCCTCGGAGGGTCTGGGCGTACTTGCCGGAAGGATAACGACCGTGATGCCACCTTAGGTGACACAGGCGCGCTCCGGGATGGCCCTACGACCTTCCGAGAGTCGACCGCCAGGCCCGGCAGCCGCTGCACACGTTTCTGCACTCAGTCGCGCCAGCAGGCGATGGAATCAAGAGACGCCGCCCCGCACGGTGGACTGGGTGGGGCCACGCTCAATCGCGCGTCTGGACTCAACTCGGCTCACGGACCGCCTCGCTGGCGCCTTGTCCGGGCCGCTGGCTAGTCCTCGTCCGCGCGGAAGATGTGCGGCGCGGTGCAGGCGTTGCAGATCGGGATGCAGCAGTCGAGGTCACCGATCGGGATCGGCAGCTTGCGGTCCGGGTAGAGGCACTCGGCCTCGTACACGCGTTCCTTCGGGCGCTCGAGTGAGATCAGGCGCCGGTAGTTGCAGCGGCGGATCCGATGGGGCGCGAGGCGAGTGAGATCAGCCTCCGTGGAGGCGGGAACGGACGGCAGTGGAAGCGCCATTCGGACTGCGCTGGGCCTCTTGCTTCACGAACGCGAACGGACAGGCCGATTGCCCCCGCATCATCGGTCCGCGGCGCAGCCTAGCATCCGCGAATCATCACGGACAAGCGGCCGGAGGTACTAGACTTCCCGGCCAGCGGGAAATGCACGCGCCGAAGACCCCGCACGGGAGGCATTCGACCCTGAGCGAGCCGCAGCTGTCGCCACTGTCAGCGGCGATTCGCGCTCCGGAGGCGCTGGGAGGGGTTGTGCCCCCTGATCAGCCCGAGGGCGTCGAGTCCGGTGGCGATCCGCCTCGGCCGCCACGGGCGGCGGGCTGCCCTTTCCTCCGGTTCGAGTCGTCCGGCGCGCTGTTCGCCCCTGGCAACGCGCCGAGCGAGGACCATCGCTGCCTGGCGATTGCCGGGCCGCGGGACCTGTCGCGCCAGCAGCAGGAGCTGGTGTGCTTGCGCGCCGCGCACGTTGACTGCCCGCGCTACCGCCGGGCAACGGCCGGGGCGACCCCCACTGCCGGAGGAAGGGTGAACCCAACGCCACGGTTGCACCCTGCCACCACCGTCGCGCTGATCGTCCTCGCGCTGTCGGCGGGCATCTCGTTCGGCTTCGTCATCCAGCGCGGCGGGATCGACCTCCCAGCGGCGGCACTGTTGCCGAGCGCAGGGACGGCTGCGGTGCCCGGCAGCCTCGCCTCCGGGAGCGCCCCGGCCAGGCCATCGCCCTCCGACATCGCGCCAGGCGCGATCGACAGCCCATCAGCCCCGCCGGCCACGCGCAGCCCCGGCACGTCGCCGGCCCCAGTATCTACTTTGTCACCGAAGCCGGCTCCGACGCCGGTATCGGGCGGCGTCCCGTCGCCCGACCGCATGGCGGTCATCAAGCCATGTCCCGGCCAGCCCGACTGCTGGGTCTACAGCGTCCGGGCGGGCGACAACCTGTGGAGCATCGCGCACTGGTTCGGCGTGCCGCTCGACACGGTCTACGCGTGGAACCCAACGGTCAAGCAGACCGGGATCCACCCGGGGACGCCGCTCAAGATCCCCACCCCGACCCGGTAGGCAAGGGGGGACGGCTCGACGCCTTTCCGCACGGCGCGCAGAATCGTGTGCGACGCAGGCTGCGGCCTGATCGAGCCCCGTGGGCCGCCGAAGGGCGGCGGTTCGACGTCCTCGGCTCCCGGAGCGCCCGGGCGTCCCGCCTTGGCCGGAGCCGACCGAAACTCGGAGGTGCGCTGTGACGCGACGACTTGACACGCAGGCGGTCCTGCCCGAGGCCACGACCGCCATGGCCGGCCTCGAGCGCGTCGTCCGTCAGAGCACGATCGAGCCGCTTCTGCTCGAGCTGGTTCGACTGCGATCGTCGCAGCTCAACGGGTGTGCCTTCTGCGTGGACATGCACACCAAAGACGCGCGGGCGATGGGCGAGGACGAGCAGCGACTGCACCTCGTCGCGGTGTGGCGCGAGGCGCCGGGCTTCTCCCCGCGCGAGCGTGCCGCGCTCGCCTGGGCGGAATCCCTCACGCTCCTGCCCGAGACCGGCGCCCCCGACGACGCCTACGCGGAGGTGGCAGCGCAGTTCGACGAGCGTGAGCAGGTGGCGCTGACCCTCGCGATCGTCGCGATCAACGGCTGGAACCGGCTATCGGTCGGGTTCCGACGCCCGGCCGGCGACTACGTGTCGCGGCGAGCGCCCGTCGCGGCGCAATGACGGCGCCGAGATGACCGTGCGCCCGGGGGAAGCCGTCCGGATCCGGCGGGCCTACGAGGAACCCGGCCCGGATGACGGCCGACGTGTGCTCGTGGACCGTGTGTGGCCCCGCGGCCGGACCCGCGACGAGCTGCACCTCGATGCGTGGGAGCGTGAGCTCGCGCCCAGCAACGAGCTGCGAAGGTGGTTTGGGCACGACCCGGCGCGCTGGGAGGAGTTCCGCGAGCGCTATCGCGCCGAGCTGGCGTCACCGGAGCGCCGCGATCTCCTCGACAACCTCGCGACCCGGGCTCGAGCGGGCCGCGTCACGATCGTGTTTGGGGCCCGCGACGAGGAGCACAACCAGGCGGTGGTGATCGCCGAGGAGGTCCGCGCCCGGCTGGCGCTCTGACCGGCGAGCCCGGCCGGCCCCGGCCGGCCCAGACGTCGCCAAGGCAACCGAACCGGCGCCGGCTCGTCGGCGGAGGCGAACTCGCCATCCGCCAACGTCGAGGAGCTCGTGCCCGGCCCGTCCCGATAGGACCGCAGCCGTGGCCGCCGCATGCCAGCGAGACGCCGGAATGCGCGGCAAGCACGAGGGCCTCGGATAGGACCGCAGCCGTGGCCGCCGCATGCCAGCGAGGGCATGGCGCGGGTTCGCGATTCCCGAGCCGGGCCCGGACGTCCTCAGGTGTCAAGCCGCCCCGAGCGCCCTCAAGTTGCGCTCGGTGTCCCTTGACAGACGGCCTCGCGAATGTGTCGAAACCGCCGAAATCGCCGTTGACTCCGCGAATCCGCGCGGTATGATCCCGGGAGTGGGGCGAAGTGGAGGAAAGTGGGGAACCGGACGCCTCCGGCGGCCGGACTGAACGACCTCTCGGACCCCATCGACGTCAGGAGCGCATCGCGCAGTGGTCAGCGGCCAGGGTTTCACCGGCGAGTACCGGCACCAGATCGACGACAAGGGACGCATTGCCGTCCCGTCGAAGATGCGTGCCCTGCTGGCCGGGCCGATCTTCGTCTGCCGCTGGCTCGACGCCTGCCTCGCCATCCTGCCCGGCAGCGAGTGGGACGCCATCACCGAGAAAGTCGCCGGCCTCTCGATGACCGATCCGGCGGCCCGTGCCCTCGAGCGGCGGCTGTTCGGCGGGGCGGTCGAGGCGGAGCTGGACCGGCAGGGCCGGATCCTGCTCCCGGAGAACCTGCGCCAGTTCGCCGGGCTCGACGGCGAGGTCGTCGTCGTGGGCTCTCGGAGCCACGCGGAGATCTGGGCGCCCGCCCGCTGGGACGCACAGATGGCCGTGCTCGATGACGACGCCGCGTTCGGCGCCGCCATCAGCGGGCTGAGGATCTGACGTCGCACCACATGCGCTTCCAGGGTCCGCTCGGGATCCGTCGCCAAGCCGTTGGAGGAATGATGGAGGTAGGGCACCAGCCGGTGATGCCGGACGAGGTCCTTGGGACGCTCGCCCCGCAGCCCGGCAGCCTCCAGATCGATGCCACGGTCGGCGGCGGTGGGCACACCGAGCGGATCCTGGAGGCCGCCACCCCCGACGGGCGCGTCCTCGGGCTTGACGCCGACGAGGCCGCGGTCCAGCGAGTGCGCCGACGGCTCGCCCGGTTCGGCGATCGCCTCGTCCTGCGCCAGGCGAACTTCAGCGAGCTTGCCGAGGTGGCGCCGGCGGCCGGCTTCGGCGCCGTGGACGGGATGCTGTTCGACCTCGGGCTCTCGTCGTTCCAGCTCGCGGACACGGACCGCGGCTTCGGGTTCCGCGCTGGCGGCCCGCTCGACATGCGCTTCGACACCTCACGTGGGCTTCCCGTCGCCGAACTCCTCGCTACGCTCACCGCGGACGAGCTCGCCGCCCTGTTCCGCCGGTACGGCGAGGAGCCCGCTGCCTGGCGGATCGCGAAGGCGGTCGTCGCCGCGCGAGCCACGGCGCCCGTCGCCAGCGCGGAGGAGCTGGCCGCGCTGGTGGAGCGCGCCGTGCCCGGCAACCCTCGCCAGCGGCGCCGGACCCACCCCGCGACGCGCGTCTTCCAGGCGCTGCGGATCGCCGTGAACGGCGAGCTCGACGCCCTCGAGGCGGGGCTCGCGGCCGCCGTGGAGCTGCTCCGCCCGGGCGGTCGGCTGGTCGTCCTGTCCTACCACTCGCTCGAGGACCGGATCGTCAAGCGGTTCCTCAACGCCGAGCGCCGGGGCTGCACCTGCCCGCCTGAGGCGCCCATCTGCGTGTGCGGCCACGCGCCGCGGCTGCGCCTCGTGACCCGCCCGTCGATGACGCCCACCGAGGCCGAGATCGATGCCAACCCGCGGGCGCGCAGCGCCCGCCTCCGGGCCGCCGAGCGGCTCGCCGCCTGACCACGAAGCCGAAGCCAGCACAGGGAGGCCGCGCCCGCGAGGAACAGGACCACAGGCCCATCGAAGCGACGAACCCGCGACCCCGTCCATCCGGCCCCGGCCGGCCCCCGCCCACGGAGGAGGAGTCCCGTGAGCAAGCACCATCAGTCGTCCCGCCGCAAGAGCTACGGCCGCCGCCAGCACGAGCTGACAGAACGCCGCGGCCGCGACCTCGCCCAGGAGCCGTTCGAGGCACCCCTCGATGACCTGGGCCCGGTCGCGCTCGCCGATCGCTTCGCCTTCCTCGACCCCCGGACACCGCGCCTCCGCTACGCCCCGGGCGACTGAGCGATGGCCGTTTACCAGGGCGCGCGCCAGCGCGCCATCGTCCTGCCGCGTGTGCCGCGGATCAGCGTCGGGACCGGCGCTGGGATCGGGGCGCCCGCGCTCACGCGCCGTCGGCCCCGAGCGGCGATCCGCGCCCGCCGTGGCCCTTCGCGCCTGGCCGTGCTGCTCGCCGCCATCGTCGTGGCCTTCGCGGCTGCGTTCTTCTCGCTCTCGCAGGACATTCGGGTGTCCGCGACGAGCTACGAGACCGACCACCTCGCGGCCGAGGCCCGCCAGCTGAGCGACCAGGAGGTGGACCTGCGCAACAACCTCAACCGGCTGGGCAAGGCGCCCGCCATCAAGACGCTCGCGGTTGACTACGGGCTCGGCCAGCTCGGCGCGCCGCTCATCGTCCAGGCCCGGTAAGCGAGGTCCACGTCACCATGCTCGGCCGGACGGACTCCAGGATTCGCGCGCTGCTCATGCTGCTCGCCTTGGTCATCGTGGCGGGCGCCCTCGGCACGCGCCTGGCGTACTGGCAGGTGGCGCGTCGCGGCGAGCTCGCCGCCATGGCCGTTCGGCAGTCCTCGACGACCTACGCGATCCCGACCAAGCGCGGCTCGATCTACGACCGGACCGGCACGGTCCTGCTCGCCACGAGCGTCAACCGCGATCGCCTGGCTGTGGACTCGAAGGACCAGACGCCCGACCAGCGGGCACAGACGGCGGCAACCGTGGTGCAGATCCTCGGCCTGTCGGGTGACGCCGCGGCGAACGCGACGGCCCTGGTGAACTCCGACCGGCCGTACGCGGTGCTCGCCCACGACCTGACCCCCGCGCAGTCCGACGCGGTCCGGGAGGCGCTGGCGGGCGACCACCCCACAGCGTTCGCCCTGATCCTCGAGCCCGAGGAGCTGCGCCAGTACCCTCAGGCGGGCGGCGCGCCCGGGACGACGCTCGCGGCCCAACTCCTGGGGTTCGTGAACCGCCAGGGCCTGGGCCAGTACGGCGTCGAGCAGTACTACCAGACCATGCTGGCCGGCAAGGACACCATAGTGGCCGCGCAGCAGGACCGCAGCGGGAACCTGATCCCCGACACCTCGACGGTGGTCGAGCAGGGTTACGCGGGTGACGATCTCGAGCTGACCATCGACGCCTCGCTCCAGGTCGCGGTGGAGCAGGAGCTGCTCGCCGCGTGGATCGCGGACCGGGCGAAGCGGGTGTCCGCCGTGGTG
>JAJZRG010000013.1 GCA_021802825.1 Chloroflexota bacterium
CGCCTGCGTAGGCTCCTGCCGGGGGAGATAGCGGGGAAGGCGCCCGTGCCAGACGCCTGGATAGGCTCCCGGCGCTCACTCGCCGTGCCGCGACCCTCGGGCGAGGACCAGCACGACCCCGATCGCCCCGCTATCTCCCCGCTATCTCCTCCCGGAGGGGCTTACGTCCGTCCGGCCGGCTCGGGAGCCTCCATTCGCAACCTTCGGCCACCGTATCTCCTCCCGCGGGAGATAACGGGGAAGGCGCCTGCGTAGGCTCCTGCCGGGGGAGATAGCGGGGAAGGCGCCCGTGCCAGACGCCTGGATAGGCTCCCGGCGCTCACTCGCCGTGCCGCGACCCTCGGGCGAGGACCAGCACGACCCCGATCGCCACGGCCGCCCCGGCGCCGTCGATCCCGACGTCCACGGGCGACGGGTGCCTCCCGGCCACGAAGCCCTGGTGGAGCTCGTCGCTGATCGCGTACAGGGCGGTCGCCCCGAGAGCGACCGTCCACGTCCGTGGGCGCCGCCAAGCGGTCGACATCCCCAGGCCGCGCCAGACGAGCAGCGCGAGGATCCCGAACACGCCCATGTGCCCGATCTTGCGGACGACGAAGTCCAGGCCCTCGTCCGACACGAACCGGAGGTTCGGCTGGGCCGAGAGGCCGAAGATCACCGCCGCCCACGCGAGGACCGGCAGCCAGGCCAGCAGGCCGGTCCGCCTCCGCATCGACATCGACATCGACATGCGGACACGATACTGGGTGGCGACGATCGCCTCAGCCGAGACAGGCAGGGCGGATCCCCCGTCGAGGAACCCGACGAGCTCTCGTCAGGCGGCCCGCTGTGGGTCCGGGAGAACCCTCGCCGTCAACCCCCGGCGGTCGGGCGTCAGACCCTCGGACGCTGTGACGGTTTAGACCAAGGAGGTCATATAACCCGTCAGAGTCAAGGACCCTGTGACGCCTTTCGTCCACGCCAGGCAACCAGCGAGCACCGACGGCCGCGCGGCACGCGGGTCCCGGTCGACACGCTGTTCGAGTGCCTGGAAGGCGGCGGGACGCTCGAGGGGTTCCTCAGGCAGTTCCCGACCGTGACGCTTCGGCGCTCAGGGCGTCGCGCGCCGCGAGTCGCCCCAGACTCGAAACGCGGGCTGGCGAGCGCGGGGCGCGCGCGATCCCCGACGTTCGGCGCGCGGCGCACGCTCGGGGGGTCGCCGTTTGAGTCGGACGCGACTCAGCGGGGATGCGGGCGGCGGCGCTCCGTGAGTCGCCCCAGACTCGAAACGCGGGCTGGCGAGCGTGGGGCGCGCGCGATCCCCGGCGTTCTGCGCGCGGCGCACGCTCGGGGGGTCGCCGTTTGAGTCGGACGCGACTCAGCGGGGATGCGGGCGGCGGCGGTGCGGGCGCGCGGCGCAACGCCGATAGCCCGTCGCCGGCGCCGCTCTCACTGCAGGCCTCAGATCTCGCGGTACCTCTCGCTGGACGCGGCGAACGCCTCGATCTCCGACGCGTGCTCGCGGAGGTACCGCTCCAGATCGGCCGGGTTCGAGTTCCCGAGGCCGGGTTCGAGTTCCCTCGGCCGGGTTCGAGTTCCCGAGGCGGAGCCGGATCGCCTGTGGCGGCGGGCCTTGGTGCTTCCGTTCGTCGGAGAAGTCGGAATCCTTCGTGATGATCGTGTAGCCGTGCTTCCGGGCTTCAGACCAGACGGCCTCGTCCGGGAAACTCCCGCCGTACTCCGTGACCACGTGGCGACCATCGGGCCACAGGTCGGCCAGCCGCCGGACCATGCTCGTCCCCCAGCCCGTTGCGGGTCAGCCGCCGGTCGTGACCGGCCGGAGGCCCGCGGTCTCGAGGTCCGCGTCGAAGGCGAGCGCGCGGACGATCCCGTGCCGCGCCGCGAAGGCGAGCGTCACCCGGTCCACGAGGCTCGTCCCGCCCCCGATCCGCCGCAGGTCCGCGAGCGACGCCTCGTGCAGGGGCCGGTCGACCATCTCCACCCGGATGGCCGGCAGCAGCCCGTCCACGAGCGCCGCGACGGCCTCGGCCCCGAGGCGCGCCCGCACCAGCGCGACACTCTCGACGACGACATACGCATGCGTCACCAGGTCCTCGTCATCGGGGTCCGCCCAGAAGGCAGCCGCGGCCGGGTGGTTGGCGTCCCGCCGGTCCAGGAGCGCGAACAGCGCGCTCGTGTCCACGACCACGCTCACCAGGGGGCCTCGCCGAGCAGCTCGTCGTGGCGGGCGGAGACGTCGCTCCGGCCGGAGTCGAACGCGCCCACCACCGCCAGGGATCGCTCGCGGGCCGCGCGACGAGCCTCGAGCTCCTCGGGAAACGCGGCGTCAACCGCCTCCCGGACCAGCGCCCCGACGCTCGCATGGCGACGCGCCGCCTCGCGCCCGAGGCGCGCATGCTGGGCATCCGTGAGGCCGATCGGGATCCGACGCACGGCCGGACGATACCACATGCGGATCACCTGATATCACTCTCCCATCGGTCCCAGGCGGCCGATGCCCGCGCAGGCTACCGACGGCGGCTCACCCGGCGCTTATCGCGAGGGCGACGCGCGGCGGGCGATCAGGAGCGCCGCGGCGAGCGTCGCGGCCGATCCCGCCGTCGTGTAACATGGAATTGTCCCGACATGTGTCGGTACAGGAGGTGCCACGATGGCAGAAGTCCGGGCGCTCGACATCCGCTCGCTTCGCGGCCGGCTCGGAATGTCCCAGGAGCTGTTCTCGCGCGTGCTCGACGTGAGCGCGCGCAGCGTCGAGCGCTGGGAGGCCCAGGAGGCCACGCGCGTGAACGCCGAGACGTCTCGACGCCTCGCGGTCACCCAGGAGATCCTTGCGCTCGCGGGCGAGGTCTACGGCGACGGCGTCGACACCTTCATGGGGACGCCCCGGCGGAGCCTCGCCCTGCGGACACCGCGCGAGGCCATGGTCCGCGGCGACCTCGAAGAGGTGCGCCGCCTCCTCGTGAACTCGCTCAACGGCCACTGGGCATAGCCCCGGATGGCCCTCGGCCGCTTCGTCGCCCCTTGGTCGGGCGATCTGCTGCGCCACCGGCCGAGGGCGTCGACGCGCTCGGTCATCGACGACTCCTACCTCGGCCAGGTCGATGACAACCGCTGGAGCGCTCTCGGCGTCCGCGCCTACTACTTCGCGCTCGACCGCGGCATCGTCGCCGCCGAGCACGCCCGCCACGTCGCAGCCGACCTCCCTGTCGGGCACGCAGAGCGGATCGAACGGGCCGTCTACCGCGTGCCGGTCGCCCTCGAGCGCGCGCTCGATCTGACTGACCCGAAGGTGGTGGCGGCCATGGGCGCAGGCCCCATCAACGACTGGATCCTCGACCTCGCCAAGACCCAGGCTGCTGGCTCATTCCTGCTGAGCCAGGTGGCCGGGCTCCAGGGTCTCGTCGTCCCCTCGGTCGCCTTCCTCGACGACCACGCGCGCTTCAACGTCGTCGTGTTCCGGGATGCGATCGACCTCGCCACCGCGTTCGGCGGGCCCGTGTTCGTCATGGACATGGTGCTCGACGCGACGGGCGCCTGACCAGGGCGTCGCGCGTCGCGCGGCGTGAGTCGCGCCAGACTCGAAACGCGGGCTGGCGAGCGTGGGGCGCGCGCGATTCCCGGCGTTCGGCGCGGGGCGCGCGCTCGAGGGGTCGCCGTTTGAGTCGGACGCGACTCAACCGGGATGCGGGCTCGCGGCGCGGCGGCGGTGCGGGCGGCGGGGATGCGTCGGCGCTCAGGGCACCGCGCGCCGCGAGTCGCGCCAGACTCGAAACGCGGGCTGGCGAGCGCGGGGCGCGCGCGATCCCCGGCGTTCGGCGCGGGGCGCGCGCTCGGGTGGTCGCCGTCCGAGTCCGACGCGACTCAACCGGGATGCGGGCGGCGGCGGGGACGCGGGCGGCGGTGCGGGCGGCGGGGATGCGTCGGCGCTCAGGGCACCGCGCGCCGTGAGTCGCGCCAGACTCGAAACGCGGGCTGGCGAGCGCGGGGCGCGCGCGATCCCCGACGTTCGGCGCGGGGCGCGCGCTCGGGTGGTCGCCGTCCGAGTCGGACGCGACTCAACCGGGATGCGGGCTCGCGGCGGCGCGGGCGGCGGTCGTCGAGCACAGGCGAGACCGTCGAGGCCGTGAAGCTGGTACGGTCGATTTAGTTGACTGGCGACGTACCACGGCAAATATGTCCGACACGGGCTTGCGCCGGCGATCATCCACAAGAGGGACCGCCCGAAGTACCTGCGCGCCCTGGACAGGGCGGACCACGGCGACTACGGCCCATGCGCCGCCCGGCGAGATCGACCCGGGGGTCTGTCACTGCGCTTCGACGATCAGGTTGTACGGATAGTGCGAATGAATGCGGGCGAGATCCTCGTCAGTCAGGAGGCCGCGATCCCGCGCATCGTGGGCGGCTCCCAGAAGCTGCTCCGGGTCGAGACCCGACCTCGCTCCGTCGAGGAGGGTCCGCGCGGGCGAGGTGATCCACAGGCCGTCACGGAGGCGACGGTCGTCGTCCGTGATCCTGGAGTGATGGATGGTGATCCCGGGGCGGGGCCTGAAGCCGGCGTCGGGCGGGATCGTGAAGTGGGTTGTCCGAGGGATGAGATCCGTCAGGCCGTAGAGGGTGAGCGCGGTCTCATGCGTGAAGGAGCCTCGCGGCTCCAGCGTGCCGATCTCATAGAGGTCATCACGATCGGTTGCGGGGAAGTACGCGAAGCGATAGAGGCCGTAACTAACGGTCTCGATCTGGCCCTTGGCTGTCGCCGTGCTCAGGTTCCGGCGGGTCCATCCGCACTCGAGCGCCTGGCCCGTGCGGAAGTAGCCCCGCTGGGCGGCGGCGATGGCGTACAGGTCGTCCTTGGACATGATCCAATGATGCGCTATGGGTATCATTCGGTCAAGTAGTGTGCTGCACGTCCCGATGTCGGCGCTCGGGGCATCGCGCTCCGTGAGTCGCGCCAGACTCGAATGGCGGGGTCGCGAGCGTGGCGCGGGCGGGGTCGAGAGCGTGGCGCGGGCGCGATCCCCGAGGTTCGGCGCGCGGTGCACGCTCGGGCGGTGGCCGTTTCAGTCGGACGCGACTCGCGTGTGTGTCAAATCGCGGTGCCGCGTGCACGGGCCCGACAGCAAACCCGAGTTCGCGGCGCGGGCCACGCTCGGAGATCGGCGAAATGACACAGGGGCGAGTCACCCGCGGCGCGCGGCCGGCGCGCGGCAAGGGCGTCGCAAGGCGCGCAGGCCCGAGCGGGCTTGACATCGGGCGCCCACATGTTGATAGTGAATATGCTATCAGCCTGGAGTCACGACATGGAGGCGAGGGCCCTGCTTCGAACCGAGCGGCGCCGCGCCGGTATGACCCAGCGCGAGCTGGCGGATCGGACCGGCGTCCCGCAGAGCACGATCGCGCGCATCGAGACCGGCAAGACGGACCCGCGCGCCTCCACCCTGAACGCGCTGTTGATCGGGTGCGGCCGATCCATGGCGGCCGGCGGCTGGCGCGCCGAGGCTGGACGGGGCATGTCCGAGCGCGCCCTCCGGTGGCTGCCGGAGATGACGCGGCGCATCGCGGATCGGTTCTCGCCCTCGAGGATCATCCTGTTCGGCTCGCAGGCGCGCGGCGTGGCCGGGCCGCTCTCCGACATCGACCTCCTGGTCGTCTTCGACACGGACGGCGACCGGCGCGGGCGGAGGGTGGCGATCCGCACCGCACTCGCAGGTTTCATCGTGGACACGGACATCCTGGTGGTCACCGAGGCCGAGGCCGCAGCGCCGCGCGCCGGCTCCATCATCTCGACAGCCCTCACCGAGGGGGTCCCGATCTATGTCGCCTAGACACAAGAGCCCATCGGGAGATTTCGAGAGCGAAGCCGGCCGATGGCTGGCGCTTGCCCGAGGCGATCTCAACAGCGCGGCGGCGCTCCTCGGCACGAACACGCCCAACCGGAACGTCGGCTACCTGGCCCAGCAAGCCGCGGAGAAGGCACTGAAGGCCGTCATCCTGCTCGACAACGCGCCATTCGAGATGACGCACGACCTGACGGCAGTGGCCGCCCAGCTCCCGGCTGACTTCGGGTCCCCGGTCGATACCGCTGGCCTCGCCTGGCTGGCCGACCTGGAGACGACGGCACGCCACCCCGACGAGGGCGACGTGATCACGTCCGACGATGCGCGGCAGGCCGCCGGGATGGCCGACACCATCCTTGCCGCTGTCGCCGCGCACTTCGCCGCACACGGGATCGACGAGACGCAGATCGACCCGGAGTAGGGACGACGCCGGGCGACGTATACTCGCGCGGGACCCGGTGGCAGGCAAGTGGCACGACCGCGGCCCGGGGGAGGACACCAATCCCGTGATCCGGCGCCACCTGTTCGCGCTCCAGCTGGCGCTGCTGACGCTCGACCTCTTCGTTGCGGCCGTGGTGTTCGTCCTCGTCCGGGCGGTCCGGTTCGGCGAGGTGGAGCCGAGCCTCTGGACGGCGCTCGGCGTGGACCTGCGCCTCGGGCTGGCCATCTACGCGGTCGCGTGGGTCACCATCCTCTGGCTCCTTGGCCTGTACTCGTTCCGTGTCCGCTGGACGATCGCCGCCGAGGTGGGCGACATCGTCGTGGCCACGTTCATGCTCGCGTTCGCGATGCTCAGCTTCCTGTACCTGGTCAAGGTGGACGTCAGTCGGCTGTTCCTGCTGCTGCTCCTCCTCGTCCAGCCCGCGGCCACCATCGCTGCCCACCTGCTGATTCGACTGGAATTCCAGCGCCTGAGGGCCCGAGGGCTCAACCGCTCCTTCATGGTGGTCATCGGGACCGGGGAGGATGCCCAGGCGTTCGCGGACGCCGTGGAGCGCCACGCGGAGCTGGGGATCCAGGTCATCGGCCACCTGTGCGAGCCGCAGTCGCCGCCGCTCGCGGTGACGCGCCCGATCCTGGGCGACGCCTCGGACCTCGGCCGCGTCTTCCACGAGCAGGTCGTGGACGAGGTGGGGATCTGCGTGGGCGCCGACAGCGCCGACTGGACGGAGCCCCTCCTGCGCCTCGCCGCGGACGAGGGCAAGCACGTCCGCGTCCCCACGCCCATCGTGGTCCGTGCGTTCGACCTTCAGACCGAGGAGCTGGACGGCCTCCTCGTCCGCTCCTACGTCAACGGCCCGACGCGCATGCTGAGCCTGGCGGTCAAGCGGGGCATGGACGTCGTCGGCGCCCTCATCGGCATGATCCTGCTGAGCCCGGTCCTGCTCGTCGCCGCGCTCGCGGTGCTGCTCGCCGAGAGCCGGCCCATCCTCTACGGCCAGACCCGGATCGGGCTCCACGGGCGCCCGTTCCGCATGTACAAGTTCCGCACCATGGTCCGCGACGCGGACGCCCAGTTCGAATCCGTCCAGCACCTCAACGAGCGCCACGACGTCACGTTCAAGTCCGAGGCGGACCCCCGGATCACCGGCGTCGGGCGGTTCCTGCGGGCCTCTAGCATCGACGAGCTCCCCCAGCTCTGGAACGTGCTCAAGGGCCAGATGAGCCTCGTGGGGCCGCGGCCGCCCCTCGAACGCGAGATCGTCCACTACGATGTGTGGCACCGCCGGCGCCTCTCCATGAAGCCCGGGATCACGGGGCTATGGCAGGTGGAGGCCCGGACGGACCCGGAGTTCGACCACTGGGTGGAGCGGGACCTCGCCTACATCGACCGCTGGTCGCTGGCGCTGGACCTGCGGATCCTGCTCCGGACGGTGCCGGCGGTGGTGGGACGCACGGGGAAGTGACGTCCAGCGTGCGCAATCCTCGATCGTGTGGACTTCGGCCACGTCGGCTACCCTCGCTTACATGACAGGACGCGGGCTGAGGGTGGCGGTCGTCGGGGCCGGCTACGTCGGGATCGCGACCGCGGTAGGCCTCGCCGAACAGGGCCACGATGTCGTGCTTGTCGAGCGGGACGGAGGACGCCTCGCGGTGCTCGGCGCTGGACGGATCCCGTTCCATGAGCCAGGCCTGCCCGCAGCGTACGCGGCCCAGCATGCCATCGGGAGGATAGTGCCGACCGCCGAGATCCCGAAGGTGGGCCTCGACCTCGTGGTCCTCGCCGTCGGGACGCCCATCGACGACACGGGCTCCACCGACATCGCGTACGTCGCACATGCGCTCGACCAGGCGGCGCCGGCGATCGCGAGCGGGGCTGCATGCGTGATCCGAAGCACGCTGCCGGTGGGGTCCGCGATGAGGCTCGGGACCCGGCCTGGTGTCGTCGCGGAGCGCCTCTTCGTCGCACCTGAGTTCCTGCGCCAGGGCAGCGCTCTCGCAGACATCCGGCACCCGTCGCGGGTGGTCATCGGTTCGGTCGGCGACCAGCCGGATCCCGATGCGCTCGCGCTCGTGACGCGTGCCCTGGCATCGACCGAATCGCCGCTTCTCGTGATGCGTGCTGAAGAGGCGAGCCTTGTCAAGAACGCCTCGAATGTGTTCCTAGCCCTGCGCTTGACGTTCGCGAACGAGGTGGCAGGACTGGCCGAGGACCTCGGCGTGGACGTGGGCCCGGTGCTCGAGGGCATCGGGCACGACCCGAGGATCGGGCACGCCTACATGCGCCCGAGCTACGGCTTCGGCGGGAGCTGCTTGCCCAAGGAAGTGCGGAGCATGTCCACCGCCGGACTCGAACGCGGTCTGCCGATGTACCTGTCGGGCGCAATCTCGGAGGCGAATGCGGACCACCAGCGGCGCTTCGCACGGCGGATCGCCGAGGCCGTCGGCGGCCTTGCGGGTAAACGCATCGCGCTCCTGGGCCTCGCGTTCAAGGCTGACACGGACGACGTCCGCTCCTCCCCGGCCATGCGACTGGCCGCCCGGCTGCTGGCCGGTGGTGCAGACCTGCGGGCCCACGACCCCGCCGCCGGCATGAACGCGCGGCGGGTCCTGCCGGATCTTGTGGTGGTGTCGACCGTGGAGGAGGCGCTCCGGGACGCGGACGCGGTGGTGGTGGCGACGGAGTGGCCGGTCTACCGGGACCTCGACTGGGCGGCCCTCAAGCCGCTGATGAAGCAGCCGTTGATCCTGGACGGGAGGCGGCTGTTGATGCCCGCGCAGGTGCGATCGATCGGCTACCAATTGGAGCGGCTCGGCGATGGTAGTGACCTGGGATGAGATCGGGATGGGCGCGGACATTGGGATCAGGTGCTGGTAGGCGTTCGGAATCAGCGAGATGACACCCGAGCGTGATCCCGGTCGACAGCGCGTGCAGCCACCGCGAGGTTGATCTCGTCGGGGATCGCGAGCTTCAACGCCAACGCGAAGGGTCGCCGTGCCGACGGCTCGCAGACCTCCGGGTCGGGCATCGCGTCCATCGGCCAAGGATTAGGCTCGGTCTCAGGCCGAGGCTGGTCCTCACGGGCGATCTACTGTGCCGCCGAGACGCCATTCGGTCCCGGCCGGTCGCGGATTGTTCGCTCCCGTACGCGCACCGCGGGATTGCCGGAGTAAACGCCTCGCGGCCGAGCATGTTCGAGCAACACTGATCCAAGCGTCACGACCGCCTCGCGGCCCACAGTGACCCCAGGGGCGACCCGGGCGAATGCCCCGATCCAAGCCCCGTCCTCCAAGGTGATCGGCTTCACCACCAAGCCCATCCCGGGATCCGACCAGTCGTGGTTGCCCGTGCACAGGTAGGCACCCTGCGAAACGACCACATTGGGGCCGATCCGGACGCGGACGAAATTGTCGATCCAAGCACGCTCGCCGATCCAAGCATTGTCGCCGATCTCCAGATGCCATGGGTACTTGACATGGACACTCGGCTTGATGAGCACCCCGCGCCCGATGTGGGCGCCGAACCTGCGAAGGACCCAGCGCTTAATTGAGTAGGGCGTCACGATCGGGTTGAGGAGTACAACGGTCTCGACCAGCAGCCAAAGCGCGCGATATGCATACGGGCGCCCGGGGTGGTAGCCGCGCCGCGATGTCTGGCTCAGGTCAACGGTCACTTTCGCGTGCTCCCTGTGCCGACGGCGGGATGCCTGTGCCGCGCAAGCCTGTAGGCGCGCAGGTGGGTATCCGCACACACGTCTGCATCATAGAACTTCATAGCGCGCCTACGGCTCTCGGCGCCCATTCGCAAGCGCCCCTCGCCATCATCGAGGAGCGCGGCAACGGCCTCGACCATAGCACCGTCGTCTAGCGAAGGAACGATTCGACCGGTGACGCCATCCGCGACCACCTCCGACAGCGCCCCAACGTCCGTGGAGACGACCGGGATGCCACTGGCCATCGCTTCGAGCACCGTCGTGGAGACGCCCTCTGAGCGAGGCGCCGAGGTCAACAAGAAGAGGTCAAGCGAAGGTAGCAGTTCCGGCACCCGCGCCCCGGGGTCGATGATGCGAAGGGCGCCAGCCCTGCCAACGGCCGAGTTCATCACCAGTCCGCGGACGGTCGACTCGTACGCGTCGTGGGTTTCCATTGTCGACCCGAAGATCACGAACCGGACGTCCGGTCTGCTGCCATGGAGCGCATCAGCAACGGCTACGAAGTGCTCGAGGCCCTTCTGTGGGGTCAGATTGGCGACGGTGCCAATTAGCGGTGCTCCAGACGGGATGCAGATCTCATCTCGCGCAATGGCCCGTCGACCAGGATCTGGTTGGAAGACGGCGGTATCGACCGGCGGATAGAAGGGAACGAGTCGCGGCCCGAGGCTCGTCGCACCGGGATGAACGCGTGCGACGCCGATACCCGTCGTCATGACGACATCGGCCAGCGTCAGCACCCAAGGCATCAGCGCCCGGCGTAGCACCATCGGGGCTCGCGTATCGAGCAACTGCCACACGACGCCCACGCCCTCGAGGCGCGCCGCAATTGCTCCGTGCGGGTTGACTAGTCCACCCACCTGCACAACGTCGATGGATCGCTCACGAATGAGGCGGCGCAGCGCCATGACTTCACCCGGAAGGCTAGCGAGGAATCGCGCCTGAAGAACCAGATCCGGGATCGCGCGCAGGCGATGAAGTGGGAGCGGGATTACCTCAATCCCGGCCGCGCGGAGACGCTCGGCGGCGTTCCCAGGCTCGTCGGGCAGGACCACGGATGTCGTTACGCCGCGCGCTGCCAGTCGCCCAACCGTTCGCAGGGCCTGGTTCTGAGGACCACCAAAGAATGGGTAGTGGATCACGTAGAGAACATTCATAGCCGGTATTGAAGAGGCGTTACGGTGCCGCAGAAGACACCGGCCCGCTCCGGGACCTCCGTGGCGGCCCTGCACTGCGTCACGTGACCAGAGGAGCCGGTCGCAATGACGACCTTCATAACGTTCATCACGGGCGCAGTTCCCGTCCTGCCCGGGCCGCCTGTGCGGTCTTCCGTCGGGAGGCTCTCGGCATGGTCAGGACACGTTCCACAAAACGCTCAAAGTCGTCCGCATACCGGTCATGCCCCCGAGCACTAGCAATCCTCGCCGCCGATTCTCCCATCCGGCAGGTCGCATCTGGATCCAGGGCGAGCGTCCGCATCCGGTCCGCCAGCATCGCGGGGAAAGAAGGCGGGACGACGTAGCCAGCAACGCCCTCTGGGACGCGAAGCCGGATATCGCCCGCCGCCTCCGATGAGAGCACCGCCAGGCCGGACGCCATCGCCTCCTCGACGACTAGCCCATTTGGGTCTCCCAGGGTCGGGAACACGAGGACGTCGGCTGCCGCGTACACCTTCGGCAGGTCGTCATGATCAATGAAGCCGAGGAACCGGACGTTCCGGAGGCCGCGCTCGCGGACAGCGGAGCGAAAGGCGCCCTCGTCGACGCCGTCGCCGGCGATCAAGAGACTCGTATCGAGGTCCGTCAGGCAGCCATATGCAGTCAGTAGGTCGTCGATGCCCTTGCCCCGCCACAACCGCCCGACATACAAGAACGTCGTGCCCACCGCTCCGAAATCTCGGCGGAGCTCGACGCGTCGCGGACGCCATTGCTCGCGGCCATGCTGCCAATGCTGGACGTCGACCGACTGAGTGACCGTGTGAATACGCTCCGGGTCGACGCCGTATGCTTCCAGCGCGGCGCGGCCCATTGGGCCCGCCGTCTTGAAGCCGTCAGCGCGCGCGAATAGCGCGCGCTTCAGGGCCTCTTTCGTCGGAGATCGCGGAACCCAACTTTCGAACGTCGGAAGATAGCGAAAGGCGACGCGTGTCCCACCGGTCCGGGCGGCCCACCACCCGGCGACAAACGCCGGTTCTGCGTAAAGAGAGATCAGCAGATCTGGTCGATGACGTCTAAGTAGACCGCCTGGAAAGTTCACGTATCGGGTTCCAAACCCCGGGACCGAGATCCTTCCCCCGATCAGATAGCGCCATGGAAACAGGAACTCACTCTCGGTGATCGTCCAAGACCGATCCGGTTCGGTTCTCGCGCAGAACCACGCCTCAAGAGCCACGTTCCCTCTCGCGGCGACTGCGTTGAGACGTGCGACGAAATAGGGGCTTGGGATGTTGTTCCAATAGACAACGCGCGGCTCAGGGGTCACTTCGCACCGGCAGTCTCGTCGTCGCCGGGATCCAGGGCGCAGGGCCGATGTCTGGTCATCTTCGATGATCCGACCCGACGACCTGATGCGTGGCAGCGAGGAGCAGACTCGGAGACCAGCCGACGAATTGCGAGTACCAGATGCCGCCTATCTGCGTGCACGACTGGCGGCCGGGTACAACTACAACATCCCCCGAACCTATATCGGCGAAACGTCGCCATGTCCCTGAAACAGTGGCTCGTCTCCGCGGCCACGAACCGCGTCCTGAGCGGGCTCGGCGACCGCGAGGATTTCCCTTCGCCTCCGCAGGATGGCCCATGCGAGGCACGTCGCCTCCCAAGCGAGATGCGGAAGCCGATGCAAGTGTTTGTACATCGGGGGCCAAGCTCGTTGTCGCATTCGCACGAAGACTGGGTTGAATCCGGCCTCCGTGAGTAGATTCCCAAGCGTGAGGGGGGTCCACGCAAACACGTGGTGATCAGGATCGCCAGATCGCCAACGCCGTGCGTTCCTCCAGTCATCAGCAGGAACGCAGAGCACCAGACGTCCGGCAGGTCGGAGCACCCGTCTCAAGTCACGCAATGCACTGTGTGGCGAGAGAACGTGTTCAAGGGCATGGTTGCTAATGACCACGTCCACGCTCTGGTCCGCAATCGAATGGAGCGAAGTGAGAACGCGCAGACCAGCGCGGATAGCCTCATCGCGGGTCACCGCGTTGACCTCAATACCGATCCGCTCGGCGACGTCGAGGGAGGCGAGAAGCTCTCCGCTGGAGCACCCGAAGTCGAGCACGGTGTCTTCAGGTCGGACGAATCCCGCAAACTTCTCGCGGTTGAGGACACCCGCGAGGCTACGTTGGCGCTGTACCGTTCTCGCGTAGCGCGCTCCCCGTTCGCCCTGGTAGTGCGGGGACACCATCTCCTGATCTGGTGTGATGGGGCCTGTGTTCGATTCGTCCGTCACAGGTTCCTCCTGCAATTGCGTCTGCCCGTGCTGGGAGCCAGTGCGGGTGGCGCGGGGGCCAACGGCCGCTTTCCAACCCCAGAGTCCCTGTGCCCGCCCAGATGGCACCTCGCCCCGGCGGTCGCTCCATCTCCAACCCGCGAAGGCGACCAGACATGAGTGTCTGAAACGCATACATCGGCAGGCGGATGGCGGGCAAGCACATCGCCGCCCGACTGCCTCAAACGCACCAGAAGGCTCGAATTGACCGTGATCCGGGTCACCCGGCGGAACCAATCTTCCGGGCGACGCATGTTCGGAGCCAAAGCTCGGTTGTAAGAAGCCGGTAAAGGTGGTTCCCGGCGCCCTCGTGACCCGAGACATGATAGTCGATGAGACGCTCCATTCGTCCAGGGTTGCAGTAGGCCCGGATCTCGGCGGATGGAGACAGTAGAATGTCCTTGATAGCGGCCCCGCCGTCCTCACGCAACCACAGATTCACGGGAGTTGGGTAGCCAAGTTTGCGGCGACGATTTGCGATGCTGCTTAGGTCGACCAAGCGCAGGTGATCCCGGAGGATCCGCTTGGTTTCGCCGCCACCAACCTTGAATTCGCCGGGCAGCGAGGAAGCGAACTCCACCAAGCGATAGTCCAGGAATGGCAGCCTGGTCTCAACGGAATGAGCCATGCTTATGGCGTCGCCATACTGCAACAATCCAGGCAGAATATCGCGAGTGAGATCCGCCTCGAGGCACTTGTTGAGATTCCTTCGTGGCGCGGGTTCTCGCGATGGTCGAGCGAAGCGCCGAACGAAGTCCGGATCGAGCGTGCTGAGAGCTCCCACTCGCTGGCGGTAAGGGCGCACCGCAGACGACATTTGCTGCCTAGTGAGCCACAACAGGAGCATTCCGACGGAGAACGTCCGGGCGTACGAGCCGAAGTCTCGCACGAACGTTGTCGGCGGGTGACGAAACAGCGAATCCCAGAGCGCAAGAGTGGCGTATTGAGTGTAACCACCTAGCAGTTCGTCGGCCCCTTGGCCCTCAAATAGCACCGGGATTCCGGACGCCCGAGCCCGCTCCATGATCTTCCAGAGCGGAAACACTGCGGGAGAGTAGCCGGGCCCATCCATGTGCCAGACGATACGCTCCAGCACACTCATCCAGTTGCTCACATAGGCTGACACGTGTTCTACGTCGACGCGATCGTATTTGCTGGCCACCAGACCGGCCCAGCGGCCTTCGTTTGTGACCTCCTCCGCCGGCAGCCCCGGATAAACAGACGTAAAGGCTCGGAGCCTCCCTGCGGTCTTCGCGGTCGCCGTCACGGCCGACTGCATGATGGCCGATGAATCAAGGCCTCCGGACAAGGTGAAACCTACGGGAACGTCGCTCCGCATCCGGAGCCGGACGGCATCAGTAAGCAGGTCGCCGAATCTTCGCACGGCGTAGCGATAGTCGAGCGGACGCTTTGCCTCAACAGGAGGCGTCCAATACCTTGAGATCACCATTGACGCTCTTGCCGGATCGTACGTGCCACAATGTCCGGGATCGAGAACTCGGATCCCAGCGTAGAAACTACGGTCGCCCGTATACAGCGTACCCTCGGCCAAGAATGCATATAGGGCAGCTTCGTCAACGCGCCGCAATTCGGGATGAAGCGCGAGAAGGGCCTTTGGTTCGGAGGCAATGGAAAGTCCACCGTCGGCGAGGGCGAAGTAGAGCGGCTTTACTCCGAGCCGGTCCCTCGCAAAGAACGCCAGTTGGCTGTGTGAGTCCCAGATCACGAAGCTCCACATGCCGTTGAGGTGGTTGAGGCACCCGTCGCCCCATTCCAAGTACGAGACCAGGAGTACCTCAGTGTCTGACTGCGTCCTGAAGCAATGTCCAGCAGCCTCTAGCTCGGCGCGTAACTCGACGTAGTTGTAGATTTCGCCGTTATAGGTGATCACAAGACCGCTGGGCTCGTCGATCATCGGCTGGTGACCAGCTGACGTCAGATCAATGATCGACAGCCTCCGGTGCCCGAGCCAGGCGTTTGCATCCGCCCAGATTCCCTCGTCATCGGGACCTCGGTGGGCGATGACGTTGAGTGCCTCGTCGCCATGGGCCCGGACGACTGAGGGATCGACGCCCAGCGTCGCCACGATGCCGCACACTAGCGTGCCTGCCATCGACCGGCTTGCGGCCGCGAACTGGGCAGCAAGAGATGCTTTGAGGTGGAGGCGAGTGGCCTACCGTGACGAGGCGTGAACCTCCCACCCCAAGCAATTCCGAACGCCGTGATCACGGATGTTGGCACCAGGAAGACTAGCCACCACGAAAACGACGGCATGAAGCCCGCCCGAATCAGAATTGGCAGTGAGATCGCCCAAGTCGCGGCCATCAGGATCCGCTGAGGTGAGCGAGGCCGGGCTTTGTACCGCATCCATATCGAGCGCGACATCCCTCCAAGAGCAGCCATACCGATAATCACGCCAATCCACCACAAGTCCTGGTAAAACGTGCCAATCGCAGAGAAGTCCGGGCACAAGGTCCCCGGCAGGACGGTACAAGGTGCCCCAAACGCGCGAATCAGCAAATCATCGCGCGCCGATACTGGCTTCAAAGGGAAGATGGCGGATGGAATCGGCGCAATCAGAAGATCACCCAGAGTCGCGCGGCCATAGTAGAAGTCGTCCGGGGTACGCTGCAATCCAACCTGCAGAGCCAACGCACTAACCATCTCCGTGTCAGGACCCATAATGAAGCGGTCCCATGCCGTGAGTGGCGCCCCAAAGGCGTCGGCGAAGATGGGAATGACGCCTCCGGCCTGCTCGCGTGCTCCCGCGGCCCGTGCGAACGGAATGATTGCAAGGATCACGAAAGCCACGGGGACTAGCGCGAGCATGAGCGTGCGCCCAGGTCGGCTGCCAGTGCTTAGGTAGTACGCAGCTACTGGCACTCCGATGCACGGCAGCAGGAATCGACGGTCTCCGCCGACCGAGAAGATGAGCGCCGACGTGGCCACCATCGCGACGACAAGAACCCACTGCCATCGAGCCAGTTGCCAGCCCGACACCACGCCAATCGCTGTTGCGCCGCAAGCCAAGAGCACTGGCCCAAGTGCCAGGTACGCGGACGAACCGACGTACGCATTGACTAAGTCGCTTGATCGCCCAGCAAGCCAAAGCGATATCGCATAAGCGGGCGAGCCAAGTCGGAGTAAGTTGATGGCGAACAATGTCAATCCCAACACACCGGCAAGCAGGCCAATCCATATCGCTGGGGCCTTCGCCACAGTAGATGCGGCTGGTTCTCGACCTCGATGCTGACCACCTGAGACTACGGGGAGACCGATCCGCAACCCCCAGTAACCGATCATGAACGCGCCAGTTCCCAATAGCCCGAGGCCGATGGCTGTGGAGAACTCGGCCTCGATCTGATAGCCGACGTAGGAGAACGACGGATTGGCTATCGCGTAGATGGGCCGTATACCGAATAGGAGCGCGAGCATCACCCCGGCCCCAAAGGTTGGTTCGAAAAGATCGAAACGGCCTTGATGCAATCTCACAATCGTCGGAGCAAGGGCGACGACGAGGACGGCTGTGGCGAATGCCACACCAATCGAGTTGCTGACGTCTAGGACCCCGACCGCGACACCGACCCCAGTGACAATCAACAGGCCCAGCGCCAGCATACCGGCCCGCGTTGAGCGCCTGTAGACGCGCGAGTCACCCCGGCCCATCGGAGCCTCCATGCCCTCGAATCACTGCGTCACCGGCTTTCCCGATACCGAGGTACCCAATCGTGGCCAAGGTGAACAGACTAACTCCGGCCGCCACGGCCATGGTGACCGAAAACGAGACGGCGGTAAGTGAGCGCCACGTGAGCGCCACAAGTACAGCTAGAGTCAGGCCGCCAATCGCTTCAGAGATAGTGCCGTAAATCGGGCGCCCGGCGCCTTGCAGGGAGTCTGAGAGTACTCGATTGATCCCAAACAGGAACGCCGAAAGTAACAAGACGCGTACCACTGGCACTGCGTCTCGATAGGCGGGCCCGAAGAACAAGGGAACGATGACGCCCACGGAGAGTTCAAGCGCCCCAACTACCACCACCCCTCCGATCGTCGTGATGATCATGAGACGGGCGATCGCGTTCGGGCGCGTCCCACTAGTCAAGGCGGCAACGTGGGGGTACACCACCAGACCGAAACTTTGAGCCATGAATCTTGGAAGGTTACAGATGGACGAAGCAACAACATACAGGCCGAGTGTTGCTGGAGAAAGGGCAAGGCCGACGATTAGTTGATCTACACCCATCGATCCGAGCGGGGACAGCGAACCCACCAGCGATCGCACGCCAAACCGTAGGAGGCTCCGGGTGGTCGGCGGTTGGGCATGACGCTGTTGGACACCGCCGAGCTCAGCGCGCAACTCCCGCCGGACTTCGGCCATAACGAGCAGTGTCGCGATCGCGTTCGCGGACGTCCAGCCGACGATGACAAGAGGGACGTCGGCCCCGCCCAGTACGAAGGTCGCCACCGCGAACACGGCGTAGGCGATGGCGGGTACAAGCCGTATGATGTTAAATGTCCGGAAGCGGCGTAGCCCCTGGAGCACAGCCAGCCCGTACTGCTGCACGACGCCGATCGGCACGTATACGAGGGCAAGGAAGGCAACTAGCCCGAGGTCTGGTCGTCCGGCGGATACGAGCCCGGATGCAACAGTGCCGACAATCAGGATGCTCAACACCTGGGCCCTCGCGATGGGAATCGCGACCGACAATGTCGATCCAGCCGACCCAAGAGGTCGGGCGACTTCGAAAGTCACTGCGCGGGGAACCCCCATGGTGCCCAACTGCACGAGGATTACTGGTACGACTACAACGAGGGCGACGACGCCGCGGTCATGGACCGTAAGCATCCGCGCGACGAGCACACCGGATACAACTACCGCACCCTGGCCCAGGATTCCGGTGAGAACAGATCCAACGGCCGAGCGCGCCAACGGTTGACTTGCGATCCCAGACATCCGGAAGCGGACGCCGCTGCTCCGCCCGATGGGTCCATTGACGTGGCGAGTCCGCGAGCGCGAAAGAGCGACCCTACGCTTGCTCATGGGGATGCCCTGCTGGGAATCTCCGAAGCGTGCGCAATCAATACACCGCAATAGGTCGCCCGGTTGATGCCCGGTACCATTCAAGAGTGCCGCGGAGCCCCACACGAAACGATGTTTGGGCGGCAAACCCAAAATACTCAAGCGCTTTGCTCGTTGCCAAGACTCGCCGCGGCTGCCCGTCCGGTCTGGTAGCGTCCCAGCGGATGTCGCCCTGGTAGCCGGTCCCCTCGGCGATCAGCGTAACCAACTCGCGGATGGTGATCTCCTGCCCCGTCCCCAGATTGACCGGCTCCGCCCCGTCGTAGCGCTCCGCCGCGAGCACGATCCCTTCGGCGGCGTCATCGACATAGAGGAACTCGCGGGACGCGGCGCCCGTGCCCCAGACATCGATGTGGTCCGCCCCGCTCTCGACGGCGTCCACGCACTTCTTGATCAGCGCGGGGATCACGTGGGAGCTGCGCGGGTCGAAGTTGTCGCCCGGGCCGTAGAGGTTGACCGGCAGCAAGTAGATCGCGTTGAACCCGTACTGCTGCCGATACGCCTGTCCCTGCACAAGAAGCATCCGTTTGGCAAGCCCGTACGGGGCGTTCGTCTCCTCCGGGTAGCCGTTCCAGAGGTCCTCCTCCTTGAACGGGACCGGAGTGAACTTGGGGTAGGCGCACACGGTCCCGATCGTGACGAACTTCTCCACGCCGGCGAGACGCGCTTGTTCCATCAACTGGACGCCCATGATCGCGTTCTCGTAGAAGAACCGGCCCGGGTTCTCCCGGTTGGCCCCGATGCCCCCGACGACCGCAGCGAGGTGGATCACCAGCTGGGGCCGCCCATCGGCAAGCGCGCGGTCGATCCCCTCCTTCGTGCGCAGGTCGTAGTCCCGCGAGCGCGGGACGAAGATGGAGTCGGCGCCGCCCCCCTCGAGTCGGCGAACGACACTCTGGCCCAGGAACCCGCCGCCGCCGGTGATCATGACACGACGGCCCGACCAATAGCTCATTGACAAACCACCGCGCCAATTGGAGTCGGCGACGCGAGCATGTTGTGTTGATCCAGCATCGCGGTCTGAAAGCCAGCGAGGCGCCTTTCGACTTCGCGTCGCCGCTCGGGTGTGAGCACCTCCACGATCAGTCCCGGGCGGTGATCCTCGAGGAGCCGAGTTGCGCCCGCGAGGACCGCGTCCTCGCTGCCTTCGACATCGATCTTGACGAGATCGGGGACCGCCACAGTCTTCAGCTCCTCGTCGATGGTGCTGGTCCGGACCCGGACCGTCGGTGTCCCGGACTGGCCTGGGAGAAGGCTACCCGTGCTCGAAGAGCCGCTGAGGAAGAACTCCGACTCGCCAACGCGATCGCTCAGGGCCACATCCCGTACCGTCACATTGCGCAAGTCGTTCAGTTCGATCGTTCGCCGCAGCCGCCGGAGGTTCTCGGGGTTGGGTTCGAAGGCGACGACCGTGCCAGTCGGTCCGACGAGACGAGATGCCACGGCGACCATGTACCCGATGTGCGAGCCGACATCCCAGTAGGTAGCACCAGTGTGGAGGCGTGTCTCGATCTCCCCAAGCACCTCCGGCTCGTACGTTCCGAGCCAATAGTATTTCTCCGAGCGGGGAAGGATCTCCAGGCGAATGCCGGCTGCGCGTCCTGACCGGACTTCGACGACAGACAGCCCGGCGGGGAGGATGCGATTGGCGATCGGACGCAGTAGGGCGGCCCCCACACCCTTCCCTCGGAGTCGCGTCGCGATGGCGGACGGCAGCCGATCGACCAACTTGATCCGACTCGAGCGCGTGTTCACCTGGTCATTTCCGCGCTAACACCAGGTAATGCGTAGCGAGATCATGATGTTGCCCGCGGACAATCATATCCTCGTAATGCAGATACACGGCTTGGAGGGGAGACAAGAAGCGGAAATACCCAGCCCCGCGATACCTCGGAATGACCCGCACGGCCGACCAGTTCGCGAGAGTGGGGACCAGTGCGGAGTAGGTGCATCGATCATATGGTGCGGGAAAGACAGTCGCCGGATCGCGTTGAAGAAGCCGCTTCATCATCGTTTTCGCCAACCAGTGCGGGATCGCGCGGTTGATCATGGCGAATGCCGATCTCCCGCCGCTCAATTGCGCTACGAATAAGCCGCCGGGCCGAAGGTAGGAATGGATGTTGGAGATCGCGACCTCGAGTGGCGCAACATGCTCCAACACCGCCCATGACACCACGAGATCGGCACAGCCCTCCAACTCCGGCTGGTGATCCTTGACGTCGGCTACGATGCTCCGGTCATAGGATCCGGGTGGCGCGGACAAAAGCTCGCGCTCGGACAGGTCGATGCCAATGTATACGGCGCCCGGCGGCAGATCTGCCCGACTGACCGCAGGATTCCGACCACCGCCGACGTCGATGACCACGGATCTGGGTCGGAGCTCCGATTGGATAGCCGTGCGAAACGGGGCGATCCAGTCCTCGCGATATCTGGGATGACCCGCAGCCGCAGTCATGACTGCACTCTCCCGGGCCGTGGTAAACCTGCCTCTATCAGGTCGTGCTCCAGCATCAGGCGCACGAGGTCCCGGAACGTCGTCTGGGCCGTCCAGCCGAGCACCGCCGCGGCCTTCGACGCGTCCCCGCGGAGCTCATCGACCTCCGTCGGGCGGAAGTAGCGCTCATCCACCCGCACGTATCGCTCCCAGTCCAGGCCGACGAGACCGAACGCGACCTCGCACAGCTCCCGCACGGAGTGCATCTCGCCCGTCGCGATGACGTAGTCGTCCGACGCGGGCTCCTGGAGCATCAGCCACATCGCCTCGACGTACTCCTTGGCGTAGCCCCAGTCTCGCTGGGCGTCCAGGTTGCCCAGGAAGAGGTGCTCCTGCGTCCCGGCGAGGATCGCCGCCACGGCCCGCGTCACCTTGCGCGTGACGAAGGTACCGCCGCGGCGCGGCGACTCGTGGTTGAACAGGATCCCGTTGCTGGCGTGGAGCCCGTACGCCTCCCGGTAGTCCACCGTGATGAAGTGGGCGAAGACCTTCGCCACCGCATACGGCGAGCGGGGGTTGAACGGGGTCGTCTCGCTCTGCGGCGACGCCAGGACCTTGCCGTACATCTCCGAGCTGCCGGCCTGGTAGAAGCGGATGGGCCAGTCCGCGGTACGCACGGCCTCCAGCATCCGGAGCGTGCCCATCGCGGCGGTCTCCGCGGTGAACTCCGGCATCTCGAAGCTCACCTTGACGTGGCTCTGGGCGCCCAGGTTGTAGACCTCGGCAGGCTTGATCCGGTGCAGGTGGCTGATCAGGGACGAGCTGTCCGTGAGGTCCGCGTAGTGCAGGAACAGGCGCGTCTGCTCCTGAAGCGGGTCGTGATAGAGGTGGTCGATCCGGCCCGTGTTGAAGGAGCTGGAGCGGCGGATCAGACCGTGGACCTCGTACCCCTTGTCCAGCAGCAGCTCGGCCAGGTATGACCCGTCCTGGCCGGTGATCCCGGTGATGAGCGCCTTGGGGCGATCCGCTCCGATCGTCATGCCGCCGCCTCCAGGGGAGCGTCCACCCGACGGGCGATGGTGTCCACCAGCAGCGCCGCCCGTTCCAGGCAGACCGCAGCCGACGTGTTGGCGGCCGCGTAGGCAGGTCCGGCTGCGGCAAGCCGGCGGGCCAGCGCATCGTCGCTGCCCAGCCGGTCGATCGCCGCGAGCAGGGCCCCGGGATCCCCGGCCGGTACCACCAGCCCGGCGCCGGACCGCTCCACCTCGCCCGCCGATGCGCCGCCACGCGGGACGGCGGCCACGATCGGGCGGCCGGCCGCGAAGTAGGCGGTCAGCTTGCTGGGCAGGGACATGTCGGCCTGGCTGGCGCGCTCGGAGAGCAGGAGGACGTCGGCGGCCGCGAGCAGGCTGGCGTGGATCCCGTCCGGCTGGACGCCGATCACGTCCAGGTTCGGCATCCCCTCGGCCGCATCGCGGATCTCGTCGGCCCGGTTCCCGCCGCCCGCCAGCACGAACCGCACGGGCAGTCCTCGCTCGGCCGCGATGCGGGCCGCCTCGACCACCTGCTCGAGCCCCTGCTTGTAGCCCATGTTGCCGGCGTGGAGCACGACCCGGCTGCCGTCAGTCCACCCGAATCGCCGGCGCGTCTCGTCGACGGTGAGGCTGGGTTGGGCCACCCTGGTCCAGTTGGGCACCTGGTGGACCATTCGCGCGACGACGCCCAGTCGCTCGAGGTAGGCGACGAAGGCACGCGTGACGACGCCCACCGCCGTCGCGCCCGCGACCGCCCAGGCCTCCGCCGCCGTGGTCGCCCGCGCGACCGCTCCCCCACCCGGCACCCCGGACTGCGCGGCAGCGGGGCCCATCAGGTCCTGGAACAGGATCCCGAACGGCGAGCCGAAGCGCCTGGACGCCACCTTCGCGAGCATCCCGCCGCTCAGGCTGGGGACGATCCCCAGGATCGCGTCCGGGCGGGGCAGCGGCAGCAGGGCCGCCAGTCCGGTCAGGCCGAAGGTTGCCTCGTACGTCGCGCGGCGCAGGGCGGACTGGGAGCGTGGCACGTAGTGCGCGGCGCGCACCACGCTGACGCCGGCGATCCGCTCGTCGGACCAGAGGGCGCGTCGCGTGCCGCGCGCAACCCGCCAGTCGGGATAGTGCGGCAGGCCGGTCACCACCGTGACGTCGTCCCCGCGGGCCACGAGGTGCTCCGCGAGCCCCGCCGTGTAGGGCCCTACCGCGGTGAGTTCTGGCCGGTAGTTGATGCCGACGATCAGCACCCGCATCACCGCGCCTGCCCGGTCACCATCACGCCCGCTTCGCCCCCGCGTTCTTCGCGGCCGCCGCGGCATCGGCCTTCGCGCCCTTGGCGTCGGGCCCGTAGCCGCCGTAGTAGTCGTAGTAGTAGTAGCCGCCGGCCATCGATTCCGAGAGCCGGTTGAGGGCCACGCCCAGGACGCGCGCGCCCACCTTCGCGAGCGCCTCCCGCCCGTGGACCACGGCGCCGCTCCGGGTCCTTCCGGCGTCCACCACCAGCACGGTGCCGTCCACCAGCGACGACAGGATCGCGGCGTCCGTGACCGCCTGGAGCGGCGGGCTGTCCACGATGACGAACTCGGCAGCCCCGGCCAGGCGCTCCATGACGGTCTGCATCCGCGCGGAGCGGAGCAGTTCCGCCGGGTTGGGCGGCAGGGCGCCGGTGGTGACCACCCGTAGATGCGGCTGCTCCGTAGGCTGGGCGACCTCGTCAACGGACAGGTCGTCGGAGCGGAGCAGGCCGGTGAGGCCCTGCCCGTTGCCCAGGCCGAAGATCTTGTGGACGCCGGGCTTGCGCAGGTCCGCGTCCACGATCAGCGTCTCGTGGCCCGCCTGGGCGAACACGGCCCCCAGGTTCGCCGCAGTCGTGGTCTTGCCCTCGCCCGGGATGGCGGACGTCACCAGGATCCGCCGCGCCGGCTTGTCCAGGCTCGCGAACTCGAGGTTCGTCCGCAGCGTGCGGTACGCCTCGGCAGCCGGCGACCTCGGGTACAGGATGGTCGCCAGCCGGTAGATGAGGGGGCGGCTGTCGTCGCCCTGCATCCGGATGATCGTGCCCAGGGTGGGCAGGCCCGTCAGGGCCTCCACGGCCTCCGGGGACTTGAGGGTGTCGTCAAGGTACTCGACCAGGAAGGCGATGCCCACGGCGAGCAGCAGCCCCACGAGTGCGGCCAGCAGGGTGTTGAGCAGGACCCTCGGGCTGGAGGGCTGGGCCGGCGGCACGGCCGCGTCCACCACCGTCAGCAGGTTGCTGCCGTTGTTGGAGCTGAACCCGAGGAGGGTCGCGTACGTCTGGCGGAGGCTCACCAGGCGTCCCTGGAGGGCCTGGAGCTGCGACTGCTGGTCCGGTGTCGGCGACTGGAGCCCGGTCAGTGTCTGGGCCTGCGCCTGCGTCTCCTCGATCTGCGTCTGGACCGCCGCCAGGTCGCTGTCCACGAACTGTTGGACGGCCTGGTTGTGGCCGCTCAGCGCGGGTGACGTGGCCTTCAGCTGGTCCGCGATCGCGTTCGCGATCGCCGCCGCCTGCACCGGGTCCGGGTCCGTGACCGTGATGGTGACCAGCGTGCTGTTGGCGGGGGCGTCCGCCTTGACCACCTTGCGCAAGTCCGCTGGCGTCGTGTCCAGGCCGGTCTTGTCGATCACCTTGGTCAGCAGCTCGCCGGTGGTGGCGAGGTCCGCGTACGTCTGCGACAGGCGCTGGCTCGCCATTAGCTGGTTGATGTCCGGGTTGGACGACGAGAGCGACTGGCCCACGATCAGGGTGACGCTGGCGTCGTACAGCTTGGTCAGCGAGTTGCTGACGAGGTACGCGGCGCCGCCCGCGAGCAGGACCGACGCGATCAGCAGCCACAGCCAGCGGCGGAGCACGTTGAGGGTCTGGCGTGCGTCCATCTAGCGGTCGTCCTCCGGAGGCAGTGAGGCGGACGCCGTCGCGAGGCGCCGTCCCCGAGTATACGGACCCGCGCCCGTCACGGCGTCCCCGCGGCCGGTCGGTAGCGGACCACCGCCACCAGGTCCCGGTCGAATGTGGTGTCCACGGTGGCGACGCTGCCGCTGAGCGACAGGCCGGGGCTGGCGTCCACGAACGTGGCGCCGGGCGGCAGCGTGATCTGCAGGTGGAGCGGGCCCGGCCGCAGCCCGGGCTCCTTCTGGATGGTCAGCCGGTAGGTGGCGATGCCGTCGTCGCCCACGTCCGCCGGGTACGGGCTGACCCAGCGGTAGACCAGGGTGGCCGAGCCGGGCGGCACCTGGAAGTAGTTGGCGATGACCGTGCGGCCGAACTCGTCGCCCATGTCGGCGGGCGAGGTGATCGGGATCTGGGTGCCCGCGCTGACCGCCTCGAGGCGGCTCCGCGCCGGGACGTACAGCCGGAAGTACATGCCCAGGGTGGTGAGCCCCCCGAGCGTGGGCAGCTCTCGGTACGCCTTCCCCGTGGCGGTCATGATCCGGTTGTCCCAGTGCGCGGTCAGGGTGTCGTGCGCGTTGCCGTACTGGTCCAGCTTCACCGCGACGTCGAGCGAGCGGTCAGTGACCGCGTTGAGCTTGGACACCGGTGACACGTTCGCGTCCACCGGGTACATGAAGTCGCCCGGGTCCTGGCGGATCGCGCCGTCGAAGCCCAGCCTCGCCATCAGCTGCTCCGCTCCGGGATCCGCGAACCAGGTCAGCAGCAGGTGCTGCGCCGAGAAGCGGTCGCCGTGCGCAGCGAGGTCCGTCCAGCGGGCGGGCGGGAGCGCCAGCAGGGCCGTGAACAGCCGGTCCGCGAAGTCGGACAGGAACGCCTTGCGGTTCGTGTCCGGCTTGGTGGCGACGCGCGTGTTCTGGAGCACCTTGAGCGTGGTCTCGCCGCTCGCGATGGTGACGCCGTAGTCCGGCACCGTGACCGGCCCCGTGACCGACAGCAGCTCGTCGATGGTGTAGGTGGTGAGCCCCAGGACGCCGTCGATCGGCCCCGCGCCGCCCTCGTTGCGGTACAGCGCCACGGCCTGCTGCGCGCTGGTGGGGAAGTCCGGGGACCAGTTCGCGTCGGCCAGCTGCCAAGGCTGCTTGGGGCCCAGGAGGTACTGGGACAGGGGCTGCGGCGCCTTGACGAACGGGTAGGTCCAGGGGAGGTCCAGCAGGAACACGTCCTGGAA
The DNA here is from genome assembly GCA_021802825.1 of Chloroflexota bacterium. Taxonomy (GTDB): domain Bacteria; phylum Chloroflexota; class Limnocylindria; order Limnocylindrales; family CSP1-4; genus CAIXZV01. Next base: position 26,147 of record JAJZRG010000013.1, read on the forward strand.
GTGGCGCTCGGTGATGCGCCCCTTGTCGAAGGTGATCGTCCCGAAGCTGCCGATGAACCCGCCGGTGGGCCGCAGTTCGGCCGGGTCCTGCGTGAGCACGAGGTAGCGCTTGGGGCTGTCCCAGCCCAGGATCCCCGGCAGCGTGCTCTGGAGCTCCGCGTACGCGTGGAGCACGGGGCCGTAGTCCGCGATGCGCTGCACCATCAGGTCCCGGATGCCCGCGATCGGTGCGGGCAGCTTGGCGGGCGCGGCGTCGAGCGCCGCCTGGGCCCGGTCCACGGCAGACACGGCGCGGTCCACGTCGGCCTGGCCCGTCGCCATCAGCGCCGTCAGCTGGGCGAGCGCGCTCCCCTGCCCCTGCGTGCCGGCCGCCGCGGCCTGCTCCTTGATCGTGACGTAGCGGTCCGCGAGCGAGAGTCCGGCGTCCGCCGCGTCGAGCAGCGCGCCGCCCGCCTGCGCGACGTGATCGGCCCCCACCACGACGTCATGGGTGGGCGGGAGGGCGCGGGCCAGGGCGACCAGCGGGTCGCCGGTGAGCAGATCGTCGAGGTGCGTGTAGTGGCCGCGGGCGGACTGGTCGTCCCGCTTCAACCCGTTGAGGGCATTGCGGTCGAGACCCAGGCCGGCGGCCTTCGCCCGGCTGACCATGGCCTCGAGGTCCGTCCGGAGCGCGCGGGCCTCATCGAGGGCGGGCAGGTAGCGGAACGCGGCCAGCGCGGCCCCGGCGCCGACGAGCAGCAGGAGGAGGGCGGCGGCTCCCGCGAACACCCAGCGCCGGCGCCGCCGTGCGCCATGCCGCCGGCGTCGGTGAGCGGACCGGTTCGACGCGTCCGTCACTGGGCCGAGCCGGACGGAGGGGCCGGCGAGTCCGATGGCGCCGGCACCGCGATCACGATGAACCGGGGCGCCGTGGGCGTGTAGGAGGTGGAGGTCTGGAGGGTCAGCTGCTCGGTGGGCGTGGCGGCGACGTACTGGAGCGCGTCGTACGGCACCTTCGGCAGCACCTGTGTCACGACGTACGTGCGCGTGGTGCCGTCAACGAGGTCGAGGACCACCTGGTCGCCCACCTTCGCCTGCCACAGCGAGAGGAACATGCCCGTCTGGGCGTGGGCATAGAGGTAGATGTTCGTCCCGCCGCCCGGCCAGCCCGTGCCCGGGTAGTGGGCGGCCTTGTTCATGGGGGCGTCCAGCCCGTCTCCCTCGACGATCCTTAGGTCGATCCCGAGGCGCGGGATCTGGATGCGGCGCGCGACGATCCCCACCGGGGACGGGCTGGGCGTCACGATCGGCGGCAGCGAGGACGTCGGGGGGACGATGGCCGACGAGCTCGGCAGGGGCGGCAGCGTGGCGGCCGAGGAGGCCGGCCCGCTTGGCGATCCCGTCGGCTCGGCGCCGGGCGAGGGCCGGCCGCCAAGAGCAATGAACGCCGCGACGACGAGCACGGCGAGGGCGGCCACCAGGACGGCGGCACGCCCCCGGACGCGGTCGATGCCGAGGAACCGAGCGATGCGGCGTGCGGGCGACGAGCGGCGGCGGCGTCGCCGGCGAGAAGGCGGCGGCGCCGGCGCGTCCGTGTCGATATCGGTCATCCTGCGCGGGCCGCCCCTGTCCGTGGGTCTCGCCTGGGCGGCGTTCGCCCGCGCGGAGCCAGTGCCGAGCTAGAGGGCGTCACGGACCCGCGCGGGGACGCGAGACGCCGTGTGGTCCGGGTTGCGAGGGTCAGCGGCGGTCCGCGGCGAGGCGGCGAAGCATCAGGCCCATGCCCGCTGCAACCGCGAGCCCGGCCAGGAGCATGGTCGGCAGGTTGGACCCCGGGGCGGTGTCCGTCCGCGGGAGCGCCTTGCCGGAGGCGACGATCGTGGTGTTGCCGACGGCCTGGTCGGCCATGATGCCCAGGACCAGCGTGTGCGGCACGCACGCGAGCTGGATGTGGGTGGTGGCGGTGCCACTCGTGTTCGTGGTGGTGGGCGTCGCGATGATCGTGTCACCCGTGACGTTGCCGCTCTCGAATGACCAGTCCACGGGCTGGTCCGAGATCGGCGAGCCGGCTGCGTCCTTGATGAGGGCGCTCAGGGTGATCGGCGTGTTGCACGCCTGGGGGCCCGACGGCCCCGAGGCCTGGACGGTGGCGGCAACCTGGCCGGCGTACGCGAGCACCGTCGCGGCGGCGACGAGTGCGAGCAGCGATCCCCCGAGGATGGCGGTGGCGGCGGTCTGGAGACGGCTTCGCATCTGCGCTTCCTTCGCTCTTCGCCGGGGGTGTGTTGACCCTCGGACCCGGTAACCCTACCTCACGCGTGCACATTTGAACACGGTACGGCCGCGTCGCAGATGGGCGGCGCCCGCTCATCCTACCGCACAGTGTCACGGCGCCAATAGCCCGATCGGCGCCCAGGCCCCCTCATTCGGGGCAGGCTACCGATCAGCGGGCCGGGACACTCAGCGGGCCGGGATGACCAGAATCTGACCGACGAAGATGAGGTTCGGGTCCGTGATTCCGTTCGCCTTCTGCAGGGCCGCGACGGTGACGCCGTATCTGGCCGCGATGATCGTCAGCGTCTCGCCCCGCTTGATCTGGTGGGTGAGAAGCGCGGGCGTGGCCGACGGCGGCCGGGAGGGCGACCGCAACAGGGTGGGCGTAGGCGTGGGACTCGGCGGCAGCGACGGGGAGGGCGACGGCGTGAGGCTCGGCGCGGGCGACGGAGGCGCGGTGCTCGCCGATGCCGGCGCGGCCGACGCCCCGGCCGCGGGCGACCCGCCGCTCACCACAGCGCCGGTGTTCAGCGTGCCCGCCAGGCGCCACCCGATCGCGATGCCGGCGATCGCGGCGGCGACAGCCAGGATCACGATCACGATGGTGTTGACGGAGCGTCGGCCCGACGGGCGCGCGCCGGGCCGGTGGGGCGCGCTGGCCTGGAGGGCGGCCAGGCTCACGGTCGCGGCGCCGGCGGTCGCGGCGCCGGCGGTCGCGGCGCCGGCGCGGGCCACGGGAGGGTGATAGCGCGAGCAGGCGACGTGCGCCTCGGTCAGGCAGTCGCGGGCCTGCTTGGCGCCCTCGATGGCGGCTGGGCGCCGGGAGGCGTGACAGCGCTGGGCGCTCGACGGGAACGCGAAGTGCGTTTGCGGATCGTCGGTCAGGCCCAGGTACGGGCAGACCGGCACCGGGGCGTGGGCCGCGCGGGCCCAGGGGTCGGTCACCGCGTGGCCTCAAGGGCACCCGGACGTCGGCCGAGCAGCCGCCCGAGGCGTCCGTTTGCGGCGGCGGGCGGCCCCTCGTGGACGATCGTCATCGGTCCCCGCAAGGCCGCGAGGAGGCTCGCAGGCGTGGCGGGGTCGCCGCTCATGGCCGTGTACGTCCGGCCGACCTCGATCAGCGCGTGCGCGTCGGAGACGCCGATGCCGGGCACCGCGAGCCGGGCCGCCAGGGCCGCCGCCCGCTCGTTCGCCGCCTGGCGCGTCACGCGCGCATTCCGGGACTCGACCCAGTCCACCAGGCGCACGAGCTCCTCGTTGGCTGGCTGGAGCAGCAGCGAGCGCCGCCCACGGTCGTAGGGGTGCGGGATGCCGATCACGGCACCCTGCTCGCGCCCGGCCGCGATCGCGTCCCGCGCGGACAGATTCCGCCCCACCGGCTGCTCCAAGAACACGAGCACGAGGTCGCCCTCCCGGGTGTGCACCTCGCAGCCGATCAGCACCTCGAGGCCGCCGTGGGCCGCGTCCCGGGCCCTCAAGGCGCCGTCGAGGGTGTCGTGGTCGGTGATCGCGACGTGCGTCAGCCCGCGCTCGGCTGCCCGCGCGACGAGGGCGGCGGGATCGGCCACCCCGTCGAAGCTGGCGGACGTGTGGCAGTGGAGGTCCACCCGGGCGCTCGGCGCCCCGGGGCGGTCTGTGTCGGGGCGGTCAGTGGTCTCGGCCATCGCCGGTCAGCCCGGCCGGCTCACGACGCCGCCTGCGACGCGGGGGCGCCGGCGGCGGATTCGGCCAGGTAGCGTCGGGCGTTGGCGCCCCGGACCGCTCGGATGTCCTCCTCGTACTTGAGCACGACGCCGAGCGTCTGGTCCACCACGTCGCCCTCGAGCTCGGTCGCGCCCAGGCTCAGCAGCGCGGCGGCCCAGTCGAGCGTCTCGGCCACGCCCGGCACCTTGGTCAGGTCGGCGGTCCGGAGGCGGTGGACGAAGGCGACGACGTCGCGCGCGAGGGCCGCCGGGGCCTCGGGCACGCGGGTCGAGACGATCTCGAACTCCTTGGCCGCCGTCGGGTAGTCGATCCAGTGGTAGAGGCAGCGGCGCTTGAGCGCGTCGTGGACCTCGCGCGTCCGGTTCGAGGTGAGGACCACGCGGGGGGCCTCCGCGGCCCGGATCGTGCCGATCTCGGGGACCGTGACCTGGAAGTCGGACAGGATCTCGAGCAGGTAGGCCTCGAACTCCTCGTCGGCGCGGTCGATCTCGTCGATCAGGAGGACCGGGGGCACGCCGTCGCTGGTCTCGAGCGCCTGGAGGAGCGGGCGCTTGAGCAGGAAGTCGGCGCTGAAGATGTCGTGCGCGGTCGCCTTGTCGATCTCGCCGCGCGCCTCGAGCAGGCGGATCTCGAGCATCTGGCGCGGGTAGTTCCACTCGTAGACCGCCGTGTTGACGTCCAGGCCCTCGTAGCACTGGAGCCGGATCAGCCGCGCGCCCAGGCTGGCCGCCAGCACCTTCGCGAGCTCAGTCTTGCCGACGCCGGCCTCGCCCTCGAGCAGCAGCGGGCGGCCGAGCTCCAGCGCGAGGAACACGGTCGTCGCCAGGGAGCGCTCGGCGATGTAGCCCTGCTCGCGGAAGGCCGCCGTGAGGCCCTCGATGCTGCGCATCGACTCGGGGCGCGCGGCGCGGGCGGCGGTTCTGTCGGCGGCGGCCGCTCGCGCGGCGGTCTGGTCGGTCATGGCCCCGCGATGCTACACCGGGCGGCCGTGGGGGCGACGCGCCCCGTCGCCGGCCCGTCGTCGGCCCGTCGTCGGCCCGTCGTGCGCACTCGATCCGCGCGCTCGGCAGCGCCTGACCGGCTCGTCGCCTCAGCGGCGACGATTTCCGCGGCCGCCGGTCGGATCGTCGCCTGGGAGGCGATGTCCCGACCGGAATGGCCGCGTTCCCGGGCCGCAGACGGTCGCTTCGTCGCCCGCCAGTCGACGAACGGACGCGAGGGGCTCGAAATCGTCGCCGCAGCGGCGACGGGGAGGCGCCGGAGCGGGGAGGCGCGTCGCGGGGAGGCGCCGGAGCGGGGGCGCGCGGCGAGGAGCGGCGCGTCGCGGGGTGAACAAACCTGGGTGTTCAGGGGCCATCGTCGGCTCAGACGCCAATGATCTCGATCTGATCGCGCGACAGCCCGGCGGCCTCGCGCAGCAGTTCCATGTCGTCCGGGTCGGAGGTGAGGATCACGGCCGCACCCGCGGCCACCGCCTCCGCCATGACGATCGCATCCACCGCGGACGGTGGCGAGTCGCCCTTCCGATGCCGACCCGAGGTCCGCCGGAGATCCCACGCACGGGCGCGCAGGATCCCGGCCTGGCGGGCGCGCTCGGGCGTGAGCGGCACATCCTCGTCGACGCTCTTGATGACCCGGTCGATCATTGCGTGGTCGGGCCGGTCGGTCACCACCTCGGCGAGCACAGCCGACGGGATCGCCACCTGGCGTCCCTCCCTGCGGGCACGCGCAAGGACGGCGCGGGCATCGCGATTGCCGTCAGCGATCGCCGAGATCCCGCCCGAGTCCAGCAGGAGTGCGCCTCGGCTGACCGCTACCTCGGCCAAGGCGTCTGGTCGATGCGCCGCTGGACGTCGTCCGGGATGGGGCCGTGGACCCCGGCCAGGTCACCCTCGAGGTCGGCCAGGCGATCATGCTGGAGCGCCCGCCCGAGAGCCTGGTCCAGATAGCGCGAGAACCCGCGCTCGCCGACTCGCGCCTTTGCCTCGCGGACTCGGTCTGGGTTGAGGGTGGTGGAGAACTTCGACGTGGCCATGGGGTTATCCTACTATGGGTAGGATAGATGTCAACCGGCGGGACTCACCAGCCGTCCCGGACGCACAAGCCGGCAATGCTCCCTTGACAGAAGCAGTCGTCGGGCAATAGTTTGGCAACGCATGGTGGTGTATGTGGTGATTGGAGCGTTTGCGGTGTATGAGGAACTGCTCTCGACGGGCGCGGTCGCGCGCCTGATCGGCGCGTCCCGTCAACACGTCGTCGACCTCTGCGATACCGGACAGATGGCCTCCTTCCGCGTCGGCAAGCACCGCCGCGTCCGGCGCGAGACGGTGAACGCATACCTGGCGGACCGCGAGCACGGGCGCGCAGCCGACGGCTCCCACCTCCTGCAACTCTGGTCGTGCCGCGTCCAGGCTGCCCATGTCGCCCTCGACTGGGGCCACGCCCGGGACCTGGCCCTGCGCAGGCTCGCCGAGATGCGCGGCGACAGCCACCTCGCCTGGTTCGCCGACCAGTGGGACGGAGTGCTCGCGCAGGGCGTCGAGGCCGTCATGGAAACCCTCACCCGGCGCGACGAGGAGGCTGCGGTCCTCCAGAACACCTCTCCCTTCATCGACCTCCTCTCGGACGACGAGCGCGGGCGGATCACGGACGCGTTCATCGAGTGGTGGGGATCGCGGAGGGCCGCCGCGTGAACCGCGATGAGTTCAACAACCTGGTCTGGCTGATTGGGCAGGTGGCCGAGATCCAGGAGTTTGAGGTCATCGGCAGCAACGCGATCCACGCCCACCTGCCGGCGGAGAAGATCACCGGGCCGCTCGCGGTGTCGGCGGACCTCGATGCGCTGCTCGACCGGATCCGCAAGTGGGACTCGGTCCTTCGGTCGCTCGGCCCGCTGTCGACGTACGCGAAGGAGAAGCACGTCTGGGTCGACATCGTGAGCGAGCACACCGCCCCCTACCCGGCCGGCTGGCGGGACCGACAGGTCCCCATCCGCGTCCCGTTAGAGCCGTCTCCCGTCGTGTGGTGCCCGGACCTGACCGACATCGCGGCCGCCAAGATGGGAGCGTTCCGGCCCCAGGACAAGGCGTTCGTCGCCGAGCTCCTGCGCATCGGCGAGCTAGACCCCGACCTCCTGATCGAACGGATCGGCCTGGTCGAGCGGGTCGACCAGGCCACACTCGACAAGGCGGCGGAGTGGGTCAGGGAGCAGCGTGTCGCCTTCGGGCGCAGCACGCCCGTGATCGAGGGCGCTGACCGGACGCCAGCGGACTGCGGACCCACCGCCTGACCCGCTGTTCCGCATCTGGGCGAACAGGGTGTGGGGCAGGTTGGGGGGTCATACGAGCCGTCAAGCGTCGCTGGCCGCCGCTTCGGGGGAGGCGCTCCCCTACCCCTCCGGCGCGTCGAGCTGGCGGGCGTAGGCCGGGAAGCGGAAGCGCTGCGTGCGGTCGAGGATGCCGCCGTGGGCGAGGCGCGCGACGGTGGCCGGCGTGGCCGGGAAGCCGGCGACGAGGAGCGGGAGCAGCAGGTCGGCCGCGGTGGCTCGCGAGTAGGCGCCGCACGACGGGAGCCCCACGACGGCGCTGCGACCGACCCGGGCCAGCCAGAGCATGGAGCCCGGGTGCGCGGGGACGCCGCGGCGGACCACACGCCCGCCGAGCGCCTCGATGGCGGCGAAGAACGGGTCGCCGGGGTCGGTGGAGGCGGCGCCGGCGGTGAGGACGATGCGCGCGGCGTCGGGGCCCCGCGTCGCCGCGGCCAGCGCCTGGCGCACGGGCTCCACCGAATCCGCCACGTGCGCGATCCCCGTCAGCGTCGCCCCCAGCCCGGCGGCGCGCGCGAGCATCGACGCCTCGAAGCGGGCGCGGTCGGCGGCCGACACCGACTCCTTGACGACGACGGCGATCCGCGTCGGGCGGAACGGCCGAACCCGCACGATGGGCCCGCCGCGGCGCGTGACGGCCGCGGCCGCCTCCAGGACCGCCGACGGCACCAGGTGCGGGGCGACCTTGGCCGACGCGACGAGGTCGCCGGGCGCGACCACGCGGCCATCGACGACGGTGAACAGCTCGAGCGGGTCGATGCGGTTGAGCCGGTCGAGCGCCGCGAGCCGGACCACGACCACGCCCGCGGCCGCCGCGACGAGGTCGACGCGCGACTGGTTCGGCCCGCGCATCGCCAGCCCGGCCGCCGCAGCGTCTCCGGCCACGGCAACGGCCGCCAGCCGCATCGCGGCCTCGTCCTCGTGGACGTCGCCCGCCTCCGGCACCAGCACGGTCAGTGGCCGCCCGGGAGGCGCCGAAGCCAGCGCGGCGAGGTCATCGTGCGACAGCCGCCGCCCCTTCGCCCAGCGCCCGCCCGCCACGACGATGTCGCGGGCGAGCACGGCGCCAACGAGCCCGGCCGGCGCTGTCCGACCGGGCTCGAGGTGCTCGACGCGCATGTCGAGCTCAGAGTAGCGCTGCGGACTCGCTCAGCGGGCCCGCGCCAGCGCCGCCTCGATCGCCCTCCTCGCGTGGACCACCGCCATCGCCGCGCGGTACTCCCGCCCGGCGTGGATGTCGGCGCTGACCTCGCGGTCGCCGACGACCAGCGCCGCGGCTGCCGCCACCGCGTCGGCCGTGCCCGTCGTGCCCACCAGGGCGTCCTCGACCTCATGGGCCCGGTACGGGTGGTCCGACACGCCGGTGACGCCGATGCCGGCCCCCTCGACGAGGCCGCCCGCTCCGACAAAGACCACCGCGGCGACCCCGGCGATCGGGTAGCCCGACGCGCGCTGCTGGATCGACGCGTAGGCCGAGCCGGCGTCGCCCCGCGGGGCGGGCAGGATCACCGCGGCGAGGATCTCGTCGTGGGCGAGGCCCGTGGCGAACGGGCCCTGGAAGAAGCCGTCCGCCTTCACGCTGCGCGTCCCCGACGAGGACTGGATCACCAGCTCCGCGTCGAGCGCGAGCAGCGCCGCCGGCAGGTCGGCTGCCGGATCCGCGTGGGCCACGGCGCCGCCGATCGTGCCGCGGTTGCGGACCTGGACGTCGGCGATCGCCGGGACCACGTCGCGGATGACCGCGAGGTGGACCGCCGGCGAGTCCATCAGCTCGGCGTAGGTCGTCAGCGCGCCCACGGACAGCCGCCCGTCGTCGAGCTTGGACACGCCGCGCAGCTCGGGCAGCCGGCCGATGTCGACCAGCCGCGCTGGCTGGGCCAGCCGCAGCTTCATCAGCGGCAGCAGGCTCTGGCCGCCCGCGATCAGCTTGGCGCCCTCGTCGGACGCGAGGATCCCCAGCGCCTCCTCAACCGAGGTCGCCCGGGTGTAGTCGAACGCTGCCGGGATCATGCCTCGCCTCCCTTCGCGGAGCCGCTGCCGCCCGATGCCGCCTGGATGGCGCCCCACACCTTCTGGGCCGTGAACGGCATGTCGAGGTGGCGGATGCCGAGCGGGCTGAGGGCGTCGATGACCGCGTTGGCCACCGCCGCCGTGGACGCGATGCAGCCCGCCTCGCCGACGCCCTTGACGCCCAGCGGGTTGACGGGCGACGGCGTCACGGTCTCGTCGAGCTCGAAGCTGGGCAGCCACTCGGCGCGCGGCAGGGCGTAGTCGAGCAGCGACCCTGAGAGCAGCTGCCCGTCGTCGCCGTAGACCGCCTCCTCCCACAGCGCCTGGCCGATGCCCTGGGCGATGCCGCCGTGGAGCTGCCCGTCCACGATCATCGGGTTGATCTTCTTGCCCACGTCGTCCACCGCGACGTAGCGGACCAGCTCCACGTTGCCCGTCTCCTGGTCGATCTCGACGAACGCGACGTGCGTGCCGAACGGGAACGTGCAGTTGGGCGTGTCGTGGTAGGCCGTCTCGTCGAGGTACGGCTCCATGCCCTCGGGCGTGTCGAACGCGAGGTCGAGCGCGAACGCGATCTCCTGGATCGTCTTCTTCTTGTCGGGCGAGCCCTTCACGCGGTACTCGGCCCCCTCGACCTCGATGTCCTCGACGTTGGCCTCGAGCATGTGGGCCGCGTACCGGCGCGCCTTCTCGCGGATCTTGGCGGCCGCCTTGAGCGCGGCGCCGGTCCCCACGTTGGACGTGCGCGAGCCGTAGGAGCCGTAGCCGAACGGGGTGCCCTGGGTGTCGCTGTGCTGGACGACGATGTCCTCCATCGGGATGCCCAGCTCGTGGCTGATGATCTGAGCGTAGGTGGTCTCGTGGCCCTGGCCCTGCGGCTGGGTGCCCATCGTGACCACGACCTTGCCCGTGAGGTGGACCTTGATGTTGGACGACTCCCACATCGCGGCGCCCCAGCCCTCGCCGACGGCGCCGATCCACTTGGACGGCGCCACGCCGCAGACCTCGATGTAGGTCGAGAGGCCGACGCCGAGGAGCTTGCCGCGCGATTTGGCCTCTGCCTTCTTCGCGGCGATGTCGGCGTAGCCCGCCATGGCCAGCGCCTTGTCCATCGCGGGCTCGTAGTTGCCCGAGTCGATGTACAGCTTGCTGCCGTTGACCGCGGTCAGGAGCCCGGACGGGTTGTCGTACGGGAAGCTGTCGGGCGGCAGGAAGTTGCGGCGCCGGACCTCGGCCGGGTCGATGCCCAGCTCGTCGGCGACGAGGTCCATCGCCCGCTCCACCACGTAGGTGGCCTCCGGGCGGCCTGCGCCGCGGTAGGCGTCGACGAATGTGGTGTTCGTGTAGACGCCGGTGACCTCGCAGTGGACCGCGGGGATCTTGTAGGGGCCCGACAGGATGCGCCCGTAGAGGGTGGTCGGGATGCCTGGGCCGATGGTGGACAGGCGCCCGCCGAGGTTCGCGAGCGTCTTGACGCGGAGCCCCTTGACCATGCCGTCCTTGGTCGCCGCGACGTCCACGTAGGTGATGTGGTCGCGGCCGTGGATGGTGGAGCCGTAGCTCTCGCGCCGCTCCTCGACCCACTTGACCGGCCGCCCGCCGATGGCCTTGCTGGCGTGCAGCACGAGCGCCATGTCGGCGTAGCAGAAGATCTTCGAGCCGAAGGCGCCGCCCACGTCGGGGCTGATGCAGCGGATCTTCTGCTCGGGGACGCCCATCACGAACGCGGCCAGCAGCAGGCGCTGGATGTGCGGCGTCTGGCTCGACATCCAGATCGTGTACTCGTCGGTGCCCGGGTTGTACCAGCCGATGTCGCCCCGGACCTCCATCGGGTTGGGGATCAGGCGGTGGTTGACGAGCCGCTGGTGGACCGTCACCGCCGCGTTCGCGAACGCGGCGTCCGTGGCCTCCTTGTCGCCCACCTGCCAGTCGAACACGCGGTTGTTGGGCGCGTTCTCGTGGAGCTGCGGGGCGCCGTCGGCGATGGCCTTCTCCGCGTCGGTGACGGCGGGCAGCGGCTCCCAGTCCACGTCGATCAGCTCGAGCGCATCCTGCGCCTGGGCGGCCGTCTCGGCGACGACCGCCGCCACGCCCTCGCCGGTCCATTTCACGTCGTCGGTCGCGAGCGCCCGCGGCGTGTTGACGTTGTTCTGGATGCCCGATGCGCCGCCGGCGGGCCACGCCATCGGCAGCGGGTTGTAGGCGATGTCGGCGCCCGTGAACACCGCCACCACGCCGGGCGCGGCCTTCGCCGCCGAGGTGTCGATCGAGCGGATCTTCGCGTGGGCGTACGGGCTGCGCAGGATGGCCATGTGGGTCATCGCGGGCAGCTTGATGTCGTCGAGGTAGCGGCCGTGGCCGGTGATGAAGCGCGGGTCCTCGACCCGCCTGACCGGCGCGCCGAGGACGTCGGTGGTCATCGTCGTCATCGTCGTCCTCCGGTCACGCGTTCGTCGCGGGGGCGGCGGCGCCCTCGCGCATCACGCTCGCGGCCTCCCGGACCGCGGCCACGATGTTGTGGTAGCCCGTGCAGCGGCAGATGTTGCCCGCGATCGCGTGGCGGATCTCGGTGTCGGTGGGCTCCGGGTTGTGGGCCATCAGGTCCGCGGCCGCCATGATCATCCCGGGCGTGCAGAAGCCGCACTGCAGGCCGTGCTTGTCCCAGAAAGCCTGCTGGAGCGGGTGGAGGGAGCCCGGCTGGCCGAGCCCCTCGATAGTCGTGACGGCGGTGTGCTCCGCCTGGACCGCGAGCATCGTGCAGCTCTTCACGGCGTGGCCGTCCACCAGGACGGTGCAGGCGCCGCACTGGCTGGTGTCGCAGCCGACGTGGGTGCCGGTGAGCTCGAGGTCCTCGCGCAGCATCGAGACGAGGAGCGTGCGCGGCTCCACATCAGCCTCGCGCTGCTCGCCGTTCACCTCGAGCGCAATGTGCAGCTCGGCCACCAAGACGACCTCCTTCCGCCGATGTCGGCGTGGCCGCGGGTCCCGCCGCGGCAGCAAAGGGTGACGCTGATCGTCCGCCGGAGGGCCTCGGGCGACGCCCGCGGCTCGGCGGGTGGTGTGAGTCCGACGCGGCCAGGAGGCAGTGGCCCCGCAGCTGGGGAACACGGGCGCAGGCGCGGTAGGCCGATGGTGGCAGGGTGTCGCGCTGGGCGCAAGGGGGTGGCGTTCCGGGGGCGCCCGGTGGCGCCCGGGTGTGAGTCAGGTCAGACTCGACCGGGGCGTGTGCGTGCACGCCCCAACTCTGGTACCGGGCCCTTGCGCCGCCCGCTGTGCGCGTCACGCCCCCTGGCGAGTCTGACCTGACTCGAGGCGACGCGGGAGGCGACGCGGGATGCGTCGCGGGAGGCGACGCGGGAGGCGACGCGGGAGGCGACGCGGGAGCGTCGCGGCAGGTGCGGGCGGACGGTCCCGGCCCGGCTGCGTCACACCTGAGTCACGTCAGACTCGCCTGGCCGCGCTGGGCGCAGGGGCCACAGTTCGGCAGCGCCAATGATGCCGTCGACCGTGCGCTGGCGGCCGTCTCGCGAGTCCGACCTGACTCAGCGGAAGAGGGCGGGCATCGAACGCGAGGCGCCGGCCGCGACGGTGACCCGAGACAGGTGGGGCCGAGACGCCCGTGAGAGGGCGATGATCGGCGCGTAAGTGGCGAGCAGTACAACAACGCCATGCACGCCCGAATCGACCTCAGGCATCCGGGGCTCGTCCCCGAGGTCGCGGCCGCCATCCGTGAGGCGCGCGCGCTTGCCGGCTGGTCGCAGCGCGAACTCGCGGCGCGATCGGAAACCTCGCAATCAACGGTCTCGCGGATCGAGCGGGGTGAGGCACGCGAGCCCGACCTCCTCGTGATCGAGCGAATCCTCACCGCCCTTGGAATCCGCGTCACGCTGGACATCTCCGGCAGGCACCTCGAGGACCGACGACGGCAATCCGACTTCGTCCACGGCGTGACTGCCGGCTTCATCGGCCGTCGGTTCCGTCGCGACGGATGGCTGATCGCCAATGAGGTGCAGATCGGCGACAGGGCACCCCGCGGCTGGATCGACCTCCTCGCTTTTCGCGAGTCGGATGCCTCGCTCGTAGTGGAGGAGACGAAAAGCGGCATTCTCGATGCTGGCGGCCTGCTCCGACAGGTCGGCTTCTATCAGCGCGAGGCCGCGAACGCCGCGCGCAGACTCGGCTGGCGCGCCGAGTGGACGACCGTCCTGGTCGTCGCCCTCGACACCGACGTCGTCGCCAGGACGATCCATGCCAATCGCGACCTCCTCGCATCGGCCTTTCCGACCGCGCCACGTGCTCTCACCGCCTGGATCCAGGATCCTGGGAAGCCGAGGCCTCGCGGCTGGACACTGGCCACCGCCGACCCTCGGGATCGCGGCGCGATCTGGCTCCGGTCGAGCGCGCTGGGCGAGAGGCGGCGGCCTGCGGCCTTCCTCGACTACGCCGACGCCGCGAACGCCCTGGCCGCTCGCGAACTTGTCAGGCACAACGCGAGGTCATTCCGCACAAGCCGTTGACCGCGGCAGTCGCTCGCGCCCCCGCGTCCGGGCCCCGCAGGCTGGGTCGCCCGCGCCCCCGCGGCCGGATCCAGGCTGAGTCGCGTGAGGGTCGGATTCGGGCGACCTGTGCAGGGCCTCCGGCGCGAAGGGGCACACTGGGCTGTGGCGGGTGCGGGCGCCGCGCCTTCGCGAGTCTGGCGTGACTCGCGGCCCCCGGCCGCGGCCGGCGCGGGGGCGGCACGGGAAGCGGAACGGGCGAGGGACGGGCGCGGAACGGGCGAGGGACGGGCGCGGCACGGGTGAAGGCCGGGCGCGCAGACGCCACTCAGCCTCAGTCGCGCTCTCGGTTCGCCTGGCGGGCCTGCCGACGGCGGGCAGCACGGTTGCTGGTCGCCGGGATGGGCCGGGCGTCGCGGATCGTGCGGGCGTCGAGGCCCGCCTCGACCGCATCGGCGAGGGGCATCGCGGCGAACTTGGCGGCCTGGGCGAGCTGCCGGATGGCCATCCTCGCCGCCTCGGGGGTTCGGTCCGCCAGGCGCGTGGCATTGGTCAGCCCGACCCTCGCGAGCCCGCGGCCGTTGGCCGACGCGGCGTACTGCGAGGCCCACACCATCTCGGGCGCGCGATCGACCTCCAGGCCGGACTCGGGGACGGCCAGCGCGGCGCAGACGATGCCCCGGTCGCCGGGCGTCTCGCGGACCAGCTGCCAGTTGTCCGGACCCGCGATCAGGTCCACCAGCAGCGACTGCCAGGGGGCCTCGAAGATGGCCGCCGCGCCGACCTCGTGGGCCGAGCCGCCGGTGATCGCGAGCATCGCGTGGATCCCCCCCGTGCGCTCGAGCAGGACGGTGCTCGCGTTCGACAGCAGCACCCGCTCCGAGGCGTTGCCTCCGATCGAGACGGCGTCGGGCTCCTCGACCACGATGACGCGGCAGCCGGCCGCCACGAGCGCCTCGACCTCATCGGCCAGCGAGTGCGCGATCGACAGCGTGACGTCGAACTTCGCGGCGTTGAGCTCGGCGGCGCTCGGGGGCTCCTCGCCGGCTTCGCGGGCCCGGCGGAGGGCGTCCTCAATGGAACGGCGACCCAGCGTGTACGGGCCGGGCAGCGCCTGGGCGACGGTGGTCCCCTCCGGCGCGACGGCCGTCGCAGCCTTCCACGCGCCGACCAGCGGGCGCTCCGCCTCGAAGCGGCGCTCGAACAGGGCGAGCCGCACGGCTTCGGTGAGGCTCGGCCACCGGACCTGGCCGTCGGTCAGCAGGTCCATGCCGGCCTCGGCCTGGGCTGCGAGCACCTCGGCGACGAGCTGGTTCGTGGCACGCTCGAGCGCCTCGGCATCGGCCCGCCCCGCGGCCACGTCGGCCTCGAGCGCAGCCAGATCGATCCCGTCGGAGGTGACGCGGGGCCAGGCCCCTTGCAGCATGGCGAACATGGCCCTAGATCCTACCGTCTGGCCGGCGCGCGCCGGACGTCAGCCCGCGGGCGAGACCGACGATGCGCGACAACGCGCAACGATGCGCTGACAGCTCGCGGCTATCGCCAGGCCTGGACGCCCATGCCCCACAGCAGCCAGAACCCGGCCAGCATGCCGACCAGCCCCGCGACCTGGACCGCCGCCATCGCGGGCGACCCGACGATGGGCACGGCCGTGCCGGGCTGCGGGCCCGGGCGCACCCACAGCGAGCGCAGCGTGGGCACCGCCGTGGGCCGGAAGAGCACGCCGAGCCAGATGCCGGTCAGCAGCCCGCCGACATGCGCCCAGTTGTCGATGCCCGCCACCGAGAGCCCGAACATGAGGTTGAGCGCGATGATCGCAACGAGGTTGACGAGCAGGCCGCGGCCGACCTCGCCGAGTGCGGGCCGGTGGACGTAGAGCGCGGCGACGAGCACGCCGATCAGCCCGAAGAGCGCGCCCGAGGCGCCGACCGCGTAGGGCGACGAGGTCGCGGGGTCTGACATCGCGAAGCTGAGCAGCGAGGCGCCGACGGCCGTCACGACGTAGAACGTGAGCATCCGCCAGGGGCCGTAGAGCCGCTCGACGAACGGGCCGAACAGCCACAGCCCGTACATGTTGAGCACGAGGTGGAACGGGTTCTCCGCGAGCGGCGCATGCACGAGCACAACGGTGAGCAGGCGATACAGCTCCCCATGGGCGATGGCGACCTTGTCCATCTCGAGCGCCTGCAGCAGCTGGCTGCCGTCCGGCCCGCCGATATCCGCCACGAGCGAGACGACGGAGGTCACCGCGATGATGGCCAGCGTCATCGTCACCGCCGAGCCGCCCCGGGCCCGCGAGAAGTAGCGCCCGGCGCCCCGCTTGTCGCCCAGCTCCTTGCTCAGCCAGCCGAGCCGTGATGCGATCTCGGCCCTGTCCTCGCGCGGCGCCAGCCGGTCCGCCTGCCGGTACGCCTCAGCCGCCCCGGCCAGGTCGCCGCTGCGCACGCGGGCGCCCGCGATCTCGCGCCACGCGGGGTAGGTCGCGGGGGTGGCCGGCAGCCGCGTCACCTCCTGCCAGGCGCCCATCGCGGCGTTCTCGTCGTCGAGCCGGTGCATCGCCTGCCCGAACCCCAGCAGGGCCGCCGCGGTGACGCTGTGGTCGTCGAAGCCGACGACCCGCTGGTAGAGCCGCGCCGCGTCAACGAACCGCGACTGGTCCATGAGCTCCGCCGCGTGGTCGAGCGCGGCGAGGGCCGCGGCCCTCGTGAGCGGCCCATCGTGGGCCAGCGTGCCGTGGTAGTCGAAGGAGGGCGGCTGGGTCACGCCCCGACTGTACACGGACCAGACGTGGTGGTCCCAATCCCGGCCGGCAGATTGGCCGCCATGCTCGACGCCTGCGCCGTCCGCCCGCTCGCTACTCGGCGCCTGCGCCGTGCGCCCGATCGCCAACAGCGAGCGCAACGAGGGGCCGGGACTGCTGCTCCCAGCGGCCAAGCAGGACGCCGGTCCGCCGCCGGGCGTCGTCGTGCCGGGAGGCGGCCTGGTGGCCCCCTGAACCTCGGCCTCGCGCGCGATGGGCGCAGCCGTGGCGCGCGGGAGCTCGCGGCCCGCGGGCCATCTCGCTGCCGCCCGTCCTATTGGGGCGTCGCGGACTCCCAGCCGGTCGCGCCCTGGGCAGCGGCGAAGGCCGAGGCCGGGTCGGCTCCCCCGTCGAGCGCGGCCGCGTAGGCGCCGACCAGCGCGTCGAACGCGCCCCCGTCGTCGCGGCTCGGCGCCGCGAGCACCGTGGCGTCCTCGGGCAGCCCCGCCGGCACGGATCGCGACGCGAGGCCCACCGGTCGCACCAGCACGACGAGGCGGGTGCCGGCGAACTGGCCGGCCTCCACGGCGGCCGCCATCACGTCGGACGGGACGTCTTCGGTGACCACCAGCACGCCCGAGGGCGCGAGGTAGCGCATCCCGAGGTCAACGTCGGCGCCCTCGAGCCGTGGCCCGTCGGGACTGCCGGCGGGTCCATCGGCTGCGGCGCCCGCAGCCTCCGTCTCGGCGAAGGGCGAGGGGTCCTGTTCGTCGGGCGACGCGTCCGGCGCCGGCGCCAGGATGGGCGTGGGCCGGACGGGGTCGCGGAGCACGGCGGCGTGGCCGACCCCGGCTCGGGACAGCGCGATCAGGAGCGCCTCGCCCGGGGCGTCCTCTCCCACGCGGCTGACGAGCTCGACGCGGGCTCCGCGGCCGGCCGCGGCCAGGGCGACCCCACAGGCCCGCCCAGCAGGCGCAGCCGCTGGCGCGGGGCGCCAGGCCAGGCTACCGACGATGACGATCATGCCGTCAGGCTACACCGCGTCCAGCGACCGGCGGTCGATCCCCCGTCAACCCGTGGCTGGGCGACTCAGGGCTGCTCCACCATCCGGGCGGGCGACTGCGGGACGTTCTCGACCGTCAACCCGTGGCTGGGCGGCTCAGTGCTGCTCGGGGGTCGGCGACGCGGTGTGCGACTCGGAGGGCGGCTCCGTTGGCGAGGGCTCCCCGCCATCCTCGCTCGGGTCCGGTGTGGCGGTCGGCGTCGGCATGCTGGTGGGCCGCGGCGTGGCGGGGTTCGAGCCCCCCGAGCCCCCCGAGCCTCCCGAGCCTCCCGGCGTCGCCGAGCCGGTCAAGCCGGAGCCGCCGCCGCCATGGGTCTGTGTCGCCTGGGGGTTGTCGTCCCTGGGGGACTCGGACGCCCCGGAGGGGTCTGGGCTCTCCGAGGACTCGGGCTTGCCGCTGGCCTCTGGCGCCATCGAGCTGTCCACGGGCCCGTTGGTCTCGGAGGGCGCGGGCGAGTCGCCCGGCTCCCCTGAGGACGTCGGCGTGGGCGTCACGAGCTGCGTGGGCGTGGTGGTTGGCCCCGGGCTGCTGTTCTGCGCGTTGAACGCGCCGAGCGCGCCGGCGGTCCCGGCCGCAGCCGCCCCGATCGTGAGGCTGCTCACGAGCACGAGGCTGATTGCCTGGAGCCGCGCCATGGCCGGGAAGCCGCGGCCGAAGGTGATGCGGGCCGCGTCACCCACGGACGCCACCAGACCCAGCAGCGACAGTCGTCGGATGGCGGACCTCGCCGCCACCACGGGTGCGGGCGTGGGCTCGCTGGCGATGGCTGCCATCACCCGGTCCGCGAAGTCCGGGCTCGGCCCCACCGTCTCGCGGTCCGCGAGCGCCTCGAGCTGCCGGGCCAGCCGCGCGTCGTCGGCGATCTCCTCGGCGGGGAGATCCAGCCCGCCAAGCTCAGCGCTCGAGAACGGGTTCGGGTTCTGGCCGGGATAGCGGGGGCTCATCGCTCGTGGTCCTCGAGAGCCGTCCGAAGGCGAGCAAGCCCGCGGTGGAGATGCGTCTTGACGGTGCCCAGCGGGCGGTCGGTGGCCTCGGCGATCTCGAGCAGCGAGCGCTCGGCGAAGAACCGCAGGGCCACCACCTCGCGATACGGCTCGTCCAGCGAGGCGACGGCCGAGCGGATCCGGGCGTCCTGCTCTGCGCGGAGCACGGCGTGCGCGGGATCGACCGCGTCCCTGGTCCCGCTCGTCCGGAAGCGCTCCCGACCCGGCTCGTCGGACTCGGCGGCGATGGGGTCGAGCCAGGTCACCCGCTTGCGGCGGCCCGCGCTGCGGACCGCGAGCCGCACCGCGATCCGTGACAGCCAGGCGCCGAACGGACCCTCGCCGCGCCATGACCCGAGCGATCGGTAGGCGATCACGAAGGCCTCCTGGGCGACGTCTTCGGCCTCGGGGCGGTCGCCGAGAATCCGCGCGCACGCAGCGACGACCGATCCGCTCTCCCGCTCGACAAGTCGGCGGTAGGCGTCTCGGTCCCCGGCGAGCACGGCATCGACGATCGTGCGGTCATCGTTCGCTGCTCCGGTCTCAAGGGCGACGTCACGGGTTCCGTCCGTGGGCCTGTCCTCCGTGCTGCGAGTGATCCCGACCCTGGCGGGGCCGGTCTGGGACCGCCCCGTGTCCGCCACCATTGTCGCGGACCCAGAACGGTCCCATCGCAGAACCGAGGTCATGTTCCCCGTGATCGGATCGACCTAGTGGCCGCCGTCTCCGTACGTGCCGCTGTCATGGCCGTCGCCGCCATTGTGGTCGCCTTCGCCCGAGGCGTCAGTGGGCTCGGGGCTGTGGCTCGGCTCCGGGGTCTCGGTGGCCTCGGGGCTGTGGCTCGGCTCCGGGGTCTCGGTGGCCTCGGGGCTGTGGCTCGGCTCCGGGGTCTCAGTCGCCTCCGGGCTGTCGCTCGGCTCCGGGGTCTCGGTCGCCTCGCCGGGCTGGCTCGCGTCGGGCAACGCGGTGGCGTCCGGCGTCTCGGACGGCTCGGGCGTCTCGCTGGCCTCCGGGGTCTCATGGGGCTGCCCGGACGCCGTGGCGTCGATGCTGGCGGACGGGTCCATCGACTGCTCGGCGGACGTGGTCTTGAGGTCGGTGCTCCCATGCTCGGCCGCGACGAGGCGGTTGGTCGCAAGCGCGGCGCCGGCAACCAGCAGGACCGCGACGGCCGCGGTGGCGGTCGAGCGGAGGAGACTCGGTTGGTTTCGCATGTTGGGCGGTGGCTCCTGATGCGTGGTGGCCCCACGCGGGGCCGCTTCACCCTGCCTGAGCACGGAGGCCGCCGAAAGGTTTCAGACGGTCGACACGAATATTGGCGAGCCGACCGGCACAACCCGCCGACGAAGGCTTCTGGCGCGGCGAACCGCATCGGCCACGCGGTTGCGCCCACGCGCCCAGGCGCTCACGCGTCCTGGCCGGGCGCCTCGGGCTCGTCGCTCACCACGTCCACGGCGGCGAAGCCGGCCGCCTCGAGGTCGGCGCCGAACTTGTCGTGGTCGCCCACCAGCACGATCGCGCTGCGCTCGGGGTGCACGTGCTCGCGCGCGACCCGCAGGACGTCATCCGCCGTCACCGCCTCGATCGCCGAGCGGTAGTGCAGCGGCTCGTCGTCGGGCAGGTCGTGGATGAACAGGCCGCCCAGCCAGCCGGCCACCGGGCCCGGCGTCTCGAACCGCAGCGGGAAGACCCCGACGAGGTAGTTGCGCGCGGCGCGCAGCTCATCCTCCGTGGGCGGCGCCTCGCGGATCCGCCCGAGCTCGAGGAGGAACTCGCGGATCGAGGGGACGGTGACCTCGGTGTTGACCGCGGCGCGGGCGGAGAACGGTCCGGCCCCGCGTCGCAGGTCGAAGCCGGCGTGGGCGCCGTACGTGTAGCCCTTCGCCTCGCGCAGGTTGCTCATGAGCCGCGAGTTGAACAGCCCGCCCAGGATCATGCTCATGACCGAGACGGCGTGGTAGTCGGGGTGCCGCCGCGCGATCCCCGGGTGCCCGATCCGGATCTCCGACTGCACCGCCCCCGGGCGGTGGACCACGCGGACGAACCGGTTGTCCACGGCGCTCGTCGAGTCCGGGGCAGTCACGGTCCCGCTGCCGCCGGTCCAGTCACCGAACAGCCGCGACGCGATCGCGAGGACCGCGTCCGGGTCCACGTCGCCGGCCACGACGAGCGCGGCGGCCGCCGGGCCGTACGCCGACGCGTGGATGGCTCGTAGGTCGGCCGAGGTGAGCCGGGACACGGTCTCGGCCGTGCCGCCGGCCGGCCGGCGGTACGGCGAGGAGGGCGCGTAGATCGAGGAGACGAACGCCTCGTCGGCGCGACGGCGGGGGTCGGCCTTGGCCTGGATGAGGTCGTTGAGGCGCTCGTCGCGCAGCCGCTCCACCTCGGACAACGGGAACGAGGGGCGGCGGATCACCTCCGCCAGGAGCTCCAGCGCGGGCTCCAGGCGTGACGCCGGGACGTCGAGCCCGGCCGAGATGGCGTCCCAGCCCGCCTCCGCGTGCATCGACGCGCCAAGGCGCTCGAACGCCTCGGTGAGCGCGATCGCGTCACGGACCTCGGTGCCCTCAGTCAGGCCCCGCGCGGCGAGCACGGTCGCGCCGGCGATCGCGGCGGGCTCGTCGGCGGCGCCGGCGCGGACGGCAAGCGATGCGGCGATGAGCTCGCGCCCGGCCATGGGCGTGACGATCACGCGCAGGCCGTTGGGCAAGGTCGCCCGGACCGTGGCCGGGAACTCGTAGGGGCGGGGTTCGCCTGGGATGGGCCTCTCGCTGACCATGCCGGGGCGCGGGCTCATGCCCGGGCCTCCGCGTCGTCGTCGGCGGCGGGCGTGTCGGCGGCGGGCGCGTCGGGCGGCTCGGGGCCCCCATCGCCGCCGTCCTCGGGCCCCACCCCGTCCCCCGTGCCGCCCTCGAGCGCCTCGGCGCCGATCGCCGTCGGCAGGTAGGTGAGCACGACCCGGTTGTCCTCGCGGAAGACGGCAGCCGCGATGTCGCGGATCTGCTCGGCGGTGACCGCGAGGTACCGGGCGAGGATCGTGTTGACCATCCCCGGGTCGTCGAACAGCGAGGCGTACATCGAGAGACGCTCGGCGCGCTCCTCCACGCGGCTCAGGGCGCCCAGCTCATCGGCCTCGGTCAGCGCCCGGGCGCGGTCCATCTCGTCCTCGCTGGGCACCTCGGCCGCGAGCGTCGCGAGCTCCTCGAGGTACGCCGCCTCCACGGCTGCTGGGTCCACCCCAGGCCGGACCGTGGCGTAGCCGAGCACCATCGAGGCGCCCCCGACCGCGGGCAGGGTGCCGATCATGACGTCCTGCGCGATCCGCTCGTCGCGGACCAGGCGCCGGTGCAGCCGGCTGCTCTTGCCCCCGGACAGCAGCTGCGTCGCGAGGTCCAGGGCGTCGAGCTTCGGGTCGCCGAAGGCGGGCGCCCGGAACGCGAAGCAGATCCGCGGCAGCGGCACGCGGTCCACGACCGTCTCGCGCCTCTCCTCGCCGATGACCGGCGGCAGCGACATGTCGGGCAGCGGCGGGATGTCCGGGTTAGCCGGGATGGGGCCGAAGTAACGGTCCACCCAGGCGCGGACCTGGTCGTGGTCGCAGTCCCCCACCACCGAGACCACGGCATTGTTGGGCGCGTAGTACGTCTCGAAGAAGTGGCGCACGTCCTCGAGCGAGGCCGCGTCGAGGTCCTCCATCGAGCCGATCGTCGGGTGGTGGTACGGGTGCCACTCCGGGTACGCGTGGCCGAGCAGCTTGTGGATCCATGACCCGTACGGCCGGTTGTCGTAGCTCCAGCGCTTCTCGTTCTTGACCACGTCGCGCTGGTTGTCGAGGTTCTCCTGCGACAGGGCGTCGAGCAGCGTCCCCAGCCGGTCCGCCTCCAGCCACAGCGCGAGCTCGAGCTGGTGCGAGGGCATCGTCTCGAAGTAGTTGGTCCGGTCCAGCCAGGTGGTGCCGTTGAGGGTGCCGCCGGCCGCCTGCACGAGCGCCATGTGCTCGGACTTGCCCACGTTCGCGCTGCCCTGGAACATCACGTGCTCGAACAGGTGCGCGAAGCCCGTCTTGCCCGGGACCTCGTGCTTGGAGCCCACGTTGTACCAGACGTGGACGGCGGCGACGGGCGCGACGTGGTCCTCGGCGACGATCAGGCGCAGGCCGTTGGGCAGGCGCTCGTCGGTGAACTCGACGACGGGTACGGGCATGCGGACATCGACCCTCGGCTGGGGTTGGGTGGTCCGATTGTAGGCTGACCGGCCGATGGGGAGCTGGCGGCGCCTGAGCCGCAACGCGAGACGGCCAGGTCACCGAGCGCGTGTGCGAGCCGCGGCGGGCGCTACGCCCTGGGCACCCACGCCGTGATCGGGCGCACCTGGGCGATCGCGTCGACCAGCGAGGGGTCCAGCGCCTCGGCGGCGGCCACCCCCGTCTCGATGGACGTGAAGCACAGGATCCCCTCGGCGATCGTGGCGTGGCGGATGTCCGCCGCGTCGCGCACCGGGCCCGACCGTGGCGTGGGCGTGTTGACCACCAGCCGAACGTCGCCCGAGGCGATCAGCTCGAGGATCCCGGCCTCATCGCCCACCGGCTCCGCGCCCAGCTTCGCCACCGGGGCGATCCCGGTGATCCCCGCTGCCTCGAGTAGCGCCCGCGTCCCGGCCGTCGCGGCCAGCCGGTAGCCGGCCCGGACGAGCGCGCGGCCGAGGTCGGCCAGGCCCCACTTGTCGCGGTCGGCGATGGACAGCAGGGCCAGCGGCGCCTCGCCCTCGCCGGCGCGCGGCGGGATCAGCGCGGCGCCCGTGAGCGCCTTAGCCATGGCGACCGGCGCCCGGTCGGCGATGCCGATGACCTCGCCCGTGGACTGCATGAACGGCCCCACCGAGGGGTCGACGCCCTTGAGCTTCGCCGTCGAGAATGCGGGCGCCTTGACCGCGACGAACGGCGGCGGGGGCACTAGGCCGCCCTGCCAGCCCAGGGAGCGCAGCGTCTCGCCCAGCGAGATCCGCACGGCCAACTCCACCATCGGCACGCCGGTCACCTTGGACAGGAACGGCACCGTCCGCGAGGCCCGCGGGTTGACCTCGATCAGGTACACGCCGTCCTCGCGGACGATGAACTGGGCGTTGACCAGGCCCCGGGCGCCGAGCGCGAGGCAGATCCGCTGCATCGTCTCGATGATCAGCTCCTGGTCGCCGACGCCCACACTCTGGGGCGGGAACCACGCGATCGAGTCGCCGGAGTGGATGCCCGCCCGCTCCACGTGCTCGAGCAGGCCCGGGATGAGCACCTCGGTCCCGTCGCTCACGGCGTCCACGTCCACCTCGATCCCCTCGAGGAACCGGTCGATGCGCACGGGCCGGTCGGGGTCCACGACGGCGGCCGACGCGAGGTGGCGGACGAGGTCCTCGGGCGAGTACGCGAAGTCGATGGCCAGGCCGCCGATCACGAACGACGGCCGGACGATGACCGGGTAGCCGATCCGCTCGGCGAGCGTGAGCGCCTCCTCGATCGTCTCGGCCATGCCGCCCTCGGGCTGCGGGATGCCCAACCGGTCGAGCAGCGCCGAGAACCGGGTCCGCTCCTCCGCCTGGTCGATGGCCTCGAGGTCGGAGCCCAGCAGCGGGACGCCCGCGTGGACGAGCGGCGCGGCGAGGTTGAGCGGCGTCTGCCCGCCGAACGCCACGACCGCCGGGAGGACGCTGCTGCCGCCCATTGCCGCCACGCCGCCGCTCTCGAACTCGATGATGCTGAGCACGCTCTCGGCGTCGAGCGGCTCGAAGTAGAGGCGCGTGGACGCGTCGAAGTCGGTGGACACGGTCTCGGGGTTGGAGTTGACCATGACCGCGCTCCAGCCGTTCTGCCGCAGGACGTCGGCCGCCTGGACCGCGCAGTAGTCGAACTCGATCCCCTGGCCGATGCGGACCGGCCCTGAGCCGATCACCAGCGCGGCGGGTCGGTCCACCGGCGGCGCCTCGGGCTCCGAGCCCGCGGCGGCATAGGTCGAGTAGAAGTACGGCGTCTCGGCAGCGAACTCCGCGGCGCAGGTGTCCACCATCGCGTAGCCCGGTGCCAGGCCCAGCGCGTTGCGGGCCGCCCGGACCGCGGGCTCCCCCACCCCGGCCAGGGCCGCGAGGTCGCGGTCCGCGAAGGCGAAGCGCTTGGCGGTGGCGAGCAGCTCGGCGCCCTGGACGTCCGTCGGGTCGGTGAGGCGGGCGCCCATCGCGCGCACGTCGCGCTCGAGCTCCAGGTTGCGCGCCATCTCCGAGAGGAACCAGGCGTTGATCCCCGTGGCCCGGCGGACCACCTCCTGGGGGACGCCGCGACGCAGCAGGCCCAGGACGCGCCACAGCCGCGAGTCGGAGGGCTCCACGAACTGGCGGAGCACGATCGGCGCGGCCGAGCGCTGGGCGAGGCGCGTGCTCTCGCAGGCCTCGCCGTCGTCGCCAACCCAGCGGATCGGCGCGTCCTCGATCGTGAGGCTGTCCAGCCCGCCCACGCCCACGCCGATGCCGTCGCCCCCGTCGTCGGGGTCCACGCCGCCGTAGACCGCGGCCAGGTAGTCGAACGTCGGCCGCCACGAGGGGTCCTCGCCCAGCGGCCCCGCGCCCGCCTGCTCGAGGCCGCGGAGCGCCTTGTTGAGCGCGGCGCCGAAGGTGCGGTCGATCGCCATGACCTCGCCGGTCGCCTTCATCTGGCTGCCCAGGCGGCGGTCGGCGGTCGGGAACTTGTCGAACGGGAAGCGCGGCAGCTTGACCACGACGTAGTCGAGGGCGGGCTCGAAGGCGGCCACCGTGGTGCCGGTGACGACGTTGGGGATCTCGGCCAGCGTGCGGCCGGCGGCGATCTGGGCGGCGACGCGCGCGATCGGGTAGCCGGTCGCCTTGGAGGCGAGGGCCGAGCTTCGGCTGACCCGCGGGTTGACCTCGATCACGGCGTACTCGGTGGAGTCGGGCGAGAGCGCGAACTGGACGTTGCAGCCGCCCTCGACGCCGAGGGCGCGGATGATGGCCAGGGCGGCCGTGCGCAGCCGCTGGTGCACGCTGTCGGTCAGGGTCTGGACCGGCGCCACCACGATCGAGTCTCCGGTGTGCACCCCCAGCGGGTCCACGTTCTCCATCGAGCACACGGCGATGCACGTGTCCTCGTGGTCGCGCATGACCTCGTACTCGATCTCCTGCCAGCCCACCAGGCAGCGCTCGACCATCACCTGGTGGATCGGACTGGCGCGGAGGCCGCCTCGGACGCGCTCCCAGTAGGCGGCCTCGGTCTCGACGATGCCGCCGCCGGTGCCGCCGAGCGTGAACGCGGGGCGCACGATGGCCGGCAGGCCGATGGCCTCGAGCGCGACCTCCGCCGAGGCGTGGCGGGCGGCGTCGTCCGGGCCCTCGACGATGGCCGACGGCGCATACGGCTGGCCGATGCGGTCGAGCAGGTCGCGGAACGCCTCGCGGTCCTCGGCCATGCGGATGGCCTCGAGCGGCGTGCCCAGGAGGCGCACGTTGTGGCGCTCCAGCACCCCCGCCTCCGAGAGCGCCATCGCGAGGTTGAGGGCCGTCTGCCCGCCGAGCCCAGCCAGGAGCCCCTCCGGCTTCTCGCGCGCGATGACCGCCTCGATCGCGGGGACCGTCAGCGGCTCGAGGTAGACGGCATCGGCCACCGACGGGTCGGTCATGATCGTCGCCGGGTTGGAGTTGACCAGGATCGTCCGGACGCCCTCGGCCCGCAGCGCACGGCAGGCCTGCGTGCCCGCGTAGTCGAACTCCGCCGCCTGGCCGATGACCACGGGGCCGGAGCCCAGGATGAGGACCGAGGCAGGCTTCGGCCGGTGCGCTCGGACGGGCGGGAAGGGCAGCGTGGCGGTCATGCTCCGCGGCCCTTCCGCGCGGCGTCCACGAAGCGGTCGAACACGGCCAGCGCGTCGAGCGGCCCGGGGGCGCCCTCGGGGTGGTACTGGACGGTCTCGATGGACTTGGAGCCGTGGCGGAGACCCTCGACGGAGCGGTCGTTGAGGTTGATCTGGCTCACCCGGAAGCCCGAGCTCGCCGGCAGCGTCCCGCCGATGACCTGGACCTCGTGGTTCTGCGCGGTGACCTGGACGTAGCCCGTGTCGAGGTCCTGGACCGGGTGGTTCGCGCCGTGGTGCCCGAAGCGCAGGCGGCCGGTCTCGGCGCCCGCGGCCCGGGCCACGATCTGGTGGCCGAGGCAGATGCCCAGCAGCGGGCGGCCGTCGTCGATGATCTGCCTGGCCAGCGCAACCGGCCCCGCCAGTCGTGCGGGGTCGCCCGGGCCGGGCGAGAGGATGACGCCGTCGACGTCGGCGGCGAGCACCTCGGCCGCAGTCGCGGTGTGGGGCAGGATGCGGACCCGCGCGCCGCGGCGGCGCATGCTCCGGACGATGTTCGACTTGAGGCCGAAGTCGACGATGGCGACGAGCGGGGCCCCGGCCTCGTCGCCCACCTCGGTCACCTGCGCCGGCGACACCTGGGCGACGAAGTCCTGGTCCTCCCAGGCGGGCACCGCGCGGGCCATGGCCACCGCCTCGTCGGGGTCGGTCATGCCGGGCTGCGTGATGATCGCGCGCTGGCAGCCGCTGGATCGGAGGCGCCTCGCGAGGGCCCGCGTGTCCACGCCGGCGATCGCCGGGATGCCGTTCTCGCGCAGCATCGTGGCGAGCTGGCGGGCGTCGTCGAGGACGGCCGCCGTGGCGTGGGCGACGACGAGGCCGCGGAGCCAGGGCCGGCTCGACTGGTCGTCGGCCTCCAGGCGCCCATAGTTGCCGATCAGCGGGTACGTCATCACCACGACCTGCCCGGCGTAGGAGGGGTCGGTGGCGATCTCCTGGTAACCCGTCTGGCTCGTGTTCACAACGAGGTCGCCGCCCGCGGCCACGGGGGCCCCGAAGGCGATTCCGGCGAACACGGTGCCGTCCTCGAGCGCGAGCAGCGCGGGACCGGCGTCGCCAACGCGGGGGTCGACAATCGCGTCGGCGCGCGGCAACGGCGGGTGGACGGAGTTCGGTGGGAGGGTCACTCGGTTCCCGCCGGTGCGGCGCGCGGGGCGCCGGCTGCGGGCAAGCGCAGGTGCATCAGGCCTCCTACCCGGCCTCTCAGGACCGGCATGCCGGCCTCACGGGACCGGCTCTCAGGACGCCCGAACTGTAGCACGCAGCGTCGGCCCCAGCCGGGCCAGTCTCCGGCCGGGCCCGTCTCCGGCCGGGCTCGACTCCGGCCGGGCGCGACGCGTCCCCGTACGGGCCGCGAAGCCGCGAAGAGGCTGGGGGTCCTCGAGTGCCGCCCTACCGCTCGACGGCATCGACCCGGGGACTGCCGCCGTCCGCGGTCCGGCTTCGTCGCGGCGTGTGTCGTTCGCACCGCTGCGCGCCCCCGGCTCGCGCGTCGCGGCGTGCGCCCGTCCGTGTCTTGGCGCGCCCCCGGTTCGCACCGCTGCGCGCCCCCGTCGGTGTCCCCGCCATCAACGATCCACCTTCGTGCAAACGGCGCGAACGTCAGGGGTTGGCACCACCCACGATCCACCTTCGTGCTAGCCGTCGGCCAGGCGCCCAGCGGTGCCACCCACGAACCCAGTTCGTGCTCGGCGCATCGCCAGGCCTGGAGAGGCACCGAGCACGAACGGTCTTCGTTCCTGGTGCCAACTGGCTTCGGGCGAGAGGCATTCGGGGCGTACAACCCCTCGAAGGAGGCCCCTCAAGTGGTGGCAACCGCGGCAGCACGAGGTAGCCTCGTATCCGGTGGTTCGGGCCGAGCCGACGGCCAGCGGAGGCACCGCGCAGCCCCGCAACCCGGGCTGCGCCGGGACCCTGTTCGGGCCGAGCCGACGGCCAGCGGAGGCACCGCGCAGCCCCGCACCCGGCCGCGGCACGACGCAGGCCTGCGCCGGCAACGACGCGCCCGAGCGCTCAGCCCAACAGCATCGGCGGCGGCGTGAGGTCGCTGCGCATCGCGGGGGCGTCCGCGGGACCGCTCGTCGGCAGCTCCACGCGGAACGCGGCGCCGCCCTCGGGCCGGTTCGCCACGCCGATCCGGCCGCCATGGCGCTCGACGATCCAGCGCGCGATCGCAAGGCCCAGCCCCGTCCCGCCCGACGGCGCGCCCGGCGCCCGCCAGAACCGGTCGAACACGTGCGGCATGTCCTGCTCGCGCAGGCCCGGCCCCTCGTCGGTGACCTCGACCGACGCCGTTCCCGACGCGGACCGCACGACCACGCGCACGCGCCCGTCGCGGGGCGAGTGCCGGATGGCGTTGTCAACGAGGATCGTCACCAGCTGGCGGAGCCGCGTCGGGTCGCCCGGGAGCATCGCCGGTTCGGGGTCCACCTCGACGTGCACGCCGCGATCCTCGGCCGTCCGCCCGAGCGCCCCCGCAGCCTCGAACGCCACGTCGCCCAGGTCGAGCGGGGTCCGTTCGAGCGCCACGGCGCCGGAGTCGGAGCGCGCAAGGAGCAGCAGGTCGTCCACGAGCGAGGCCAGGTTCGACACCTCGGCATCGATGTCGTCGAGGGCCTCGCGCTGCTCCCCCACCCGTTTGTCTGGGTGCCGCGCGAGGTGCTCCACCGACGAGCGGATGACCGTGAGCGGCGTCCGGAGCTCGTGCGAGGCGTCGGCCGCGAACTCGCGCTGGCGGCGGAGGGCGTCGCGCTGGGCCTCGAGCGAGACGCGGATGGGCACCAGCGCCCGTTGCGCGTAGACCCACCCGAACACGACGGACACGATGACGACCAGCGCTCCGCCGGCCAGCAGTACGGTCAGGAGCGATTGGAGCGTGGACACCTCGAGCGACCGGTCTTGGAGCGCCTGGAGGAAGTACGTCTGGCCGTCGTGCTGCCACGTGAACCGCTGCGTCAGGAGCCGCGCCGGCACCTCGGTGCTGCCGATCTGGACCTTCACCTCGCGGATGTCGCGGCCGTTGGGCGCCGTGCGTGCAGCAGCGAGGCTGTCGGGCTGGGGCATGCCCTCGAGCGCGACGACAGGCTGGTTGTTGAGCCGAACCTGCTGGCCGTCGGCGTTGAAGGCGAACAGCCACACGTTGCCGCGACCGGGCAGGAACCCGAACGGATTGCCCGGTACGTCGGTCCCGGCGCCGGTATCGGGATCCGGCTGGCCGGTCAGCCCCGCCACGACCGGGTTCACGCGGTTGGAGAGCTGCGCGACCGAGGCTCCGACCAGCGTGTTCTCCACGGCGGCGTACAGGGCCGCGCCGAGGACGAGCAGCACGACGAGCGTCGAGACCCCGCTCCACAGCACGAGACGCCAGCGGGTGCGCCGGAGCAGTCGAGCCTCGGCCGCGAGCCCCGCCTGCTCGGCCCCGTCCTCGCGCGACTCCGTCCCCGCGCCGTCAGCCATCAGCCATCGGCTCCGTCACCCATGCGGTACCCGACGCCGCGGACGGTCTCGATCTGACCGCCCGCCTCGCCCAGCTTCGTCCGCAGGTAGTGCACGTAGGCGTCCACCGCGTTGGGCGTCACGGCCACGCTGAACGGCCAAGCGTGGTCGAGCAGCTGGTCGCGCGTGAGCACCTGGCCCGGGTGGCGCAGCAGCGCCTCGAGCAGCGAGAACTCGCGCGGCGAGAGGTCCACCGAGCGTCCCTGGACCGTCACGCGACGGGCGGCCTCGTCGAGCACGATCGCGCCCGCAGAGAGCTTCGGCTCCGGGCGCCTGGGCCCCGGCTCGGCGCGGCGCGCAAGCGCCCGGAGGCGCGCCGACACCTCCTGGTAGGCGAACGGCTTCACGACGTAGTCGTCGGCGCCCGCGTCGAGCCCCACCACGCGGTCGTTCACGGTGTCGCGGGCCGTGAGCATCAGGATCGACACGTCCACGCGCGAGGCCCGGATCCGGCGCGCGACGTCGAGCCCCGACATGTCGGGCAGCCCGATGTCGAGGATCACGCAGTCCAGCCCGTCCACGCCCGTGGCGAGATCGAGCCCGGTTCGGCCGTCGGGAGCGTGCTCCACGACGTGCCGATCCTCCTCGAGCAGGCGAGTGAGGGCGCGCGCGAGCCGCTCGTCGTCCTCAACCAGGAGCAGGTGCATGCCGGTCCTCGAACCTTCCGTCCGGGCGCGACGGTCACGTCGGTTGCCGTGGCCGTCTGCGTCGTCCGATCCTACTTGCCCACGACCGTGATGTCGGTGACGGTGAGGCCGAAGCCGCGAGGCGCGACCGCGCCCGGCTGGCCGCTCGCTTCCGGCTGGCCGGAGCCCTCGGCTCGTCCGTTCGGCCGGCTGACGCTGAGCTGGACCTGCGAGCCCACCGTGACGTCGCTCGAGGTGGCCGGCGCCTGCGCGTGGTACGTCGCGGTGCTGGGGACCTGGAGCGTGATGCTCTGGCCGTTCGGCGTCTGGACCGTGATCGAGCCGCTCGCGACCGCGGTCACCTGCCCGTCGATCGAGACCGTGCCGCCGGCGAGCCTGCCGAAGCCGCCACGGTTCGGGTTGCCGCTGGCATTGGGGTTGAAGGCGGGGAAGTTACCCCCGCTCCGGCCCGCGAACCCGCGGGCCGTGGCCGCCGCGGGGGCGGTGAGGCGCCCGCCGGCGAAGCCGAGGCCCGCCGCGGCGATCACCACGGCCACGACGAACGCGAGCGCGCCGGCCGAGGAGCCGCCGCGGCTTCGGGAGTTCGCGGCAACCGACGCCGCCGACGGCGGGATGAACGACGGCACAGCCGGCTGGGGATGCGGTGCCTGGAACGCGGGCTGGCCTGGCGGAGCGTACGTGGGCTGGCCCTGGACGGTCCCTGTCTGGCTCGGGTACGTGCCGGACTGCGCCGGATGCGAGTCACCACGGCCGGGGACGGGACGGGGGGTGGGGCCGGGCTCGGGCGGCGGGAACGGGCTCGGCTGCGGTCGGGTGGGGTCGTTGGTCACGGGAGACTTCTCCTCTCAGGAGGGTGGCGCGCTACTCGTAGCGCAGGGAGGCGATCGGGTCGAGACGAGCGGCCGCCCGCGCGGGCCAGACGCCGAAGACGACGCCGACGACGAGGGAGAACCCAACGGCGACGA
The DNA here is from genome assembly GCA_021802825.1 of Chloroflexota bacterium. GTDB lineage: Bacteria > Chloroflexota > Limnocylindria > Limnocylindrales > CSP1-4 > CAIXZV01. Next base: position 57,730 of record JAJZRG010000013.1, read on the forward strand.
CGACGGTGAGCGGGTTGAAGATGAAGCCCCAGCCGGCGATCTGGCCGATGAGCAGGCTCGCCGCCAGGCCGACCACGATCCCGATCACACCACCCAGCAGCGAGAGGACCAGTGCCTCGACGAGGAACTGGAACAGGATGTCGCTGCTCCGCGCACCGATGGCCTTGCGGATGCCGATCTCGCGTGTCCGCTCCCGGACCGAGACCAGCATGATGTTCATGATCCCGATGCCGCCCACGACGAGGCTGATCGAGGCGATCCCCCCGAGCAGTACCGTGAGCAGACCCGTGATCGACGAGAACGTCGAGAGCAGCTGGGCCTGGCTGGTGATCGTGAAGTCGTCGTTGGTGCCGTTCGTTCCGTGGCGCTGCTCGAGCAGCGCCGTCAGCTCGCCCTGGGTGGCGTCGATCTGGCTGGCGGAGGCGACGCTGACGCTGATCGAGCGGACCTTGTCGCCGCCCACGAAGTAGTGCTGCGCGGTGCTGATGGGGATCAGCACCTGGTCGTCCTGGCTGGTTATCCCCGACGAGCCCTTGGGCTGCATGATCCCGACCAGATGGAAGGGGATCCCGCCGATCTGGATTGTCTGGCCGATGCTGCTGCCGTCGAGGCCGAGGTTGTCGGCGGTTGTCGAGCCGAGGACCGCGACGCGCAGACTCCCGTCCAGAGCCGCCTGGTTGAAGAACGAGCCCTGCCACATCGTGTAGGTGCGCACCTCGAGGTACGCGGGCGTCGTCCCGATGATGCTGGTCGTGGTGTTCTGGATCCCGGCGATCACGAGCTTCTGGGTCGAGAGCTCGGGAGCCACCGCCGCCACGCCCGAGGCCGCGGCGATCGCCTGCGCGTCCTCGGTGGTGAGCGTCGTGGCGGAGCCCAGCGCCAGGCGCGTGAACCCGTTCCGGGTCGCGCCCGGCGACACGGTCAGCAGGTTGGTGCCCAGGCCCTGGATCCGGTCCGTGATACCCGACGTGGCGCCCTGCGCGACCGCGACGAGGGCCACGATCGACCCCACGCCGATGATCACGCCCAGCATCGTCAGCACCGCCCGCAGCCGGGAGGTCCCGAGGCGGGAGATGGCGAGGCGGATGAGCTCGAGCGCAGTCACTGGACCAGGAGCCCATCGCGGACGTGGACCTGGCGAAGCGCCTGGACGGCCACGTCCGAGTCGTGGGTGATGAGCACGATGGTGGTGCCCGACGCGTTCAGCTCGTGGAGGAGCGCGATCACGTCCGCACCCGCCTGGCTGTCGAGGTTGCCCGTGGGCTCGTCGGCCAGGATCAGCGCGGGCTCCGTGACCAGCGCCCGCGCGATCGCCACCCGCTGCTGCTGGCCACCGGACAGCTCGGACGGCTCGTGGTGGACCCGCTCGCCAAGGCCCAGGCGCTCGAGCGCCGCCTGCGCCCGCGCGTGGCGCTCCTTGCGCGACACGCCCTGGTAGAGCAGCGGCGTGGCCACGTTCTCCAGCGCCGACGTGCGCGGCAGCAGGTTGAACGACTGGAACACGAAGCCGATGGCGCGGCCCCGGACGCGGGCGAGGTCGTCGTCCGACAGCTGCTCGACGGGGGTCCCGCCCAGCCGGTACGAGCCGGCGGTCGGCCGGTCGAGGCAGCCGATGATGTTCATCATCGTGCTCTTCCCGCTGCCCGACGGGCCCACGATCGCGAGGAAATCGCCCTGCCAAACGTCGAGGTCGACGCCGCGAAGCGCCGCGACCTCGAGCCGGCCGGTGCTGTAGATGCGCGTGATGCCGCGCAGCTCGATGACGGCGGGGGCGCTGACGGAGGCGTCGGTGCCCGGCGCGCCCGTCGCTGGGTTGCCGAAGGGCCCCTGCCCACCCGCTGCGAAGGCGGTGCCGCGCATCGTCAGCCGCCGCGCTGCCGGAACTGGCCGCCGCCCGGGACGCCCAGGCCGCCCCCGCCGAACGCACCGCCCTGTGTGGCGTTCGTGGTGGTCCGCGTCGCCGAGGTCCCGGTGACCACCACGGTGCCCGCGCTGATCCCGGACTTGATCTCGGCCATCGACGAGGTCACGAGGCCCACCTCGACCGGAACCAACTGCGGTTGGTTCGAACTGTCAAGCTCGCGGACGCTGTAGCCAGAGGACGCGGAGCCCACGAGCGCGATGGACGGCACCGCGAGCACGTTCGACGCCTGCGCGGTGATGATCGAGATGGACGCGCTCATGCCCGACGCCGTGCCCTGCGGAGGCTGGGGCAGCGACACGAGGATCGGGTACGTCACGACGCCGCCCGAGGTCCCCCCGGTCCCGACGGGCGTGATCTGGGTGACCTTGCCGGTTGCGGTGAGGCCCGACGCGGTCAGTGTCACGTTCGCGTCCTGGCCCAGCTTGAGCGAGGGCAGGTCGGCCTCGGCCACGCTCGCGGACACCTGGAACCCGTTGCTCTGGACGGTGATGGCGGCGCCCGAGGAGGCGTCCACGCCCTGCGTGATGTTCACCGCCAGGACGATGCCGTCGACCGGGCTGACGAGCTGCGCGTAGCCGAGGCTCGACTTCGCCGCGTCGACGTTCTGCTGAGCCGTGGCGATCGCGGCTTGGTCCGACGCGATGGTGGCGCTCGTGGGACCGGCGATCTTGGACGCATAGGCGAGCTCAGCGGACGTGACCTGGTTGGTTGCGGACATGACCTGGTTGTTGGCCTGCTGGTTCGACTGCGCGATCTGGAGCTGGAGGGACGCGAGTTGCTGCTGCGCCGCGGTGATTGCATTCTGGTCCTGCGCCAGCTGGGCCGCGGGAACCGACGGGCTGGCCGCCTGATCCGTCGCGTACTTGCTCTTCGCGTCGGCGACGGCCTGCTGCTGCTGCTTGAGCTTGAGGTTGTTCTGCGCGTAGGTCAGGCCGCGCGCCGTCTTCGCCTGCGAGAGCGCCTGGGTGGCCTGGGTCACCTGGAGTGCGGCCGCGGCACGGTCCGTGGAGGACAGGCCCTGCTGGTCCGTCTTGAGGCGCGCCTGCGCAGAGGCGAGGTTCGCCTGCGCGACCGTGAGGGCGAGCTCCGCCGACGAGGTGTCGGCCGTGGCGAGGACCTCCCCGGCCTGGACGGCCTGGCCGGGCGTCGCATTGAGCGTGGCGACCTTCCAGGTGAGGCTGATCCCGGAGTTGGAGCTGTTGCTGCTGCCGTTCGAGGAGCCGCTCGACGAGCCGTTCCGGAGGGTCGCATTGGACCCGAACTGGAGGCTGTACACGGCGACGGGGCCCACGGCTCCGGTGGCGACCACGGACTTGGTGACGTCGGTGACCTGCGCGGTGGCCGTCGTGTACCGCGTGGCGGACGTGGCGCCCGATCCTGGCTGGGCAACGACGGCGACGACCGCGCCGACGCCCACGACGATGAGCAGGAGCGTGCCGATGAGGCGGAGCCGCATGCGAATCCTTTCCGGTCGGAAGCGCGCGTGGTTGCGGAGGGCCGGGAACGCGGGCCAATCGGATCCTGCTCGGCGCCCCTGACACGCGTCTGAGAGCGCCGCTCGGCATCGCGCCGCGGGACGAAGGGCCGTTCGCGCCGAGACCAGGTGGGGCCAGCTGGCGTCCCGATCCGCTGATCCCTCGCGGGTTGAGTCGCGTCGGGGTCAGGAGCGCCTCCCGCGCGCACGGGCCGCGCCGCGGGCCCCCGGCTCGGGCCGGGACCCGCGCACGCCGCTGCGCGCGGCGACCCCGGCACGACTCGGCCGCCGGCGCGGCGGGGGTCCCGGGCGGCAGCCAGCGGGCGGCTTCAGGGACGGGACGCTAGGCGCCGGTGCCGGACGTCGCCTTGTCCACCAGCGCCTTGGCGTCGTTGATGGGAATGGCAAACCCGAGGCCCTGCGCCGTGCTCGAGACGGCCGTGTTCAGGCCGACGACCGCGCCGGTGCCGTCCAGTAGCGGTCCCCCGCTGTTGCCCGGGTTGATCGCGGCGTCGGTCTGGATCAGGTTGCTCAGGGTGACGGGCCGACCGGTGGTCTCGTCGCGGACGCTCACGGTCCGGCCCAGGCCTGAGACGATGCCCCGGGTCACGGTCTCGGTATAGGTGCCGAGGGGGCTGCCGATGGCCAGCGCCGTCTGGCCCACCTGGATCTTGGAGGAGTCGGCGAGGCGGGCCGCCGTCAGCCCGGTCGCGTCGATCTTGATCAGCGCGAGGTCGTTGTCGGTCGCCGTGTCGATGAGCCTTGCTGGGTAGGTCTTGCCGTCCTCGAGCGCGACCGACAGCGTCTGGCTGCCCTCGACCACGTGGCGATTGGTCAGGATGTAACCGTTTGAGGTCAGGATCAGGCCGGATCCGATGCCCTGGGTGGGCTGGCCGAAGTTGAACCCGTTGGCGCTCACGCCGTCAGCGGTGATGGTGACCACGGACCTCTTGGCGAGGGCGACGATGGCCGTGATGTCAGTGCCCTGGGCCGTGGTGGCGGCGTTCGCTGCCGAGGGGACGACGGCAGTCGCGGTGGGTGCCGCGGCAAGGGCACTCGGCGTCGCGCCGGCCGGCAGCAGCGCGTGCACGGCAAGTGCGGTGCCGCTCACCGAGAGCACGGCGGACAGGATCGCGACGGCGAGGAGCGTGCCCAGGCCGGTCCGCGGCTGCCGACGTGGCGCGACTGCCGCGTCGAGGGCGGGAACGGGGCCGATGCCGGCCGGCGACCAGGCGGCGGGCGGCGCGGGCGGGCCGGGCGGCGAGGCAGCGGCGCCGCTCCACGGTGAGATGGGCGCCGGCGGTTCCGCGGGCGCCTCCCACGCACGGGCGGGCTCGGGCACCGACGCCCAGGCTGGGGCGTCGGGCGCATCGGATCCCCAGCTCGGCGCGGTCGCCGGGGACTCGGCGGGTGCCCAGGCCGGCGCCTCGACCGGGGTGACCGACGGAGCGTTCGTCGGTTCAGACATCTGGTTCGGCGAGGTCCCGCCGGCCGGCTCAGGCGCGGCCCAGCGAGTCGGCTGCTGCTCCGTGCCGTCCTGGCCGATCGGCTCAGGACTGGCGGGCGGAAAGGGTGAGGTCATGGAGGGGCTCCGTGCGGAACGCTCGAGATCGATTGTGTCCCAGTCAAGCCGCATGCGCTGAGAATGGCCTGAGATGGCTGACCGGCAGCCCGTCCCGCTCTGCGTCCGCCTGCGTCAGTCAGGACGCGAAATCGCGGCGCTCTCGGCGGGGAGGAGAGGGAGGAGCCACCGGGAGCGCCGCGTTGGCTCCTACTTCAGCAAACCTGCCTGAGACGCGCATGAGAGCCGGCGGCCGCCGCGAGGGTCAGCTCGAGATCGCGCGGGCCAGCGCAAGGTCGCGCGGGCTCAGCCGCCGGCTTTGTACGGGTAGGTCACCCAGCCATCGATGGCCGCCGCGTAGTGGTCCGGCCGCCCCGCGACCCGCGACCGGCCGGGCTTGTAGTGCAGCACCGCTGACAGGGGCAGCGCTCCGGCCCCGCGGACCCGCGCCAGCACCTCGGTCATCGTCTCGCCGGTCTCCCAGACCTCATCGACCACCAGGATTCGCCTCCCAGCGAGCAGCGTCGCGTCCGGGAAGTGCAGCACCCGCGGCTCGGGGTGCGTGCCGCCCTCGCTGCGGTAGAACTCGACGCCCGCAACCAGGATCTCCCGCAGGTCGAGGCGGTAGGCCAGCATCCCGGCCGGCACTAGCCCTCCGCGCGTGATCGCGAGGACGAGGTCGTGACCACGACCCACCACATCGGCCAGCTTGGCCACCAGGCGGTCGAGCTCATCCCAGGTCACGAGCAGCGGTTCCGGCATGTGCTCATGATGGGGCACCCGCCCCGTCCTGGCGCGGCCCGCTCCGACCTGACGGCGGCGGCTTCGACCTGACGGCGGCGGCTCCGGCGTGCGGCATTGGGATCGCTGGGAGGCGGGCAAACGAAAACCCCTCCAGTCGCCCGGAGGGGCGTGCGCAAACGAGAGCTGGTGAGCCCGCAGGGATTCGAACCCTGAACCTAGGGATTAAGAGTCCCCCGCTCTACCGTTGAGCTACGGGCCCGGAACCGCCGGAATGGTAGCGCATGTCGCCCGCCGCGCGCGGACGGCTCTCCCTGCTCGGCCGGTTCCCCCTCCTCAGCGACGTGCTCAGGGCTGACTGCTCCGGGTGGCACGGCATGCCATTCGCGGGTCGTTCGTCGGCTGGCGGCATGCGCTGCTACGAAGCGACATGATCGGCGAGGTCGAGGAGGCCGAAGCGGTCGGTTCGCGACACCACAGGCCACGAACCGGCGCTGGGGGGGGCGAAATCCATGGCGTGGCATGCCAATCGTGGCCGCAACGCGGTGGCCGCAACGCGTTCACGTGGGATCCTTGTCCCGTCGCGCCCATGTACGAACCCACATCGTGCTATTGGCCCCTCCACCGACCGGCCGGTGGAGATCGGCGCTGCGCCGGTGCACGCCCGCGCGTCCCGGGTCCCGGCCGCCCGCCGGAAACGAAACTGGTTCGTCTTCGGCGCGTGACCAGAGTTCGCCCACGCCAAGCACGAACTCCCTTCGTAGGCGGCGCCGATTGGCCAGTTCTCAGGGCTCTGCACGAGGCACGGTCGTAAGTGGCAGCCGGCGGTCGCGCGGCTGCGGGCAGCACGAGGCAGGGTCGTAGGTGGCGGCGCGCGCAGCCACACAACCCATCCACGCGCTCAGCGTCCGAGCCTGCGGCACGCCGTGGCGGTCGGCGAGGAGCACGAGGAGGCCGAGGAGGCCGCGCGCCTGCTGGCGCTCCCGGGCGACGGGGTGGTCCGCCCCACATCCCGGCTCCCCCGTCGGATCGTTGCCGCGGCCTGTCTAGCGCTAGCTCGGCTGGTTGTCGATCTGGGCGCGCTGGAGCCTGCCGCTGAAGTCGACGTACACGGACTTCCACTCCGTGAACGTGTCGAGCGCGACGTGGCCCGCCTCGCGGTGGCCGTTGCCGGTGTCCTTCCAGCCGCCGAACGGAAGGTGCGTCTCCGCGCCGGTCGTGCCCGCGTTGATGTAGACGATGCCGGTCTCGAAGTCGCGCATGGCCCGGAAGGCCGCGTTGACGTCGCGCGTGAAGATCGAGGCCGACAGCCCGTAGTGCGTGCCGTTGGCGGCGGCCATCGCCTCGTCGTAGCCGTCAGCCGGGATGACCGAGAGCACGGGCCCGAAGATCTCCTCCTGGGCGATGCGGGCCATCGGGCCGACGCCCGCGAAGATGGTCGGGGCGAAGAAATGCCCGTGGTCGAGCTCGCCCCCGGTCACGCGCGCACCCCCGCAGACCAGCTCGGCCTCTCCCCTGCCGATCTCGATGTAGCGCGCGACCTTCTCGACGGCGGCCGCGTTGACCAGCGGGCCGACGTCAATCGACTCGTCCAGCCCCGAGCCGAGCGCCAGCCTCGACGTCCGATCCGCCAGGCGCCGCACGAGCTCGTCGGCGATCGGCTTGTCGGCGATGACGCGCGAGCAGGCCGTGCAGCGCTGGCCGGTGGTCCCGAACGCGGACCACAGGATCCCGTCAACCGCGAGGTCGAGGTCGGCGTCGCGCAGCACGACCACCGCGTTCTTGCCGCCGAGCTCAAGGCTCAGGCGCTTGAGGCGCCGGCCGGCGCGCTCGGCGATCGTCCGTCCGGTGGCTGACGAGCCCGTGAACGAGATGACCGCGACGTCCGGGTTGTCCACGATCGCGTCGCCCACCTCGCCGCCGGCGCCCGTCACCAGGTTCACGACGCCGGCCGGGAAGCCCGCCTGCTCCAGCAGCTCGATGAGCAGCGTGGCGCAGTGCGGCGCGTCCGAGCTCGGCTTGAACACGACGGTGTTGCCGCTGACGAGCGCGGGCATCATCTTCCAGCACGGGATCGCCATCGGGAAGTTCCAGGGGGTGACGATGCCCGCGATCCCCAGCGGCTGGCGGATGCTCATCGCCCACTTGTCGGGGAGCTCCGACGGGACCGTGTCGCCGAACAGCCGGCGCCCCTCGCCCGCCATGAGGAACGCGATGTCGATTCCCTCCTGGACGTCGCCGCGCGCCTCGGCCAGCACCTTGCCCATCTCGCGGGTCATCGCCCGCGCGAGGCGCTCCTTGTGCTCGGCCATCAGCGCGCCGAAGCGGTAGAGCAGCTCGCCGCGCTTCGGGGCCGGCGTCGCCTTCCAGCCCTTCGACGCCTCGTCGGCCGCGCGGACGGCCATGGCCACGTCGGCGGCGGTGCCCGCCTGGAAATGTCCCACCACGTCGCGCGTGTCGGCGGGGTTAACGCTCTCGAAGGTCGCACCGGAGACCGAATCGACCCAGCGGCCGGCGATGAACAGCTGATGGACGGCGGGCTCGGACATGGGTGACCTCCGGGGATGACGACGGCGCGCCGATCGTCAGGCGTGGCACCCGGCTGCGTCAAACTCGGCCGGTCACCACTCCCGGATACGCCCTGCCAGCGTGCCGTGGAGACGGACCTCTCGCGCTGGGCTGGCCCGAGGGGCTCACTCGCGGTGGGCTGGCCCGAGGGGTGGCGGCGCGACGGCCGGAACGGGGGCGGCTCTGGGTCCGTCTCAGGCGCAGGGGGCAGGTGCGGGGATCAGGAGCGGCGCCTGAGGCATTGTCAGGGCGATCCGGTCGTCGCGCAGCCGGGTTGCGTACGACCGACAGGGACGGCACGCTGCCACCCTGTCGACACGGAGAGGCTGCCGGGTCCCCGCGTCCGCCGTCAGGGCCGGACGGCCCTCAGACGCGCTCGAACGCCATGGCCACCGAGCCGCCGCCGCCGAGGCACAGCGTGGCAAGGCCATACCGCCCGCCCCGACGCCGCAGCTCGTGGAGCAGCGTGGCGACGATGCGCGCGCCCGAGGCGCCGATGGGGTGACCGAGCGCGATCGCCCCGCCGTTCACGTTGACCTTGGACCAGTCGAAGCCGAGCTCGCGGCCGTCCGCCAGCGCCTGCGCCGCGAAGGCCTCGTTGATCTCGATGAGGTCGTAGTCCCCCGGGGCCAGGCCCGTTCGCCGCTCCAGGGCACGGACGCCCTCGATCGGCGCGAGGAACAGCCAGCGCGGTGTCGTCTCGGCCTGCGCGTAGCCGACGATGCGGGCGAGGGGCGCGAGACCGTGCCGCTCCACGGCCCGCTCCGAAGCGACGACCGTCGCGGCCGCCCCGTCGGTGATCCCGGGCGCGTTGCCCGCCGTGACCGTGCCGGCCGTCGCCCCGCCGCGGTCCTCGCCCTCGGGGAGCGGGAAGACCGCGGGCAGCCGGGCCAGCAGCTCGGCGGACGTGTCCCGACGCGGGCCCTCGTCGACCGCCACGAGCGTCTCGCGTCCCTTCGCGTCGCGGATCGTGACCGGGGCCATCTCCTCGTCGAACCGCCCGGCGTCGATCGCCGCCGCGGCCCGCTGGTGGCTCTCGAGCGCGAAGGCGTCCTGGTCCTCGCGTGACACGCCGGCGCGGATCGCCACCCGCTCGGCGTGGGTCCCCATGTGGCAGTCGTCGATGGAGCACCAGAGTCCGTCGAGGACCGCCGAGTCGTCGAGCGTCCCCTGCCCCAGACGATAGCCGAAGCGAGCCTTGCGCAGCAGGTAGGGCGCCTGGTTCATCGACTCCATGCCGCCGGCCACGTACACCTCGCCGTCACCGGCCCGGACACCCGCGGCCGCGTACATGATCGACTTGAGGCCGGAGCCGCACACGCGGTTGATCGTGGTGGCCGGCACGGTTTCGGCGAGCCCCGCCCCGAGCAGCGCCTGGCGCGCGGGCGCCTGCCCGGAACCGGCCTGGAGGACCTGGCCCATGATCACCTCGGCGATCTCGGCATCGCTCGGCAGCCCGGAGCGCTCGACCGCAGCGCGGATCGCCGTGGCGCCCAGCTCAACCGCGGGCGTGCCTGACAGCGCCCCGCCGAACTTGCCGATGGGCGTCCTGGCGGCGGCGACGAGGTAGACGTTTCCGTCGGGTCCGGCGAGCTGTTCCATCGGCCGACTGTACACCGCAGCAGGAGACCGCAGACCCGACCGGCATCGCGATCGGGTGGGTCCCTTCTGCGCAGGGGTCTCCGATCAGCGCGGGTAGGTGTGGAACCCGCGGCCCGTCTTCTGGCCCAGGTGCCCCGCATCGACCAGCTCGACCAGCACCCGCGGCGGCTCGAACTGCGCTCCGCCCAGTCCCTCGTGGAGCACGCGCATGACGCCGAGGCACACGTCGAGCCCGATGAAGTCCGCGAGCTCGAGCGGGCCCATCGGGTGGTTGAGCCCCACCCGCGCCCCAGTGTCGATGTCGTCGGCCGTGCCCGTCCCCTCCTCGTAGGCGCGCATCGCCTCGGCGAGGAGCGGCATGAGGACGCGGTTGACGAGGAACCCCGGCCGGTCCGCGCTGACGATCACCTGCTTGCCGAGCTCGTCGGCCAGGGCGCGGATCGCCGCCTCGGCAACTTCGCCGGTGGCCGCGCCGCGGATCAGCTCGATGAGCGGCATGACCGGGACGGGGCTGAAGAAGTGCATCCCCAGGAACTGGGGCCGACGCGCCTCCGAGGTGGCGGCGGCGAGTCGGTCGATCGAGATCGACGAGGTGTTGGAGGCGAAGATGGCGGCCGCCGGGGCGATCGCGTCGAGCGACCTCCAGAGCGCGGTCTTGACCAGCTCGTCCTCGAACACGGCCTCGATCACCAGGTCCGCGGCGCGTGCTGAGGAGAGCTCGTCGGTGGCTGTGACGCGGGCCAGGGTGGCCTCGCGCTCCGCCTGGGTGATCCGCCCCTTCGCCACGGCCCGCTCGAGGTTCGCCGCGATCCGCGCCCTGCCGGCCTCGGCCCGCGTGAGGTCGGGCTCGTAGAGGGTCACGCGCTTGCCGATCGCGGCGTGGACCTGCGCGATGCCGTGGCCCATGAGGCCGGCGCCGGCGACGAAGACGTGGTCGATGCTCATGGCGTCTCCTCCCGACCAAGGGCGGCGAGCAGCACGTCCGCGGCCGCATACGGGTCGATGTCGTGGCGGGCGACGGCGTCAAGGGCGGCGGCGGTCTCGCCAGCGAGCGCAGGCGACGCGAGGCGGTGCCAGAGTCGCTCCACGAGGACGGCACGAACCTGCGCCGCCGCCCTGGCCCGGCGCGCGGCCGGCGTGGCCTCGCTGGCACCCACAGCGCGATGGCGGTCGAGCGCGGCGACGAGCTCCGGCACGCCATCGCCGGAGACCGCCGTCGTGATCAGCACCTCGGGGCGCTTGGCGGGCGGGCGGTCTGCCTGGGCCTGGCCGGCGGGCGCCAGCATGGCGCGGAGCTGGGCCGCGGTCCGCTGCGCTCCCGGCCGGTCGCCCTTGTTCACCACGACGATGTCGGCCACCTCGAGCAGGCCGGCCTTGATCGCCTGCACCTCGTCGCCCATCTCGGGTGCCTCGAGCACGACCGTCGTATCGGCCGCCGCGGCCACCTCGACCTCGCTCTGGCCCGTGCCGACGGTCTCGAGCAGGACGATGTCGAACCCGGCGGCGTCGAGCACGGCGGCGGCAGACGTGGACGTGGCGGCGAGCCCGCCCGCGTGCCCGCGCGACGCCATGGAGCGGATGAACACCCCGTCGTCCTGCGCGTAGCCCTGCATCCGGACGCGGTCGCCCAGGAGCGCTCCGCCGGTGATCGGCGACGACGGGTCCACCGCGACGACCGCGACGGTCCGGCCGGCGGCCCGCAGCTGCGCGATGACGGCGGCCACGAGCGTGGACTTCCCGGCGCCCGGCGGCCCGGTGATCCCCACCAGGTGGGCGCCCCCCGCCAGCGGGTACAGGCGCCGGAGCGCCTCCTCGGCGACGGGCGTGTGGTTCTCGACCGCGGTCAGGAGCCGGGCGAGCGACCGGCGGTCGCCGGCACGGGCCGTGTCGGCCAGGGCTGCGGCCCGCTCGGCCGGCGAGCCGGCGGGGTCGGTCACGCCTCGCGCGGGGTCGCGTGGGCGCGGATGAAGTCGGCGACCTCGCGGATGGTGGTGCCGGGGCCGAACACGCCGGCCACGCCCGCCGCCCGGAGCTCCTCCACGTCGTCGTCGGGGATGATCCCGCCCACCGTGACCAGCACGTCGCGCATCCCCCGCTCGCGGAGCTGGTCCAGGACGCGCGGCACCAGGGTCATGTGGGCGCCCGACAGGATCGACATGCCCACGACGTCCACGTCCTCCTGGAGGGCGGCAGTGACGATCATGTCGGGGGTCTGGCGGAGGCCGGTGTAGACCACCTCGAAGCCCTCGTCGCGGAGGCCACGCGCCAGCACCTTCGCGCCGCGGTCGTGGCCGTCGAGCCCGGGCTTGGCGATCAGCACCTTCAGCGGTCGGTCGGTCATGGCTGGATTGTAGGCGCTGCGAACGGGCCCTCGTCCGGCGAATCCCGGGCGATCCTTCTGATATGCCCGTGCGACGTCGGCCGACGAACTGCGATGCCCAGCGCCTCCCGGGGCCCGGACGGCGCGCTGTACCTCGGCACCCTGGCGCTGGTTGACTCGCTGGGCCCCATGCTCGACCCGAGCCTGCCCGCACCCCACCCGCCGCGATCGTGTACCGGGTGAACCCGGCCGCCGCCAACCCGTCGAGCCTCTCGAGCGTGCTCTCGCTCGCGACGCCGTGGGCGAGCGGGCTGTGGCCGATCAACGGCTGCGCCGCCGACGGCAAGAACCTCTACGTGTCCGAGCTGGTCTCGGGCGCCGGGCCGAGCGGGCCCTTGGGCGACGTGGTGGCGATCCCGTTCTCGAACCCAACGACGCAGACCTCGCTCACCGGCGGCCCCTTCGCGTGGGGGGCGGTCAGGACTCGGGCGGGCGGCGCCCGATGTGCGCGAAGAACTCGGCGCGGGTCTTGTCGTTGCGCCGGAACAGCCCCAGTACCGCCGCGGTCGTCATGACCGTGCCGGGCTTGCGCACGCCCCGCATCGCAGCGCACAAGTGAGTGGCCTCGAGCACCACGCCCACGCCATCGGGCTGGAGCCGCTCCATCAGGAGCTCGGCGATCTGCGTCGTCATGCGCTCCTGCACCTGGAGGCGGCGAGCGTACATCTCCACGATCCGCGGGATCTTCGACAGCCCGATCACATGGCCCTTGGGGATGTACGCGACGTGGGCCCGGCCGAAGAACGGCAGCAGGTGGTGCTCGCACAGCGAGTGGAACTCGATGTCCTTGACCACGACCATCTCCGAGTAGTCCACCTCGAAGATCGCGCGGTTGATGAGGCGCTCGACGTCCACGTGGTAACCGGCCGTGAGCTCGCGGTACATGCGGTGCATGCGGGCCGGGGTGTCGAGCAGGCCCTCGCGCTTGGGGTCCTCGCCGATCTCGACGATGATCTGGCGCACGGCCGACTCGATCCGCCCGTTGGAGTGCCCGTCACTCAGCGTGGGGGGTGCGTCGTCCCCGCTGTCAGTCTCGATCTCGTCAACGATGCGACGAACATGCTCGGGCAGCGTGGCAGGGTCGTGATGCGGCATCGGCCGATGGTACTCCGCGGCCACTCGGCGGCGGTCGCTGCCCGCCGGTCGCGAGGGGACGCCTCGCCGCGATCCGTCCCCCTCGCCGCGATCCGTCCTCTCGCCGCCCGGGGCGATACGAGCGGCGCCAGCGGCGCGTCAGCGAGCAACGCCGAGGATCGCCGCCGTGACGTCGGCGGGACGGTAGCGCGGCAGGTTGTGCGAGGTGCCCGCGAAGCCGACGACGCCGACCGCGCCGAAGCCGGCCGCAACCCGTGCCTCAGCGGCCCGCCTGAGCTCTGCCAGCCGCGGCCCGGGATCGCCAGCCGCCATCGCAACGAGCGCGATGACAGGCGCAGCGACGCGCGGCAGGACCGCCGCCGGGTCGTAGGCGAGGAGTGTCGGCACTATGGCCGCCAGGACGAACGGCCGGACGGCTTGCACCACGTGCCCGGCGGCGCTCTCGACCACCGCGTCGCGCGCCGCTCGCTCCTGGTCGGCATCCCAGCTCGCCTCGTCGAAGGCCCGTCGGTCGGCCAGCCAGGCGTCCATCGAGCGGAGCACCTCCGGCGGCTCCTCGAGCGATCGCAGCAGCTCGTCGGCGTCGACGTCGCCCGTCTCGGCCAGCCGCTCCATCCCGCCGTCCACGAGCACGAGACCCGCGCACCGCTCCCCGATGGCAGCGGCCGTGGCAGCGGCGACACACGCCCCGAAGCCGTGCCCGGCCAGCACCACCCGCCCGTCGGCACCCGCGATCCCCGACGCATCGGCGACCAGCGCGGCGTCCTCACCCAGCGTGTCGAGGTCGTACCCGTCGGGCGGCGAGTCCGAGAGCCCGTGCCCGCGCAGGTCCATGACGGATGTCCGACGCACGCGTGCCAGCCGTCGCGCGACCGGCGCCCACGACCAGGCCGGCGACAACAGCCCGGGGACCAGGAGCACGCCGGGGCCGGTGGCGGACGCGCCGTGCTCCGCGGCGGACGCGCCCGGCCCGCCCCAGTCGAGGAAGTGCAGCCGCACGCCTCCCCCGCCTCCCGCCAGGAACCCATTCGGCTCCAGCGAGGTGTCGGGCGGCGGCGCCAGCACGAGGTCGATCTCGATCGGCTGCAGCGGCGCGTCGGCGGGGAGGGTCACGGCGGCTAGGATAGGCGCAATGGTGAAGCAACGGCGCGGTTCGAGGTTGGCGCCGCGGCGTGCCCCCCGGTCGGCCCACGTCGGCTTCGACCGGCTCGTGGACCGGGCCATCGCCTCCATCCCGGCCCGGTTCCGCACGGCCCTCGATGGCGTCGCGGTCGTGATCGCCGACGAGCCCACGGCCGACCACCGCCGCGAGAACGGCCTGGGGCGCGACGAGACCCTCTACGGGCTCTACGAGGGGGTGCCGCTCGACGAGTGGGGCGGCGACTGGCTGCCCGTCCCGACGCGCATCCTGATCTTCCGCCTGCCGCTCGAGGAGGACTTCCCGGACCCCGACGAGCTGGCCGACGAGGTGCGCGTCACGCTCCTCCACGAGCTTGCACACCACCTCGGGATCCACGACGAGGAGCGGCTGCGCGAGCTGGGGATCGACTAGGGGCGGCCCGCGGCGAGCGTTGAGCCGAGAGCGGTGATCGCGCCGTCTCCTACCCGCCCCGAGGCCAGGGCAATGACACGAGGCCCAGCAGGAGCGAGACGAGGGCCAGCGCCGCGCTGGCAACAAGGCCCCGCGTGAGCCACGGGTCCCACGCATGGCGGACCGGCAGCGGCTCGCGTCGCCCCTGCTCGAGGCCCGCGGTGTAGTGGGTCAGCGCGACGAAGGCATGGACCGCGGGGGCGGCGGCAATCGCCTCGGTGAGCAGCATCAGCGTGCCGTAGGCGAACACGAGGGCGGCCGCCAGCGGCACGACGAGCACCGGCGGGAAGTGACTGTCGAGGCCGGCCCCGGACACGACGCGGGAGACCGTGTCGAGGCCGGCGCCGAGCCCGAACTGCACGACGAGCCCGGCCAGGACCGAGAACAGCGTGATCACGACAGCGAGCTGCTTGCGGGCGCGCGCGAGGCGGACGGACCGGCGGAGGGCCTCGATGGTGTCGGCCTCGCCGAGGACGATCCCGGCGGCCGTGTAGATGAACGGTGTCCCCACGACGACACCGACGCCCACCGAGATGGCGTAGCTGATGGCGTCCACGCGCCCGATGACACCCTGGAGCAAGGCGCTGAGCAGCAGCTGGATGCCGATCGCCAGGATGCCGACCAGGATCTGGGCGCCCAGCACCGGCCAGAACCGCGCTCGCGCCACGGCGATCGATTCGCGAAGCCGAAGCGGCCGGCCTTCGGCCCGCCCGCCGATCACGGCGGCTGCCAGCGACCGCGCCTCAACGCCGGCGGCCAGGAACCCGAGAGCGGCGGGGATGCAGGCCAGCATGAGCCACCACAGCCAGAGAGGGAGCTGGGTCCCGCGCGACGCCTCTTCCGCGTAGGCGTCGAACGCGCCGTTCGCCATCGCGACGCCGAACAGCGTCACCGCCGGCGCCACCGTCACGAGCAGTATCAGCCCGATGTAGAACGATGCGCCGCGGAGCCCGGCATCGGGACGGGTCAGCAGGTCGAGCGCCATCCCGACGAGGCGTCGCGGGCCGAGCGGGATCGCGAGCGTCTCGGCCGTGGGCGGCGGTGGTCTCCGCGGCGCGGGGATGGGCTGCGCGCTGGCCCCCAACGGCGCGCCGACGAAGCGGGGCGGTGGCGGCGGCGCGAACGTGGGCGGTGGCGGCGGCAGGTCGTCGGGCGTGCCCCCGGCTTGGGTCATGGGGTCGCGCCCAGCTGGACCGTGCCCGCCAGCAGCTCCCCCAGCCGTTCGGGGGCCACATTCCCGCCCGACAGGATCACGCACACGCGGTCGCCGTTGCGCAGCGGCACCGCCCCGGTCAGGACGGCGGCCAGCGCGGCGGCGCCGGCGGGCTCGACCACCTGCTTGAGGCGCTCGACCGAGAAGCGCAGGCCGGCGAGGATGGCGGCGTCCGGGAGGAGCAGGACATCCTCTAGGTAGTGGCGCGCGATGGAGGTGGCCAGGCGCCCGGCGGACGGGGCGTTGAGGCCGTCGGCGATGCTCCTTGGCGTCAGGGGCACCGGCGCCCCCGCCGCGACCGCGAGGTGCAGCGCGTCGGAGCCCTCGGGCTCCACGCCATACACGCGGACCCGCGGCCGGCTCTCGCGCAGGGCCACCGTCACGCCCCCGATCAGCCCGCCGCCACCCACAGCCACCACGACGACATCGACGTCGGGCAGGTCCTCGAGGATCTCGAGGCCGCAGGAGCCGTTGCCCAGCAGGACCTCGGGGTCGTCGTATGGGTGGACCAGCGTCAGGCCGCGCTCCTCCCGGACGCGATGCAGATACTCGAGCGACTCGCCGACGTGCGTGCCGTGGAGGGTCACCTCGGCGCCGTAGCCCAGGCAGGCGGCGACCTTCGAGGCGTCCGCGCCCTCGGGCATCACCACGGTCATGGGAACGCGGGCCTCGCGCGCGGCCCACGCGTACGCCTGCCCGGCGTTGCCCGCCGAGATGGTGATCGCGCCGCGCCGCCGCTCGTCCGGGGGCAGCGAGTCGATCCTCGCCAGCGCCGCCCGCGCCTTGAACGACCCGGTCTTCTGGAGGTGCTCGGCCTTGAGGTACAGCCGGTCGTCGGCGAGGCGGACGCCGCGGGCCCTCCCGGCGACGGTCGCCGCGGTCGCGGACGAGAGGATCTGGGTGCGGTGGATGCGCCCCTCGAGGATGCGGCGCGTGGCTCGGATGGCCGACAGGGTGACGGGCGACTCGCTCACGGCCTGAGTATGCCGCCCCGGGGTGCCTGGATAACGTTCCCGCAGGGAAGATAGGAGCGACCGCGGCAGGAACTCGACACGAGCTTGACGCGGCGCGGTCGGCGCGACCACGACGATACGCGGCCACAACGATACTTGCGTTCTTGCGCAATTGGTGAGAGACTTGTCGGCGTGATCGACATCGCAACCACCGAGGGCGCGCGCGCCAGGTCGGCGGCCGTCGCGCGAGCCCTCGGCGACCCGAAGCGCCTGTGCGTCCTCGAGTCCCTCGCCGCGGGCGAGGTCTCGGTTGGCGATCTGGCAACGCGGGTCGCCTGCCAGGTGCCGAACATGAGCCAGCACCTCGCGGTGCTGCGCGCCGCCGGCCTGGTCACGGCCCGCCGTGACGGGAACACCGTTTACTACCGTCTCGCAGACCCGCGCGTCCTCGAGGCGTGTCAGCTTCTCTTGTCCATCGCCCGCTGACGGGTGTCCCGCCCTCGCGGGAGAAAGGAGCCGCCCCATGGCGGAGATCAAGCACATCACCGACGCCAACTTCTCGGACTTCCTCATCAATGGAAGCCGGCCGCTGGTCATCGACTTCTGGGCCGCCTGGTGCGGACCCTGCAAGATGGTCGCGCCGGAGATCGAGAAGCTCGCCGCCAAGTACGACGGCGTGGTCGATGTGGCCAAGGTGGACGTGGACGCGAACCCGGGCATCTCGCAGGCGTTCGCGGTCATGAGCATCCCCACCATCGCGCTGGTCGAGCCGGGCGAGCAGCCCAAGCTTCTGCGCCGGGTCGCCGGCTTCCGCCCGCTCCAGCAGCTGGAGCAGGAGTTCGGCCTCGAGAAGCTCGCCGCGCCGGCGAGCTGATCCGGATCACCCTTGGAGCATTGCGGCCCCGGTCATCGACCGGGGCCGTTTCGATACCGGCGTGCCGGGCGTGACGTCCCGCCGCTACCCCGCTGCCCGGCGGTGACCGAGTCGCAGCCAGGCCTCGGCGCGGTCCAGCGCGAACCGGTCGGGCGCCTTGGGCGTGAATGCGATCCAGCCCGTCCCGCGGGGCGACGGCCGGGTGTCGGGCGTGCGCAGGGCAGCCGCCGCCACCGGCGCGTCGAGCGCCACCTCGAGCAGGTCCAGGCCCAGGACGGCGAACACCCGCCCGCGGACGGCGAGCAGCACCACCTCCCCATCGCGGCGTCGCGTCACGCCGTCCAGGTCCTCGAGGACGAGCGCGGCGCGCTCGTCGAGGCTCTCGTCGAGCGCCTCGTCGGCTGCGGCGGCGCCCGCGGCGGCCTCCGCCTCGTCGAGCGGCGCGTCGTCGTCGTCAGGGTCGCGGCCAGGCTCGTCCATCGCGCACAGGGTGCCACACGGGTCCGGGCCGCGCGACGACCCGAGGGCTACATCGGCATGGGGCTGAGCAGCTGGAACAGGTTCCCGTCCGGGTCGGCGAACGTGCAGATCAGGTTGGGCGCCTGCTCGCTCCCCTCGCCCATCGAGTACGGCTCGGCCACGACGATCCCGCCGGCCGCCCTGAGCCGGTCGAAATCTCGCCGCACATCCTCAGTCTCGAGGTTCCAGATGATGCGGCCCGGGCTGGTGTTCTGGCCCTTCACCTGGTCGTGCGGGCCGACCGTCAGGAACCCGTCGCCCAGCTGCCACCCGGTGTACCCGCCCATCTCGAACCCGGGGGCGCCGAACAAGCGCGTGAAGTACTCGGAGAGGCGGCCGGGATCCTCGGAACCGATCAGGACGCTGTTGAGTTTCATCTCGCCTCCATGGGCGCGCCGGGGACGACGGCGCTCCTTTGCGCGCAGCGTACGACCCGGCCGCAACCCCCTCTTCGGCGGGACCCCGCGCATCCACCGACTCTTCGGTAGGCTTGCAACCGCATGACCCTCGGAACCGATCTTGGGATCTTCGCGGTCTCGCTGCTGGCCGGCGTGATCGGCGCACTCGCCGGAGTCGGCGGGGGCATCCTCGTGATTCCCGCCTTGACCATCCTGTTCGGGGTGGACATCCGCCTTGCGATCGGCGCCAGCATCGTGAGCGTGATCGCCACGAGCTCGGGCGCGGCCGCCGCGTACGTCAAGGACCGCATCACCGACATGCGGGTGGGGATGTTCCTGGAGCTCGCGACCACCAGCGGGGCTGTGGCCGGAGCGCTGCTGGCGGCAGTCGTCGCGCCCGCGCTCCTCTACGTCCTGCTCGGCTTGGTACTGCTGTTCTCGGCCGCCCAGCAGGTCCTGCGGCTGGGGGAGGAGCTGCCGCCTGAGACGCGCGTGTCGCCCCTCACCAACCGTCTCCGCCTCGTCAGCTCGTACCCGGACCCTCGCCTCGGGGTGGACGTGCCGTACGCCGCCCAGCGGGTCCCCCTGGGGTTCGTGATGATGGGCGGGGCTGGCCTTGTGTCGGGCCTCCTGGGCATCGGCTCGGGCGCGCTCAAGGTCCTCGCGATGGATGGCGCGATGCGGCTGCCGATGAAGGTCTCGTCGGCCACGTCCAACTTCATGATCGGGGTCACGGCGGCCGCGTCCGCCGGGATCTACCTGGGCCGCGGCGACGTGGACCCCACGATCGCGGTGCCTGTCGCCCTGGGAGTCCTGGCCGGGGCGACGATGGGCGCGCGCGTACTGCCGCACCTCTCCAACCGCTCGGTCCGCCTGGTGTTCGTACCGGTGCTCGTGGGCGTGGGGGTCGAGACGCTCCTTCGAGGGCTGGGAGTGGGGATATGACGCCCGAGCGCTTCCGGACCCTCGTCAGCGGGATCCTCATCGTCGGCGTGACGCTGGCGGCGACATTGATGGTCATCGGCTTCGCCGCATCGCTGCTCGTGGGCTGGCAAGGTTCCCTGACCGGTGCCGGCAACGGGGCGTCCGGGCTGGCGGACTTCTCCGCCATGGGCCGCTCCCTCGTCGCGCTCCGGCCGGTGGGCATCGCCCAGCTCGGGCTGGTGGTGCTCCTGGCGACGCCCGTCCTGCGCGTTGCCGCGTCCTGCGTCGCGTTCGCGCTGGAGGGTGACCGGCTGTACACCGGACTCACCCTCGCGGTCCTCGCGATCCTCGTGGTCAGTATCTTCGGGCTGCGTTAGGAGCGTCCGTCGGGGCCGCGCTCGCAACCCCTCTGCCCTGCTGACGAGACCCGCTTCGCAAGGGATGCAGGGCGGTGCCGAGGGCGAGACGTTGTCCCGAGGGGGCGCCCGCGACGGACGCCCCCCTCAGCGGCGCCCTGGTCAGGCAGCTGCCGAGACGGCGGGCGCATCGCGGAGGATCGCCAGGAGGTCGGCGCTCTCGAGGATGAGATGGTCGGCGTCGGCGACGCGGATCTCGGTGCCGGTGTACTTGGGAAACAGCACCCGGTCACCCACCGCCACCTTGATGAGGTCGGCGTCGTCACCCACCGCGACCACCTCGCCGCGCTGCGGCTTCTCCTTGGCGGTGTCCGGGACGTACAGGCCGGAGGCGGTCACGCTCTCCTGGACCATGACTCGGACGAGGACGCGGCTCCCAAGCGGCTGAACAGTCTCGGACATGACGGAAGGCTCCTGGTGGAATGGGAGGGCTGGCAGTGCGCGAGGTCAGTTGGGCCGGAGGCCGAGAGCGGCGTCGATCCGCGCCTGGTCGAAGCCGACGATGGGCCGGCCGTCGATCTCGATGACGGGGACGCCCATCTGGCCGGTCCGGCGCACCAGGTCGCGGGCTGCCGCGGGATCGCGGCTGACGTCGACATCCCGGAAGGGCACGCCCCTGCCGCGCAGGTACGTCTTCGCTCTCGTGCACCAGGGGCAGGTCGGGGTCGAGAAGACGATCACCCGGTGCGGTGCCGGGGTTCGGTCTGGGGTGGCGGTTGCCATCGGTCTGGCTCCTGGTCGGGCGGTGAGCTTGGTGCGTCGGGGTCGCCGGCGGGAGCAAGCCTAGCTGCACTTGCGTTCTTGCGCAAGTCCGATACTGGCCACCATGCGCGGTCCCCAAGCCAAGGACGAGTGAATGCGCAGTTGCGCAAATACGCAACTCTCCTCTATGCTTCGGACCGCCGGAGTCCGAGCGCCCGATGGGCAGGAGCCGGTGGCGAGGACAGCCGCGGGCATCAGCAACAGAGGTTGTGCAACATGGAAATGATCGTCGACTTCCCCGGCGGCGCCCGCGTGGACGCCCATTTCGGCGGCTTCGTCGTGCCAACGGACCAGCCGCCGTCGGGCGGCGGCCAGAGCTCGGCCCCGACGCCGTTCGCCACCTTCCTCTCGACGATCGGCACGTGCGCGGGCATCTACGTGCTCGGCTTCTGCCGGCAGCGCGGCATCTCGACCGACGGCGTCCGACTCGTCCAGAGCATGCAGGTCGACCCGAGCACCCACCTGGTGAGCCAGGTTGACGTCACGATCGAGCTTCCGGCCAGCTTCCCGGAGAAGTACGCCGACGCCGTCGTCCGCGCCGCCGAGCAGTGCGCGGTGAAGAAGCACTTCGAGAACCCGCCGAAGATCCGCGTGGGCAGCGCACTCGCCGTCTGACCGGCGCAACCCCTCCCCAGCCGCCCCACGCCCGCCACCGCGGTACAGTGTCGGCAGCAGGAGGTCTCACCCACACGGAAGCCGAGACGATCGTCCCCATCGTCCACGTCGCCCCCCTCGGCGCGCGGCTCAGCGCGCGTCGCGAGGTCCGCGGGTAGTGGCGGGCGCCCACGACCGGACAGCAGCGTCACTCCTGGTCGAGTGCCTCGCCGCAGAGAGCTGCGAGTACGTCTTCTCCGTCCCCGGCGAGGAGACCATGGACGTGCTCGACGCCCTCGGCCGCCAGGACGTCGTCCGCCACGTGACAACGCGCCACGAGCAGGGCGCCGCGTTCATGGCCGACGTCTATGGTCGCCTCACCGGGCGTGCCGCCGTGGCCATGGCCACGCTGGGGCCGGGGGCGACGAACCTCGTGACAGGCATCGCCGACGCCTTCCTCGACCACGCGCCCGTGGTGGCGCTCACCGGGCAGGCGGGGCTGGACCGCACCCACAAGGTCGCGCATCAGTTCGTGGACATCGTGCGCATGCTCGAGCCGGTCACCAAGTGGAACCAGCGCGTCGAGCAGGCTGGCGCGATCCCGGAGATCGTGAGCAAGGCCTTCCGCGTGGCGCGCCTCGAGAAGCCCGGGCCCACGCACATCGAGCTGCCGGAGAACATCGCCGCGACGACCGTGCCCGACGACGTCCGGCCCCTCGCCCCGACGCAGGCCTACTTCCCCGAGCCTACCGACGAGGCGATCGCCCACGCTGCGAGGCTGATCGCGGGCTCAAGCCGTCCGATCGTTCTCGCCGGCAACGGCGTGCTGCGGCGGAGCGCCTCGCCGGAGCTCCGCGCCTTCGCCCTGGGGCTCCACGTGCCGGTGGCGGCCACCTTCATGGGCAAGGGCGCCATCGACGACCGGAGCCACCTCTCGCTGCTGGCAGTGGGCCTCCAGGCGCGCGACCACGTGCTCACGGGGTTCGACCGCTCGGACCTCGTGATCGCGGTGGGCTACGACCTCGTGGAGTACGCCCCGTCGCGCTGGAACCCGGACGGCCGGAAGCGGATCATCCACATCGACACGACGCCCGCCGAGGTGGACGCGGCGTACCGGCCCGACGTGGAGCTGATCGGCGACATCGAGGGCACGCTCCGGCGGCTGCTCGCCGCTGTGCTGCCCTCAGGGATCGGCGGCCAGGACGCGCGGGCGCGCCACGCCGCCCACGAGACGGCCGCCCACCAGGACCTGCGCAACGCGATCCTTGCCGACCTCCACGCGTACGAGGCGGACGACGGCTGGCCGATCCGGCCGCAGAAGGCGATCGCTGACCTCCGCCGCGCGCTCCGGCCCGACGACATCGTCGTGAGCGACGTCGGGGCGCACAAGGTCTGGCTCGCGCGGCTCTACCCCACGTACGAGCCCAACACCGTGGTCATCTCGAACGGCTTCGCGGCGATGGGGATCGCGGTCCCGGGCGCCATCGCCGCCAAGCTCGTTCACCCGGACCGCCGCGTCGTGGCGCTGTGCGGCGACGGCGGGTTCCTGATGAACTCCCAAGAGCTCGAGACGGCCCGCCGGGTCGGCGCCAACATCACCGTGGTGGTGTGGCGCGACGAGGGCTACGGCCTGATCGACTGGAAGCAGCGGATCGAGTTCGGGCAGCCCTTCGGCGTGGACTTCACGAACCCGGACATCGTCGCCTACGCGCAGTCGTTCGGCCTGGCAGCCTTCCGACCGTCCACGGCGGCTGACCTGTACCCGGTGCTGATGCGCGCGCTGGAGCACGACGGGCCGTCGGTGGTGGACGTGCCGATCGACTACCGGGAGAACCTGCGCCTGACGGAGCGGCTGGGCGCGCTCTCCTGACCTCGGCCAGCTCCGCTGCGGCCAGCTCCCGCTTCGGCCGCCCCCGGCCCGCCTCCCCGACCACAGGCTTATCGTTGCGGCATGACAACGCCTCACACGTTCTTCCCGAACCTCCTCGCCGAGGCGCCCGTGCCCGCACGCGGGATCCACAGCCAGACCCTGTCCGACGAGGGCGGCGTCGAGCTCGTCCTGTTCGCCTTCGCGGCCGGCGAGCGCCTCTCCGAACACACCTCGGCCCGCCCGGCGATCATCCACATCCTGTCCGGGGAAGGCGACCTGACCGCCGGCGACGACGAATGGGCCGCCACGCCGGGAGCGTGGCTCCGGATGCCGGCCAAGACGAGGCACAGCCTTGTGGCGCGCACGCCGCTGGTGATGGCGCTGTACCTGCTGCCGCGCGAGCGCTAACCGAGTCGCCGCGCCGGCGCGAGGCCGCCCACATCGGCACCAGCCCGCCGATACCAGTTCTGGACCGGCCGCGCCAGGGACGCGCTATCCGGCTGGCGACCCGGCCACCGCGTCCAAGATCGCGCGCAGCTCCTTCATGTGCTCCTCGTAGTGCTCCGTCATCTCGCCGAAGAAGTACTCCTGGTGCGCGGCGTGCTTGATCCACCGCGACTCCGGGACCACGGTGAGGTAGCCCCGAAGCTCGCCGGCCGTGGTGCGGAAGATCGAGCGGACCTCGCCCATCGGCAGCGCCCGGAAGCGGGCGAGGCCCTGGGCGTTCACCTCGTCGCCACCGCCGGAGGCCCACTGCGCCTCGATGCGCTCCATCGACGGGCTGCCCTCGTTCACGGCCAGCTCCTTGGCCGCCGCGAGTGCCGCCTCCTGCCACAGGGCGATGTGGCCCATGAGGTCACGCCCGGACCAGCCCCCGGCCGCCTCGACCGGGCGGTCCAGCTGCTCGTCGGCCAGATCCAGCAGCGCCTCGTACGGGCGGAACCCATCGCGTTCGTCCTCGAGGAAGGAGAGTGCGTCGAAATACATGGGATGCATCGTAGCGCCCGCACTGCGGGCGGACGGGAGGATCGGCACGTGACCACGCCGGCGACCAGCCGCCGCGCCTGATGTCCCGCGGCCCCGGCCCGCGCCCGAGCCGGCGAGTCAGGGCTGACTCAAATCGGCCGCGCCCGAGCGCGAGCCGCGGCGCAAGGGCCCGATCCGAGCCGGCGCCCGCGCTCGCCGGCCGCGGCCCAGAGTCCGACGCGACTCGGGGCGCGGGACGCGAGGGGCAGGACTCGCTGCCGCGCCTCCGCCCTGGGCGAGGACCACGGCCGCGCCCGAGCCGGCGAGTCAGGGCTGACTCAAATCGGCCAGATCG
>JAJZRG010000055.1 GCA_021802825.1 Chloroflexota bacterium
GGGCGGCCGGGCGGGGGGGGGGGCGGGGCGTCGCCCACGCGACGACTGGCCGCAGTGGCCGCTGGCGCGGTCGTGTCCGGCGGGCTAGCGTTCGTCGCCGCGGCGGCGACGAGCGGCACGACGACCGGGAGCTACCAGCATGCCATCGGGACGCTCGCGGTCATCGCGAACCTCGGCCTGCTGCTCGCCACGCTGGTCCCCCTGCCCGGGCTCGCGGGGTGGGAGGCCGTCGAGTCCTTCGCCGCTTTCCGGTGCCCTGAGGCCAGCCACCACGCGGCGCACACCGCGCACGCGGCCAAGGCTGCCGCCGTGGCGCTCACCATCCTGCTGGGGCTTGCCGCCATCCGCATCGGCGACCCGATGCTCTTCCCGCTCGGCCTCCTTGCGGCGGCCACCGTCTGGGCGCAGGCCGAGGCCGTTCGCCGCGTCGACATCGTTGAGCGGTTCTTCGCGAGCCACACGGCGTCCCAGCTCTCTCACCCGGTGCACGCGGTGAGACGAGCAGACGAGCAGATCGCTGAACTGACCGCGGAGGCGCAAGCGTCGCCGTCCCTGGTCATCGACGGCGCCGGCCTCTTCGTCGGCGCCATCGGCCCGCGGCAGATGCGAGCGGCGGCGACACGGCCCGCGGCCCGGTTCGGGGACGCGATGGTGCCGGCGAGGACGCTCCGCATCGCCCAGGCCGACGACGCCGCGGCCGACATCGCCGCCGACCTCGAGGCCGTCGGGATCGTCCTGGTCCGTGGTGAGCGGCGATACGGCGCGGTGGACGCGGACGACGTGGTCGTGCAGCTCAATGCGTGGGCGCACGCAGACGCGCTGGCGGCGCGCCATGCCCACCGGGCGGCCTGATGGCTGACTCCGCCTCGTCCCCTCGCCAGCCCCGACGATACGAGGCGACGGCATCTGCCGCGGCGCACGCGAACCGCGCCGCCGGGCAGGCCGCGGGCGTCGCGGAGATGGTCCGAGCCGGGAAGCCGCTCCCGGCCATCGTCCAGCAGCTGCTCGCCGCGCAGGGATCCCTCGATGCGCTCCTCCTGCGGCTGGTGCAGCAGGAGGTCGACCGTCAGGTGCTCGCCGAGAACATCCACCCGGACGTCCGGCAGCTGCTCGGGCCGGTCCTCCGTCGAGGTCGCGGCCCATCCAACCGTTCGAGCACGTCCCGCACGCCTTCTGCGCCGCCAACCCCCAAGACCCAGGAGTGAGAGCCATGCCCAAGAACACTGATCTGGCCGCCGCTCGAGCGCGACAACGTGCCGCGGATCGGCGCCGGCCGCCCGCAGAGCACCGGCGGCTGCGCACGGTGCTGTTCGCTGTGATCGCAACCGTGATCGGCGTCGCGGCCATCGGCCTCGTTGCCATGCGACTTCTGCCACCCACCCCCGCCGCGGCGGGCGCGTACCAGATCCGTGCCAGCATGGGCGGCTTCCAGCCGGCCGCGATGAGCGTGAAAGCCGGCTCCACGGTCAGCGTTGAACTGACCTCGACCGACACCTCGATGCACAGCGACGGCGGCGGCTGGCATGAGATGGCGATCGACGAGCTCGGGATCGACTGGAAGGTCGGGCCCGAGAGCAGCAAGGTCTTCCAGCTCACCGCGCCCACAACGCCGGGCACCTACACTTGGTTCTGCGGCATCTGCTGCGGCGGCCGGGCGAACCCGTCGATGCAGGGCAAACTCACGGTGACAGCGTGACCCGAGCCGCGGCCCTGCCGCGGCGGGGCCTGGCCGTCGCCGGCGTTGGCGCCCTGCTGGCTGCGGCTGCGGCGGCGGTCGCGCTCGCCCAGCCGGCGACATCGATGGCCGCCCACGACGGGCTGCCCGGCCTGAGCGTCCCGGTCATCCTCGGCGCCGGGTTCCTCGACGGGTTCAACCCCTGCGCATTCGGCGTCCTCATCCTGTTCGCCACCTTCGCGCTCGGCCTGGCGGCGCGCGAGTCCGTCGCATCGGGCGGGCCATCGACCGCCGCGGCGTCAAGGCGTGTGCTCGGTCTGGGGTCGCTGTTCGTGGCGGGCGTCCTGGTCACGTACTTCCTGCTCGGCCTGGGGATGCTGTCGGCCATCGTCACGGCGACCAACTTCGGGTCGAGCCACCTGCCGAGCCGAGTCGCGGCCCTGATCGCCATCGGGATGGGCATCTGGATGCTGCGCGACGCCCTGCTTCCCGACGCCCCCCTGCAGCTCGCCGCGCCGCACGCCCTCCACGGCCGGATGCGCTCCTGGGCGCGCACGAGCTCGCCGGTCGCGCTGATCGGCGGGGGCGTGCTGATCGGCCTCTGCACGGTCCCGTGCAGCGGCGCCGTGTACCTCGGCGTGGTGGCATTCCTCGGGGCCGGCGGCAGCGTGGCGGCGGGCCTCGGCGGGCTGGTTCTGTACAACGTCGCCTACATCACGCCGCTCGTCTTGCTCCTGGTGTTGGCCAGCCGTCCGGGCGTCATCCGGACGATCAACCGCTGGCACCTCGAGCACGCCGGCGGCACGAAGCTCATGCTCGCCGGTGTCGTTCTCGTGATGGGGTTCGCGATCCTGCTCACCGTCTGACGCAGGCGATCGCGCCCCCCTGCCGCTGCACGACGGAGGCCACCTTGGACCTGGCACTGATGGGTCGCGTCCTCGCGCTCCGGGGCTCGCTGCGGCAGCGAGACAACTGGGACCGGGCGGAACTCGACGAGCACCGCGCGCGAGCGCTGCGGGACCTCCGCCGGTTCGCCGTCGAGCGGTCGCCGTTCTACCGCCGGCTCCACGCGGGGCTCGAGGACGCGCCGCTCGAGGCGCTCCCCACCGTGACCAAGGCCGAGCTCGCGGCCAGCTTCGACGAGGTCGTCACGGACCGCAGGATCCGGCTGGCCGAGGTGGAGGCGCACCTCCGCTCCATGACCGGCGACGCCCGATTCCGCGGGCGCTACCGCGTCGCGTCGACGTCGGGCACGACCGGCGTGCGCGGCATCTTCCTCTCCGGCCCCGCCGAGTGGGCCGCGGTCGTCGGCTCGTACAACCGGGCGCAGGAGTGGGCCGGGGTCACCGCGTCACCGACGCACCGCCTCAAACTCGCGGTCGTCAGCACGACCACAGCGTGGCACCAGTCCGCCCGCGTCGGTGCGAGCGTGAGCAACCCACTCGTCCGCACGCTCCGGATCAACGCCACCGACCCGATCGCGGAGATCGTCGAGAGGCTCAACGCCTTCCAGCCCCATTCGCTCGTCGGCTACGCCTCGATGCACAGGCTGCTCGCGGAGGAGCAGCTCGCCGGCCGGCTGCGCATCTCGCCCGCCGCGGCCATGTCCGCGTCCGAGGTGCTCACAGCCGACACGCGCCGCCTGGTGGCGCAGGCGTGGGGCCGACAGCCGTTCGACGTGTACGCCGCAACCGAGCCCGCGGGCATCGCGTCCGAGTGCGAGCAGCACGCCGGACTCCACCTCTACGAGGACCTGGTGATCACCGAGGTCGTCGACGAGCAGAACCGCCCCGTGCCCGTCGGCGCGTTCGGGGCCAAGATCCTGGTGACAGTGCTCTTCAGTCGGACCCAGCCGCTCATCCGCTACGAGATGAGCGACAGCGTCCGGCTCACGGAACGCCGGTGCCCGTGCGGCCGCCCCTATGCGCTGCTCGACGCGATCCAGGGCCGCCAGGAGGACATCCTCCGACTGCCCGGGCGCGATGGTGGGCTGGTCGCGGTCCACCCGCTTGTCTTCCACGACGCCCTCGACCGCGTGCCCGCCGGGGAATGGCAAGTCGTCCAGGATGGCGAGTCGCTGCAGCTGTTCGTGGCCGGGCCCGGCCCGGGCTTCGACGGCGCCGCTGTGACAAGGGAGATCCGAGCCCGCGTCGAGGCCGCCGGAGCGGAAGTGCGCCAGGTGACGTGGCACGAGGTCCCTTTCATCGCGCGAATGGCTTCGGGCAAGGCTCCGCTCGTGTGGGCCGACCAGGGCGTCAGGCCCCCTGCGCCGCCGCCGTGATGAGGAGCACGAGCGCCCCTAGTCCGGCCTGGGCGCGGGCCGTCCAGACGAGGCGTGCGCCGAGCGCCGGCGGGGAGTCCTCGCGCCCCGCTCGAATCAAGAAGCCGTCGAGCACCGAGCCGACGACGAGCATGGCGACGACCACGAGGTGCTTCACCAGGAGCAGGCCTGCCCAGGCACCTTGCACCCGACCGAGTCCCACGTACCGCGGGTCCGCGGTCTGGAGACCGATGCCGGTGGCAAGGAAGACGCCGAGCGACGCCAGGACGAACGGCAGCGCACGCCGCTCGATGGCCGCCAGCAGCGTGCCGGCGGGCAGGCGGTCCGCGACGCCGTCGCCAGGGACCCGGGAGACGGCCGGGATGAGAACGATGGCGAGGAGCACGTAGTAGCCGACGAGAACGACCGTCGCGAGCAGGTGGCCCCAGAGTAGCCAAGAGGCGAGCGGCATCACGATCCTCCGTGCCGAGGCCGCAGTCAGAAGAGGAGCAGGGGATTGACGAAGCGGCCGCCCATCTCGATGCGCACGTCGAGGTGCGGGCCGGTGGAGTTGCCAGTCGACCCGACTTCGGCGATCCGCTGCCCGCCCGCGACACGCTGGCCGACCGACACGAGCACCCTCCTGCCGTGGTTGTAGGTCGAGATCATCCCATCGGGATGGCGCAGGACTACGACGAACCCGCCCCCGTTGTCCTTCCAGCCCGCCCACGTGACCACTCCCGCAGCGACCGCCCGAATGGCCGTACCGGATGGCGCAGCGATGTCGATGCCGGGATGCCGGCTCGAGAAGGTCGTCGTCACGACTCCCCGGATCGCGAGGGGCCACCGATGGTCGGAGGTCACCGGTCTCGGCGTGGGCTTGGGTGTCGGCTTCGGCGTGGGCGTGGGTGTTGGCTTGGGCCTTGGCGTCGGTGCCGGATCCGGAGCCACGGCTCGCCCGCCGGGAACCAGCACGGTGGATCCAATCCTGAGGCTCGCCGGGTCGACGCCGGGGTTCCAGCGGGCGACCACGGCCAGGGGCACACCGTGCATCGCGGCGATGGACCAGAGGCTGTCGCCCTCACGAACCGTGTGCGTCGGCCCCGGCGGCGGCGTGGCCTCCACGGCAGGGACGGGCGACGATACCGGCTGGCCGGAGCGCGGCTGCACATCAGGTCCGGACGGTCCGGACGTGCCGGCCCCCGACTCCACTATGGGAACCGTGGGCACGGCCGCCACCGTCGGGACGAGGGGCACCGCGTTGGCTCCCGACAGGTCCGCGCTCGATGCCGCCGCCCCTGGCGACGACGCCACGTCTCGGCGGGGGGCGAGCACGATCTGCTGGAACGCCGCCTCGGGGACGACGCTGCTGGTCGAGGGAGCTCGACCAGCCACCGCGTTCAGCGACCCGATGGCAGCCACCGCCCCAAGGAACACGGCCGCAGCCGCTCGTCGCCGGCGGGCATGGGCGTTCATCCGGTGTGCCTGTTGACGCATCAGTACCTCATGCACTGTTCGGCGGCCACCCGCCGGACACGGTCAGAGGACGCCGCGGCTCGGGCCTCCGCCAGCGTCGTCCGGCTGGATGAGCAAGAGGTGAAACAGAGGTGAGAGTCGTCGGCGACCCGCGCCGGTCGCGTTGGCGCGCGCCGGTCGACGGCGGGGGCACGCGTCCAACGAGCCGCGAGAGCCACATCTCACCGCCCGCTCAGGCTGCTCTAAGCAGCCCTATGCATCCTTCGCACCCCGTTTGCTCGTGCAGCGGGGCAGGAGGCTCCGCGACGCCCATCCGTCCTCGGCCGGGGCCACTCACGGCCGCGGCCGCGACGCCGGAGTCTTCTCGTGCGACGCCGCATCGCGGCAGTCCCTTCGTCACCGCCCGATCGCGGTGCTCTGGCAGAGAGGAGCAGGATGCTTCAAGGACACCTTCCCGTCGTCCATCGCGCCGTCCGCGGCATGCGGCGTGCCGCCCGCGTCGTCATCGGCCTCGCCGTCGCCGCGTCCATCAGCGCATGGACCGCCGCGTCCGTGGACGCCGCGAGCCCGAAGGTCGTGATCGTGGTCGGCCCCTCGGCCGGACCCACCGACACCTACATCTCCCGCGCCCGCGGCTACGCGAGCCTCGCACGCTCGCTCGGCGCCAGCGTCGTCGAGCTCTACACCCCCCACGCCACCTGGTCACGTGTCTCGAGCGCGGCGCAGGGTGCGAGGGTCCTGATCTACCTCGGCCACGGGAACGGCTATCCGAGCCCGTACACGTCCTCCCTCAACGCCGCGACCCAGGACGGCTTCGGGCTCAACCCCTACGACGGCTCCGGCTACACCTCCCCCGTGAAGTACTACGGCGAGTCGTCGATCGCGTCCACGATCCGGCTGGCGCCGACCGCCACCGTCCTCCTGAACCACCTCTGCTACGCGTCGGGCAGTTCCGAGCCCGGCAAGCCTGCGCCCTCCTGGGACATCGCACGCCAGCGCGTGGACAACTTCGCCGCCGGATTCATCCGGGCGGGAGCACGTGCTGTCATCGCGGATGCCCATCACCCGCTCGACTACGAGCTCCGTCTCGCGCTGTCCAGCGGTCGGAACTTCCTGGCCTCTTGGCGGAAGAGCCCCCTTGCGCAGGGCCACGAGCGGTCCTTCGCCTCGAAGCGAAGCCCGGGCTACACGAACTACCTCGACCCCGACGGGACCGGCACGGGCTTCTACCGTGCCCTGACGACGACCCCCGGCTTCACGACCGGCGGCGTGCCCGCGACGGCTGCGCCCGTGACATCGCTGACCGGGACTGCGACGACGGCGGTCCTAGTGCGGTCTGCGCCATCGACCGATGCGACGGCCGTGACGACCGTCTCTGCCGCGACGACTGTCGTCGTCACGGCAGGGTTCACGAGCGACGCGAGCGGTCGGACATGGGCGCCCGTCCGGACGTCAGCCGGCGGGTCCGGGTACATCGCTGCGTGGCTGCTTAGGTTCAGCGGGTCCGCGGTCCCGACGACGTCCGCGATCCTCAGGTCCGCCCCGACGGTCTCCTCGACGGCGCTCGCGACCGTACCGCCAGGCAGCCGGGTCACCGTCACCGGGAGCGCCGTGGACGGGTCGTACCGGGCGTGGCTCGCGGTGAGAGCGCCCGCGGGGCAGGCCGGCTACGTGGCGGCGTGGCTCATGAAGCCGTAGCACCGCCTTCCGGCAGCCGGCCGCGTCGCCCGAGCGGCACCGCGCCGTGCCCGTCGGGAATTTCCGCGCATGGCCCGTTCCGAACCTGTCCGCGCCTGGTGCGTCGTGGCCGTCGCGCTGGCCTCTTCGGATCGTTCCGGGCCGCTCGGGCGGCGGTGCCGCCCGAGCGCGCCAAGGGCGAATGCCGCCACCGTGCGCTGTTTCAACCATGGCCATCGGCACTGCGAGGCGCCGCCGCGTCGGTGAGCAAGGGGTGAAGCAGGGGTGAGAGTTGTCGGCGCCTCGTGGCGTTGACCGAGTCTTGACCGAGGCTTGTCCGTTGCTCCATGGCTTTCCCGCCGGGTCGGGCCGATGCTCCTTTCACACCGGCCGGATAACCGACCGGAGACTCGAGGACTCGCCATGACGGGCTGGCCGATGGGGGCGGATGCGTGGGTGTGGATCGGCGCGTGGGCGCTTGTGATGGCCCTCGTCGTCTGGCTCCTGACCCGCGAGCCGCGCCGCACCAGCCACCACGACCCCGCGGAGATCCTGCGGGACCGCTTCGCGCGCGGCGAGATCAGCGAGGAGGAGTACCGGCGCGCGATGGCCGCGCTGGACGACGCCCCTCCCCTCCCCGCAGCGTCCACCCGCCAACCCCGCCACGGGCAGGAGGCCCGCCATGACTGACCACGCCCAGCACCAGTCCCAGCCCTCCACGCGCCGCGAGCGGCGGGAGCAGGAGCGCGAGGCGCTCCACGAGGCGGTCGTGTCCCGTCGCGACGCCCGCCGCGCCGAGCGCGCCCACGCCGCGCGGATGAACAGGCTCCGCAGGATCGCCTTCGGGGGGATCGTCGTGGCCGTGCTGGCGGTCGGCGGGTACCTCGCCTTCGGCGACTTCCTCAACCGACCGGCAGACGCCGCGGCGTCCGGTGTCATCGACGTGCAGTCTTCGATGGCCGGATTCACGCCGGGCGAGATCCACGTTAAGGCGGGCCAGACGGTGACGCTCAAGTGGTGGACCCAGGACGCCGCGCCGCACCTCAAGAACGGCGTCCACACGATGATCTCGCCCGACCTCGGCCTGTCCGAGTCGCTGCCCGCAGAGAGCACCAAGATGGTGACCTGGACCGTGCCGAACAAGCCCGGCACGTACGACGTCTGGTGCGACTCGTGCTGCGGCGGCAAGGACGCCCCGCAGATGCACGGCAAGATCGTTGTGGAGCCCGCATCGAGCGCGGACACCCCGGTCGGGGCTGCGGCGTGAGCGCCGAGCTGGGCGCGGGCGCCGGCACGCTCCCGACGCACCGCACGGTCGCCGGCTGGCCGCTGCCGGCCGTCGTCCTCGCCGCGATGCTCGGCGTCGTCGGCGTGACGGCCTCCGCCTACGTGCTGGCCTTCCCCTTCGACTCGGCGGCGTTCGGCGGCCTCACGATCCCGGCGGTCCTCGCCGCGGGCTTCGCGGACGGGTTCAACCCGTGCGCGTTCGCCCTGCTCGTGCTGTTCGCCACCTACACCCTGACCCTCGTCAACGCCGTGACCGCATCGGGCACCCCGACGAACGAGGCTCGGCGCCGGCTCTTGGGTGCGGGCTCGCTCTACGTGGGCGCCGTGTTCGTGACCTACTTCCTCATCGGCCTCGGCCTCGTCAGCTTCCTCGGGTGGCTCGGCCGCGACCACCTCGTCTCCCGCGTGGCCGTGATCATCGCCATCGGCATGGCGCTGTGGATGCTCAAGGACGTCTTCCTGCCCGGCGTCGGCCCGTCGATGATGGCCCCGGGCGGCACGCACGCCCGCATGCAGAAGGCGATGGAGCGCGGCGGCCTCGCGGGCATGCTGATCGCCGGCGTCCTCGTCGGCATCTGCACCGTGCCGTGCTCGGGCGCGATGTACCTGTCCATCACGGCCGTCCTTCACGCCTCGGGCGGCGGCGCCACCGGGATCGCGCTGCTCGCGCTCTACAACATCGCCTTCATCGTGCCGCTCGTCGCGATGCTGCTCGCGGTCTCGAACAAGCGGGTGCTCGGCCAGCTCGGCCGGTGGAACCGCGCCAACTCGCCCTGGATCAAGGCCGGCATCGCGCTCGCGGTCATCGCCATGAGCTTCGGCCTGATGGTGTCGATGTGAGCGCGCCCGCCGAGCTGCAAGTCGTCAGGTTCCCGGTCCGCGGCATGACGTGCGGGTCGTGCGTGAACCGGATCGTGCGCACGGTCTCCAGGGTGCCCGGGGTGGCGAAGGTGTCCGTCGACCTCCGGCACGAGACCGCGACGGTCCGCCGCGAGCCCTCCCGCGTCGACGACGCGGCGCTCGCGGCGGCCGTCGCCGCCGCCGGCTACGAGGCCGACCTGTCTTCGGCCGAGGTCCTGCCGGCGGGGTCGGATCGCGGCCTGCTTGAGAGGCTTCTGGGCCGCTAGGACTGGGAGCGTCCCTCGAGGAGCTTCACGATGGCCTCGTGGGGCAGCGACGTCCTCCGCCCCACGATCCGCGCGACGCGATCCGCGTCGCCGCGCGCCCGGGCCAGCTTGCGGCGATCCAGCCTGGGCCAGAGCAGTAGCGCTCGGCTGCATATGTCCGATCCAGGGGCAGGCTCGCGTTGATCGCAGTGCGAGATCGGGCGGATGTCCCCCATGACGTCCTCCGGGTGTGCGGGCCCGTGCTGCGGGGGCCGAGTCGCATGGGCCGGGGCAGCATCAGCCGGGCACATGAGCCAGGAATGAGAGGAGCCTAAGAGAAGCGGCTCTTGACCGATTCTTGACGAAGCCTTGCCCGCCCCTCCATGGCCTTCGCGGGTCCATTCGGACACCCTTGCGACATCGCCCGGCGAGCCGGGCCAGCCACCATGAGGAGCCAGCGTCCTGATGTCCCGCCGCCGAAGCCGGGCCCGCGCCCAGACCCTGAGCGCCGCCCACGCCCGCGTCGAGGCCCCCGCCACCGACGCCCACCGCACCGCCGAGGAGCGCCGACGGGCGCGCATGTCCTCGCGCACCGCCGAGCCGGCGGCCGCCGTCGCGGCAGAGCCGGAGCTCGACCCGGCCGTGGAGCTGCACCGACGCGCCGTCGAGCTGCGCGAGATCCGCATGGGCCTCCGGGCGGCCCCCGCCACGCCGAAGTCCACGGTGACGAGCGCGGGGACCGTCTCGATGACGTTCCCGGTCATGGGCATGACCTGCCGCTCCTGCGAGGTTCGGATCAGCAAGTTCGTCGGCCGACTGCCAGGTGTCGAGCACGTCAGCGCCTCGGCGGTGAAGGGCCAGGTCACGGTCGAGTGCTCCTCTCCGGTCCAGGCGGCGAAGATCGAGCAGGCCATCAACAAGGCCGGGTACGAGATCGGCCGGACGCCCTGGCTCGTCCGAGACCCCATCATCTGGGGAACCGCGGGCGCCGGCGCCGTCATCATCCTCGGGCTGGCGATCGCAGCGCAGCTCTCCGGGCTCGGCGACCTCGCGGGCGCGGCCGGCGACATCAGCAAGGGCGGAATCGTCGTGGCGGTCCTGCTGGGCCTCGCGGCCGGCGTGTCCACCTGCATGGCGCTCGTCGGCGGGCTCGTCCTCGGGATGTCGGCCGCCTACCAGGCGAGCCGCCCCGACGGCACCGGCAAGGCCGCGCAGATGCGACCGGCGCTCGTGCTCGTCGGGGGGCGGATCGCCGGCTACACCTTCTTCGGCGCCCTGCTGGGCGCCCTCGGCGCGTCGATCGCCATGCCGCCGCAGCTCACGGCCATCCTGATGATCAGCGTCGGGCTCGTGATGCTCCTCCTCGGCACTCGGCTGACCGGCCTGTCGCCTCGCCTCGCCGGCTGGTCGCCGACCCTCCCAATGGGCCTCGGCCGGAAGCTCGGGCTCGCCGGCGACGGCGGCGCCCCGACCGCCTACTCCGACACCCGGGCGGCGACGCTCGGCGCCCTCACCTTCTTCCTCCCCTGCGGCTTCACCCAGGCCATCCAGATCTTCGCCCTCTCCACCGGCTCACCGGTGTACGCGGCCGCCCTGCTCGGGGCCTTCGCGATCGGGACGGCGCCCGGGCTCTTCGCCCTCGCGGGCCTCCCGCTCGTCGTCCCCTCGCGCGCCAAGCCGACCCTGCTCCGCCTCGTGGGCGTGGTGGTCATCGGGTTCGCGATCCTGAACGGCAGCGCCGGCCTCCGGCTCTCGGGGTTCAGCCTCCCGTCGATCGTCGGCACGGCGGTCGCGGCGAGCGTCGACCCGTCGATCATCGGCGCGGACGGCGTGGAGCGGATCACCACGCGTCAGGACGTCAACGGGTACAGCCCCTCGAACGTGACCATCTACGCCGGGTACCCGGTCGAGTGGACGATCGTGTCCTCGAACACCAGCACGTGCGCTGCCTCGCTGTTCGCCCCCGGCGTGGACATCCGGGCACGCCTCGAGAAGGGCCCGAACACCTTCAAGCTGCCGGCGCTGCCGGTCGGCGTCCTGCGCTACACCTGCGCGATGGGCATGTACTCGGCTCAGATCACCGTCGCGCCCAAGCCGGCGACGGCCTCGCCCGGCACCCCGAGCGCGGCGAAGCCCTCCCCCGCCGCGGCGGCCGTTTCGACCCCCGCCCCGTCGCCGGCGCCGTCGTCGAGCGACCCGCTCGACGAGGCGCTCGCCGCAGGTGCCGTGGCGGCCACCCCGGAACCGGCGGCCGCGACGGTCCAAGAGCTGCGCACCTACCAGGACGAGTCCGGGTACGGGCCCGGGGACGCCACGATCAAGGCCGGCGTCCCCACCAAGTGGCACGTCGACTCGCGCTCGCAGTACGGCTGCTCGGCGTACATCGTCGTGCCCAGCCTCAACATCGAGGTCGTCCTCAAGGGGGGCGACAATGTGATCGACCTGCCCGCCCTCCCGGCCGGCACCCTCCAGTACACCTGCGCGATGGGCATGTACTACGGCCAGATCGCCGTCGTGCCCGCCGGCGCCTCGAGCTGACCCAACCCATCCAACCCACCCCCCCGCGTTTGACGCGCCTGCCACAATACTCCCCAGGAGTATCACGGAGCCCACGATGACCACCCCCGCCGCCGCCCCCATCGAGATCGTGTCGTTCCCCGTCGAGGGGATGACCTGCGCCTCGTGCGTGAACCGGATCACCCGGTTCCTCAACAAGGTGGACGGCGTCGAGGAGGCCAACGTCAACCTCGCGTCTGAGTCCGCGACCGTCCGCTACGACCCCGCCAAGGTCGACGTCGCCGGGCTCGTCGCCGCCGTGGACGCCGCGGGCTACGTCGCGCGCGTCGAGCAGGCGGCGACCGCGGAGCACGAGGCGGACGTCGCCGAGGCGGCAGCGGCCAAGGCCGAGCGGGACGAGGCGGCCGCCAGGCACGCCGCCGACCTGCGCCGGCGCCTGACGGTCTCCGCCGTCCTGACGCTCCCCCTGATCGTCGGACTCGCGAGGATGACGGTCCTCCCTGGCATCCCCGCGATCTTCACCAACCCGTGGTTCCAGCTCGCGCTCGCGACGCCGGTCCAGTTCTGGGCCGGGTCGATCTTCTACAAGGGGGCGTGGAAGGCCCTTCGCCACAAGAGCGCGGACATGAACACGCTCATCGCGGTCGGCACGTCCGCGGCGTACTTCTACAGCGTCGCGACCATCCTCTTCCCCGGCTTCTTCGAGGCCGCGGGGCTCGGGATGGACGGCGGCGCGCTGCCCATGTACTTCGACACGAGCGCCGCGATCATCACGCTGATCCTGCTCGGCCGGTACCTCGAGGCGCGCGCCCGGAGCCACACCTCGGACGCCATCCGCAAGCTCATCAACCTCGCCCCGCGAACCGCCCGCGTCATCCGCGACGGCGTCGAGGCCGACGTCGAGATCGCGCAGGTCCGAGTCGGCGACCTGGTCCGCGTCCGCCCCGGCGAGACGGTCGCCGTGGACGGCGTCGTGGTCGAGGGCGCGTCCGGTGTCGACGAGTCGATGATCACCGGCGAGAGCCTGCCGGTCGCCAAGCGCGTCGAGGACCTCGTGGTCGGCGGCACGCTCAACACCACCGGCACCCTCACGTTCCGCGCGACGCGGATCGGCGCCGACACCGTGCTCGCCAAGATCATCCGCCTCGTGTCCGAGGCCCAGGGCTCGCGCGCCCCGATCCAGCGCCTCGCCGACGTCGTCACCGGCTACTTCGTGCCGATGGTGCTCGGCCTGGCGGCGCTGACCTTCGTGATCTGGTTCTTCTTCGGCCCGCAGCCGGCGTTCAACATGGCGCTGCTCAACACGGTGGCCGTCCTGATCATCGCCTGCCCGTGCGCGCTCGGGCTCGCCACCCCGACCTCGATCATGGTCGGCACGGGCAAGGGCGCCGAGAACGGGATCCTGTTCCGCAACGCGGAGGCCCTCGAGCGCCTCGGCGCCGTCAAGGCGGTCGTCCTCGACAAGACCGGCACCCTGACCGAGGGCAAGCCCCGCGTGACCGACATCGTGCGAGGCGACACCGACCTGTCGGACGAGGCCATCCTCGCTCTGGTCGCCGCCGCGGAGCGCGGCTCCGAGCACCCGCTCGCGGACGCGATCGTGCGCGAGGCCTCCGAAACCCGTCGCATGGAGCTGGCCGAGGCCTCCGACTTCCTCTCCGTCGCCGGCGGCGGCGTGTCGGCCACCGTCTCGGGCCGCCAGGTCATCGTCGGCCGCCCGGGGTACCTCGAGTCCGTCGGCGTGGACGTGTCGGGCCTGACGGCCGCGGCCGACTCGCTTGCGGGCGAGGGCAAGACCCCCGTCTTCGCGGCCGTCGACGGCAGGGCGGCCGCGATCATCGCCATCGCCGACACGCTCAAGGCGGGCTCGGTCGAGGCGGTCGCCTCGCTCCACAAGCTCGGCATCAGCGTGGCGATGCTCACGGGCGACAACCGCCGCACGGCCGAGGCGATCGCCCGCACCGCCGGCATCGACACCGTGGTCGCCGACGTCCGCCCCGACGGCAAGGCCGCCGCCGTCAAGAGCCTCCAGGCCGAGGGCAAGGTCGTGGCGATGGTCGGCGACGGCGTCAACGACGCCCCCGCTCTCGCGTCGGCCGACGTCGGCGTGGCCATGGGCACGGGGACGGACGTCGCGATGGAGTCGGCCGGCGTCACGCTGATGTCCGGCGACCTGCGCGGGCTTGTCACTGCGATCAGCCTCTCGCGAGCCACCATGCGCAACATCCGCCAGAACCTGTTCTGGGCGTTCGGCTACAACGTGATCCTGATCCCAGTCGCGATGGGCGTGCTGTACCCCATCAACGGGATGCTGCTCGACCCGATCTTCGCGGCAGCGGCGATGGCCCTCTCGTCGGTCACGGTCGTGTCCAACGCCCTGCGCCTCCGCCGCTTCCGGGTGCGCCCGGTCGCCAGCTCCCCGGCGCCCGTCGCCCAAGCGGCCCGCGCCGCGTACTGACCCGATATCCGCCAGTTCCAAGTTCCACAGGAGTCCACATGCGTCCCATTCGCCTCGCGCCCCTCGCCGTGGTCGCCGTACTCGCCGCCGCCTGCTCGTCGCCGGGCACCCCAGTCCCCGCACAGCCGAGCGCGTCGGTGCCGATAACCCCGGCCAGCCCGGCGTCGGTGGCCCCGGTGACCCGGATCGAGGTCACGCTCAGCGACTCGCTCCGCATCGAGCCAGCCGGGATGACGGTCCCTGTGGGAAAGCCCATCACGTTCGTGGTCACGAACAAGGGCACGATCCTCCACGAGTTTGTGGTCGGCGACCAGGCCTTCCAGGATGCTCACGATCAGGAGATGATGGCGGGCGGAGGCATGTCGATGCCCAAGGACGAGCCGACCGCGATCGGGGTCCAGCCCGGCGCCACCAAGGAGCTCACCATGACCTTCGACAAAGCGGGCCTCACGCTCGCCGGCTGCCACGTCACGGGCCACTTCGCCGCCGGGATGCGGGCTCAGATCACCGTTCAGTGATGCGGCAGGTCGCACACCGCATCAGAGCCTATGGCTGAAAGGAGACCCCACATGCAGGAAGCCCGCCCCGCCACCCTGATCGACCCGGTCTGCGGCATGGCCGTGGACACCGCCAAGGCCGAGGCCGCCGGCCTGCTCCTCGAGCACGAGGGCAGGACCTGGGCCTTCTGCGGCCGCGGCTGCCGCCGGTCGTTCGTCGAGGACCCGGCCGACTACATCGCGAACGCGGAGGCCGCCGCCTCGGGGCCGTCGCTCGCGCCCGCAGGCCAGGTCGTCATCGACGACGGCATGCGCCGTTGGTACGAGAGCTGCTCGTGCTGCCTTTCCGAGGCGTATCCAGACATCAAGGCCGCGCTCGACGCCGAGAAGGCCGCAGCTTCGCAGGCCGTTCCCGAAGGCATCTGCGAGGTCGCGGAGGCGGCCCCGGCC
Organism: Chloroflexota bacterium; assembly: GCA_021802825.1. Taxonomy (GTDB): domain Bacteria; phylum Chloroflexota; class Limnocylindria; order Limnocylindrales; family CSP1-4; genus CAIXZV01. The sequence continues at coordinate 15,404 of JAJZRG010000055.1, forward strand.
CACTGAGTAAGGAGGACGACATGGCCGAGCACCGCACGATCGCCCCCAACGAGGACCCCGTGTGCGGCATGACCGTCGACGCCGCGGAGGCCCGGAAGAAAGGCCTGGCCCGCGACCACGAAGGACGTGAGTTCGTCTTCTGCGGCAAGGGCTGCTACCTCGAGTTCGGAGACGACCCGGTCACGTTCCTCGCCGAGGGCTACGTCGCCCAGATGTAGGCAGACGATAGGGCCCGCGTGGGCCAGGTGCCAGCGCCGCCTCCGGCCCCCTGGCCCCTAGCCCACGAAACGAGGTCCCGCGGGGCCATCCGACTCGCCGAGCAGGCCCCGCTCCTCGAGCCACGCGTCATCGTAGAACTTGGTGAGGTAATTGCGGCCGGTATCGGGTAGGACGACCACCACGACCGCCCCACGTCGGCCCTGCTGGGTGAGCTCGCGGACGAGGACCCGCGCTGCAGCCAGCGCGGTTCCAGCCGACCCACCCGCCAGGATCCCCTCCTCCCGAGTGAGCCTCCGGGCCGCGTGGAACGCGTCGCGGTCAGGCACGCGGACCCACCGGTCGACCACCGCGGGGTCAAACGTTCCCGGGAGGAAGTCCTCCCCCACGCCCTCTGTCAGGTAGCCCCGCGCCGTATCCCCGGAGAGCACGGACCCCTCTGGGTCCGCTCCGACCACCTCGACGGCCGGATTCCGGCCCTTGAGGAAGCGGCCTGTCCCGCTGATGGTCCCGCCCGTTCCGGCTGCGGCCACCAGGTGGGTGATCCGGCCCGCGGTCTGCTCCCAGAGCTCTGGGCCGGTTGTCCGCTCGTGTGCAGCTGGGTTCTCCTGGTTCCAGTACTGGCCCGGGCTGAAGGCGCCGGGCGTGTCCTCCACGAGACGCCGAGCCACGGTGTAGTAGCTGTCGGGCGATTCCGGGGGCACGTCGGTCGGGCAGACCACGACCTCGGCGCCATACGCGCGAAGCAGCGACCGCTTCTCCTCGGATTGCTTGTCGGCCATGACGAAGATGCACCGGTAGCCCTTGAGGGCGGCCGCGATCGCGAGGCCGTGGCCGGTGTTGCCCGAGGTGGGCTCCACGATGACCCCGCCCGGGCGCAGGAGCCCGGCCCGCTCGGCCGCCTCGATCATCGGCAGCCCGATCCGGTCCTTCACGGACCCTCCCGGGTTGAGCATCTCGAGCTTGGCGAGGAGCAGCGGCTGCGCCTCGGCCGGGCCGAGGTCCCGAGTGACCCGCGACAGCCGGACGAGCGGCGTGCGGCCGACGAGGTCGAGCACGGAATCGGCATAGCTGATGCCGCTCACGGCGGTGGGTGTCGCGATGGCGGTCATCGAAGAACTCCGTTAGCGGCCGTCGCCCTGTGGAGGCGGACGACCGAGTGGGGGATCAGCAGCGGGCGCGCATCGACGTGCCCCAGTTCGCCCAGGCGAGCCGGCGCGCCATCAACTTGGGCGTCTGCCTCTGGGAAGAGTCGGGCGAGCTGCGGCAGGGCGTCTCGGACGCGGCTGGTCGGGCCGATCGCGCGCCAGCCATGGTGCGGGAGGCTCAGCTCGAAACCGAGCTCGGCTGCCACCTGCGCGATCGGCGTTCCCCAGCCGTAGGAGCGGTCGATCCCGTGGAAGTCAAATAGGTGGATCCAGATGTCGGCTGTCGACTCCAAGGCGCCGAATCGACGGACCAAGGCTGCCGCGAAGCCCTCGCGTTGCGGTGACTTGGCAGGTGCCTCGAACCACCTCTCAGTCGGCAGCATCGGCGGATTGGCGACCAGGGACGGCGCCGCGGGCAGACGGACGACGAGAGCGTCGCCGCGGATGACATGGAGGCGGTCGCCGAGGCCCATTGCCGTCGCGCGCCGGAGAGACTCGCCGGCCGCCGTTGATGACACCTCGACTCCCACGACTCGCAGGTCGGCTCGGAGATGGAGCAGCCTTATGGCAACGGCGCCGGACCCCGACCCGATCTCGAGGACGGTGCCCGGGAGCACCGCGGCGGCCACGACGCGCGCGAGCTGTCGGGCGTCGTTCTGGTGGGTTAAGCAGCAGGCGGCGGGAGCGGCCAAGAGCTGAGGGCCGGGAGGTGCGAACGGTGCAAGCGTCATGGGGTCTCCACTCCTGAGACAAGGGCACGAGGCGTGCGACAGCATGGGGCGCGGCGTGCGCTGCTCAGGAATGAGGGCCTAGGGTCGTGGCCTCAGGCCGGCCGACGTCGGACGGCGGCGAGACTAGGTCGTCAGGAGTCCGAGGTCGTGGTCTCTGCGCAGCACAGCCGCCGCGCACACCTACACCGGAACTCGAGCCAAGTCGCCATTCGCGCAGTCTACCGCCCTCGGCCGAAGCGACTGGTCAAGATCCGGTCAAGAAGGGCGCGGCGTTCCAACGCAACCAGAATTTCCGGTCGGATATGCTCGCCACAGCCATCGCCCACGTCGTCGCCCGCTCCATTGCCGCAGCGGCCCTGGTCGCATCCGGGGCGCTCGGCGCTCGGCGCTCGGCGCTCGGCGCTCCGCGCCGTCGTGTCCCAGGAGGCCGGGCGCAGTCACGCCGCGTCCGCCGCGGCCCCCACCGCGATGCCGCACGCCGCCCCGACGCACACCCGGCCGCGACGCCGGCCCCGCACCGGTCGCACTCGACGACGACGCACCACGTCGAGACGCCGTGCCCGGACAGGGGCTCCGGCCACGACGCTAGCCACGGCGGCATGGGCCTCGGCTGACGGTTGCCGAGGGCGGAGAACGGGCGCGCCGCAGCCGTGAGGCAACCCTCAGGGCGGCCCAGCGATGGGCACGCGATGAAGCGTCCCACGTCGCGACGATGCCACCGAGCAGCCCCGGGCGGAAGAGCCGCGCCATTCCAGGCCCCGCACCGCGACAGTGGAACACAACGCCTCCGTCGTCCGTGACGAGCTGGCCGTGCGCTCTCTTCTCGACGGCGACGGCCAGGCCTTCTCTGCCCTGGAGGAGCGCGCCCGCGTGCCTGTCGCCCGCGCCCGCCACCATGTCCTTGGCAACGCCAGCGACGCGGAGAACGCCGTGCAGGGCGCAGGGCCGGGTCAGGCCAGCGGCAGCCTGACCGTGAATGTGGCACCGAGGCCGCGGCCGGGGCTCTCTGCCGCGACCGACCCGCCCATGGCCTCGGCGAGCGACTTGGTGATCGTGAGGCCAAGGCCGCTGCCCCCGCTGTCGCGCGAGCGCGACGGGTCCGCGCGGTAGAGGCGGTCGAAGACGCGGAGCAGGTCGGCGGGGGCAATGCCGGGCCCGTCGTCGCGCACGGTCAGGACCGCCTCGCGGCCCGCGGCGGCTAGCCCCAGCGAGACCGAGCCGCCATCGCGCCCGTACCGCAATGCGTTGCCGACGAGGTTGTCGAGCACCTGCGCGAGGCGCACCGGGTCGGCGACCAGCCGCAGGGGGGCGTGGTGCGTCAAGATGGTGATCGACCGGGCGGCGGCGGCGGCCTGGTGCCGCGCCCGGGCCGCCTCGAGCGCGGCCGCCCCGTCCACCGGCGCGAGCTCCAGGCGGAGCTCGCGCGACTCGGCGCGCCAGAGCGTCGCGAGGTCGTCCACGAGCCGCTCGAGGCGGCCGGTCTGCTCGCCGAGGACGCGCCAGGCCTCCGGCCCGGGCTCGAACACGCCGGCCTCCAGGCCCTCGATGTAACCGCGGGCCGAGGCGATCGGTGTGCGCAGCTCGTGGGCCACGTCGCCGATCAGGTCGCGGCGGCGCTGCTCCTCGGCCGCGAGCTCCGCGGCCATCCCGTTGAAGGAGGCGGCGAGGTCGCCGAGCTCGCCGCCCGCAACCGGGACCGGGCGCGTGTAGTCGCCGGCGGCCACGCGCCGGCTGGCGGCCGCGAGCTCGTCGATGGGCCGGGAGATGCGCGTGGCCAGGAGGACGGACGCGACCACGGCAACGATGACGGCCGCGGCGAGCCCCAGCCAGATCGCCGCGCCGACCGCGTCGCCGAACGCCGACCGGAGCAGCGGGTCCATCATCCCCGACGTGCCGCCGCCCATCATGCCGACCGACCCGCCCATCATGCCGTTCTGTCCCATCGCGTCTTCGAACGCCCTCGGGGCGGCCAGCCAGACCCCGGCGACCGCCGCCGTCACGCCGGCCCCGGCCACGGAGAGGTTGGCGGCGAGCAGCCGCCAGCGGAGTCGGCCCAGGTCGGGTCCGCTCATCGCGCGGGGGCCCTTAGCCGGTAGCCGACGCCGCGGACGGTCTCGACGAACCGCGGCCCGGATGGGTCGTCGCCGAGCTTCCTGCGCAAGTTGGCAACATGGACCTCGAGCGAGCGCTCGCCGCCGAGCCACTCCTCGCCCCACGCTTGGTCGAGCAGCTGCTGGCGCGTCAGGACGACGCCCGGGTCTCTGGCGAGCGCCACCAGGACACCGAACTCCGTGGCCGTGAGCTCGATGCGGGCGCCGTCGACCGTGACCAGACGCCGCGCCTCGTCCACCGCCAGCCCGGCGTGCGCGCCCGGCTCCGTACGGGGCAACTGCCTGCGGCGCCTGAGGAGGGCCCCCACACGGGCGGCAAGCTCGGCCGCCGAGAAGGGCTTCGTGACGTAGTCGTCCGCGCCAACTCTTAACCCGACGATCCGGTCCACCTCCTCCGTGCGGGCCGTGAGCAGGACGACCATCGGGTCGGAGAACCCTCGGACCTGCCGCAGCACCTCGAGGCCGTCGAACCCCGGCAGCATCACATCGAGAACGATGACGTCGGGTTCGAGCTTGCGGGCCGCCGCGACAGCAGTCGGCCCATCCTCCGCCTCGGTCACGTCGAGCCCGTCACGCTCGAGGAAGCCGCGCACGACCGCGCGGATCGGCGGCTCGTCGTCGACGACGAGGACGCGCGGCGGGCGGTCGTGCGGGTCCATGGCGCGATCGTAGCGGTCAGCCGACGACTGCGATGGCGCCCCGCATCCCGGCCTCGTAGTGGCCAGGCGCGTGGCAGGCGAAGGCGTACGGTCCTGAACCGTCGAATGTGTAGGTGACGGACTTGGTCTGCATCATCCCGATGTCGGCTGCCTCGGGCGTGCCGGCCTGGTCCGCGGCGACCGCGTCGGCCGGGCCGACCATGAACTCGTGCGTCAGGCCGCCCATCGAGGTGACCGCGAATGTCACGGTCTCGCCCTTGGCGACCGTGATGGTGGACGGGCTGAACGCGTACCCCGGGCCGGCGATGACGCGGACGACGCGCGGCGCCGCCGCGGTGCCGACCACGAAGCCAGACTCGCCAGGACCGGGCGCCGACTGCGTCCCGAAGCCGCCCATCATGCCGGTGCTGCCGACGCCCCCCATCATTCCGCTTCCGCCAGCGCCGCCCACGCCCATCATGCCGGTGGCGCCGGCGCCCATCATCGACACCCCGAACTCCGTGCCGCCGCCGACGAGGGATCCCGCGCCGATCATCACCGCGCCCGCAACTGCGAGCACGGCTCCTGCGATCCCGAGACGGGCGCTCATCGCCCAGTCTCCAGGGCCTGCTTCGTGGCGGCGAACTCGTCGGCCGTGATCTCGCCGCGGGCGAGCCGGACGCGGAGAATCTCCACAGGGTCCGGGGCGGGCTGTGCCGCGGAGGGGGCCGTCAACGTCTGGGCGGGGGCGCCCGTGGCTGCCGAGGGGCCGCCGGCGTGCCCGACGGCCCAGGCGACCACAAGCACGAGACCGACGACCACGGCGACCCCGCCGAGCATCATCAGCCACCCGCCGATCCCGAAGCCGAGCCCCAGCCCGGTGCCGTATCCCATCATCTTCGTTATCTCCGTATCTGCCAGTGCCGCTGCTTGGGCACACCGAGACTGTCACAGGCGAGGCTCAAGCCCATGGGCGCCCCCTGCTCAAGAAATGATCAAGGCTTCCTTGTCACGTCGCGGAGATGCGGCGAGCCACGGGTCGTCGTGCGCTCCCGCTGGCCAGCGCTCCTCTGCCGCTGGTGCCTGTTCCGGCGCCAGACGGATCCTCCGGACCCTGAGGTCGGTATGGGAGGTGCTATCCCTCTCGCCCCGACCAGTACGCATGTTCTAT